>NZ_BAAARY010000001.1:0-629858 GCF_039532605.1 Pilimelia columellifera subsp. columellifera
CGAACAATCTCCCGAACCTTAGCACCACCAGAACACAGCGCCAAAACCCGGGAAACCCCACCAACAAACCCGACCAGACACAAACCAACCCCGAAACAAGAACCACGGAAAGGAATGCAAACCCGACCACCAACAACAGCCGAGCACCTGGCCGACCCCTGCCGGCTCGACTACCTTACGCGCCCGGGCTGGACGCCGCAAAGCAGGGTCCCCCAAAGTGGCGTCTGCCGGATACCCGCAGGTCACCAGAGGTTGGGCGGCCTCTGCTTCGGGCTGGACCGCGGATGGGCGCGCTGGGGGTGGGCGCGGGTGCTTGCCCGCGAGCATCACACAGACAGACAGACGGAGGGGCGGGCGGCCAACACGGCCGCCCGCCCCTCCGTCAACAGCCGCTCAGCTGGTGATCAGCTGGGCGCCGTAGCGCTGCAGGATCTCGTTGACAGGCTGGAAGTAGGTAGTGCCGCCGCTACTGCAGTTGCCACTTCCGCCAGAGGTGACGCCCTGGGCCTGGCTGCCGGAGATCGCCGATCCGCCCGAGTCGCCAGGCTCCGCGCAGACGTTGGTCTGGATCAGCCCGGTGACGCTGCCCTGCGGGTAGGTCACCGTCGCGTTGTAGCTACGGATCGTGCCGCAGTGCCAGCCCGTGGTGGAGCCGGAACGGCAGATCGAAGCGCCCACCGTCGCCGGGGTGGAACCGGCGACCCGGACCACACCGCCTTTGTAGTTGTTGACGGCGCCCTGCAGGTTGTGACCCCCGTCTACCTTCACCACGGCGAGGTCATCGCCGGGGAACGTCGAGCCGTGGAACGAGCCCAACGCGGCGCCCTCGCGGGTGGTGACCCGCGCGCCGGTCTTGCCACAGTGGCCGGCGGTGACGAACCCGCCCTGCACCGCGAAGCCGACGGAGCAACGACCTGAGCTGTTGATCATGTAAGCGTTACCGCCCACGATGTCAGCGAGCAGTCGCGGGCTCTCGTTGGTAACCTCGTACCGGACGGCCTCGGCGGCCACACCGGCCGCCTTGACGAAGGACCGGGCCTTGGTCATGGAGTTGGCGGGCGCCTGGACGACGACGGCGTTGGTCGTCGGGTCGACGTACCAGACCGAGACGCCGGCCGGGGCCTTGCCCTTCGCGGCGTCTAGGCGGGCGACGGCCCCGTCGAGTTGGGCGAGGGTGCGCGACACCGCCCGGACCTCAGCGCCGGCCGCGCGGGCCTGGTCGGCGCGGGCCTGGTCGGTCACGCCGACGACGAGCCGGCCGTTGTCGAGCCAGGAGCCACCGAAGACGTCGCCGAGGTCGGTGCGGAGCCGCTCCCCGGTCAGGCTCGCCTGGTGCTCGGCGGCCAGCCGGGCGCGGACGGCGGTCGTGGTGAGGCCGAGGTCCCGGCTCATCGCGTGGACGACGTCGTCCGAGACCGCCGGCGCCGGGGCGGGGCGGGTCGTCGCGCTGGCGGGCAGGGTCGTGGCCATGAGACCAAGGACGGATGCGGCGCCGAGGAGCGCCGTCACAGCTGTGCGTTTGCGGGTCATGGGGGGTGCTCCGATTCTCGGGGGTGGCCGACGGAGGTCACATCAGGGATCGAAAGACACGATGTCAGACATCGATGAATGTGACTTGATCGCCCGACTGTAGCCAAGGAGAACGAGCATCATCAATACCTTCATCAAAATCTTTGAGCAGAGCTAGCGCCACACACCCGAGGACCCACGCCGGTGACTGCCGACCAGATGCGTATCCACCATGCCAATGGCCTCCATCAGGGCGAACATCGTCGTCGGCCCAACGAAGACGAACCCTTTACGACGTAACGCCTTCGACAACGCCGCCGACTCCGCAGACACCGTCGGCGCCTCGGCCAGCGTTCGCGGCGACGGCGTCGAATCCGGCCGGAACGACCACACGAACGCGTCCAGACCGCCCTCGTCCCGCAGCGCCAACGTCGCCGCCGCGTTCCCGACGGCCGCACGGATCTTCGCCCCGTTGCGGACAATGCCCGCGTCTGCGAGCAGCCGCTCCACGTCAGAGTCGCCGTATCCGGCCACCACCTCCGGGTCGAACCCGTCGAACGCCAGCCGGAACGCCGGACGCTTCCGCAGGATCGTCACCCACGACAATCCGGCCTGGAACGCTTCAAGGGTGATCCGCTCATACAGCTCCCGCTCGCCGTGGACCGGCATTCCCCACTCGTTGTCGTAGTACTCCCTCAACAACGCGTCACCCGCCGCCCAGGCCGGCCGGGCCAGCCCGTCGTCACCGACCACCAGATCGGTCATGCCGCGCCACGCTCCAGATCGATCAGCCACCGCTTCGCCACGACGCCACCCGCATAGCCGCCGCAACCGCCGTCGGCACGCACCACCCGATGGCACGGCAGCACCAACGGCACCGGATTGGCCGCGCACGCCGACCCCACCGCGCGCACCGCCAGCGGACTCCCCACCTCGGCGGCCACCTGCGAATACGTTGCCGTACCCCCGAACGGGATGGCCGCCAACCGGGCCAACACCGCAGCCCGGAACCGCGGCCCCACGGGAAGATCCAACGGGACGTCGAAGTCCCGACGGCCCCTGGCGAAGTACTCGTCGAGCTGCCGGGCCACCGGATCGAGCCGGGCCGGGGCGGCCAACACCCGGGGGCTCACCGTCGCGGCGAGATCCGCCAGCACGGCGTCATGGCCCTGAGCCGGCAGCCCGACCCGGACCAGGCCCCGCGCCGTCGCTGCCAGGAGCAACGGTCCGAGCGGCGAGTCCACCACCCGGTACGCCACGTCCAACAGGCCCTCGTCCTGCGCCGCCCGGACCAGGCGCTCACGCAACCGGTCCAGCTCGCCGCCCGTCACCGGGAACGCGCCGAGGACATCCGCCCCCACGTTGTGATCCATCACTACGCCTCTCTCCGATAGCGCCGGCGGAGCGCGCTCACCCCGTCCGCGGCCGCCCGGCGGGCGGCGTCCACCGATCCGCCCACGACCTCCGCGACCTCCCGGTACGGCAGCCCGCCCAGGTAGTGCAGCGCCACCACCACCCGCTGCTTGTCGGGCAGCGCCGCGAGCGCCGCCCGCAGATCCAGATCGCCCGCCGCCTCCGGAGCCGCCCGCTCCGGCGGCGTGCCGACCGGGACCGCCCGACGGGTCCGCGCCCGGAGCAGATCGACACAGCGACGGTGGGCGATCGTCACCAACCACGCCTCCAGGTTCGCGTCCGCGGGAAGCGTCGGGTAGGCGCGCAAGGCCGACAGGAACGTCTCGGACCAGGCGTCGTCCGCGTCGTCGGGGCCGACCAGGGCACGGCAGACCCGCAGCACGGTCGCCGCGTGTCGGGCGACCGTCAGCTCGAAGGGGGGCAGGCTCACGACGGGTAGACGCTGCTGACGCACCGAACGTGAGCTGCTCAGAACAACCGATCCGGCTGTTCGAGATCAAGCAGGAAGCGTTTGCGGTCCAGACCGCCGGCGTACCCGGTGAGCGAACCGTCAGCGCCGATCACCCGGTGGCAGGGGATGATCACCGCGATCGGGTTACGGCCGTTCGCGGCGCCGACAGCCTGCGCGGCGAGCGGTTGGCCGAGCTGTCGGGCCACCTGCCCGTAGCTGCGGGTCTGCCCGTGAGGGATCTCGCGAAGGGCTGACCACACCCGGCGCTCGAAGACGCCGCCGGCCGGGCGCAACGGCAGATCGAAGCTGGTCCGGCGGCCGGCGAAGTACTCGTCGAGCTGGCTGGCGACAGCAGCGAGCACGGGATGCGCCTCGGGCGCGACCTCATCGACACCGGGCCCGTCCTGATCGGGGCCTGGTATCGGGCACCGGTCGGGGCCGGTCTCGGCGGCGCGTCCGGCGCCGAAGGTCAGCGTGGTGAGGGCGCCGTCGACGACAGCTGCGGTGAGGTCACCGACCGGTGACCTCAGCACGGCCCGTGTCAGGCTCATGACGGCTCCTTCGCGCACAAGGTCGCGCCGCCGCGCGGGCCGCGGAGCGGACGGAACCCATCCCATCATGTGACTCGGACACCGTGCCGCGGCGACAGGCGTGACGCTCAGGCGACCTTGGCGTTGAGGGCCCGCACCGCCGGGTTGGCGTCCAACCACTCGACCACCTTGGTCACCGAGACCCTGCTGTCGCCGAAGTGGCTGACCACCATCGAGATGAGGGCGAAGTCCTCCATGGTGTCCAACGTCAGCCGCAGGTGCGCGCGGCGCGGCGGCACGGTCAGGCCCACCACGCGGTAGTCGTCGAGGTGATCCCGCAGGTAGCCGGTGAGCTCGGCCCGGTCCTCGCCGGCGGCCAGCGAGTCGACCGCCCGCAACGTGGACGCGCGGACCACCTCGATGTCCATGCCCTGTGGCAGGGTGCGCGGCAGCGCCGTGCTGAGGTAGTCCAGGCCGGGCATGGCCCGGAACACCCGGACGCCGACCGCGATCAGCTCCGGGTCCAGCAGCGGGCAGTCGGTCGAGAACGGCATGACAGCGTCGGCCGGGTGGTCGTCGAGCGCGCCGACGACCTGGCGCAACGGATCGCCCGCCGGACCCCGGTGGACGGCCACGCCGAGCCGGGCGCACTCGGTGGCCACCGCGTCGTCGCCGGAGCCGGTGGTGGTGACCACGACCAGCCCGTCGAGCTCGGCGCTGTCGCGGACCGCGCGGACCATCCGTTCCAGGACGCTGCACCCGCCGAGTAGCTGGAGAACCTTTCCTGGTAGGTGGGTAGTGGCCATGGGGGCCTGCATGATGCCGACGACGCGCACCGTCGCTCCTTTCGTCAGTGAGGGGGTCGTGAGAGTGGGCGACGGCGAGCGCTGGTCAACCGAGGATCTGGCGAAGCTCGGCGACGACCTTGTCCTGCTCGGCGTCGGTGAGATCGGGGAAGATCGGCAGCGAGAGCTGGTCGGCGTAGAAGGCTTCGGCCCGCGGGCACATGCCGCGCCGGTAACCACGTTCGGCGAAGACGGGGTGCCGGTAGACCGGCAGATAGTGGACGGCGACGCCGATCCCGGCGGCGGTCATCCGGTCGTAGACCTCACGGCGACGGCCGTCGGAGACACGCACCGGATACAGGTGCCAGGCGTGGGTGACGTCGTCGCGGACGGTAGGCAGGCCGAGGCCCGGGATGTCGACGAGCAGTTCGGCGTAGCGCCGGGCGATGGCCGCGCGGCGGGCGGTGAAGAACGCCACCCGGCGTAGCTGGCTGCGCCCGAGGCCGCAGAGGATGTCGGAGAGCCGGTAGTTGAGCCCCAGCTCCTGGACCTCCTGATGCCAGCCGCCCTCATTGGGCTGGCGTTGGTCGCCGCCCTCGCCGACCTGGCCCAGGTCCCGGAAGTAGCGGGCGCGACGGCGTAGCGCCGGGTCAGCGACGGCCAGCGCGCCGCCCTCGCCGGTGGTGATCGGGCCGTTGGGAAAGAAGGAGAAGGCGGTGAGATCGGCGAGTGTGCCCACCTGGGCGCCCCGATAGGTGGCGCCGAACGAGTGGGCGGCGTCGGCGACCAGGGCGGCGCCGGCGTCGGCGGCGACGGCGCGCAGCGGCTCGTACTCGGCGGGGTGGCCGGCGTAGTCCACCACCGAGATCACCCTGGTTTTCGGGGTGACGGCGGATCGGACGGCGTCGGGGTCGATGGTGGGGGCGCCGTCGTCGCGGACGTCGGCGAAGACGACGGTGGCGCCCCGGAGGACCGCGGTGGTGGCGGTGGCCGCGAAGGTGATCGGCGAGGTGATCACCTCGTCGCCGGCGCTGAGGCCCGCCGCCGCGTACGCGGTGTGCAGCGCGGCGGTGCCGCTGCTGACCGCGACGCAGGGCGTCCCGCCGACGTGCTCGGCGAGCTCCTTCTCGAAGGCCACGACCTGCGGGCCGGAGGTCAGCCGGTCCCCACGCATGGCCTCGACCACGGCAGCGATGTCATCGGAAGTGATTGATTGACGACCGTACGGAAGCATTGAGCTACCACCTCTGACTGGATGTCGCACGCCAGCGCCTCGCGGTGGACGCCCCGTACGTCCACCGGCCGCAGCCGCACGCTGCCGTCACCGTGACGAACGGCCGGGTCGCGGTCGAAGCCATGGAGCGCAATGCAATATCCCCCATTTAGGGGTGAATTTAGAAGTTATGAGGTGTTTCCGGGTGGCAAACCCGGCGCCAGCAGCACCCGATCACATGACAGTCTGAACCCGTGACTGATCTTGAAAAGGCCGCGCCACCGCTGCCACCGGCCGCCCCCACCCCGGCCGAGGCGCTCGCCGACCTGCTGGCGGGAAACCACCGGTTTGTCACCAACACCCGGCTGCACCCCCACCAGGACGCCGAGCACCGCGCCGCGCTGGCCACCGCCCAGCGCCCGTTCGCGGTGCTGTTCGGCTGCTCCGACTCGCGCCTCGCTGCCGAGATCATCTTCGACCGCGGCCTCGGCGACCTGTTCGTCGTGCGCACCGCCGGCCACATCGTCGGGCCAGAGGTGCTCGCGAGCATCGAGTTCGGCGTCGCCGTCCTCGGGGCGCCCCTGGTTGTCGTGCTCGGCCACGAGGACTGCGGCGCGGTCAAAGCCGCCGAGTCCGCCCTCGGCGGCGCGCACGCCCCCGACAACCTGCGACCCATCGTCGACGGAGTGCTGCCCAGCGTGCGTGCGGCACACGCCGACGGCGTCACCGACTACATCGGGATGGCCGACATTCACGTCCGACACACCGCCGCCGCTGTCGCGAAGGCCGGCTCGGTGGTCGACGCCGTCGCCGCCGGGCGCTGCGCCGTGGTCGGCATGTCCTACTGGCTCGCCGAAGGCCGGGTCTCGGTCGTCGCTCCGCTGTGACCGCCGCGCCGACGACCACCGCCCAGCCCGGCGCGTCCGGGTAGAGTCCCGGCCGTGGAGCCCACCGACGCCGATCCCGCGCCCACCGGCGAGCCGAGCTCGGAGAACGCGGCAGCCCCCGCGGCGCCAACACTGTCGGTGGTCGTCCCCATGTTCAACGAGGAGGACGCGCTCGTCCCACTCATCGACCGGCTCCGCCCGGTGCTCGACGCCCTCGGCGAGCCGTACGAGGTCGTCGCCGTCGACGACGGCAGCGCCGACGCCACCGCCATGCTGCTGCACGGGGCACGGCGGGTCTGGCCGCAGCTGCGGGTGCTGCGGCTACGCCGCAACAGCGGCCACCAGGCCGCCCTGACCGCCGGACTGCGCCGGGCCCGCGGCCGGTACGTGGTGAGCATCGACGCCGACCTTCAGGACCCGCCGGAGAAGATCGTCGACATGCTCGCGCTGGCCCGACGGGACGGCCTGGACGTCGTATACGGGGTCCGGGACGACCGCGCCACCGACACCGCCTTCAAACGTCACACCGCCGCGGCCTACTACCGGCTCATGCGTTCGCTCGTCGGCGGCTGGGTGCCCGGCCAGGCGGGGGACTTCCGGCTACTCAGTCGCGAGGTCGTCGACACCCTCGCCCAACTGCCCGAACACGAGCCGGTGTACCGCCTGCTGGTGCCGTCGCTGGGCTTCCGGTCCGGGCAGGTCCGGTACGCGCGGGCGCCCCGGGTCGCCGGGACGACCAAGTACCCGCTGGCCCGGATGCTCCGGCTGGCCTGGGACAGCGTCACCAACTTCTCCGCCGCGCCGCTGCGCCTGGCCACCTGGCTGGGCCTGGCCAGCTTCGTGTTCTGCCTGCTCATGATGCTCTTCGGCGTGATCGCCTACGCCAACGACGTCACCGTGCCCGGCTGGGCGTCGCTGTTCGTGGCGGTGCTGCTGCTGGGCGGGGTGCAGCTGGTCTGCCTGGGCCTGCTCGGCGAGTACATCGGGCGGATCTACACCGCGGTCCAGGACCGGCCCCGCTACCTGGTGGCCTCGGACTCCCTGCTCGACCCGCCCGGGACCCCCACCCGGCCGGCCGGAACAGACGACGCCATGCGTCCCTCCGCCGGCACAGCCACCACAGGTCCCTGACCACGGCACGACGGCACGACCTCGCCGAGGAACACCCGGCGCGCCACCCGCTCCGCGGCCCGGCCGTCCTCCCAGGAACAGAAGCGACGCCGGAACGCCGCCCGCGCCCGCTGGGTCGACTCCGACTCGACCTCGTCCTTGCGGAACAGCTCCGCCAACGCGTCAAACGTCGTCGCCACCGGCCCGGGCGGCGTGGCGAACAGGTCGAAGGTGACGCCGCGGGTGCTGCGGTACGTCTGCCAGTCCGGGGCGTAGATGACGATCGGCCGGTCCAGCACCGCATAGTCGAACATCGCCGACGAGTAGTCGGTGACGAGCACGTCGGCCGCCAGATACAGCTCCTCCACGCTCGGCCGGTCGGACACGTCCAGCACCCGACCCAGGCCGGCGCCCACCGCCCGCGCCCCGGCGCCGTCGCCGAAGTAGTGCCCGCGCGCCAACAGCCGACCCCGCGGCCCGAGCGCCTCGGCCAGCTCGTCCACGTCGAACGGCGGACGGTACCCGGGGTGGTTCGACCGGTGCGTCGGGGCGTAGAGCACCACCAGGTCGCCGTCGGCCGCGCCCACCGAGGCTTTGGCCCGCGCCACGTCAGCGGCGTCGGCCAGCGCCAGCCGGTCGTTACGCGGGTACCCGAACTCCAGATGCTCGTACGCACACGGGTACGCCCGCTCCCACACCTCCGTCGACAGCGGGTTCGACGACAGCGAGAAGTCCCAACGGTCACAGCGACGCAGCAGCCGCCGGTAGTCGATATCCGCGCCGCCAGGGAACCGTGCCTGTTCCACCCCCATCACCTTCAACGGGGTGCCGTGATGGGTCTGCAGGTGTTTCGTGCCCCGCCGCTTCACCACGAAGTCGGGGAAGTTGACGTCATTGACCAGGTAGCTGGCGCGGGCCAGCGCACGGTAGTAGGCCAGGCTCCCGGCGACCACGGTCGGCGTCCCGGGCGGGAACTGGCCACGACGGTCCCGACGGGTCACCCAGACGCCCCTGACCTGTGGCGCCAGCCGCGTCACGGCCTCGTAGACCGCGGCCGGGTTGCCCGAGTACCCCCGGTACCAGTAGGAGGCGAAGACAGCCAACCGCTCGTCGCGCGGCAGCAGCAGGCACAGTCGGTACCAGGCCCGACCGACCACGCCCACCGCGGACCGCGCCGTGCCCGACGCCACCCGGACGACCGGTCGGAGCGCCCGACGCGCCACCGCGACCCCACGCCGTCGCAGCCGCACCACCGCCCGCAACAACAGGAACGTCCGCCAGGACCGGCTGGCGACCAGCCGGTGCTTGAGGCCCTCGATACCCGCGGGCACGCGGTAACCGGCGTCCGGACGGCGCGCGGCGAACTCATCGCAGATCCGCAGGAAGAACCGGCGCCGGGAGCCGCGCGGGACCCGACGGTCGCTGCCGAGCACCGTCAGGAAATGCCAGACCATCCGACCGAACAGCTCCGGCCGCAGCTCATCGATCAGCCCACCGACCGCATCGAGGCGCTCCCAGGCGCGGTCCCAGTGGTCGAACATCTCGAAGTGCCGGTCGTTCACGGTGCTGGTGATCGCCCCGACCCGGCGCTGCCGGTACTCCACACACACCCGGCTGAGCGCGCTGATCCGCGCCGCCGCCGCGACCGCCGGGTAACTGAACGACACGTCCTCGTACCAGCCCGGTTCGAACCGCAGGCCCAGCCGCAGCAGGAACTCACGACGCACGATCCGGTTCCAGGCGACATGCAGAATCCACAACACCTGCGGCTGCTGCCGGGCGTCGAAGACCAACGGGGCGTCCGCCAACACCCTGGCAAGGTCGCTGCGAACGGTGCCGCCGTCATCGCCAAACCGCACGAAGTCGACGATGAGCACGTCCGGATCGGTCTCCACCAGCCGCCGGGAGACCGCCTTCAACGCCCCCGAGGAGAGCCGGTCGTCGCTGTCGACGAACCAGACGAACTCGCCGGACGCGGCCTCCAGGCCATGGTTGCGGGCCGGGCCGAGGCCCTCGTTGACCGGCAGCGAGACGAGCCGGACCCGCGGGTCGCGCTGGACGTACTCGGCGGCGATCGCCGCGCAGCTGTCCGGCGAGCCGTCGTCGACGACGATCACCTCCAGGTCGTCAACACCCTGGTCGAGAATCGAGTCGAGGCACTCGCGCAGGTAGCCCTGCACCCTGAAGGCCGGAACGACGACACTGAGCAGTGGCACACGACTCCCTACGGCACCGGCGGATCGGACTAGGCGGGGCTGGCGTACCCCAGCCAGCCCCGGTAGACGCCCCAACAGAACACGACAACGACGTATGTTGACAACAGGACTAACAACGGCAGCGCCACCGGGGTTACCGACGCCACCGCGACGGCAAAGACGCGCACATGCCAGGGCACGTCCCATCGGGCCCGGGGAACCGTGGGGGCGCCCTTCTCCGCGCGGGCCATCGCGTCGTAGTACCGCAACGCCAACGAGGCGAGCAGTCCGTACACCACCGGCCACGGCACGTCGGCGACCGCGCCGACGGCCACCACCGCCAGCAGCTCAGCCGCGCGCAGCCCGGCCGGGACCAACCAGTCCAACGGTCCGTCGTGCGGGTGCCGCAACGGCAACCGGCCCACACCCACCAGCAACAGCGCCACGAGCACCGCCAGGCTCGCCGTCCCCGCCGGCGCCATTCCCCCCGCCGCCAGCAGCGCGCCCCCAGCCGACGCCACGGCCACCGCGACCCACGGCAACGGACCCAGCCGCTGGATCGCCGGGTGCGACACACCCCGTCGCATCGACCATGGCTCGTCACGGTGGTAAGGCAGGTCGACGGTCGTCATCACCGGAACCCGCATCGACCGGGCCCGCATAGACCGCAGCGCCAACGTGTACGCCCCGGCGAACGCGCCCCAGGTCAGCACCGCCAGCAGGGCCACCCGGCCGTCGAACAGCGCCGCCGTCACCGCGATGAGCGCCCATCGCTCGCCGATCGGGAAGACCACGATACGTTTGAGCCAGTAGGCCGGCGAGCCCGTGCCCGACTGGACCCGCTGCGACATCCGCCCCAACGCCCCGCCGACGTCCCCGCCCGGACGCCGGGCAGCCTCGTCGTGCAGCGCGCCGTACCAGTAGTCGGTCTGGTGCCGGACCGTCTGTAACACCAGCGCCGCCACCGCCAACGGCCACACCCCGGTCGCGCCGACGCGCTCGGCGCCGAAAGCCAGCCCGGCGTAGACCAGGTACTCCTTGCCCCGATCGGCCATCGTGTCGAGCCACCCGCCGAACGGGCTGAACTCACGGGTGTAACGGGCGAGCTGGCCGTCCACACAGTCCAGCACGAAGCTCAGGTACAGCAGCGCCGCGCCGGCGACGAGCCCGCCCCGCAGGCCCGTGGCGAACCCGACGGTCGCCAGCGCCGCCAACGCCACCGACAGCCCGGTGACCGCGGCCGGAGTCAACCGCAACCGGGCGCACGCCTTCGTGACCCACGGCGACCAGGTGCTGATGAAGTAGGTCGTGAAGAAGTCGTCGTGCTCCTTGACCGCCATCCGCAGCCGGGCGGCGTCCTCGTCGATGGCGTCCCGCTCGGCCCGGCGACGCTCGGCATCGGCCTGGTCGACTGCCGTCGCGGCGTAGAGCCGGCCGGCGCGCTGGCGACCCACCCGGGCGCCGGTGGCGACGAGGTCGGCGAGCAGCCGGTCCAGCGGACGCTCGTCAGCGCCGGCCGCCGCCAGCAGCGGCAGGTCCGCGGGCGCCACCCGGACCGCGCCGAGGAGGACGGCGTCGCCACCGACCCCCACGATCTGGCCTCGCTCCTCGCGCACCGCGAGCCCACCGCCCACCCCGCCCGGGTCGCCCGGCGGCGAGTCCCCCCGCGCGCCGATGAGCACAGTGGTCCGGCCCCCGGGCTCGGTGGCCAGGTTCCGAAGGACCGCGGTGTGTGCCACCAGGTCGGCACGGACCACCAGGACGGGTCCGGGTCCGTCGAGCGCGGAACCCGGTGTGCCGTCCACCGCGTCGACGTGCGTGATCCCGGCGTCCCGGAGCTGGTCGATCAGCGGCGATCCGGTCGCGGGGAAGCCCTCCACGCCCAACAGCAGCGCCCCGATCACACAACCCCCTCGTTCGTCTCGGTCAGCATTCGATGACGTTGACGGCCAGTCCGCCGCGCGCCGTCTCCTTGTACTTGACCTTCATGTCGGCCCCGGTCTCCCGCATCGTCTTGATGACCTTGTCGAGGGAGACGAAGTGCTGCCCGTCGCCGCGCAGCGCCAACCTGGCGGCGGTGATGGCCTTGACCGCCGCGACGGCGTTGCGCTCGATGCACGGGATCTGCACCAGACCGCCGACCGGGTCGCAGGTGAGGCCCAGGTTATGTTCCATGGCGATCTCGGCGGCGTTCTCGACCTGGCTCGGCGTGCCGCCCATCACCTCGGCCAGGCCGGCGGCGGCCATCGAGCACGCCGACCCGACCTCGCCTTGACAACCGACCTCGGCGCCGGAGATCGATGCGTTTTCCTTGAACAGCACGCCCACGGCGGCCGCGGCCAGCAGGAACCGGACCACGCCGTCGGCGCTGGCGCCCGGCACGAACCGCCAGTAGTAGTGCAGCACCGCCGGGATGATGCCGGCGGCGCCGTTGGTGGGGGCGGTCACCACCCGACCGCCGCCAGCGTTCTCCTCGTTCACCGCCAGCGCGAACAGGGTCACCCAGTCCATCACCCGCAGCGGGTCGGTGGCGAAGTGCTCGGACTCCAGCGCCTTGCGCACCTCGCCAGCCCGGCGGCGGACCTTGAGACCGCCGGGCAGGATGCCATCGGTGGCGCAGCCGGCCGCCACGCAGTCCTGCATCACCTGCCAGATGCGCAGCAGCCCGGCGCGCACGTCGTCCTCAGATCGGCGGGCGGTCTCGTTGGCCATCATGAGGTCGCTGATCCGGTGGCCCGACTCGGCGGCCATCGCCAGCATCTGGCCGCCGGTGAGGAACGGGTACGGAACGGCGGTGGTGTCCGGCACGATCCGGTCGGCGCCCGCGGCGTCCTCGTCGACGACGAAACCCCCGCCGACGCTGTAGTAGGTGCGGGCGCGCATCAGCTCGCCGGCGCTGTCGAACGCCGCGAACGTCATTCCGTTGGGGTGGTACGGCAGCGACTTGCGTCGGTGCATGAGCAGGTGGACGGCCGGATCGAAGGTGACCTCGTGGACGCCGAGCAGCGTGAGGCGCTTGTCGGCGACGATCTCGCCGACCCGTGCCTCGATGGTGGCGGTGTCGACGGTCTCGGGCTCGTCACCGGCCAGGCCCAGCAGCACCGCCTTGTCGCTGCCGTGGCCGTGCCCGGTCGCGCCCAGGGACCCGAACAGCTCAGCTTTCACCACGCCGACGGAGGTCAGGAGTCCATCGGCTTTGAGCCCGGCGACGAAGGTGCGGGCCGCGCGCATCGGGCCGACGGTGTGGGAGCTGGACGGCCCGATCCCGACCGTGAAGAGATCAAAAACGCTGATCATGTGGCGCCACTCCCTTGTTCCAGCCCGCGCGCTGACCGCCGCCGGCGGACCGGGGGCGAGCCTACGGCAACAGGAGGCGCCCGGGCCGGACACGGCCGTTGATCACACCGTACGGCCGATCCGGTCCAGGACGTTACGGGTGGCCCGTTCGATTCTGGGATCGCGCCGACCAGGGCGGGCCATCGCCACCGGCCAGTCCATCGATCCGGCCAGGAACACCAGCGCCCCGTTCGGCAGCTCCCGAACGACGGTGTGCTGAGTCTTCGACGCGCCGCCCCGGTCCCGGTACGGCGAGGCGGCCAGGACGGTGCGCGATCCCTCGACCGGGACCGAGGACGCGACGCCGTCCGCCTCGACGCCCACCACGCCGCCGATGTGGTCGCCGTCGGCGACCCCGCACCCGGCCCAGAACCAGTGATCAGCGCCGGTGACCACGAGTGGCCAACGGCCCCGGACGATGCCGTTGAACTGGGCGCCGAGCAGCCGCTGCTCCGGTTCCCGCGGGCTGGCGCGGTCGTCGCGCCAGCGGTGGGTTCCGCCCGGTCGGGGGTCGGGGGCCTCCTTGTAACAGACCAACGTCCGGGCCGGCCGGCCGCGTCGGGCGCCCTCGACCCGCGACCGCCAGTACACGTTGTTCGCGGCCAGGAAAGCCAGGCTGACGCCCTGCGCCAGCAGCGACTCAGCGTTACCGCGCATGGCCGCGGTCCAGTACTCGTCGTGGCCGCAGAAGACCAGTCCACGCTGACGGCCCGCCTCGGTCCGGCCGATGTCCAGATCGTCGCTGGCCAGGTAGGCGACGTCGTAGCTGTGGCGCTCCAACCACCGGACCGCGTCCAGGTCGACGGCGCACCGGGACGGCAGGCCGGCGCCGGCGTAGGGCCGGTCGAAGGAGACCTTGGCGGCCCGCTCGGTCCAGACCCGCTGCCCGGCCCGGTCGTAGCCGTAGTACAGGCTCTTTCCGGCCCGGCCGTCCGCTGGCCACTGGTTGTACGCCTGGTAGGTGTAGAACGGCAGCACCACCCGTAGGGCTGCGGTCCGGCTGTCGTCGCGGACGACGAATGGCGTAGCCGATCGCCAACCGTTGGCGCTGCGGAAGACGGCCAGGTAGACGCCAGATGTCCAGTCGGGGGGCACGGCCAGCCGCCATGAGCGCGGCCACCGGCAGCGGATCTGGCCGGCGTCGCCGGCAGCGGGCGCCCGTCGCGGACGACCCCGTAGGCGTGGGCTCCGGGCGACCCGACGTCCGCCGGCGCCGCCATAGTGGCCGATCCGGACGATGTCGATCGCGAAGTCCTCTGCGTTGGCCAGCGCGACGTGGAAGTCGATGTTCTCACCAAGATTGACGCTGGAGTGTGAGGCGTATCCCTGGATCTGCCGGCCAACGTCGTCAACGACCCGCAGGCCGCCGACCTTCCACCGGGTGTCGCCGCGAAGTGCGTTCTCGATCCCGACCGGATTCACTCGTCTTGCCCATTGGCGAGGGATGCCGGCGTGTGTGCGCTCAACGGTGGGGGTGAGGTGTGGGCCGGGAGCACGACCGGCCGGCGTGCCCGCGCCCTGTCCACCGCCGACGGCAGACGCCGGGTGGGTTGTCGGCCCGGGGCGGCGCTGGCTGGCGATCACCGCGGCGCCGATCGCCCCGACCCCCAGTAGCGACAGCAACGAGCGGCGCGATACGCGTCCCAATCGACTGCCCTTCGTCGGCAACCAGACCAATAGGCGGGGATGGTATCGATATCGGAAGATCAACAGAAATCGGTCACCTCACTGGACTGCCGCGACGACGACCTCCACCTGGTCGAAGCCCAGCGACCGCAGCAGGCCCTCGATCATCTGTCGGGTGTTGCCAGCGGCCCGCTCAAGCAGGCCGCTGGCGCCGGCCGCGGCGCCGATCCGCTGCTCGGCAAGCTGGTAGACGACCCGCTGCCGGTCCGGGGCCCCGCCGAAGACCTCACTGAGCCGGTTGAGGAGGCCGCGCTGCTCGGCGAAGACGTAGCTACGCGCCAGGTCCAGCCGGGGTGGACCGAGCTGCGGGCCGGGCAGCGCCACCCTGACGGAGCGGCGATCCTCGGACACCGTGACGGCGCCGTCCGCCAGGGAGGCGAAGTCGACGTACGCCTCAGCAGTGCCGGTCCCGACGAGGAGGGTGCGCTCTTCGAGGAGAAAATCGGGGACGTAGCGCCGGTCGCGTTGAAGGTCGATGACGACCTGGTAGGTGCCCTCGGCGGCAACGAACCGGGACAGGTCCCGCATCGACTGGAGCAGCACCGGCTGGCTCCGGTCGGTGGTCTGGGCGCCGAAGACGCCGCCGAGACCAGGCCACCGGGACCCCACCAGGCTCCCGACGGCCAGCCCCGCCACCACCAGGAGCGCCGCGACCGCGGCAGCCCACCGCAGCCGCCTCGGAAACGCCGACAGGCCGGACGCACGGACGGGGACAGTGGCGTTGCCCTGCGGGGATGGATCGCTGCCAACCATGGTCCGAGCCTAGAGGAGCCCGCCGACAGCACGGAATGGACAATTCGCCTGTATGCCATTCGGTGGACCAAGATCGGGTTACTCAACTGATTGTTCAGCCCCGATGGTGTCCTTTACCTTTTCTTCACGCCGAGTACACCCCCGCTGGCGGACGTGAGGTCACTGGATGAGCAACCGAGTTTCCATCGACGAGATCAGGTCCCGCACCTACAAGGCCCGGGACGCCTGGTGGACCGTGATCCTCGTCGACCCCGTGGCCTCCCGTCTCGTTCAGTGGGCGGCGCCCTACCGCTGGATCACCCCGAACCTCCTGACCGGCGTGGCGCTGCTACTGGGCCTGGCGTCGGCGGCGTGCTTCGCCACCGCCGAATCGGCCTGGCTGATCGTCGGTGGCCTGCTCTTCCACCTGAGCTTCGTCGTCGACTGCATGGACGGCAAGGTCGCCCGGCTCAACGGCACCGGCTCGTTCTTCGGCGTCTGGCTCGACTTCATCGTCGACGAGATCCGCATCATCATCGCGGCGGCCGCGCTCATGGGCGGTCAGTTCGCGGCGACCGGCAACCCGCTGTACCTGTGGGCGGCCTTCGGCATTCTCGCCGTCCACCTCATCCGCTACATGAGCGCCTGGCACATGGGCAAGGTGCGGGCCGCGATGCGTCGCCGCCGGCGGGAGATCGCCGAGCTGGGGGCCGACTACGACGCCCGGTCGCAGGCCGAGCAGGCCGAAGTGGACGCCGAGGACGACGACGACTCCGCCGAAACGCCACGTGACTCGCTGAGCCTGGTCAGCCGAGTCCGCACGGCGCTGCTGCGGCGCCGGATCCGCACCCACCTGGTCAGCGGCATCGAGTTCCAGATGGCGGCGTTCATCATCGGTCCGATCACCGGTGCGGTGATCGCCGCGCCGGTGATCGCGGGAGCGGCGATGCTCGCCTTCGAGGTGCTGCTCGCCGCCCGGCTGCTTCGTCAGGTCGACCGGTTCGAGGCCACCAACCCGACGCCCGCGGAGATCACCGCCACCATCCCCAGGCCGAGGTCGGCGACCGCCCGGGTGCCCGCCGACGCCTGAAGACCGGTCAGACGAACGCCGCCTGACCCGTCAGCGCCTGCCCGATGACCAACTGGTGGATCTCGGACGTGCCCTCGTAGGTGAGCACGCTCTCCAGGTTGTTCGCGTGCCGCATGATCGGATAGCCGCCGCTGACCCCGTTGGCGCCCAGGATCGTGCGGCACTGCCGGGCGATCGCCAGCGCCTCCCGCACGTTGTTGAGCTTGCCGAGGCTGACCTGCTCCGGGCGGAGCCGGCCGGCATCGGCGAGCCGCCCCAGGTGCAGCGCCAGCAGGTACCCCTTGTGCAGCTCGACGGCCATGTCGGCGAGCTTGGCCTGGGTGAGCTGGAAGGTTGCGATGGGTCTGCCAAACTGCTCCCGGCTGGTGGCGTAGTCGACAGCCACGCGTAGGCAGTCACGGGCCGCGCCGAGCGCCCCGAACACGATCCCGAACCGCGCCTCGGTCAGGCACGACAGCGGCGCCTTGAGCCCCCGGGCTTCGGGCAGCAGGGCGTCGGCGGGCAACCGGACGTCGTCGAAGGTCAGCGCGCCGGTGGCCGAGGCCCGCAGCGACAGCTTCTGCCCGATCTCCCGGACGCCCACCCCGGGCAGGTCCAGCGGGACGATGAACCCGTTCACACCGGCCTCGGTGCGGGCCCACACGACGGCGACGTCGCCGACCGGGGCATTGGTGATCCACATCTTCCCGCCGGTGAGCAGCCATCCGTCGCCGTCGCGGACGGCGCGGGTGGCCATGGACGCCGGGTCGGAGCCGTGGTCGGCCTCGGTGAGCCCAAAGCAGCCGATGGTCTCCCCGGCGGCCATCGACGGCAGCCAGCGCAGCTTCTGCTCCTCGGCGCCGTACTTCCAGATGGCGTACATGGCCAGCGAGCCCTGCACCGACACCAACGAGCGCACCCCGGAGTCCCCGGCCTCCAGCTCCAGGCACGCCAGTCCGTAGGCGACGGCGGACGAGCCGGCGCAGCCGTACCCGTCCAGGTGCATGCCGAGGAGACCGAGCTTGCCGAACTCGCGGGCCAGCTCCCGTACCGGCGCCCGCCCGCTCTCGTACCAGTCGGCGACCTGCGGGCGCACCTTCTCGTCGACGACCCGGCGGACGACGTCGCGGATGTCCCGTTCGGCGTCGCTGAGCAGGCGGTCGGTGTCGAGGAGCTCCATCACGTCGGCAGGCATGCGCTCCACCCTAGGCGAGCGGGTTGACGCCGGTGAGCGCCAGCAGGTGCCAGGCGCTGGCGGCCACATCACATAATGTGAACGCGCGCGTGGATCTGCGTGCGCTGCTGCAACGCGGCCCGCAGCGCCCGGTGCAGTCCGTCCTCGAGATACATCGACCCTTCCCACTCCACGACGTGCGGAAAGAGGTCGCCGAAGTAGGTCGAATCCTCCGCCAGCAGTTTGTCCAGCGCCAGCTCCCGCTTGATCGTGATGAGCTGATCGAGACGCACCTGCCGTGGCGGGATCGCCGCCCACTCCTTGAGGGTCAGCTCGTGCGGGGGGTAGGGCCGCCCCTCGCGAACCGCTTTGAAAATCACGTCGCAGCCCTCCTCCGGCTCGGTGGCCGCGCCCAGCTTAACTTTCGACTCCGAAGACGTGATCCATACCAGAGTGTCGGATTTCCGTCATTTACCACGCCACCTACCATGGTGCACCACGTCGTCAACCGGGCGTCTCCGCCGACGCGCCGCCGACCCGGAGGCGACCGACCCGGACGGCCCAGACGCCGACTCCGCGGGGAACCCCACCGTCAGCGCCCCCACCGGCGCGAACTCGGCAGGCACCCCGAACGCCGCCCTCAGCTGACCGACGCGGCCCGGCGGAACCCCGAAGAAACAGGCGCCGAGGCCCTCGTCCACCGCTGTCAACAACATCAGCAGCGCCGCGAAGCCCGCGTCAACGTGCCAGTAAGGGGCCGACCAGCGCGCCGGGTCCCGGTCCGTCCAACCCTTGTCCGGCTCGGCGTAACGGTCCAGATAGGCGGACTCGCTGGAGAACGGCACCACGATCAAGGGCGCCCGGCGCAGCCCCTGACGCCACCGGGACCGGCCCGTCGGCCGGTCAGTAGGCGTGGCCGCCGTCCAGAACGCGGCACGATCATCCCGCTCGGTGAGCGCCAGGAACGCCCAACCCTGGGCGAAGCCGGCGGACGGCGCCCGCGTCGCATGGTCCAACAGCCGGTGGACGACCTCCGCCGGGACCGGCCGGTCCGGGTCGTAGTCGCGAACCATCCGGCGGCGCCGGATCACCTCCCGCAGCTCCATCAGCCCGCCCGTCGCGCCGTCACGGCATGAGCCGCTCGATGAGCCACCCGTCGCCGTCGCGGCGGTACCGCAGCCGGTCGTGCAGGCGGTTGGTCTGACCCTGCCAGAACTCGACCGTCTCCGGCCGCACCCGCACGCCACCCCAGCTCGGCGGCATCGGCACCTGCTCGACGTCGGCGAACCGCTGCTGGACCTGCTCGAACGCGGCCACGACCTCGGCCCGCCCGCCGACCACGGACGACTGACGGCTCGCCCACGCCCCAAGCTGGGAGCCACGCGGCCGGGACGCGAAGTACCCGGCGCTACGCTCGCGTGCGAGCGCTTCGGCCCGCCCGCACACCACCACCTGACGGTGCAGCGGCAGCCACGCGAACAGCAGACTCACCCACGGGTTCGCGGCGATCTCGACGCCCTTACGCGACTCAAGGTTGGTGTAGAACACCAACGCATCGTCGGCAAGCTCCTTGAGCAGCACGGTCCGGCTGCTTGGCCGTCCGGTGGCGTCCGCGGTGGAGACCACCATGGCGTTCGGTTCGGGCAGGTCGGCGTCGACGGCGTCGGCGAACCACCGGCCGAACTGCGTCCTCCAGTCAGGGGCCAGCATCCGCCTGGTCAACGCGCCGCCGCCGTAGTCGCGGCGCATCGGCGCCGGATCAGGTGTGTTCACTGTCACGTCGCAAGCCCTCCATGTGGGCGTTGAGCAGGCAAGACAATGGTTAGTGGAGCCTCAGCGAGTTAGCCCACCCCACCAGCCGCGCGTTTCAGCGGTGATGATGACACCCGGTTCCGTCAGCTCCGGCCCGGGACCCACCACCTGTTGACCGAACCGGCGCACCCGGCAGACCCGGGACCGCCCAATCACAAGGGGGCCGGCATGTCCGACTTCAAACCTGGTCTCGAAGGCGTGGTGGCATTCGAGACTGAGATCGCCGAGCCCGACAAGGACGGCGGCTGCCTTCGCTACCGCGGTGTCGACATCGAGGATCTCATCGGCCGCGCCTCCTTCGGTAACGTCTGGGCGCTGCTGGTCGACGGCGAGTTCGGCCCCGGATTGCCGCCGGCCGAGCCGGTCCCGGTGCCAGTGCGCTCCGGCGACATCCGGGTCGACGTCCAGTCCGCCGTCGCCCAGCTCGCCCCGCACTGGGGCCTGGGCCAGCTGCTCGACATCTCCGACGACCAGGCTCGCGACGACCTGGCCCGGGTCTCGGTCACCGCGCTGAGCTTCGTCGCCCAGTCGGCGCGCGGCGCCGGCGTCCCCGCGGTGCCGCAGAAGGAGATCGACAAGGCGACGACGATCGTCGAGCGGTTCATGCGCCGCTGGCGCGGCGAGCCCGACCCCCGGCACGTCCAGGCCGTCGACGCGTACCTCATCTCGGCCGCCGAGCACGGGCTCAACGCGTCCACGTTCACCGCCCGGATCGTCGCCTCCACCGGCGCCGATACCGCGGCCTGCATCTCGTCGGGCATCGGCGCGCTGTCCGGACCGCTGCACGGCGGGGCGCCCATGCGGGTGCTCAGCATGATCGAAGAAGTGGAGCGCACCGGCGACGCCGAGGGCTACGTGCGGGGGGTGCTGGACCGCAGCGGGCGGCTCATGGGCTTCGGACACCGCATCTACCGGGCCGAGGACCCGCGGGCGCGCGTGCTGCGCCGCACCGCCAAGGAGCTGAACGCCCCCCGCTACGAGGCGGCGGCGGCGCTGGAGCAGGCGGCCCTGGCCGAGCTGCGGGCCCGCAAACCCGACCGGGTCCTGGAGACCAACGTGGAGTTCTGGGCCGCGGTGGTCCTCGACTTCGCCGAAGTGCCCGCGGACATGTTCGCCTCGATGTTCACCTGCGCCCGGGTCGCCGGATGGAGCGCGCACATCCTGGAGCAGAAGCGGCTCGGCAGGATCGTCCGGCCGGCGGCCCGGTACGTAGGCTCGGGTCCGCGTCGCCCCGACGAGGTGGCGGGCTGGGACCTGGTCGTCTCCTGACCCCGGCGGTCCACCGCGGAAAGGGCAGGTCCACCTGGACGGGCCCTTTCCGCGTGTCGATCAGTCACCGGTCGCACGGGTGCGCCGGCCGCGGTGCGAGGATGGGCGGCGTCGCGACCAATCCGAGGAGGCCATGGTGGACATCCGTATCCCTGACGAGTTGAAACCCGCCGACGGCCGGTTCGGCTGTGGGCCGTCCAAGATCCGGCCGGACGCGGTCGCGCGGCTGGCCGCGGTCGCCGATGGGTACCTGGGCACCTCGCACCGGCAGGGCACGGTGCGCGGCCAGGTGGCCCGGCTGCGCGGCGCCATCACCACCCTGTTCGACCTGCCCGCCGGCTACGAGGTGATCCTCGGCAACGGCGGCGCCACCGCGTTCTGGGACATCGCCGCCTTCGGCCTCGTCCGGGACCGGGCGCAGCTGGCCTCGTTCGGGGAGTTCGGGTCCAAGTTCGTCACCGCCGTCGCGGACGCGCCGTTCCTGGCCGAGCCGAGCGTCCGGCGGGCTGACCCCGGCTCGGCCCCCGCCCTGGTCGCCGAGGCCGGCGTCGACGCGTACTGCACCCCGCACAACGAGACCTCCACCGGCGTCGCCGTTCCGGTACGGCGGGTCGACGGCGCGGACGACGGCGCGCTCATGCTGCACGACGCCACCTCGGCGGCCGGCGGGCTGGACGTCGACATCAGGCATACCGACGCGTACTACTTCGCCCCGCAGAAGGCGTTCGCCTCGGACGGCGGCCTGTGGATCGCCGTGCTGTCGCCGGCGGCTCTCGCCCGCGCCGCCGAGATCAAGGCGTCCGGACGCTACATCCCGGCATTCCTCGATCTCACCACCGCGATCGACAACTCCCGCCTGGAGCAGACCTACAACACCCCGGCGCTGGCCACGATCTTCCTGGCCGCCGAGCAGGCCGAGTGGCTCATCGCCAACGGCGGCCTGCCGTGGGCGGCCAAGCGGTGCGCCGAGAGCGCCGGCATCCTGTACGGGTGGGCTGACCGCAGCCCCGTCGCCGAACCGTTCGTC
This sequence comes from Pilimelia columellifera subsp. columellifera, assembly GCF_039532605.1. NCBI lineage: Bacteria > Bacillati > Actinomycetota > Actinomycetes > Micromonosporales > Micromonosporaceae > Pilimelia > Pilimelia columellifera. The sequence goes on from NZ_BAAARY010000001.1 coordinate 22,199, forward strand.
ACCGATCCTGACCTGCGCTCCCCCGTCGTGGCGACGATCGACTTCGCCGACGACATCGACGCCGCCAGGATCGCGGCGACGCTGCGGGCCAACGGCATCGTGGACACTGAGCCCTACCGCAAACTGGGACGAAACCAACTCCGGGTGGCGCTGTACCCGGCGATCGATCCGGCCGACGTCAGCGCATTGACCAGCTGTCTGGATTACCTCATCGAAAGACTGTGATCGGGATCGTCGGCGTGGCCTCACCCCAACGGGTGACCCATGTCGTACCGTGGACCCGCGGATTGACCCTGCATGTCAGGCTCCGGCATGGAAGGCTTCCGCATGGGAGACCCTCGGCGGAAGCTCCGTCGTACGGGGCTCCACACGGTCCACAACGGCGCCGCGACCGAGCTGACGTGCGAGCGCCACAGCGGGAGGGGAGGCAACGCGATGCGGCCAGTGCGCTTCGTCGCCCTCGCTGAGGACGGCCAAGGTCTTGTGCTCACCGACGAGGTGGGCCGTCTGCTCGCCCTACCCATCGACGATCGCCTGACGGTCGCGCTGCGCAACGACCGCGCGGCCGGCGACAAACCGGCGCCCGTGGCGACGGTGGTCGACCCGTCCCGTTCGTTGGCGCCGCGCGACATCCAGGCGCGGATCCGCTCCGGCGAGTCCGCCGAGGACGTCGCCCGCATCGCGGGCGTGCCGGTCGACCGGGTGCTGCGGTACGCCGGCCCGGTGCTCCAGGAACGGGCCATGCTCGCCCAGCACGCCCGCCGGACCAGGCTGCGCGGCTCGGAGAAGGGCGCGTCGCTGGCCGACGTGGTCGATGCCCGGCTCGCCCAGCACGGCGTTGACGCCGACAAGATCTCCTGGGACGCGTCCCGTCGCGACGACGGCGCCTGGCGCATCGTCGCCACCTGGCCGTCCGGCAAGGCCACCGCGCAGGCGGTGTGGGAGCTGGACAAGTCCCGCCAGCAGGTCAGCGCCTACGACGACATGGCCCAGTACCTGTGTGCCGAGCGCCCGGTGCCGCTGCTCGGCCATGATCAGCCGCTCGACCGGCCGGGGCAGGCCGCCTCCGCCCGGGTCGAGTCCGGCCGGGGCCACGGCCTGCCGTCGGTGGTCGAGTCGCGCTCCGAGCACAGTAGGGCGACCGAGCCCGCGGCACGCGGTCGGGCGCTGCCGGCGGCGCTGGCCGAGCCGCCACGGCGGGACCCGATCCGGTCCGGCCGGGACGCCCTGTTGGCGAGTCTGGAACGTCCGCTCAGCGGGGCCCAGGCCGGCGGTCTGGCCGAGCCGACCCGTGCGGGCCGTTCCGCCGCCGGGGGCGCCGCGGCGCTGCTCGGCGGGGCGGGCTCCGCCTTCGACGACGACCCGGACGCGCCGAAGGAGATCCCCGACGTGCCGTCGCTGGCGGTGCTGCGGCCGCGCCGCACCCCGGCCGACGGTCAGGAGGCGCCCCGGTCGCGCAAGCGCCTGCCCAGCTGGGATGACGTGCTGTTCGGCGGCGCCCCGGCCGCCGCCCGCGAAACGTCCTGACCCGAGGGGCGCTAGCCGCTGGCGCTCAGTGGCGCCCGGGCGATCACCCGGTGCTCCGGCGCCGGGCCCAGTTCGCTACGGACCAGGCACAGCTCGTCGATCGTCCACTCCGGTCCCTGGTACCCGTCCAGCGCGGCGAGGTCGGCGCGCACGTCAACCCGGTCGCCGGGACGGGCCAGGGTGAGGTGGGGTCGTAGCGGCCTGCGGTCGGACGGCAGTCGCGTCTTGCGCAGCTGGGCCCGGGTGGCCCGGACCAGAGTGTGCAACGCCCCCACGTCGCCGGCGACACCCGCCCACAGGATGATGAACCGTCCGCGACCGAAGCAGCCGCCCCCGGCGATCCGCAGCTTCGGCGCGCTCTCCGCTGACGCGCGGGCCGCGGCGGCCTGCCAGATCACGGCGGCGCGGTGTGTCGCCCCGGTCGCCACCGCCAACTGGTCTCGTTCCACGTCACCGAGAAACGCCACGGTGAGGTGCCACTGCCATGCCGGGACCAGTCTGGCGTTGACCCCGGCAGCGGCGGCCCGGCCGACAGCAAGCCCCTCGACGAACCGACGCAGGTGCGTTACCGCCGCCGGTGGTGGGTAGAGCGCCAGGAACAGCCGCGCCGGTCGGTCAGGACCGGCTGGTTCGGCTGCCGGGCCGGACGGCGCCGCCCGGTCGCGCCCCTGGGCGGCCGGCACGCCTGACGCTACTGGGTGACGGCACGCATGAGCGCGCTCAACCGGGCCAGCGCCGCGTTGTCGCCAGAGAGCTGGACCACCTCGGGGCCGACCCGGCGCCACAACCAGCGCAGCACCGGGTCCGGATCGCCTGCGACCACGGCGGCCGGGTCGGCGGCCCGGCCGTCGCTGACGGTGACCCCACCCGCCGCCGCTGTCAGCGTCCACGCCTGGTCACCGGCCGCGACGACGAACGTCAGACCGAACGCCTCGGCCAGCGCCGCCCCGCATTCGTCGGGCCACTCGGCGGTGCTGAACTCCAGGAACACCCGGAGAACCTCGTCGATGCCGTCGAGAGCCAGCCCGGCGTCGATGGCGGTGACCGCCGAGCCGGCAGTCAGCTCGGCGTCGACGCGGTGGATGAGCGTCTCGTGCGCCATCCGCCTGATCCAGAAACCGACCGTCTGGTCCGGCTGGTACCAGGTGTATGCCGCCGATTCCGGCTCACGCTGGTCGAACTCGTCGGTCAACGTCTGGTAGCTGGAGCGCAGCAGGTCGATCGGGGCTTCGTCAGGGTGCTCGGGCGGCCAGTTGGCGGGTTCGCCGTGCCGCATGCACTGGACCTTGTCCAGGTAGACCAGAGCGACATGCCGCGCCAGCTCGGCGCCGGTCCACTCCGGGCAGGTCGGAACCTTGGCGTCGAGCGCGGCCGGCAGCGCGGCGAGCAGCAGGTCGCGCTCGTCGTCGAGGTGGCGGCGGAACTGGGGCGCGTTCATCTCCATGAGCGTCACCTCACCACAGCCCACTGACGCTGGCGCTCGGATTTGCGCTAATCGCCGCCGGTCAGGGCTGCTGGACAACGCTGAAGCGTGGGATCGGCAGCAGTCGCACCCGGAGTCGTTCACCGGTGCGGTGCAGCTTCCACAGCAGGCCGACGGCCGCGGCGAGCGCGGAGCCGACCCCGCCCAGCCAGATCGACGCGCCCGGGTCGATGTGCTCGGCGATCCAGCCGACGAGCAGCGCCCCGACCGGCGTGGTGCCGAGGAAGACCACCACGTACAGGGCCATCACCCGACCCCGGTAGGCCGCGGCGGTGCCCATCTGCACCCGCTGGTTCGCCGCCTGCGCGAACAGGATCATGAAGAACCCGGTGGGCAGGAGCAGAAGCGCCGCGGCCAGGAAGCTGGGAGCGAAGCCGACGACGGTCTCCAGCGCGCCGAACGCCATGGCCGCGCCCAGCACCAGGTAGACCGAAGGGCGGGCGCGACGTCCGCTGCCGGCGAGCGCCCCGGCCAGCGCTCCGGTGGCCAGCGCGGTGGTGAGCAGTCCGAACGAGGCGGGTCCGGCGGCGAAGACCGTCTTGGCGAGGACGGCCAGGGTCACGGTGAAGTTGAAGCCGATCATGCCGATGACGGCGATGAGGCCCATCGGCAGCAGCAGATCGGGCCGGGCGGCCACGTACCGCAGCCCATCCATGATCTTGGCTTGCGGGCGGGCGCCCTTACCGGCGGGCGGGTCACGGAATAGGTCCGCCGAGCGCATCAACCGGTAGGTGACCACTGGGGCGATCGCGGCAACGGCGCTCACCACAAACGCTCCACCGGTGTCCCAGACGGCGATGACCAGCCCGGCGAGCGCTGGGCCGACGACCCGGGCGGAGTTGAAGGTGGCCGCCGAGAGCGCCAGCGCGTTGGGCAGCAGGTGGTTGCCGACCAGCTCGGAGACGAACGCCTGCCGGGCGGGGGTCTCGATGGCCCCCTGGACGCCGAGCGCGGCCGCGAAGACGAAGACATGCCACAGCTGGACGGCGCCGGTGACGACCAGGACGGCCTGGACGACCGCCAGGACCAGCCAGACGATGTTGGTGATGGCGAGGAGCTTGCGCTTGTCGAACCGGTCGGCGAGGGTGCCGCCGTAGAGGCTGAGCAGCAGGACCGGGGCGAACTGGAGCGCGGTGACGGCGCCGAGCGCGGTGGCTGAGTCGTCGGTGAGCTGGAGGACCAGCCAATCCTGGGCGGTGAACATCATCCACGCGCCCACCAGCTTGATCATCTGGCCGGTGGCGAAGAGCCGGTAGTTACGGACCTGGAGTGACGCGATCGCGCTGTTGAGCTTGCCCCGCACGCCTGATACGCCTCCTCGAACGCTCGCTCGTCACGGCGGATACGGTCCGCCGGCCGGACGGAGCGCCCCGGCGGCTACTCGCAGGCGAGCCGGCGCAGGATCGCCGCCGCCGCCAGGAGCGTGCGCCGGTCGGCGTCGCTGAGCCCTTCGAGCCGCTGGGCCAGCCAGGCGTCGCGCTCCCTGCCGAACCGGGCGTTGATCTCACGACCCTGCTCGGTGGCGGCCAGGATGACCTGGCGTCGGTCCCGCGGATGCGGCGTGCGCGCGACGAGACCGCGCTCTTCGAGCTTGGCGACAATCTTCGTCATCGTCGGCGGCCGTACCCGTTCGACCTCGGCCAGGTCGCCGGGGCTCAGCGCGCCGGCCAGCTCAAGGCTGGTCAACGCCGACAGCTGGGCGATGGTCAGATCCCCGACCGCCCTGGCCTGCCGGACCCTGCGTCCCAGCCTGGTGATCGCGTCACGCAGCTGGGTGGCCAGGTGGTACGGGTGGACCGGTTCGCTGTGGTGCTCCGTCACTTGTTACCCAGCCTAACTGTGAGCATGGCTAACGAATAGCAGTTTACGGTGGCCATCACCGAGGCGCGGATCACACCTGCGGCGCGTACCCTTGCGGAATGCCCGATACAGGATCATCGGCGCCCGCCCGGCGGGACGGGCTGCGCCGGCTCACGCCGCTGGATCCCCCGATGACACCGTTCATGATCGGCGGCCTGGTGATCTGGGCCGCCGCGTGGATCGTCGGATACGCCGCCGACGACCTTCCCAACGCGGCCGACCGGGAACGCTGGCTCGGCATCTGCGCGGCCGGGTTCCTCCTCGGTCTCGCCGGCCTCGCGCTCATGATCAGACACGACGCCCGCCGCGACCGCGACAGCTGACCTACCGGTCAGCCGTGCCCGTACGGCTCCTCGGACTCCTCCGCGGAGACCGAGCCGGCGGAACGGGACACCTCGACCGACTCGACCTCGCTGTCGTCGTAGACCGTCGGCAGCTCCTCCACCACCGCGATCTGCTCCACCAGCACCTCGGAATGGGCGCCGCAGCCGTGGTCAAGGCTGACGACGCGGCCATCGTCCGGGGCGAAGACGTTGCCACAGACGCCGAAGGTCTGCCGCAGGGCGCCGGCCAACGGCAGGTAGAAGCCGCAGGCGCCGCAACGCGCCGCCTTCGGGGCGGCCGTCGCGATCGGCGCCTGCGGGCCGTGTTCGCCGTCATACCAACGCTGCGCGGTCTCCAGCCGGCCCAGACGCGTCATGACCCGGACCCGGCCGAGGCCCAGCTCCCACGGCACGTCCTCGACAGCCGGGTCGTCCGAGAGCAGGTACGCCGGTTCGAGCCGATCGTCGTCCGGGGAGGTCGGTAGGAGATCGCCGACACCGAGGTCGCCGGGCTGGAGGCGCTCGTGCCACGGCACCCAGGGCGGCGGGCTCAACGCGCCGTCGCCGGGCAGCAGGACCGTCTCGCAGACCGTCACCGTCTTGCTGCGCGGAACCCGGGTGAGCGTCACCGACCACCGCCAGCCGACATAGCCGGGCAGGCCGCAGGCGAAGTAGTGGCTGACCAGACGCTCCCCCTCGGGGACGACGCCCAGGTGCTCGCCAACCGCGTCCGGCTCGACCTCGACGACCGCGGCACGGGCCAGCGCGACGGCCTCGACGCAGACCTGGTCGAGTTTGGCCGCCCGACCGGCGGCCGGGCGCGTCGACACGCCGCCGGCTGGGTCGTGCTTGGACCCGGCGTGACCGGCGCCGCCCACCCCGCCGACGGCCTCGCTGTCGCGGGCGTCAGGGTCGTGGGTGTCGATGTCGTCGGCCGCGCTGATCTCGGCCTGGCCGGCGGTGCTCCTGGTCACGGACGCCATTGTTCCGTATCCACCCCACGCCGTGTTGCCGGACTCCCCATCCGCCGCGCATAGGCGAGGATGTCCACCATGCCGCTACTTCGCGGGATCGGATACCTCATCAGCGGGCTCGTCTACGCGCTCGGCGCGCTCACCCGAGCCGGCGTCGGCGCGGGTCGCGCCGCCGGAGCGCTCAAACGCGACGCCGCCGGCGACGCCCGCCGGCTCCGCCTGGTCAATCTGCACGTCGCCGCGGTGATCGGCGACGTGCTGGTCGTCGTCGGATCGGTCCGGGCGCTTATCCATCCGACCCTGGCCGTCACCGACCGGGCCCGGCTGGTGTGGCTGGCCGCCGGCGCCGTCGCCGTCCTCGCCGTGCTGGCGCCGGTCGCCGGGCCCGTGCTGGACCGCTGGCGAAGCGGGCGCCGTCTCAGCCTCGCCGGGCTGTTGCTGGCCCGCGCGGCCCTTGCCTGGCTGGCCGCCTCCGGTGGCGCGAGCCTGCCGGCGACAGCCGGCGCCCTGCTCGCGCTGTCAGCGCTCACCGTGGCGGTACGCGCCCCCGACACCGAGCGACTCGCCCCCGGCGACGCGGCGCGGTTCGGCATGACCGTCCACATCACGGCGGTGGCGACAGCCGCGCTGGTCGCCCCGCTGGCGATCCTGGCCATGTGGATCGAGCCAGGCTGGCCGACGCGGGCGGCGGCCGTGGTGTTCCTCGCCGGCGCGGCGCTCGCGGCACGGCTGCCAGCACGCGACCCGACAACCGACGCGCAGCCGATGCCCTGGCGCGCCGGGCCGTTCCGCCGGCCCGGCTGGCCGGTCACCACAGCCGCGCTGCTCGCCCGGGGAGCGACGGCCTACCTGCTCGTGCGGTTCGTCGACGCCCTGCTCGTCGGCGAGCTGGCCACCGGCGCGCCGAACACCGCGTTGGCGGCAACGGCGCTGCTGGTCACCGTCGGCGCCGTCATCAGCGCGACGATCGTCGGCCGGGCCCGGCCACGGCGGGCGGCGCTGGTGGCCACGACCGCCCTCACCCTGACGGCGGCGACGGCCGCGGTGGCAGCGTCGCGACCGACCATCGGCGCGGCGGTCGCGACCCTGGTCGCCGCGACCGTCCTGGGCGGACTCAGCTGGGCCGCCGCCGAAGCCGCCGGGGCCACCCCTGACGCCCCGGACGCCTGGCGTGCCGAACGGCACGGCTGGGGAGCGGTCGTCGCCGCCGCCGCGATCGCCGCGGCCCTCGTGCCCACGCCGTGGCCCACCGCGCTGGCCGTCGTCAGCGGGACGCTGCTGCTCGGGGCGACCACCGCGGCCGTCATCCGCCGCCGGGCCATCGCGGGCGCCGCACCCGGCGCCGGGACGGCCGGCACGGACACGACACGGCCGGAGCCAGGTGGACCGACCCTGCCCGCCGCGCGGTCACCGCGGCCCGACAGCGCCCCTGCCGGGCCACCGGTCGGCGGCCCGGCGGCGCCGCCAGGTTTCCACCTGTACCGTCCGTCCAAGCCAACCCCCAGCAGCGACGCGCCCCCGGAGAACACGCCATGAGCATCCTCGTCGTCACCGCCGTCGCGGCCGAGGCCGACGCCGTCGTCGCCGGCCTACCGACGAGCGTCGGGCTGACCGTCGCCGCGGTCGGGGTCGGACCAGTCGCCGCCGCCGCCGGCACGGCCCGGCGGCTGGCGCTCGCCGAGGCGGCCGGACGACCACACACCGCGGTGGTGAACGCCGGCATCGCCGGCGGCTTCGTCGGCCGTGCCGCTGTCGGGGCCACCGTCATCGGCGCCAGCAGCGTCGCCGCCGACCTCGGCGCCGAGTCGGAAGAAGGCTTCCTCAGCCTCGACGACCTCGGCTTCGGCACGCCCACCGTCGTCACCGCCGACCCCGCCCTGCTCGCGGCCCTGCGGGGCGGGCTCCCGGACGCCGTCGTCGGCGAGATCCTCACCGTCACCACCGTCACCGGCACCGACGCCAGCACGGCCGCGCTGCTGGCCCGCCGCCCGGAGGCGGTGGCCGAGGCGATGGAAGGCTTCGGCGCCGCGCACGCCGCCGCCGAGGCCGGGTTGCCGTTCGTCGAGCTGCGGACGATCTCCAACCCGATCGGACCCCGGCACCGGGACGGCTGGCAGATCGGCGCGGCTCTCAGCGCGCTCACCGCCGCCGCGCCCGCCGTCGGCGCCCTTACTGCGGCGCGCTGACCGCGCCACAACCGACCGCCGCGGGGCGCTGGCCTGCTAACGTCCGGCGACGGAGGTGAGTCGATGCTGGTCAGCGTGCAGACGGCGTACGCGGACACGTCCGCCGACAAGCTGAGCTTCGCCCTGGACGAGCCGCTCGCGGACGCGCTCCACGTGCTCGACCTGCCCACCGTCGGGCTGCAACTGCGGCTGCTCGGCGCATCCCATCAGGTCGCCCTGCCCGACGGGCGGATCGAGACGGTGGCCTGTCTGCCGGGCCGGCCGTCGCGGCTGCCGGAACGGGCCGAGGCGCCCGGGTACCGGTTCGTGGCGCGGGTACGGCTGCTCTCGGCCGGCGAGCTGTCCGTCGAGGTCGCGCAGCTGCGCCGCACATTGGTCAGCGACCCGAACGCCCTGCTCGGGGAGTTCCCCGGCCACCCCGACGCGATCACCGCGATCCAGGTCGAACCGCTTGCGGGCGGACCGTTGCGCTGGCGCACCTGGCACGCCTACCCGCAGTCCGGAGAGCTGGTCACCACCGCGACCGAGGCGAGCCGGTGAACCCGCGCGCCTGGCAGGTCGTCGCCGGTCTGCTGGCGGCCGTCGGACTGGTCGTGGCCGGTTTCGCCCTCCTGCACGGCGGCGGCTCCCCACGCGGTTTCGTCGCCGACCGGTACGTCAGAGCCAGCGGCGAGGACATCGGGGACCAGGCGACGGCGTACACCTCGACAAGGCGACCCAGCCAGGTGGCTAAGGACGTGACCAATGCCTGGCGGCCAGCCGACGAGTTCACCGACGGCAGCGGCGTCTACCTGCGGTACGCCGACGACGCCGTGGTGATCCTGCCGGCGGCCGAAGGCTCGCTGGTGCTGGTCGAAAAGGTCGTCACGGCCTACCCACGGCACCGGGCCCGGGTCGGCGGGGCGTGGGGTTGGGGGCGGGGCGTCCCGGCACTGGTCAGCGAACCCGCACGGTAGGCCCGTACACCGCCGGCCGGCGCAGCACAGGAGGCTCACATGATCAAGATGTTGTTCACGGACCTGCTGGTCACCGCCGGGTACGCCGGGATCGGTCTGGCGCTCATGGCCGCCGGCTGGGCGCTCGCGGACCTCGCCACGCCCGGGCAGCCGCACCGGCTGGTCGGCGTCGACCGGAACCGCAACGCCACCATCGTCCTGGTGTCCAACATCGCCAGCATCGCGGCGATCGCCGCTGCGGCGGTCACCGCCGATCCGGGAGACGTCGGCGGCGGCATGGCCACGGCCGCGGTCCTCGGCCTGGTGGGGCTCATCGTCCTCACCGGCGCTTTCCTGCTGCTCGACCTGGCCACCCCCGGTGACCTCGGCCAGCTGATCGGCGAAGGCCAGACCCACCCGGCGATCTGGGTGACGGCCACCGCACGCCTGGCCGCCGGCGTGATCATCGCGGCGGCGATCAGCTGATGGGCCGTCAGAGGGCAGCGCTCGGGGCGACGCTGGGGTTCGCGTTGGTCGGCTGCTCAGCCCCCGCCGACGCCGTCCCGATGCCGGACGAGACGCAGTCCGCGGCGCTCGCCGCCCAGCTCGCGCTCGCCAGCGACCAGCAGAGCGTCTGCTACGGCTGGCGGCTCGACGGCGACCAGCGCAGCAGCGCCGGCTCCAACCTGGGGCCGGGCATCGACGTCCAGCAGGACCCCGGACGTTGCCCGCGCTGGGTGCAGCTCACCGTCTCGGTCAGCTACGCCACGACCGGCGACGGCTCGGCTGACATCGCCGTCACCAGCACCGCCGGCCTGCCCGGGGGGAGCAACGCGCTGGCCGGGCTCAGCCGGTTCGGGGTGGACGAGGCGGCGTTCGTCGCGGACCCGGTCTGGGCGCTCGTCAAAGGCGCGTCGTCCCTGCCGCTGCTCGCGGTCGAAACCGGCACCGTCGACCCGGCGCTCGCGCCGCCGGACCCGGCCCCCACCGACGCGCCGGCCGCCATGCCCGACGCCGGCGGCGACCTCTGGCGGGACCGCGCCGGCTACCTCGTGGGCGCGGCGATCCTGCTGGCCGTGGCCGCGGCTTTCAACGGCCTCGGGCGGTGGCGGCGGCGCCGGGACGCCCGCGCGGGCTGACCGACCGTACGGTGACGGGGTGACCCTGTCGCTGGCCTTCTCGCCGTGTCCGAACGACACGTTCGTCTTCCACGCCCTCGCTCACGGGCTGGTGCCCGGAACCCCCGACTTCGCGATCACGTACGCCGATGTCGATGTCACCAACACGGCGGCCGAACGCGGCGGCTACGACCTTGTCAAAGTCAGCTACGCGGCGCTGCCATGGCTGCTGGACCGGTACGACCTGCTGCCGTGCGGCGGGGCGCTGGGTCGTGGCTGCGGACCCCTGTTGCTGACCCGCGGCGACACCGTCGACCTCACCGCGGCCACGGTGGCGGTGCCCGGCGACCGCACCACGGCCTACCTGCTGATGCGCCTGTGGGCAGGGCGGCGGCAGCCGGCGCGGATCGAGGTCGTCCCGTTCCACGAGATCATGCCGGGGGTGGCGGACGGCCGATTCGACGCCGGCCTGGTGATCCACGAGGCGCGGTTCACCTACCCCCGGCACGGTCTGACCGCCGTCGTCGACCTCGGGCAGTGGTGGGAACAGGACACCGGGCTGCCGATCCCGCTCGGCGCGATCCTGGCCCGCCGGGGCGTGGTGGACCCGGCTGAGGCGGCGTCCTGGGTGCGGGAGTCGGTCCGGCAGGCGTGGGCCGACCCGGCCGCGTCCCGGACGTACGTGCTGGCCCACGCGCAGGAGTTGGAGCCCGCGGTCGTGGACCAGCACATCGCCTTGTACGTCAACGCTTTCACCGCCGGCCTCGGCGACGAGGGCTACGCCGCCGCCGAGGCCTTGCTGGGCCGGGCGGCGGCCGCCGGCCTGACCCCCCCGGTCGGCCCGCTGCGTTGAGCCCGGCGGTCGCGCTCAGACCTCCAGCTCGCGTGCGACCGCGTGGACGACCTGGGCCACCGTCTGCGCGGCGCGCTTGTCCGGGTAGCGGCCCCGCCGCAGATCGGGCTGGATCTTTGCTTCCAGAACCTTGATCATGTCTTCGATGAGCCCGTGCAGCTCCTCGGCCGGCCGGCGCCGCAGCTGGGCCATCGACGCCGGGGCGTCGAGCAGCTTCACGCCGAGCGCCTGACTGCCCCGCCGACTGTCGACGACGCCGAACTCGATCCGCTGACCCCCTTGAAGCTCGGTCACCCCAGCCGGCAACGCGCCCTTTGGCACGAACACGTCGCCGCCCTCGTCGCTGGTGACGAACCCGTAGCCCTTACCGGCGTCGTACCACTTCACTCGACCCGTAGGCACCGCTGACCTCGACTTCGACTAGAACTGGTCCGGTATGACCGCTTCAGCCCGTCCCCAGAAAGGGAACCGGCAGCGGAACCGGACGTGACGGACACAAGGCTAGCCCCGAATCAGCCAACCGGGCAGGTCCACCAGGCCCGGCAGAACGACCGTCGCGCCGGCGCCCCGTAACTCGTTCGCGGTACACGGCCCGGTGGCAACCCCGATCCCCAGCGCCCCGGCGGCCTGGGCCGCAGCCATGTCCGCGACGTGGTCGCCCACATAGGCCCGGACTCCGTGATCGGCCATGGCCTGCGACTTCCCGTCCCCGAACCTGTCCCCGGCGACAGCGTCAACCGTGAGTCCCAGGTGGTCCAGGTGCAGTTGGACCAACGGCGCGATCTTGGCGCTGATGACAACGGCGACACCGCCGTCGGCCCGCGCCGCCGCCACCGCCTCGTGGGCGCCCGGCAACGCCGGGGACCGCGCCACCGCGAGCTGCGGATACAGCGACCGGTACAACGCCACCGCGTCATCGACCTGGTGGGTCGGGAACCAGTTCGCCAACTCCACCCGCAGCGGCGGGCCGAGCCGGGAGATGACGAGATCGACGTCGACGGACGCGCCGGTGCGGACGTTCAACTCCCGCAGCACGGCGGCGACGCCGGGCCGGGAATCCACCAACGTCAAGTCCAGATCGAAACCCACCACCCATGGCTGCCTCACGCGGCGACCCTACGTGGCCGGAGCCGGTAGCGTGGTACGACGATGCCCACGACGCTGACCGAGCACCTGCGAGCCCTGACCAACGAGGCGCTCGCCGACCTGCTGCGCCACCGACCGGATCTGGTCGTCCCGGTGCCCGCCGACACCGAGGCGCTGGCCGCCCGCGCGCAGGCCCGCGCGTCGGTCGGTCGGGCTCTCGACGAGCTGGACGAGTTCACCCTGGCCGCGTTGGACGGGGTCCGCCTGACGAGCGCCGACGACGGTCGCACCAGCCTCGACGCGGTGCGGGCGTTGGCGCCCGAGCACGCCGACGCGCTGGGCGGGGCGCTGACCCGGTTGCGGGAACTGTTCCTGGTGTACGGCCCCGACATCGAGCTGCGGCTGGCTGGGGGCGTCGCGGACGTCACGTCGGCGTACCCGGCCGGTTTGGGCCGGCCGGCGGCGGCGCTGAATGCGGCGGTGGCCACCGTCTGCGCCGAGCCGGCCCGGCTACGCCGGGAGCTGCTGGCCACGCCGGCGCCGGCGCGGGCGGTGCTGGACCGGCTGGCGGCCGGCCCGCCCGTCGGCCTGGTCTCCGGTTCCCCGGACGGTCAGCCCGAACGCCGGGCCGCCGGCCGACGCGGCCGCACCGGCGGTCCGGAGCCGGACAGCCCGGTCCGCTGGCTCGTCGAACGTCACCTGCTCGCCCCGATGAACGCCCCCGGTCCCAGCGGCGTGCCCACCCCGCGCTCTGACGACCGGTACGAGGCGGTGGAGCTGCCCCGCGAGCTGGGTCTGCTGCTGCGCCGGGAGTCCGGTCCGCTCGGGGCGCTGCGCCCGTACGCGCCGACGGTGACTGCTGACGCCCGCAAACTGACGGCGGTCGACTCGGCCGGCGCCGGTCAGGCGATGGAGGCGGTACGGCAGGCCGAGGCGCTGCTGTCAGAGCTGGCCAACGAGCCGGCGGCCCTGCTGCGCTCCGGCGGCGTCGGGGTGGTGGGGCTGCGCCGGTTGGCGCGGGCGATCGGCGCCCCGGAGCCCACCGCCGCGCTGTTGGTGGAGGTCGCGCACGCCGCCGGGCTGGCCGCCGAGAGCGATGTGCCCGGCGACCGCACGGCCGGCGCGCCGACGCTGTTCCTGCTGCCCACCCCCGCATACGACGTGTGGCGGGCGTTACCGCTGGGGCGTCGCTGGGCGGACCTGGCCCGCGCCTGGTGGTCGATGACCCGTCAGCCCGGCCTGACGCTCGAACGCGACGACCATGGCCGGCCGGTGAACGTGCTCTCCGAAGGGGTGGAGCGTTCCAGCGCCCCGGCGGTGCGCCGGGCCGCGTTGGCGACGCTGGGCGCCTTGCCGGCCGGGGTCGGCCCAGCCGCCGACGAGCTGCTGGCGCTGCTGGCCTGGCGCCGGCCGCGCCGGTTCGCCGGCCGGGCGGACGCCTTCGCCGACGCGATCGCCGACGCCGCGAAACTCGGCGTCACCGGCTTCAACGCCCTCACCTCGTACGGCCGTCTGCTGCTGGCCGACGACGACACCAGCGACGCCGACCCGCTCGGGGTCACCACGACCGGCGGCGCGAGCGCCGACCCGTTGGCCGCGGCCATCGCGCCGTTGCTGCCGGCGCCAGTCGACCATGTGTTGCTCCAGGCGGACCTGACGCTCGTCGTGCCCGGACCGGCGGCGCCGGAGCTGACCGCCGAGCTGGAGCTGGTAGCCGAGCACGAGTCTGGCGGCGGGGCCAACGTCTACCGGATCACCGACGCGACGGTGCGTCGGGCGCTGGACGCCGGTTACACCACCGCCGACCTGCACGAGCTGTTCGCGAAACGCTCCCGCACCCCGGTCCCGCAGTCACTGACGTACCTCATCGACGACCTGGGCAGACGGCACGGCGGGCTGCGCGCCGGGCCCGCCGGCGCGTACCTGCGCAGCGACGACGAGGCCCTGCTTAGCCAGGCGCTGCTGGACAAACGGCTATCGTCGCTGGGGCTGCGACGGCTGGCGCCCACGGTGCTCGTCACCGCCCAGCACAGTGGACGCCTCGCGCACGCGCTACGGGAGGCCGGGTACGCGCCGATCGCCGAGGACGCCTCCGGGGTGGCGGTGCCGCACACCGCGCGCGCCCGGCGGGCTGTCGGCCCGGCTGGCCCGGTCCGCACCGCCGCGCCGACGATGCCGGCGCTCACCGCGCCGCTGCTGGCGGGCATCGTCGAACAGATCCGCCGCGGCGACGCGCAGTCCCTGGCCCGTCGGGCGCCGGCGGCGCTACGGGCCGCCCAGGGCCGGGGCGACAGCGGGCCCACCGCGGTCCAGGCGCACGCCGACGCCATGGCGGTGCTCCAACAGGCGGTCCGGGACCGCTCCCACGTCTGGGTCGGGTACGTGGACGCCCACGGAGCCACCCTGTCCCGGCTGGTGCGCCCGGTCTCGATGGGTGCCGGCTACCTGCGCGCCGAAGACGAACGCACCGAAACCCTGCACACCTTCGCTCTGCACCGGATCACCGCCGCCGTGGTGGAGACGCCCTGACGTGTCATGCTTGAAGATCGCTCCCCGCGGACGGAAGGCATGCTCAGGTGACCGGTGGACCGCTGATCGTCCAGTCTGACAAGACGCTGCTGCTGGAGGTCGACCACGTCGACGCCCAGGCGTGCCGGATGGCGATCGCCCCGTTCGCGGAGCTGGAACGTTCCCCCGAGCACGTCCACACCTACCGACTGACCCCGCTCGGGTTGTGGAACGCCCGCGCCGCCGGCCACGACGCCGAGAGCGTCGTCGATTCGTTGCTGCGGTTCTCCAGGTACCCGGTCCCGCACGGCCTGCTCGTCGATGTCGCCGAGACGATGGACCGCTACGGCCGGCTGACCCTGGCCAACGACCCCGCCCACGGCCTCGTTCTGCACGGCAAGGACCGGGCGGTCCTGGTGGAGGTGACCCGCTCCAAGAAGCTCGCCGGGATGCTCGGGGCCTGGGTCGACGCCGACACGATCATGGTGCATGGCTCGGAGCGCGGCCGGCTCAAGCAGGCGCTGCTCAAGGTCGGCTGGCCTGCCGAGGACCTGGCCGGCTATGTCGACGGCGAGTCCCACCCGATCGACCTCGCTGAGCACGGCGGCGAGCACGGCTGGCGCCTACGCGCCTACCAGCGGGAGGCCGTGGAGCACTTCTGGGCGGGCGGCTCCGGCGTCGTCGTGCTGCCCTGCGGGGCGGGCAAGACCCTCGTCGGCGCGGCCGCGATGGCCGTGGTGAAAGCCACCACGCTCATCCTGGTCACCAACACGGTCGCCGGCCGGCAGTGGAAACGGGAGCTCATCGAACGCACCACGCTCACCGAGGACGAGATCGGCGAGTACTCCGGCGAACGCAAAGAGATCCGGCCGGTCACCATCGCCACATACCAGGTGCTCACCGCCCGTCGCGGCGGGGTCTTCACCCACCTGGATCTGTTCGGCGCCCGCGACTGGGGCCTGGTCATCTACGACGAGGTACACCTGCTGCCCGCCCCGATCTTCCGCTTCACCGCCGACCTACAGGCCCGGCGCCGGCTCGGCCTCACCGCCACCCTGGTCCGCGAGGACGGCCGCGAAGGCGACGTCTTCTCGCTCATCGGCCCGAAACGCTACGACGCCCCGTGGAAGGACGTCGAGGCGCAGGGCTGGATCGCCCCCGCCGTCTGCACCGAGGTGCGGGTGACCCTCACTGACGCCGAACGGATGTCCTACGCCACCGCTGAAACCGAGGACCGCTACCGGCTGGCCGCCACCGCCCGCACCAAACTGCCCGTGGTGAAAGCGCTCGTGGACCGACACGCGGGCGACCAGATCCTGGTCATCGGCGCGTACCTCAACCAGCTGGAAACGCTCGGCGAGTACCTCAACGCCCCGGTCCTCCAAGGGTCGACCACGAACAAGGAACGCGAACGGCTGTTCGACGCGTTCCGGGCCGGCGAGATCGCTACCCTGGTTATCTCCCGGGTGGGCAACTTCTCGATCGACCTGCCGGAGGCGGCGGTGGCGATCCAGGTTTCGGGGACGTTCGGCTCCCGGCAGGAGGAGGCGCAGCGCCTCGGCCGGGTGCTGCGGCCCAAGGCCGACGGACGGCAGGCGCACTTCTACAGCGTGGTGGCCCGGGACACGATCGACGTGGAGTACGCGGCGCACCGGCAGCGGTTCCTGGCCGAGCAGGGGTACGCGTACACGATCGTCGACGCCGACGACGTGATCGGCCCACCCCTGCCCGCCCCGGATTCCGTTGACTAAGCAGCCGGGTAGGTGGGCTACTTCTTGCTACAGGTCCGGGTCTTCAGTTCGAGCTTGATATCAGCTTCGGTCGTGTCGAGAGCCATGTAGCCCACGCCGTCCTTGGAACTTCCCGGCTTGTGCGACAGCGCGATCGAGGATTGAAGGATGAGTTTCTTATTCAAGCCACAAGGGGTCCAGTAGTCCTCTCGTGGGAGCACGTTGGTTACGAGGTCGGCGTAGCCGGCATCGTAACTTTCGGTCTTTTCGTGAATGCGCAGGTCCGGTCGTCCTTGCTCGCCAGGGTAGTAGTACTTGGTGTGCAGAGTGCCGGTCATTCCGCTCCCGACGTCTGCGTATCCACTCTGGACAATCTGCCGCACTGCATACTGGGTACCCTTGGCCGCCCGCAACCTCACACTAATTTCACACGACTTTGGCTTGTCCGCGACAGCAGGTTCCAGCCGAACTTCGTACGCGTCATAAATGACCGTCATCGTCTTGTCGCCATTAGAAAGATTGGACTGAGCAGTCCCCTTCTCGCAGCCAGTCCCCTTAAAACTGACCCCCTCAATCACGGATTCCTTTTGGAGTGGAGCCGCGTTGGCGACGGCAGCGGTGCCCAACATGGCTATGGCACCGGCCGCAGCAACGAGAACCTTGATACGCAGGTAACCCATGTCGATGTCCCCTCGGTTCACTAAATACTTGCTTTAGTACCACAAAAATTCATCCAGGTAAATCGATCGGCTGGCCGCAGTCGGCGATATGTCGTCGAGGCCACTTAGCCGCGGCAGACCTCCTGGTATGAGAAGTTTCGGGGTGTATCGCACCTATTAGTTGCCGTCAAGGCCGCCTCCCGGCAAAGTCGCGCATCCCGCCGCCGGGTATCGCTGTGCGCAAGGGGCCTGAGTGTCCCAGAGCAGGGGGCGCGGGCCACCTCAAGACGGATTGTCATTCGGTCGAATATGACTTATCGGGCGCGCCGAGCCGGCTTTGCCGGAGCCTTGGCCCCGACCTGCCACTACGAAGGTAATGCAGCTCAATAGCGGCCAGATCTGCCGACACCGTCACCCGCCACACGTCGGGCGGTACGGAAACTCAGGGACAAAACGTCTCCATTCAGCAGCTGTAAGTCCACGGCCAACGCTGGTACAGGCGTGCATAGCCGGGTCAGCCCGGAGTTTGTTCAGCTCTGCATAATCCCAGAGGGTGATAGATCCTGAATCCGAGGGACCATAGAATCCGCCGGCAACCAACACGTTCCGGTCCGCGCCAAATGCCATGTAGTAAGTCTGGAGATCGCTGCGCTTGAGAGCGACCAGCTGTGTTGGCTTTCCCCGATCGGTCACATCCCAAATCACCATTGCGCGGCCGACGGTTCCTGTTGCCAAAGTCTGCCCGTCCTGATTGAAGGCTAGCGCTCCAACCCAATCGCTATAGCCAGTCAGACTCGCGACCGGAGTGGGGCTAGTCGGATTCGTCAAATCCCACATCACAACGGTGCGATCGGAAGTCGCCACAGCTACGGTGCGGCCATCTGGACTGAAGGCCATCGATCTTACCCAGTCGTTGTGCTTAAACCTGGCTACCCGAATTGGAACGGAAATATTGCTGATGTTCCACAGTTCGGTCCAAAGGCCGTAGCTGGCCGCCACGGTTTGTCCATTCGCGTTAAACGCCAGGTAGTTAGGTGTTCTGAGAGCTGAGAGGGTGGCAACGCGATATGGACGAGCCTGGTCTGTGAGATCCCAGAATATGACTCCCATTTTACCGGGAATCGCCATTCTGCCTCCGTCTTTACTGAAGGCAATCGCCTCAGTTACGGGCTTATCGGTGGGAAATATCCGCCGCCGATCGCGCCGCACGGGATTTGCTATGTCCCAGAATGTCACACCGCCATCTTGATCAGCCGTGGTCAATGAACGCCCGCTCTGGTGGTACGCCGCTGCGATCAACGGTTTGCCGCCATGAGCGAGCTCAGCGCGCGTAGCTGGAACGCCACGAAAATCCGAAACGTTCCAGAGAGTAAGTGGTTCCCTGTACCCTCCGGTGATCAGAGTCCGGCCATCCGAGCTGAAGTTAGCACGCTGGATAATGCCAACTTTGCGACCCATGGAAAGTATTACGGGATCTGCCGAGTTCACGAGATCCCACAACGCTACCGTCCCGTCGTCGTCGCCCGCTGCAAGCAGGTTTCCGTCTGGACTAAAGGCAATCGCGGCAATCCACCCAGAGAGGCTGCCTGTCAAATCCGCCTGCCGTTTAGGGAGAGCACGGTTCGTGACATCCCAAAGCGTCACGGCGCCCCTGCCATTTGCAGTGGCCAGAGCACTGCCGTTCGCGTTGAAAGAAGCCTGGGAAGACTTCTCACTTAGTTGATAGAGACGAATCGGCCGACTCGGTTCGCGGACGTCCCACAAAGTAACGTCTTCAGACCTACCGATAGAAGCTATAGTGCGCCCGTCCGGGCTGAAGACTATAGTCTCCGCCCCTGAGGGTCCGGCCGGCAGAGGTGGAAGTTGCCTTGGTTGGGCTCTGTCGGTCAGGTCCCAGAACATTACTCTCCCACGCCAGCTCACGGTAGCCACGAAACGCCCGTCCGGACTGAAAGTCGTATGAGCTATCTGGTCATCACCTGAAGACCGAGCCAGCGGGGCCAGCCTGATGGGAAGAAGGGGGTTGGATGTATCCCATAGGAGAACCCCGCCTTCTCGGATGACGGCAAGCGTTCGTCCGTCCGGACTGATGTCCAAGGAATCAGGCGTACTATATCCACAGCCCCCGTCAAATGTGGTCAGTGGCGTAGGCATCTGTAGGTGTTTTAGAGTCGATAAAGACACAGACCCGTTCTGATTACAGGTCACCATAATGTTATTGGCGGCGGTGCCAGCCATTAAGGCGTCGTCGACTGTTCCGATATAGTGGGTCGATGTCATGAGGCTGACAAGTTCAGCACCCGCTTGGATATCGCCTGCTTGGATATCGCGGGCGGCGAGGCCAATCATCAAGGCAGTCCTCGGGTCTGATCCGATAATCGCCTTGGCCTCGCTCGTCAGCCGGCGCCCGATGGCGAGCCGCTGCTGGCGATCTGCGTTCGCTTTCTGCCGCCCTGCCTCCACAGCGGCCTTCTTGGCCAACTGTTGCTGCTCCTCGGCGATCTTCTGCTGACGCGCTGCTTCCCTGGCCGCCTTGTCGGCCAACTGTTGCTGATCTCGCGCCCGAGCAGCGGACCAGGCTGCGAACTGCTCCTGTCGCCGCGCGTTGGCTTCCTGCCGGGCCGCCTCCGCCGACGCGCGCTTGGCCAACTCACGCTGCTGCAGCGCGAGCCGCTGCTCCCGTTGGGTCTGCGCCGCGGCATCACTCGCCCGGGATTCCTGCTGGTTGGCGTTGCTTTGCTGGCGCTGAGCCTCCTGCGCGAACCGCTCAGTGTTCGCTCGCTGCTCCGACGCCAGTTCCTCCTGCCTGCGCGTCTCTTGCATCGCGGCGGTCGCCCGCTCGCCGTTGCGTGCCGCCAGCAGCCCCGCCAGCGACGCCACGAACCCGAGCACCAGCAGCGCTGTGACCCCCACCGACCGGAGCCGACGCATCCGCCGGTGCTGCCGAACGTCCTCGCCTGCAAGCTCGTCCTTGCTCACCCCGTGCATGGGCGCGGCGAGCTGAGCGATGGCATCCCGGAACCGGGGATGCCGAAGGCTCAGATGCTGCTCTTTGCGCGTCCATCTCAAATCCAGGAACAGCGGCTCCTCGGTGAACACCCCGCGTAAGGCAGCCGGCACGGCGGTGGAGTCGTCGGTGAAGTCGCCGCGCGTCTCGTCCCACTCCCAGTGGCCGTCGGTGACGACCGGGAGAATCCGGTCGGCCGATTTAGTGGTCGTCCAGTGCTCGATCTCTCGGTTCACCCACACCGAGTTGGCTGCTGCCGGCGATGCCAACAAGACGAAATAGTGGGATTTATCCAGTGCATCCTGAATGGATGACCACAGGCCGGGCGTCACCGCCAGTCCGGTCTGATCCCGAAAGATCCATAGCGCCCGGCGTCGATGCCACGGCTTCGCCAACCGGTGCAGACCTCGCTGGATCATCGGCGCAAGTCGCCCGTCAGCCGCATGACTGTACGAAATAAACCCGTTGAAGGACATTGACCACGGCCCCCGCAGTTCGGCACAGTCGGACGACCGATTGTCCATGCACGAGCCCAGTGAAGGAAACCGGGCTTCGGGCGGAGACCAGAATCGCAAAGGCCCTACAGGCGCGGCCCAGGACGCAGCAGCGGGGACCACAGATCTCCCTGGTCGGCGACCCGGGCCAGAACTTCGTCGGGCCGCAGTTGCCGGGCGGCACCGCCGGACCAGGCCGCCGCCGCCACCTCGTCCCACGTCAGCGGCGCCGACGCGGTGGGAGTGGCTCCGGCCCGCAGCGAGTACGGCGTCACCGTCGTCTTGGCGGCGTTGTTCTGGCTCCAGTCCAGGAACACCTTCCCGGGGCGGTGCCGCCTCGCCATCACCGCGGTCACCTTGGCCGGGTGGCGCTTGGCGAGCAGTTCGGCCAGTTGACGCACATACCCGGAGACCACGTCGGCGCCCTGTTCGCCGGAGATCGCGCAGGACATCTGCATGCCTTTCTTCCCGGATGTCTTCGGCAGCGGGTCGAGCCCGTCGGCGACGAGCAGGTCCCGCGCCCACAACGCCACCTCGCAGCATTCCACCAGGCCGGCGGGCGGGCCGGGGTCCAGGTCGATGACCAGCAGGTCCGGGTCGTGGCCAACCCGCCACTGAGGAGTGTGCAGTTCGATGGCGGCCAGGTTCGCCAGCCAGACGAGGGTGGGCAGGTCGTCGGCGACGATGTAGTCGAGGGTGGTGGCGCCCTTGGTGGAGCCGGGCGCGGGCAGGGTTTCGGTCCGCACCCAGTCGGGGGTGGCGGTGGGGGCGTTCTTCTCGAAGAACGAGGGCGCTTCGACGCCGTTCGGGTACCGGATGCGGGTCACCGGCCGGTCCCGCAGGTGCGGCAGCATGACCTCGGCGATGTGCGTGTAGTAACTGATCACCTCGCCCTTAGTGAAGCCGACGGCCGGATACAGAACCTTGTCGAGGTTCGACAGCTCCAGCTCGCGGCCGTCGACGGTGACCTTGATCCGGCTCATGCCGTCTCCTCCGGCTCTACGACTGCCGCCGCCGGGACGTCGGGGCGGATCCGCAGGAACGACGGGAAGCGGAGGCGTCCGTCCGGAGTGAGCTGGCCGTACCGGACCTCGACGACGACCTCCGGCCGCACCCAGACCGCCCCGGCGGCGACGTCCCGGGGCACGTCGGCGAACGGGTCGGTCGGAGCGAGTAGCGGTTCCAGAGCGGTGAGCAGCGCCCGTTCGGCGGCCGCGCTGATGCCGCCCCCGACCCGGCCCCGGTACCGGAGACCCCCCGCGGTCGGGACGCCGACGAGCAGGCCGCCGATGGCGCGGGCGCCCGGCCGCCAGCCGCCGACGACCAGGTCCGCCGACCGGACGAACTTCACTTTCACCCAGTCCCGGGTGCGCTGGCCGGGGCGGTAGGCGGCGGTGACGCGCTTGGCCATGACGCCTTCGAGGTCATGCTCTCGGGCGGCGGCCAGGGTCGCCGGGCCGTCGGTGAACACCGGCGGCACCACCCAGTTGGGTCCGCCGAGGCGCAGTTGTTCGAGGCGGGCGCGTCGCCGATGCCAGGGCTGGCCGGTGGCGTCGGCGTCGGCGTCGGCGTCGGCGTCGTGAAGAAGGTCGAAGATCATGTACGTGACCGGGCTGCCGGCCGCGAGCGCCGCCGCCCTGGCCCGGTCGCGGACGTGCATGCGTTCGCCCAGCGCGACGAAGGACGGCCGGCCGGCGGCGTCCAGGAGGACGATCTCCCCGTCGAGGACGGTGCCGGGTTCCAGCTGCCCGGCCAGGGGTAGCACCTCCGGGTAGGCGGCGGTGATCTCCGCGCCGGTGCGGGCGAACAGCCGCAGCCCGTCGGCGGCGCGCGAGGCGATCGCGCGCACGCCATCCCATTTGAACTCGTACGCCCAGTCCGGGCCGGTCGGCAGCGGGCCGGAGCTAGCCAGCATCGGCCGAACCGGCATCCCAGACATTCTGCCCATGCTAGACATCGGTTGACGGGTGAGGAGTGCGAAGCATGCGGGCGATCTGGAAAGGCGCCGTCTCGTTCGGGCTGGTCTCGATCGGGGTGAAGCTGTACTCCGCCACCGAGGAAAAGGACATCCGGTTCCATCAGGTGCACCGCGGCGACGGCGGCCGCATCCGGTACAAGCGGACCTGCGAGGTGTGCGGGGAGGTCGTCACGTACGACGACATCGCCAAGGGCTACGACCTGGGCGGCGGCGAGATCGTCGTGCTCACCGACGACGACTTCGCCGAGCTGCCCCTCACCACCTCCCGCGCCATCGACGTCCTGGAGTTCGTGCCGGCCGCCCAGATCGACCCGATCCTGTACGCCAAGGCGTACTACCTGGAACCGGACAAGGTCGGCGCCAAACCGTACGTGCTGCTGCGGGACGCGCTCGCCGGCTCCGAACGGGTGGCGATCGTCAAGGTGGCGCTGCGGCAGCGCGAACAACTCGCCACCCTGCGGGTCCGCGACGACGTGCTGGTCCTCAACACGATGCTGTGGCCCGACGAGATCCGCGCCCCGTCATTCGGCTTCCTCGACGAGGATCTTCCGGTGCGCCCGCAGGAGGTGGCGATGGCCAACTCGCTCATCGAGTCGATGGTCGGCGACTTCCAACCCGACGAGTTCACCGACGACTACCGGACGGCGCTCCAGGAGGTCATCGACGCGAAGGTCGCCGGTCGGGAGGTCGTCGCCCCGGCTGAGCCGGAGGGCGCCCCGGCGCCGGCGATCGACCTCATGGCGGCACTGAAGGCGTCGGTGGAACGGGCCAAGGCCGCGCGCGGCGAGGACGGCCCGGCGGCGTCACGACGACGGACGCCGAAGAAGACCACCGGCGCGGCCAAGTCGACGGCCCAGCTTCGGGTCGCCGACCCACCCGTTGAGAAGCCCGCTGTGGAGCCCACAGAGACGCTTGGCGACAAACCGGCTAAGGCCGACAAGCCAGCCAAGACCAAGACCCAGAAGCCGGCCAAACGGACCCGAAAGACCGCCTGACCGACGCTCACAGCATCGTCTGGGACTGGGCCTCCATGTCAGCGGCGGCCTCGTCCGGCGACTCCTTCACCAGCGACGGGCCGCGCAGCACCTCGTCGGGCATGAGAAGCGTGACCACGAAGGCGATGACCGCGAGCAGGCCGGTGACGGTGAAGACGGTCTGTAGCGAATCGACGAAGGCGAACTGGACCGCCTCCCTGATCGGGGCCGGCAACTCCAGCACCCGGGCCGGCTCGTTGATCGAGAAGTCGCTGGCGTCGAACTGCGCCGCCAACTCCGGCGGGACCTGCGCCAACGCGGCCGTCAGCCGGGTACCGATACTGCGCCCCAGCTCGGCGGCGAGCACCGCGCCGAGGATCGCCACGCCGAACGAGCCGCCCATGGACCGGAAGAACGTCGCCGACGAGGTGGCCGCGCCAAGATCCCGCGACTCGACGGAGTTCTGCACACCCAGGATCAGCGCCTGCATGCACAGTCCCATCCCGACGCCGACGATCACCATGTAGACGAACGCCACCCCCATCGAGCTGGACACCTCCAGCCGGGAGAACAGCAACAGCCCGGTGACGAGCACGACGCTGCCGGCGACCGGGAACCACTTGTACCGGCCGATCCGGCTCATCGCCCGACCGGCCAGCAGCGAGGTGATGATGATGCCGGCCATCATCGGCAGCATGAGCATGCCGCTGCGGGTCGGCGAGGCGCCCTTGACGATCTGCAGGTACAGCGGAATGAAGATGATCGAGCCGAACATGACCAGGCCGAAGACGAAACCGGCGATGTTGGCCAGCGTGAAGGTGCGGTTGCGGAACAGGTACAGCGGCAGGATCGGCTCCGCGACCCGACGCTCCTGCCAGATGAACAGCGCCGCCAGCGCCGCCCCCGCGCCGAACAGGCCGACGATCACCGGGGAGCCCCACGGGTGCTCGTTGCCGCCCCACGACAGCGCCAGCAGGATGCTGCTCACCCCGGCCACCAGCACGGCCGCGCCCAGCCAGTCGATCGAGTGCGGCCGCCGCTGGAACGGGATCAGCCGCATGACGTGGTAGCAGACGACGATCGCCAGGATGCCCAGCGGCAGGTTGATGAAGAAGATCCAACGCCAGTTGTGCTCGGCGAAGTAGCCGCCGATGAGCGGCCCGGCTACTGACGACAGACCGAACACCGCCCCGAAGACGCCCTGGTAGCGGGCGCGCTCGCGCGGTGACACCACGTCCGAGATGATCGTGAAGGCCAGGGTCATCAGGCCGCCGGCGCCGACGCCCTGGATGCCCCGGGTGACGATGAGCTGGGTCATGTCCTGCGCCAGACCGGCCAGCAGCGACCCGATCAGGAACGTCACGATCGCGAACAGGA
Organism: Pilimelia columellifera subsp. columellifera; assembly: GCF_039532605.1. Lineage (NCBI taxonomy): Bacteria > Bacillati > Actinomycetota > Actinomycetes > Micromonosporales > Micromonosporaceae > Pilimelia > Pilimelia columellifera. The sequence continues at coordinate 47,271 of NZ_BAAARY010000001.1, forward strand.
ACACCGGGCGACGCCCGTACAGGTCGGAGATCTTGCCGTAGAGCGGCGTCGAGGCCGTCGAGGCCAGCAGGTACGCGGTGACCACCCACGAGTAGTGGTTGAGGCCGCCGAGCACCCCGACGATGGTCGGCAGCGCGGTGCCGACGATCGTCTGGTCGAGGGCGGCCAGCAACATGCCGGTCATCAGCCCGCCCATGAGCATCTTGAGCTGCCGGGGCGTCAGTGCGGCGCCGGACGGCGTTGCCAACGGATCGACAGTGTTCATGCCACTCCCCTCGCCGCGACGTCCATGGGCCACGGCCACGGGCGCTGGCGGGATTCGACTCGACGCCGGGAGACTCGTCCGGCAGCATCACCGTACGTGACATCTCAACGGCGCCGGCGGCTGACCCTGGACCTCGCCCCGCTGCGGACCTCCCGTGAGTTCCGGCTGCTGTTCGGCGCCTCGTCCATCTCCGGCCTGGGATCGTTCATCACCTATGTGACGGTTCCCTACCAGGTCGCGCGGATCACGGACGACCCGCTGATGGTGGGCCTGCTGGGGCTGACCGAGCTGGCTCCGTTGCTGCTCATGGCGTTCGTGGGCGGCGCCCTCGCCGACTACCTCGACCGGCGGTTGCTGGTCGTCGGGGGCGAACTGGCGCTCACCGCGCTCACCGGCGTCCTGCTGGTCAACGCGATCTCCGACACCCCGCACCTGTGGCTGCTGTACGTGGTCGCCGGTCTCACCGCCGCCGTCGACGGCCTGCAACGACCGGCGATGGAGGGCCTCACCCCACGGGTGGTGACCCCCGAGCAGATCCCGGCCAGCAGCGCGCTGAACTCCCTACGGATGCAGATCGCCAGCCTGGCCGGCCCCGGCATCGCCGGTCTGCTCATCGCCGGCGCCGACCTGGTCTGGGTGTACGCGATCGACCTGGCCACCTTCGCCGTCTCGCTGCTGCTGCTCCTGCTCATGCGGGCGGTCCCGCCACCGCCGGACGCCGAGCGCCCGTCGCTGCGAGCGGTGGTCATCGGGCTGCGGTACGCCGGCAGTCGGCCGGAGCTGCTCGGTTCGTACCTGGTCGATATCAACGCCATGTTCTGGGGGATGCCATCCGCGCTGTACCCGTTCCTGGCCGACAAGATGGGCGGGCCGAAAGTGCTCGGGCTGCTCTACGCCGCGCCGGCGATCGGCTCGCTGCTGGCCACCCTCACCTCGGGCTGGACCGGGCGGGTGCGCCGGCACGGGCTCATGGTCCTGCTCGCCGCCGGCGGCTGGGGCGTCGGCATCATCGGCGCGGGGCTGACCGAGCTGCTCTGGGTCACCGTCGCCTGCCTCGCCTTCGCCGGCGCCGCCGACATGGTCTCCGGGCTCTTCCGTATGACCATCTGGAACCAGACGATCCCCGACCACCTGCGCGGCCGGCTCGCCGGCATCGAAATGATCTCCTACACGACCGGCCCGCTGCTCGGTCACACCCGCGCCGGTCTCATGGCCAAGTGGACGGGCGTCAGCGGCTCGATCGTCGCCGGCGGGGTGCTCTGCGTCGCCGGGACGGCCGCCCTGGCGTTGGCGCTGCCCCGGTTCCGCCGCTACGACGGCCGCGACGGCCTGGCCCGCAAGGAGGCCGAGGAAGCCGCCTGGGCGGCGCGGACGTCCGATCCCTGAAACGTCCGGGCGGGCCGTTGCGCAGCCCACCGCACCGTCGGGTCAGGCGTGCCGCGCGTCCGGGGCGGTCGGCGTCGGAGGTCACCGTTAGGCTGGCCAGACGGCGAGAGCGGGTCGAGGGAGAGAACGTGGCACAGGCACCGACCAGCGGCGCGGCGCGCCCGACGCCGATCCGCACCGCTGAGTTCTTCGCCGGCATCGGACTGGTCCGGGCGGCGCTGGAGCCGCTGGGGGTCGAGGTCGCCTGGGCCAACGACATCGAACGGGCCAAGCGCGACGCGTACGCCGCCAACCACAGCGCCGACCACTTCGACCTGCGGGACGTGCGCCAGGTCACGGCCGCCGATCTGCCCCCCGGCATCGAGCTGGCCACCAGCAGCTTCCCCTGCGTCGACCTTTCCCTTGCCGGCAACCGGCTCGGCCTCGGCGGCGCCCAGTCCGGCATGTTCTGGGAGTTCGCCCGCGTCCTCGACGAGCTGGGCGGGGCGGCCCCCCGGGTAGTGCTGCTGGAGAACGTCCACGGCTTCGCCACCAGCCACGGCGGCCGGGACCTCGCCGAGGCGCTCGCCCGGCTCAACCAGCTCGGATACTCCAGCGATGTGCTGGCGATCGACGCACGCCACTTCGTGCCACAGTCCCGGCCCCGGATGTTCATCGTGGGCGTCCGCGGCGACCTGCCCAAGGGCGCCGACGTGGGCGTCCCCCCGGTCAGCGACGCCCGTCCCGAGTGGGTCGTCAGGGTCCACGAACGGCACCAGCGCCTGCGGATGCACCACCTACGCCTGCCTGACCTGCCAACCGGGCCCGCTGATCTCACCAGCGTCGTCGAACGCCTCCCGGCCGACCACCCGGCCTGGTGGGGGCCGGAGCGGGTGACCGCGTTCGAGGCCTCGCTCAGCGAGCTGCAGACCGAGCGTCTCGCCGGCCTACGCTACGACACGACGCCGCGTTGGCGGACCGCCTACCGGCGCACCCGCGGCGGCGTCGCCACCTGGGAGCTGCGCCGCGACGCCATCGCAGGCTGCCTGCGCACCACCGGCGGCGGATCCAGCAAACAGGCGCTCGTCGAGACCGGGCGCGGCGAGCTGCGCATCCGGTGGATGACACCGTTGGAGTACGCCCGGCTGATGGGCGCCGGGGAGTACCAGCTCAGGGCCGGCACCCCGAACCAGGCGCTGTTCGGCTTCGGCGACGCGGTCGTGGTGGACGTCGTCCGGTGGATCGGCGAGCATTACCTGGTGCCGACGCTGCGGCCCGAGCCGACGGCGGCCTGACGGCGGCCCGCGGCCCGGGCCGACGCCGCCCGACAGGAAGGACAGCGACGTGGAGCTGTGGCGGTCCATCGACATGGCGACCACCCAGCTGCCCCGGGAGGTCCGCGCGATCCGCGACGCCATCAGGACATTGCTGAGCCGTCCCGACCCGCAGCGACCCACCCAGACCATCGGCCAGGCCCGCGCCGGCATCTACGCCTTCTACGACTACGACGACGAGCCCGTCTACGTAGGCCAGACCGCCGAGGGATTCAGCAACCGGCTCGGTCGACACCTCACCGGCCAACGCTCGGACGCGGTCGCCAAGTACGTTCTCGACCCGTTCGAGGTCTGCGACGTGGCGCTGTGGTCGCTGCCGCACATCGGCGACCTGCCGTCCGCGGCCCGCAAGGCAAAACTCGACCCCTACGAGCGGACGGTATACGACAAGCTCATCAGCGAGAGCGCCTATGACGCCATCCTCAACGAGGGCGCCATCGCCCCCGGGCGGGCGATGCCGTTGCCCGAGCCCGTCCGGGGCACGATCATCCCCGACGAGATCTTCCCGGACCGCGCCCACCCCGATGTTCGGATCGCCAGACGGGCGCAGACCATGGCGATGTTGGCCCGGAACATCAGCGAACGCAAGGTGTCGACGGGGCTGCGGCGCACTCTGCTCACCCAGACCATCCGGCTACAACGGCTCGCCGGCGCCCGCTTCGCGGCCCTCGGCGGCGTCGTCGAGCCGGAGGGGCCCGAGGGCGACGTCCCGGCCCCGGACGACCTGTGAGCCGGCCCGGACGTCCGGTGAGCCGGCCAACGCCGCCCATGCCGCTCCCGCCCGCGCCGCCGCCGTCGGCCGCGACCGCGACGATGAAGGCCAACCGCAGCGCCGACACCCGTCCGGAGTTGGCGCTGCGGCGCGAGTTGTTCGCCCGCGGCCTGCGCTACCGGGTCGGGCTACGCCTCGTGCTGCCGAGCCGCAAGGTGCGCCCCGACGTGGTATTCACCCGTTCGAGGGTGGCTGTCTTCGTCGACGGGTGTTTCTGGCACGCCTGCCCGACCCACCACCGGATGCCGTCGGACCCGACCGGCTACTGGAAACAGAAGATCGCACGCAACGTGGCCAGGGACGCAGCGGTCGATGCCGAACTGCGCGCCGCCGGCTGGAAAGTGATCCGGGTGTGGGAACACGTCCCAGCGGCGGTCGCCGCCGGGCTGGTGCAGCAAACGGTGGTCGAGCTGACGAGGTGACCCTTGGGGCGGCGGCTCGTTGAGACCTGAGCACCCCACACAATCGGAGGAACTTGATGCGCCGCAACATCTCCCTCGTCGCTACCGCCGCGATCGCGTTCACCATCACCGGCTGCTCCGGCGACAAGCCCGAGACCACATCGGACGCCCCAGCCGCCGCGGCTCCGTCCGCCGCGGCCGACGCGGCGGACGCGTCAGGTCCGTTGGCCCTCGGCAGCGCCACGACGATCGCCGAGACGTCCCTGGCCATCACCGCGCACGCCTTCAAGGCTGCACAGGCCGGCGCCGGGGCGGTCGACGTCGAGACCTGCAACAAGAGCCAGGAGCCCGCGTCGGTGTCGTCGGCGCCGTGGTCGCTGGTGCTCGTCGACGGAACCACGGTCAGCTCGCTGGGCGTCGTCAGCGGGGCCAAGGCGGTCGCGCCGGAGTACAAGGAACAGACCGTCCAGCCGGGCGCCTGCCAGCGGGGCTGGATCACCTTCGAGGTGCCCGACCCCAAGCAGGCCAAGGCGGTCTCGTACGGGCCGGAGCCGGAGCCGGGCAAGTTCCTGCAGCCGGTGACCTGGACGGTCGCCTGAGGATGTTTCGCCTCGAGACCGGCCGCGGCCCCTCGCCGCGGCCGGTCGCCGTCCAGTGGACCAGTCCCACGGCGACAGTTCGGCGCCCCGCGTGACATACCGCGGCCCGGGGACTAGAGTGCCCGAGATAGACACTCGTGGATACATTGGATCGTTCGACAGGGGGCACCATGTCCGCTCCGCAGGTCATCGGGTGGGCGGCGTGCGTGCTCTGCACGAGCGCGTTCCTGCTCGACTACTTCGCGCCCAAGCCGCCGGGCGGGTTCTCGTGGCTGTGGTTCGCGTTGTTCACGCCGGGAATCACCCTTTGGGCCGTGCAGGCGCTCATCCTCAGCAACGCCCCGTTGGTCGTGGCGAACTTCATCGTGGTCGTCGTTCTGCTCCACAATAGCTATCGCAGGATCCGTCCGCGCCCACAAAGGTCGACCACAGGCGGCCCCCGCCACGCCGAAGCCGCGCGTTGACCGGTCGGCCTGGCCGGTTGGGCCGGTGGGTCACTCTTGATGCGATCACAACCAGTGTGTGACGCCTAGCAGATCGTCAGGAATCTTCATATCCGTGTGACGGCCCGCCACACTCAGAGTGGCGGGCCGCGTCGCGTACAGGCGTCGCTCTCCCCGCTGTGTGCCCCCTTCGCTCTGGCCACTCGACCGATCTTAGTGGAAGCTGCGCGCGTGATTGATGAAAGTCAATGTCGATAAGGGCACCGAAGCGAGGCGTCGCACCAAAACTTTCTGAAGATCAAATAGTACGGTCACTCAGGATTTCCCAGGTCAGAGGGTTCGCGTCGACGAGCGATCGATGGCTATGCAGACGGGGTATACCCTGCTGGCATTACCGTGCCAATGTGTTGCAGCCCACACTCCATATCGAACCTTGATATCGAGTGGAGGCAGTGATGACGGCCTATGTGATGGAACCGCTATCCGGCGATTGCGAGGCGGTGCTGCGGCAGAACGAGCATGTGTGCATTGGCGTCAGCCCCTTCAACAGCTACTTCAGCACGGAGCGGCTGGCGAGCCTGGCCAGGTGGGCCTACGGCAGCTTCGCGAGCTTCCACTTCTTCGTCCCGGACGAGATCACGGCCTACACGTTCGAGGCGCTCGGGTACTCGGCGAGCCGGTCCCGGCAGAAGGCGCGCCAGCAGGCCCGGTACACGCACAACAAGATCAGGACCGCGATGGCGGCGTTGCCGGTGAACCCGGGTGACCACGTGCTGGGCATGGAGCAGCTCAACGCGAACCCGCACTACCAGGAGCTTTTCGCACAGGTTGAGCGGCTCTTCTCCTTCAGCGAGTCGTTCCGCGAAGCGTGTCTGGACGCGACCCGCTGGGTGCTCGACGGCAAGGTCGCGGACGGCAGCCCTGCCTCGCTCGAACAGCTCAACCTCGGCGTCCGGTACTTCCTCGCCGAGCTGCCGCTGTTCGCTGGCTCCGGCTACATCGTCGGCGCGCACACCTCGCTGTTCGCCTACCACCAGCGGGTGCGCTTCCTGGAGAGGTTCTTCGACCGCGAGCTGGAGTGGGCGCCGCAGCCCGGTCAGGGATTCCTGGTCGTCCGCGACGGAGTAGCGGACGAGCGCCCCGACCACGTGCTTGCCTCCGCCGGAAGTGCGAGCTAGGCGAAACTGTGACCAACCAGCTGACATCCCGTGCCACGACTGTCGGGCACGATGACTACTCACTCGTCCGGGTCCCGGAATCCGCGCGCCGTTCGTGGATCTCCGTAGCCGTCCAGCGTTTCGGCCAGGTGTCGTCCTTCCACCAGTTCATGGTGGGCGCGATTCTCGGGTACGGCATGACGTTCTGGGACGCTGTCCTCGCCATCACCATCGGCTCCGTGCTGCTGGAGATCCTCACCATCCTGCTCGGCGTCGCCGGCGTCCGCGAGGGTCTCTCCACATCGGTTCTCGCCCGCTGGGCCGGGTTCGGACGACGCGGCTCAGCGCTCGTCGGAATGCTCGTCGCGATCAGCCTGGCAGGCTGGTTCGGCGTCCAGAACGGCGTGTTCGCGCAGGGCATGCACGACCTGACCGGCTGGTCGTCGGAGTGGCTCTGGGCGCTGCTCGGCGGCGCCGTGATCACCGCGATCACCACCTACGGGTTCCGCACCATGGCCTGGGTCGGCTACCTGGCCGTCCCCGCCTTCCTCGCGCTCGCCCTGGTCTCGATCGTGGACGCGCTGCGCAGCCACTCGCTCGGCGACCTCATCGCCTCCGCGCCGCCCGGACCGCCGCTGTCGCTCGGCGCCGGCATCACGCTGGTCTCCGGCGCTTTCATCCTCGGCGCGATCATGACGCCGGACATGACCCGGTTCAACCGGCGACCGTCCGATGTCGTCAAGCAGACGCTGATCTCGGTGACACTCGGCCAGTACCTGATCGGACTGATCGGAGTGCTCCTGGCCCACGCGGCCCGCACCGACGACGTGGTCGGCATCGTCGTCTCGTCGTCCGGGGTGCTCGGCACGCTGGTGCTGGTCACCGCGATCCTGAAGATCAACGACTGGAACCTCTACTCGTCCTCGCTCGGTCTGGTCAACTCGATCCACGTGCTCACCGGACGACGGGTCGGTCGTGTCCCGGTCACCGTCGCGCTCGGCGCGCTCGGCACGCTGCTGTCCGCGCTCGGCATCGTGCACGGCTTCGCAGGTTTCCTCACCGCGATCGGGATGCTCGCGCCGCCGGTCGCCGGAATCATCATCGCCGAGTACTTCGTCGTGCGGACGTACCGGCCGGCGCTGGATGCCGCTCGCCTCGCCGGCACGCTGCCCTCGGATCCGCCGGACTGGGCGCCCCGCGCCCTCATCAGCTGGGCCGCAGGCAGCGCCGCCGCCGTCGCCGGCCTGGGCAGCGCCGCCATCACCTCGGTCGTGATCGCGTTCGCCGTGCACGCCATCCTCGGCCGGATGAGCGTGGCGCGCGGCCGGCGCGCCACCAAACCGGCGCCTCCAGTTCCCGCTACCCCCACCGCCAGTACGAAAGGACCCTGACGTGCTCCCGCTCATCACCCGTGACCAACTCGCCGCCGAGATGGAGGCCGGCACGGTCGTCGTGGTCGACACGATGCCCGTCGCCTACTACGAGCAGGAACATATTCCTGGCGCCCGCAACATCCCCGGATTCCCCTACGAGCAGGCCGCCGAGTTCACCGACGCGTGCGCGCCCACCGTGCTCCCCGACAAGTCCGTGCCGGTTGTCGTGTACTGCGCGAACATCCCCTGCCGCAATAGCGGCCTGGTTGGCGAGCGGCTGCTCAAGCTCGGCTACCAGAACGTCCGCAAGTACCGCGAAGGCATCGAGGACTGGGCGGCTGCGGGCCTGCCCACCGAATCGTCCGCGGCCGCTCAGGCCCGGATGAACCCCACAAGGAAGGAAGTTTCATGATGAAGCGTACGATCGCAATGCTCGCGGGGGCGCTGTCCCTCGCCGGCGCGCTCGCCGTGGCCGCTCCCGCCAACGCCGCCTTTGCTCCCAAGGCTGACGCGTCAGTGCCGTTCGCCGACCCGACCATCATCGATGTCACGGCGGCGAACTTCCCGCAGGTCCTGGAGATGTCCAACACGAAGCCCGTCGTGCTGGACTTCACCGCCACCTGGTGTCACTGGTGCCAGGTGCAGTACCCGCACCTGAAGAAGTTCAACGAGCAGGACAACGGCTCGTGGATCCTTGCCAAGGTCGATGTCGACCGGAACAAGGACATCATGCGCAAGTACAGCGTCCGCGGCATTCCCGCGCTGGTCAGCATCGGCAAGGAAAAGGAGTACGGCAGCCGCTCCGTGGGCTTCGACTCCGCCAATGCGCTGCGTGCCTGGCTGACCAACGTCGTCACGAAGTACCCCGCGTCGCGCTGATCAGCCACGTCACCCACGAGGACTGATCCGGGTCGCCCGGCGGGCCCCACCGACGCCGGGCGACCCGTTTGTATGTCCCGTTAGACGTGTCAGGGCCCGCCTGGCGTGCGAGCCCTGACACTTCCCCGCTCCGGAAGGAAGTCATGCACACCAAGCACTGGAGGACGGTCGCGCTCCTGGCCGTCTCGCTCGCACTCCCGCTCGCCCAGTCCGGTACGGCGGCCGCGGCGCCCGCCCAGCGCGCCGCCCAACAGGGCGACACCGCGGTCTACATCGTGGCGCTGCGCGACGTCCCGGCTGACCCGGCCAAGGTGACCGCGGTCGCCCAGGAGATGACCGGGACGTACGGGGGGCAGCTGCGGCGCGTCTACCACTCGGCCATGCAGGGGTTCTCCGTTGACCTCACCATGGACCAGTACATTGAGTACCTGTCGGACGGCCGCATCGACTCCGTCACCTCAGACAAGACATTCCGCGTCGCCGGGGAGCAGAAGCGCCCGCCGTCGTGGGGCCTCGACCGCATCGACCAGCCCGAACTGCCGCTCAACCGCACATACAAGTACCCGAACGACGCCGCCAACGTACGTGTGTACGTGCTGGACACCGGCGTCAGGACGAGCCACTTCGAGTTCGGCGGTCGGGCACGCGGAGCGTTCGACGCGCTCAACCCGTCCGGTTCGGCCGGTCGCAGCGGCCAGGACTGCAACGGCCACGGCACCCAGGTCGCCGCGACGATCGGCGGTCGCTTCACCGGCGTCGCCAAGGGTGTCCGTATCGAGTCGGTAAGGACTTTCGGCTGCGACGGCACCGGGACCGGCGAGCAGATCCTGACCGCCATCGACTGGGTGGACGCGCACGCCCAACGTCCCGCCCTGCTCAACCTCAGTTTCTCCGGGCCGGCCCAGTCGGTGATCGACCTCGCCCTGTACGCGATGACCGAGAAGGGCCTCGCGTACACGGCCGCGTCGGGAAATGACAATGTAGACGGCTGCTACACCACACCCGGACGGCAGACCACCGCGATCACCGTGGCCGCGACCGACCGGTCAGACCGCCGGCTCAGCACCGCCAACTTCGGCACCTGCGTCCACCTGTTCGCCCCCGGCGAGGACATTGTGACGGCCAACGCTGCCAACAACCTGTCCTACACCAAGGCGAGCGGCACGTCGATGGCTGCCGCGCACGCCGCGGGGGTGGCCGCGATGTACCTCGCCAAGCACCCAGAGATGACCCCTGTGGACCTGGACAAGGCACTGAAGAACGCGGCCGCGAAGGACAAGGTGCAGGACCCGGGCGAGGACAGCCCCAACTTCCTGCTGCAAACGGGCTGACGGACATCCAGCCCGTCGTCACAGCTGTTACCGAACGGTAACCTGTGACACAATGTTCGCGATCGAGCGGCCGCCCAGGGCCGGAACCGCAGCGTTTCGGGCGCGAGGCGATTCCACAACACACCGCCTCGCGCTCCCCTGGGCCCGTCTCGACCCCGTTGGGAGGGGATATGCAGCTGGAATTGCATCACCTCAGAAACCTTCGAGCCGTGGCCACGGCCGGCAGCCTCAACCGGGCCGCCGAACAGCTCAAGCTGCCCCAGCCCGCGTTGAGCCGACAGCTACGTCGGCTTGAGGACCTGTTCGGCGGCCCACTGTTCGACCGTCACCACTGCGGCGTCCGGCCGACTGCGCTCGGCCGCGTCGTCCTGCACCACGCCGCCGAGATCCTGGACGACTGCGCCGCCATCCACGACGATATCGCCCGGCACCGCGACCGGCAGGCCGGCACGATCCGGCTCGGGTGGACGGCAAGCTCCGTTGCGGACCTGCTGCTGGACGAATTGCGTCGCCGCTTCCCCGGCACCGCCATCGAGGTGACCGTCGCCGAGTCGACCAGGCAGGTGACGAACCAGGTGCTCACCGGCGAGATCGACGTGGCGCTGGTCCACGAGCTCACCGGGATGTCGTGCCCCCGGCCAGCCGAGCTCGGCGTCCAGCACATCATCGACGAGCGTCCACACATCATGATCAGCTCCAGCCATCCGCTGGCGCAGCGGCCCGCCATCACCGTGCCAGAGCTGCGCGATGAACGGTGGATCGCGGTCTCCGGATCGGACAACTGCATCGCGTTCCTGCACCGGGTGTGCCGCCCGTTCGGGTTCACCCCCGAGATCGTCCACCACCTGCCGCCGTACGGGCCGCACGAGGACGTCGTCCGGCACGACGGCAGCGTGGCGATGACTCAGGGGTGGGGGCCGTCCGCGGAGGGAACCACCCGCCGTCCGCTCGCCGGGCTGCCCTGGGTGTCCCGGCACCTCCTCATGTACCGACCGGACGGCTTCTGGGCGCAACAGGTCCCGCACTTCGCACGCGCGGTCGCAGAGGCCCACCAGGCGAGGATCGACGCGGGCGTGCAGCATTAGATGGACATCGAACCCGAGCAACTGCGCATCCTGCACACCGTCGCCGAGATGGGCAGCATCAACAGCGCTGCCGAAAAGCTGGGCATGAGCCAGAGCGGCGTCAGTCGCGCCGTGCAACGCCTAGAGCGAGCAGTCGGGCTGCCAGTGCTGCACCGCCAACCGTCCGGCATCACGCTGACCACCGCGGGCGCGATCCTGTTCGAACACGCCGGCAAGGTGCTCCCCGCGGTGAACCGCATGTTCGCCGACGTCCGTCGCTGCCTGGCCACCGACAACGGGAAGCTGTCGGTCCGCCTGGGCGCCGCGCCCACGCCGACACTGACTCCGTTCGTGCGCTGCGCGGAGAATCTCGGCATCGCGCCCATGTCGCTGCTGGTGGACGAGTTCGGCCAGCGACTCATCCAACTCCTCGGCAACGGCGAGATAGACGTCGCCATGTTCCGCCACTACCCGGGCCTGGACCCGGATCCGCCGGAACACGTTCGACACGAGCAGATCGCCGCCCAGGACCCGTACCTGTGCCTGCCGGACAGCAACCCGTTCGCCGACCGCCCCACCATCGGGCTCACCGACCTCGGGGACGAGCACATCGTCCTCGCGTATCCGGAGTGCCAGCCGCTGACCGCCCACTTCCAGACGGCGTGCACGGCAGCGGGCATCCGGCCACGCGTCAGTTTCGCGAACAGCGCGTCCGCGGCGGTCGCGCTCGGCCACGCGCTCGGCGCGATCACGTTCACCTACTGGCCGAACATCAACAAGGAGGCCCGGATGGCGCACGTCGCGCTCGAAGACACGCCGCTGAGGGCCGCCCTGGTGCTGGCCTGGCGCCCGGACGGACCGCTAGGCGACGAGCTGGGCGAACAACTGCTGGCGTCCGTCCGGACCATGCACACCGAGTTCATCAGCGCTGGAAGCGGCGTGCGGCGGACCGGGGCCTAGCGTTCGTCCCTCATGGCTCCGTTGTAGAACGGAGATCCAGGCAGATTCGGGCGCGCCACCGCGATCGCCTACCCCACATGAGGAGGGGGAAGTTCGTGGCGACGATCCACCGACTGGTGTGAGACCATCGCGCGATGCCTGAGGTGACCGTACGCGAGATGACCAGCGACGAGTTCGAGCAGTGGCGCGGCCGGGCCGTCCGGTTGTTCGCCGATTCACAGGTAGTAGCCGGTAGTTGGCCAGCGGACGAGGCCCTCGAAATTGCTGTCAAGGCGAATGAAGCGCTGTTACCGGACGGCTTTGCAACCACCGGAATGCTGTTCTTCCGGGCGGTGCTCCCGGACGGCGCCTGTGTTGGTGCGTCGTGGCTGAGCTTGACGCATCCGCGCGGGGTGCCGGACTGCGCCTTCATCTACAACATCGAGATCGACGAGCCGTACCGCGGAGCCGGATTCGGTCGCGCGCTCCTGGCCGCCGTCGAGGACGCTGCCCGCTCCCATGGGGTGGGCCGCGTGGAGCTCAACGTCTTCGGCACGAACAGCCGGGCGATCCAACTGTACGAGACGTCCGGCTACCGCGTGGTGGCCCAACAGATGCGAAGGTCACTCAGCTGACCGATCGGTCCGTGCCAAGGTGGGCGACGCCACCCGCGGCCTGATCCACAGAACCGGCGCTCGGGCGAGAGTAATCAAGATCCTGACGATCGACTTACGATCGTCGGACTTTAGATATATTGGCTTGTTTGCCCGTTTTCCGGCGGCTTCTTGTTGAGGTGTTTACGGTGGAGGGATGAGCGGCGTCAGCGGGCAACCGCCAGCCGATCCTGAAGTTGGGCCGGTCGTAGGTGACAGCCAGGTCCGCCAGGTCGAACTGACGGCTGCCGGCATCTCAGCCGAGGCCGCGGACGCGCTCGCTGAGCTGACGGCCAGCAGCGTCGGCGCGCCCACGGTGATGATCCACGTGTTCCAGGATGAGAGGCTGCGGCTGGTTGGCGGCTGCGGCCTCCCGCCGCAGTGGGAGCAGCTACGGGGGGCGCCAATGGCGTCAACGCTGGCGGGGATCGTGGTGGACAGCAACCTGCCGCTGATCGTGACCGATGTCGACGCAGACGCTCGGGTGCCGGCCGAGGCACCGCTGCGGCTGATTGGGGGCGCAGCGTATGCAGGATTCCCGATTCGTGATCCCCGGGGTGAGGTCACTGGGGTCGTCTGCGCGGTGGACTACCGACCCCGGGAGTGGTCGGCCGCGCAGCTGGCTGCCGTGGACCAGGCCGCACAGGCGGCCACCGCGTTCGTGGCCGAACGCCACGCCGCGGCTGAGGCCGCCCGATGGAGCCGGTTCCTCGACTTGCTGCTGGCCAACCTGCATGTAGCCGTCGGAGCCTGTGACGCCGCCGGCAAGGTGGTGTTCGCCAACGAGGCTATGCGCCAAGCCTTTCCCGCCCACACCGACACTGCGATGCGCGACGTGCGCGAGTGGGGCGCGGACCTGATGTTGTGCGATGCCACCGGGCGGCCGTTAACGCCGGAGCAGATGCCCCTGCTGCGGGCGCTGCGCGGAGAGACCTTGCGCGACTTCTTGATGACCGCGTACCAGCGGGGAGCTGCCCCGCGGGAGTTCTCGGCCAGCGCCCAGCCGATCCCGGCCGGCGAAGACGCCATTCAGGGCGCGGTGATCTGCGCCCAGGACGTGACCGCGCAGCGTCGCGCGCACCGGCTGCACCACTGTGAGCTGCGCCTGGCCACGATCCTGGCCCGCAACGACGTCACCGTGGAACACGCCGGCGGCGAAATGCTGCGGGAGCTGGCCGACACGCTGGGGTGGCCGCACGCCGAGCTGTGGCTCGTGGACGAGGACGCCGGCCTGCTGCGCCCGGCAGCTCGCTACGACGCGCCCGGCAACGCGGGGGACATCGACATGCCGCAGCAGTTGCGCTGCGGGCAGGGCCTGGCCGGGGCAGCGTGGGAGAACCAGGACCACATCTGGGTCCACGATGCCACCATCGACGCCCGCATCTGCGGCTCTGCGGCCGGGTCCGGTCTCCGTTCGGCGTTGGCGGTGCCTGTGCCGGCCAGCCAAACGCACATCCTGGCGGTGCTTGTCCTGTTCGCTGACGTGGTCGAGGAGCCCGAGGAAATCCTCATCATGCTGGTCAACGGGCTGGCCGGACACCTGGGGCAGTTCCTCGAACGCCGCAGATCGATGGAACTACAGCTGACCCTGCTGCGCACCAAGGACGAATACGTCGCCTTGATCGGCCACGAGATGCGTACCCCGCTGACCTCCATCGGCGCCTACGCCGACCTGCTCGGCGGACTGGATGCCGGCGACTTCGACACCGAGGGCCGGCAACTGGCCGAGGTCATCGGGCGCAACACCGCCGAACTGCGGCAGATCATCGACGAACTGCTCGACCTGGCCGCTATCGACACCGGCCACGCCACCTTCACCTGCCAACAGTTCGACCTCGCCGAACAGGTACGCCAAGCCGTCGCCACCATCGACCTACCCCCGGACGGGCCGCGCCCGTCCATCCACGCCGACCTGCCTGACCAATGCCTGCTCAGCGCCGATCCAGTCCGCATCCGACAAGTGGTCGATGCCCTACTCAACAACGCCGTCACCTACAGCCCCGACGGCGGCCAGATCACCGTTGCCCTACGTGCCATCGCCGGCGCGGTCGCGGAACTCACCGTCACCGACGAAGGCATCGGCGTCCCCGACGACGAACGCGAACGGCTCTTCTCCCGCTTCTACCGCAGCAGCCGCACCCGTGACCGCCGTATCCCCGGCGCCGGCCTGGCCCTGGCCATCAGCCGCGCGATCCTGGACCGACACCGCGGAAGCATCGCCCTGTTACCCAGCGACAAAGGCACCCGCATCCAAGCCCGCATCCCCAGCGACTGCTAGCAGCACCGGCCCCGCACCGGCCCCAGCGATGAAGCCTCGGCACGGGCCGTCCAACGCCGACTACCTGATCAAGCAACTCCGGCTGCGGACGTTGACTGCGCGGATCAGCCGAAGACCCAAGAACCGCGCCCCGACACTGTTCGTGGCCTCCCGTCCCACCGTCCGCGACGGCGTGACCACCACTACGGCCGTCAGCACCGCTGATCGACGGCGCCGCATACCGTGGTGGGCGCCCAATTGACGGGCCAGCACCTACGGCAGCCAGCACCTGACTCGCTGAACCCGATCTTCCGCGCGGATTTGTCGAGGGCGATTCAAATCCGCATCGACAAGTCGAGGCCCTGACCGGCGTTTCAGCTGGTCAGGGCCTCTGGCCTGAGCCGCCTGACAGAATCGAACTGTCGACCTACGCATTACGAGATCAAGTTATGCATGCCGATAGACCTGCGGTAGATGTACCTGAGCTGCCGATACACCTCGCGACGTTTCATGGCTTCCGGTACGGCTTGCGGCCCTCCTGCGGACTCCGTGCGGACCGACCGACCCTTGATCTACGGATTGCCGCGCCCGGCTTGGCATTGTCGCGCTGCGCTGGTAGCGGGCTTCACGCGGCTCGGTGCAGTCGGTCACGGAGATGGGCTGCTGAG
Source organism: Pilimelia columellifera subsp. columellifera (assembly GCF_039532605.1). Classification (NCBI taxonomy): domain Bacteria; kingdom Bacillati; phylum Actinomycetota; class Actinomycetes; order Micromonosporales; family Micromonosporaceae; genus Pilimelia; species Pilimelia columellifera. The sequence goes on from NZ_BAAARY010000001.1 coordinate 62,771, forward strand.
AGCCAACGCCGCCGAATCGATGTCGATTCATGTGCGGCTTTTGACGTAGGCCAACATGGCAGTACGTCATGGCCAAATGGCTGACAGCAACGGGCAAACCAGAAGCGCAGACTGCAATCGTGACCAACTCGACACCTCAAGAGCCGTGGCCGCAAGGTACTCCGATGCCGCAGCGACCACATGGCTGGTTTCGCGGGAATCCAGCCGCCAAGGCCACGCTCGTCGCGGTAGCGATCTTCCTGGCGGGCTGTGGCGGCGAGACCCAGAAGACCGTCAACGCCAGCAACAGCACACCGACCCCTGTGTCGACGGAAACAGGCGAAGCAACGCCCTCCGCGGACGTCACGCCGTCGGCAGTCACGACAACCGGGCCCGTTGTCGTGAAGCGCACAGTCACTGAGACAGAGGCGATCCCGTTCACAACGAAGCAGGTAAACGATCCGTCTCTGCCGTCGGGTACCACGAAGGTGAAGGTCCCAGGCGTGGCAGGCGTCAAGACACTGACATTCGAGGTGACCTCAACCAACGGCGCGCAGACAGGAAGGAAGCTGATTCGCACGGTAATCACCAAGCGACCGGCAACCAGAGTCATCGCGAAAGGAACTAAGCGGCAGCAAAGGTGTGATCCCAACTACAGCGGTGCCTGCGTACCCATCGGAAAGGGCGACGTCGACTGCGCAGGTGGCTCGGGCAACGGACCGGCCTACGTCAGCGGACCGGTAAAGGTGATCGGCGATGACACCCACAAGCTTGATCGAGACGGCGACGGCTACGGGTGCGACTGACCGCACCCATACGCCGCGAAACCGTCCACCCGAGCCTGTGCCATCCCGTCTGCTGTCGTCCCGCCCTCTGGGGGTGCGGGCCGGCCCCGGGGTGACCAGGTGGAGCGCCCTACGGACGTACGACCTGGTCACCCCGGGGCCGGTCTGCTCGGCTTGCCCGGGACGTCAGCAGGCGGGATGGCACCCACCCCAGCCCCAACCACGCGACCAGCGCAACGGCCTGACGAACCATTGGCCATCCCGGAGCTGGAGGCCCCCGCCGGAGGCGCTCTGATCGCGACCCGTCACGATCAGCAGCCCTGCATCGGGCTTGTCGTTCACCCTTACGACGAGTACGACCCGCCGTGTGCGCCGGGGCGTGACCGGCCGCCAGGCCGCACGCGCGCCCCGGCGTGGCACGGCGGCGGGCCGCAGGCCCGCCTTGACCAAGTAAAGAAAGTTTGAACACACATGCCTCCGAGCCGAGCCACAGTGTCCCTGCGGACCAAGACGCGAGAGCTCTACATCCCAGCGACACACCCGGAAGCGCGCTCGTCGCGGCAGTTGAGTGCGCCGGGGATCTAGCGAGTTAATGGCTTACCGGTTCAATGCAGCCGAACTCGTTAGCAGCGCCTTCAACTTGGACGAGTAGCCGCTCGGGCCGTATATCCCCGTCGACGCATAGACGCTCATGCTGAAGCGCGAACACCGCACCCAGCGGTGGATTGGGGGTAACGTCGGTGCGGTACGAAGGCACGCTCATCGGGTTAACAGTCAGTTCAAAATCGGCGATCTTCAACGCACGCAGCGTCCTATCGGTCGTCGCAGCGTCAAACTTCTTAGCCGCCCGTTGCCTGCCCAGAGCGGCCCGTACAAGAGCTGCAACATCGTCGCCACGGCGTTGTTGATCAATGCTGATGCCGTGCCGACGCTTCCAAGCATTGTTCTCGGCACCGTGCGGGGCTACGTCGCCCGGCCCTGACCCCTGGTTCACAGCCTCCGGGTTCGCTGCGGTCGAGCTCGGCGTCGGCTGTGGCAGGCCCTCGGCGCTCGAGGACGCCGGATCGACGCAACCGCCCAAAGTTAGGAGCGCCGTGGCGGACACAGCCAACACGGCAGGCCACGTGACTACCGAAGGCGATCGCATCCACAAAGTATGACCGCCGTGCGCAACCAGCCTGTCGCAGATCCGAGGTAGCAGCGGGGCCGGGTGCTGGTGGCAGACCAAGGCAGCGCGCTCGGCGGCAGTTGAGGATGGGCTGCCCATGTTGGTATCGAGCCAGCTCGGCGGCGTCCGGGCACGATCGAGGTCATCAATCAATGACCTTCGCACGCCATGACTCTGGGATGGTGGTTCAGACGCCACGAGGGGGAACGGGAGCGCTCGCATGTCAGCCGACGGAAGCGGAAACAGCCTGTTCGACGGATACGAAGCCTACCGAGGGATTGACCAAGACCACCTCAAGGATGTGCTGAAGAATGGCACCGTGGCACTCGATACAAACGTCCTACTCGACCTTTATAGATACGGGAAAGTGGCCCGAGAGCAAATCTTTTCTGTGCTGAGTGCGATTTCATCGTCTGGATCGCTCTTCATGCCAGCACAGGTTCAGCGGGAGTTTTGGAGAAGGCGCGACGACGTCGTCCGGGAAATGGCAGCCCTTAATTCCGTCGCGGGACTTCGCGAGGCGCGCAAGAAGGCAATCGCCGAGATTGGGTCGTGGGGCAAGCGAACAATGGCGATATCTGATGCTGACAAGCTTGCTGCCGACTTCGAGGAAGTTTTCAAGAAGGCAATCAGTCAAATCGGCCACGGAGAGGGTGCACTGAACCTACGCGGGGCGCTGAAAGACGTCGAACAGGATCCAATTGTTCAGAAGCTGCTGGAGCTCTTCGACAAGAGGGTGGGCAGTCCGTACAGCTCGGAGCGGTTTGCAGAGTTAGTAAGCGCGGGATGCCGTCGCTTCGAGAGCAAGATTCCGCCTGGCTACATGGATGCAGCAAAGTCGGCCAACCCGGAAGCAGGAACGGGCGACTATCTGTTGTGGGAACAACTTATCGAGAGGGCAACGGGCGACGGCAAGGACGTCCTCTTGGTGACACGGGACAGCAAAGAGGACTGGTGGCGCCTGGATGCAGACGGCGAGCCAATCGGTCCGCGGGTGGAGCTGATTCACGAGATGATGGAGCGAGCCTCTGTGAGGCTAGTCATGGCACAGCCAGGCGGCCTACTCTCGGCGGCTGCAGATGCCTTTTCCGTCGACGTGGACGAAAGTACACTCGATGACGCTGCCCGGTTTAGCGAAGAAGAGGAGGCGGTGTCGGTCGGCTGGGACCGTGCAGCCTTTGAGAGCCTGTTGTGCCGCCTTGTGGAGACAGGAAACGAGGCTCAGGCCACCGTCCTAGGTGAGGCATCCCGCACACCCATGGGCTTCGTGACTCGATCACGGGTGTATGAAATCGGCGGTTACGACCAGGGAAGGTTGCTCGTTGGGTTCACCAGGCCGATCCAAACCGCGATTCGCGCACTGGTCAGTTCTGGCGAACTTCCCGATGGAATCGAATTTCCGCTGCATGCGAAGTATTCGAAGCCGGGCAAGGCCGACGGCTTCTTCATGCCACGATCGGTAACGGAAAGCCTTTCGCGCGAGTCGCCGCTGGACCCACCCTCTGACGACGAGTAGGCCGATCGTGAAGTGATTGGCGTACGCAAGCGCCATACTCCTCTCGGCATGTCCGGACACTGGCGGAACCGGGTGGCTATGACATCTGCGCTTCACGCGTCTCGGCTGCAATCCATTGCAGATACGCCGGATTCCCACCGCTAATTGGTAATACGATGATACACGGTACCTCGTAGGGGTGATCCTTCGTAGTCCGCGCGACTATTTCAGGCAATAACTCCCGCCGGGTATGAAGAGCAACGCGCGCTTCTGTTTGGTCGTGTATTGCGCCTTGCCAACGGTAGACGGAGCGAATGTGCGAAATGTTGTGGCCGCAGGCAGAGAGCCGGTCCGCGACGAGCTTATGCGTGAAGTTGGTTAACCAGTCAGCATCTGGACCGGTGATGATGACCTCGCATACCTCAACTGTCATCGCTAGTCCTCTCGTCTTTGAGATCCTGGATTACGGCCTTTGCGTCCTGCTCAGTCCGCGCCATCGCACCCCAACCCGTTACGATCTTGCCGTCGTAGCTGATTCCGACCCACCGTCCGGCCATGCGCTGTCCGTGTGGGTGCAGTACGAAGTAGATCGTGCCCTTTGAGCGGACTGAGCCGTCGTCGGCTGCGTACCAGCCCATTAGGATCTCGTTATCCCAGAGTCGGAGCTCGCCGCGCCAGTGGTACCCGCCGTCCTCGACGCCGATGCCGCGTGTCGTCGTCTCGATGCTGATCAGGTCGCCCTGCTGTCTAAATCGTACTTCTTGCAGGGTAATGACCTCCTCGCCGTCCTTCGCAGTCTGCCAAGATGCCCACCAGTCGCCGGTGAGGTTGACCTTGTGTGCAGGTATGCCGGCAAGCTCGCCAACTGAAATCTTCAAGGCCTCGGCGATCGCGACAGCCACGGAGAGCACGGGTTGTTGCTCGCCTGCCTCGTAACGCCTGATTTGCCGCTTATCAACCCCTGCCGCCGTGGCTAGGTCGGCCTGTGACATGCCTAGCTCGGCACGTCTCCGCTTCAGAACCTCCGCCATGTCCACGCCCTCCATTGTCAGGGGACCTCTACGTCCCCACCAACCGGACTCACGCGTCCCAGGTGAGGACTGATTAGTCCTTGACACCAGACGCTTGAGTCCTCATAGTAGGGGAAGAGTTAGTCCTATGGGAGGGACTGATCAGGCACCGGCCGCCGCGGGCTGGGACAGGGCAGGGGCGACGTGTCGTCCAGACAGGTAGCGAGGGAGAGATCAAGATGCGGAACATTCCGGTCAATCTGGCTGGGTTCAAGCTGCGTGTGGTGGAGGAGCCGTCGATCAAGGTGGATCAGGAGGGGAAGGTGAGTACGGCGTATGGGACGGATGAGCCGCTGTACACCGTCGGTGTGTTCGCCAAGCCGGCCGCGACCGACGACGGCTACCGGGGCAAGGGCGAGGAGTTGAGGGTCACCCTGTCGGCCAACCCAACCGGGGTCCAGGAGGGCGACTTGGTGGAGTTGATCGGGGCGACGGTGTCGCACTGGGAGCGGGACGGCCGCTCGGGTTTGACGTGGAAGGCGCAGGGCTTGAAGCCGATCAGCGCGTAAAGAGGTCTTCGCCCCCCCCTGTTTTGGTGGGTGACCTGTTCGAGTCGGGTCGGGGCGCTCGTCAGGTGGTCGGCCTGTGATGGTTCGTGTCTGGCGTCTTGTTCATTGACAATTCCACAGTGGCTAGAACCTTGCCAAGAACAGACCATATTGCTGCTATCGCATTGAGAGGGGAGGTTGTTGTGTCGAACGGCGAGTTGATTCTAAGCGGCCTGCTGTTGCTGTCGATTTCATTGAACATGGCGCTTGTTCGTCGTGAGGGGCGGCGGGTGCGTCGGATGTGGCGGTCCGGCGGGAGTAGCTGCCGCTGGTAAGCGCTAGAACAGGAGAGGAGTTAGGGATGGATTTGGTGCCGGAGCTGGTGAAGTCGTTGACCGGCAAGTCACGGTATGAGGCGTTGATGGGGAACGTTCAAGGGTTGGCGATGCTGCTGGATGGGGCGAAGAGCCTGATCAAGGGCTGCGAGCCACCACCAGGGACCCTGTATCAGTACGCGGCCCGGGTCGAGGACTTGGAGGACGCGCACAAGCAGGCGGCGGAGTCTTTACGGGCGTTCCACACGCGGGTGAAGACGTTCGAGGCTGACCTAATCGCCAAGCCATGGAAGGTCAACTGATGGCGTATCAGATCAGCGACACCTACGACAGCATTGATCAGGCTATGCGGTTGATGCGGTCGTCAATGAAGGGCATGCCTCAGCGGTACCGGTACCTGCGCCATTATGACGAGCTTCGTCGGTCGGTCGCGGTGCTGTTGGTGCTTTTGGAAGAGGCAGGCCCGTGGATGGATGAGACGCGGGAAGCGGAAAAGTCAACGACCCGCGCTAAGCAAATGCTCGCGGCGGTCCGCTAACAGGAACGTGTTCGTTGGTGAGGCCCGGATTGGTGACCCTAATCCGGGCCTCACCCTTTGCCCAAACAGACAGACAGTTTCGTATATCGGTATTGAGGGTGGGTGCGGTTGATGGGAAAGCAGCGTAAACAAGGCGGGGAGTGGCGGGCTGCGGGCTGGGCGGCCAGGCACCCGGGTTTCTTGGCCGTTCCGGCGGCTGCGGCTACCAGCGTGGCCCAGTTCGGGCCGGTCACCACCGGTGGTGTGGTCGCCGGGGCTCTCGCGGCCGGGGTGGGTTGGTACCGGGCTCACCCCCACTCGTGGGAGCAGGTGGCGGCCCCGCAGTTGCGGGCGGTGCGGCGACGCTGGCTATCGCGTACCTATCTGGGGCCGTGGTGGGGCCGGGTGACTGAGGCGTGCAACCTGGTGACCGTCAACCGCAAAACGGAGCGGATCAACGTGCCCCGGATCATCCGGGTCCGGTCCCATTCCCCGTCGACGGAGACGGTGTATGTGCGGCTGCTGCTGGGGCAGACGCCGAAGCTGTGGGAAGAAGCCACCGAGGCCCTGGCGGTGGCGTTGAAAGCCGAACGGGTCGGGGTGGAGCGGGTCCGCCCCCAGATCATCGCCCTGATTGTGCAACGGTCGGAGCCGTTCACACAGGTGATCATCCCGCCGGACATCCCCGCCGACGCCGACACGGTGAGCCTGGGCAGCGTGTACCTGGGCGAGACCGAACACGACACCGACTGGCACGCCCCGCTCATCGGCCAGCACTGGCTGATCGCTGGCGCTACCGGGTCGGGTAAGAACTCGGTCACCTGGATGGCGTTGCGGGCGTGCGCGCCGCTGATCCGCGACGGCCTGGTCCGAGTCCACGTGATCAACCCCAAAGGCACCGAGCTGAACGCCTTACGCCCGGTGTCGTACCGGTACGCCGAGGCCGACACCGACATCGTGGACGTGCTGGGCTCGTTCTGGGAGACCATGCAGGCCCGGAAGAAGGTCCTGGCTGATCAGGGCCGGCGCACGTTCGAGATGTCCCGGGAAACCCCGCTGGATGTGCTGGTCATTGACGAGTTGGGGGCGGTGACCGGCTACGGGGACCGGTCGTTGACTCGGGGCGCGCAGGCGGTCCTGCCGCTGATCTTGTCGCAGGCCCGGGCGTTGGGTGGCAGCGTCATCGGCGCGTTGCAGGAACCGACAAAGGACGTCATCCCTCAGCGGGACCTGTTCAGCCTGCGGGTATGCCTACGGGCCACCTCAGCCGGGCACGTGGACATGGTCCTCGGTGACGACATGCGACGCCGAGGCGCTCTGGCCGACGAGATCCCCAACGTGCCCGACTCGGCCGGTATCGGGTTCGTGGTCAAACAGCGTTCCCGCACCCCGATGCGCGTGCGGGCCGCGTACTGCGACGACAACGACATCGCCGACCTCGTCCGCGTAGCCGGCTGGCCCCACACCGAACTCGCCACCACCACCGCACGGTGAACGCTATGCCGGGCCACACCACCAACACGTCAGAGCCGGCCCGGCCGTCACGACCGGTCCGGCCGCCGCGACCGGTCCGCAAGCTCAGCAAACGGCTGGATGTGGCGCGTCAGCTCCACGACCTGGAACAAGACGCCGCCCTCGACATCGTGGACCTCGAACGGCTACGGGCCAGCGTCACCCGATCCCTGTGGCTGTTCCTAGCCTTGGGGTCGGTGTTCACCACCACCGGGGTTCAGGACTTCCTCGCCGGGCACCTCACCCCCACCGACCCAGTGTGGTGGGGGTGCTGGGGAGTCGAACCCTGCTTGGTCGGCATCCTCATCACCGTCTTGCGTTGGGAAGCCGCGATGCTGGCACGCGGTATAGCCGTCGACTCCCGGGCCGTCGACTGGCTGAAACGGTTCCTGCTTGGCTCGACCCTGGTCATGAACGTCGTGCCCGCCCTGTGGCCAAGGGAAGGCGGAATCAGCGCGGGCATGCTCGCCGCGCACCTCATGGTCCCGATCCTGGTGTTCTTCCTCGCCGAAGTCATGCCCATCGTGCAGGCACGCTGCACCCAAGCACGACGAGCCATCACCCTCCCCAAACTCCCAGCGGCACCGGCTCCCGAACCCCTCCCGACGCTCGCACCCGACCCGGTGTCGGTCGCTATCGCGGAACCCGTCGCCTCAGCGCTGGTCACTGCGGTCCATGGGCCAGTTCGCCAGGCCGAGGAAACCCCGGAGAGCGACGACGCGCCGGTAGAGCTGCCCGCCCTGGCGCTTGACGGGCTCGGTATCCCGACCGGGATGCAAACCCAGATCCGGCGGCTCGTCGCCGACCTGGACCGGCCCGTCACCGCCGCTGACATCCAGCAAGCCACCCGGCTACCCCTACCGATCGCATCCAAGGTCGCCGAACGGGTCACACCGGCCGCCCTCAACGGCGCGCACTGACCCCTCGTCACTCACCCGCTTTCACCTGCCGTGCTCCTCGCCCTGGGGCACGGCAGGCCTGTCGTGAAAGGAGAACCCATGACATCAGCACCTCAACCGGTGCATGACGGCGAGGCAGCACTAGAACGATGGATGCGCACCCCGGCCTACAAGCAATGGCGGGCCGGCGTCGAAAGCGTCAAAGGCTGCCTGAAACCAATCCGCCTGATCGGCAAATGGGAAGCCCGACACGCCGCCACCGGTCACCTCATCGCCTCCCGGCAAGGCCGGGTATGGGCCTCCTGCGGAACCCGCCGCGCCGCCGTCTGCCCCTCCTGCGCCGACCGGTACGCCGCCGACGCCTGGCACCTCATCCACGCCGGCATGTCCGGCGGCAAAGGCATCCCCCACACCGTCGCCACATCCCCGCGGCTGTTCGCCACCCTCACCGCCCCATCCTTCGGCCCAGTCCACAACCGGCCCGGGAAACGACCCTGCTCCTGCCGACGCTGGCACCCCGAAGGACACCCCCAACTCGGCAACCCGCTGAACCCGCAAACCTACGACTACACCGGAGCCGTGCTGTGGCAAGCACACAGCGGCCAACTCTGGCACCGCTTCACCATCGCCCTACGCCGCGCCATCGCCACCGCCGGCGGCCTCACCGTCCGCGAATCCGGTGAACACCTACGAATCTCCTACGCCAAAGTCGCCGAATACCAACGACGCGGCCTGGTCCACTTCCACGCCATCATCCGCGCCGACGGCCCCACCGGCCCCGACTCCCCACCCCCGACCTGGCTGACCCCCGACCTCCTCGCCGACGCGGTGCGCTCTGCGGCTGCGGCCGTCGAGCTGGAGACCACCCGACCTGACGGGACGCCGTTGGCGCTGCGGTGGGGTGGACAAGTCGATGTCAAAGACATCACCGCCACCGACATCGACATCGAACCCGGCGACGACGACGAGGACCAGGCCGTCGCTGACACCCGCCTTGCCGGCTACATCGCCAAGTACGCCACCAAAGGAACCGGCGCCACCGACACCGGCGACCGGCGCATCCGCTCCCAAACACACATCAACCAACTCGCAGTCACCGAACACCACCGGGCCATGATCCAAACCGCGTGGAACCTCGGCGGACTCGACCAGTACGCCCACCTCAACCTGCGGCACTGGGCTCACATGCTCGGCTTCCGAGGCCACTTCCTCACCAAATCCCGCATCTACTCCACCACCTTCAAACACCTGCGCGCCGAACGCCAACAACACCAACTCCGAACCGCGCTCACCGACGCCGGCCTACCCGAAGACACCGAAACCCTCGTCATCAACGACTGGCAAATCCTCGGCATCGGCTACGACACCCCCGAACAACTCGAACTCGCCACCGCCATCGGCGACCGCATCCGCACCACACGACAGACCAGAAAGGAATAGAAATGACCACCACCACCATCCCCGCCAAACGCCTGTGGGGCATCAACGACGTATCGCTGTACCTCGACATCCCGGTCGGAACGCTCTACCAATGGCGCTACCACCGCACCGGACCCAGAGCGTTCAAAGTGGGCCGTCACCTCCGATACGACCCCGCCGACGTCCAAACCTGGCTCCACGAGCAGGCGGCCTGATCGTGAGTGTGGAGAAGCGCCCGAACGGCAAGTGGCGCGCCCGCGTGCGTGACGCCTCGGGTCGGGAGCTGGCCCGTCATTTCGACCGGAAGGTCGACGCTGTCCGATGGGAAACGGGTGCCAGGTCCTCGATGGCCCGTGGTGACTGGATCGACCCGTCGCGCGCCAAGGTCACAGTCGGGACGTGGGCAGAACAGTGGATGACCAGTCAGGTGCAGCTCAAGCCCAGCACCCGCGCCCGCTATCAGGTCGCGCTCCGTCGGCAGGTCCTCCCGTCCTGGTCGTCAACGCCGCTGGCGTCGGTCACCTTCGTCGGGGTTGGCTCCTGGGTGCAACGACTGGCAGCGTCGGGGTTGGCTCCGGCAACCATTCGGTACGCCCATCGGGTGTTCTCGCTGGTCTTGGCCCATGCCGTTGATGATGGCCGGATCTCGCGCAATCCTGCGCACCGGGTTCGGTTGCCGCGGGTCGTCAGTGAGGAGCCGGTATTCCTCGACCACGACCAGGTCGCGCAGCTTGCAGAGGCGTGCGGCAGGTACCGGCTTCTGGTGCGGTTCCTCGCCTACACCGGGCTTCGCTGGGGTGAGGCGTCGGCGCTTCGGGTGTCCCGCTTGGATCTGACGAAACGTCGGGTGAATGTCGCGGTGGCGTACTCGGAGGTCAGCGGCAAACTCATCGAGGGCACTCCGAAGAGCCATCAGCGCCGTTCGGTGCCCGTCGCGCGGTTCCTCGTCGATGAGTTGACCACGCACATCGCGGGCAAGCCTCGTGACGCGCTGGTGTTCACTTCTCCCAAAGGCGGGCCGTTGCGCAACACCAACTTCCGGCCCCGGGTATTCCAGCCTGCGGCCGTCTCGCTCGGTCTGGGTGACCTCACGCCGCACGATCTGCGGCACACGGCGGCCAATCTGGCAGTGGCGGCCGGCGCGAACGTCAAGGCGGTTCAGCGGATGCTCGGGCACGCCTCGGCGTCGATGACTCTGGACGTTTACGCCGGTCTGTTTGGTGACGACCTGGACGCCGTCGCCGACGCCCTGGACGAAGCGGTGGCCGGGCGGACTGCGGACCGGAAGCGGACTGACGACCGAGGACCGGATGAGGAACATCGATGAAAAAGCAACCCACAGGCCGCTGACCTGGGGTTTTGTGTGGAGCCGCCTGACAGAATCGAACTGTCGACCTACGCATTACGAGTCGTTGCCGCGCCAAGGCCAGCCGGCAGGCGGACCAGCTCGGCTGGCCGGACCTTGCCGCCCCCGTCCACGGCTGTCCGTCGACTTGGCTGCTCAGTTGGCTGCTCGGCGCTTCGTCCCGAACTGCTGGCGGTAGGTCTCGGTGGAGGTCCGTTCGAGGTCAGGGCGCTGGTCAGCGGCTGGTTCGGCGCCGTCCGGGTGGCACAGTTGCTGTACTTCGTTGCTGTACCGCTCGGCCCGCCCGGGGCGGTGCCAGGCGGGCGTGCCTTAGTCTGGCTCGGCATCGAGCCCTGCGGGCTGGCCACCTCCAGTGACCCATCCGATAACGAACCGCCCGCCTCCGACGGCGGACGGAGCTACCAGCCTAGAGTTTGTCGGGGTCGAGCAGAGGGAGTCCCTAGGGTGAGCGAACGTCTTCCAGTCATCAGCCTCTTCTCGGGCGCGGGTGGCCTTGACCTGGCGGTGGAAGCGTGTGGCCGTACCGCTGACCGAGACGGCATCCTTCGGGTTGCCGTAGCCACCGACTACGAGGCGCAGGCGCTCAGGACCCTGTCCATGAACTTTCCCGAGACGCCAACGCTCTGCAAGGACATCCGCCACACGACTGCGGATGAACTTCTCCAGCTGGCGGGCTTGTCGGCCGGGGAGCCGACCTTGGTGATCGGCGGCCCTCCTTGTACGCCCTTCAGCAAGTCCGGCTTCTGGCTTGAGGAGAAGCGCGAAAGCCTCGACCCGAACGCATCCCTCCTCGATGAGTATGTACGGGTAGTCCGTGACACACGGCCGGAAGCCTTTATCCTTGAGAACGTCCAAGGCCTCACCTACTCAACTCACCGTGCGCAGTTCGCCCGCCTCCTGCAACAGCTCGAAGATTTGGGCTACAATCCTCGGTATAAAGTCCTACTTGCTGCGGAGTACGGGGTTCCACAGTTACGTCGGCGCGTGTTCGTGGTCGGCCGACGAGACGGAAGGGCGTTCGAGTTCCCGCCTATCACACACTCGGGCTTGAGTGAGCGGGACCGGAAGATTGATGTAACTAAGCGGCCCTTTATCACCGCCCATGACGCAATCGGCGACTTGCTTCCTGGCACGCCTGAGCCTGGTGAGGCCGTTAATGGCGAGTACGGCGAGTTGGCCTCTGAGGTACCTCCAGGCCAAAACTACCTCTGGCACACTGACCGCTATGGCGGTCGCAATGTTTTCAAGTGGCGAAGCCGGTACTGGACGTTCCTTCTGCGATTGGACCCGGGTCGGCCGGCTTCGACCATTCAGGCGCAGCCGGGCCCTTACGTCGGCCCCTTCCACTGGGAGAATGTCGTGAACGCCGACGGCGAAAAAAGGGCACGTCGCCTTCGGGTGCCGGAGCTACTCAGGCTCATGACATTCCCTAACGACTTCAAGCTGAACGGTAACCGAGCTGATATCCAACGTCAGCTTGGAAACGCTGTTCCAGTTCAGCTCGGTAAGGTCGTAGTAGACGCACTAATGGAGCAGCTCGGCCACCTTGGCGATCCATGCACACGCCAGCAACAGCAGCTGGAGCTTGGCGTATAGGGAGCCATATCTGGTTTCTATGCCTGCGCTGAGGGCACCGCATCTCGGTGCCCTCAGCGCTGTCACTTCTCGAAGAAGCTGGATCGGGTTAGTTCAGCCCACCGCTTTTGAGTAGAGACGGGAAGCCCCACTTCCACCATCCGCTTTACCATCCCGCGAGCGAGGGTTCGCACGTTGACCTCCACTCCCCTCGGACTCCAAGCGAAAGCATGAAAGACTAACTCTTCCACGCCCCAAATCCATGTGAAGACGCAGTTTAGTTCGCGCGCAACGTGGCTAGCGTCCAAACCCTGTAGTGCCTGCTGGTCGGACTTCAGACCAACGTACATGACGTTCCTGATGCCCTTGTTCGCGCAACGCCGAATGAAGGCCCACACTTCACCTTCCGTCACCTCGCGCTGCTTTACTTCGATTGCCACGAGCGGCACCTTCTCGGCAGCTTGGAAGACGTGTACATCACCTGGCCAATGTCGGCTAGGGTCGTTTATCTTCCCAGTCCTGACATCCGACCAAATCATACTCAGAGCCGCAGCAGTTAGTGCTTGGCCCCTGCCGCCTCGCTCAGGGTTCTCGAGCACGAAACTCTCCGCAGCGGAAACTATCTGCGCGAGATCCGCCTCAGTTTCGGCAATTACGATCGGCTGATTTTTGAGCGCAACGGCAAATCGCTCCCGCAGCCATGCCGCAAAGGCGTAAAGGGCCTGTTCCTCGTCAAGCCTGTCGACTTCGCCGAGCACTTCCAATAGGAAAGCAAAGCTTTCCTTTTCACGGGTCACAATATCGTGCAGAGTACGCGGCTTCAGCCAGGTGCTTCCGTTGGTTGGATTAGCACTTTCGGAGCCTAGATCAAATCCGTAATGATTTCGAGCCGGCGCGAGAACGTGATCACCGATCCCTCTCATGTGATAGCCACGTTCGGTCACGCCCAGCTTGACCACGAACGGATCAATCCGACGATCGCAGGCTTTGGCAAGTAGCGCGCAACCAAGGACGACGGTGTCTCCTCCCCGTGTCGAATGTCCAACGTTTCGGGCCAATTCAGACCAACGGTCTGGAACGGGCAGGTCCGACTGCGCGATCGACATGGCTTCCTCGAACCGCTGCTTGGCGAACGGAATGCTGATGCTGATCCCGATTCTCAAACTGTCGTCCTTCCCGGTGGTCTGGACCAGTAACCTAGAGGATCAGTCGGGTCGATGTGGCCCCCGACACGGCAGATCCGTCGGCATGTGGCCGATACCTGGTTGATCAGCGACTCCATGATGGACCTGTGATGCTCCGCTCGGGGCGAGGCAGATTCATGCGGCCGCCAACCTGGTCAGGCGGGGTCCCGTGGCTCGGCTGGGTCGGGTGTGGCGGCCTGGGTGCCGTACTTCGCTGCTGTATCGCGGGAGCCAGCGGCGCGGTGTCCTCGTCCCCTCTTTGCTGACCACTCGGCTGGCTCCATGGAGGCCTCTGCGCGCATCGTCTCGGTATCGTGATGGACGTGTTGGGTTTGGCAGGCTTGAAGTCCTGGGACTGGGAAACGATCGGTGATCAAGCTACGAGCATCGGCGTACTAGTTGCGCTGTTGGTCGGCATCACTACGAACGTGATCATGGCGCGACAGGAGAAGGTAACCCGGCAAGGTCTGCTGCTACAGCAGCGTCTCGGCGAGGAAGCCGCCAACCGAGCTGACGCGGCGGCCCTCCGCACTGAGGCGGCGGCCCGCCTGACCGAGGAGTACACGCGTCGCGTCGTTGTTGCGCTGGAGACGCTTGCAGCATCCAATCTTCAGGGAAGTCCAGCGCCTACGCGCGGCGTGCAATGGAACCTTGTCAATGATCGAAAATCCCGCTATCGACTAAGCAATGTAGGCGATAAGACTGCGCGAGACGTTGTGGTCACGGCCCACGAGACGCTCATTTTGCGTGACGTGCCCGAGCACGCAGTTGTCCAGCCGACAGAGGCAGTCACCTTCCTAGCACTCCAGACCTTCGGTACCAAGGACAGCACCATTACGGTTAGCTGGCTGGATGACAAAAATAGCGAGCGGCAGATATGGCGTTACCCGCTTCCGCCCGCGTCTTAGCCATCCCGTCTGCTGTCGTCCCGCCGCTTCGCGGGTGCGGGCCGGCCCCGGGGTGACAAGGTGGAGCGCCCTGCGGACGTACGACCTTGGCACCCCGGGGCCGGCCTGCTCGGCTTGCTCGGGACGTCAGCAGGCGGGATGGCACCCACCCCGACCCTGACCCGCGATCAGCGCAACGGCCCCGCGGGTCTCGGCCATCCTGGAGCTGGAGGCCCCCGCCGGAGGCGCTCTAACCGCAACCGGCCTAAGGTCCGCAGCCCGCGTCCCCCCACCGAGCTGGTCGCTCACCCGGTGCGCGTACGGCCCGACGTTCACGGCACCCAGCTCGACTGGTACGCGCCTCGTGCCTGCTTCGGCGGTCCGGGGCGTTTTGTTGTCTCGCGAAGCGCCAGTCGCCGGGCGTCTTGCGCGAGCTGCGAGGAGCGGCCGAGCGACGAGCAGCTGCGCGCCCTGGCGGCGGCGCGTGCGGCCCGCTTGTCGGGCCGCCTTGAAGGCGTACAGAAACTTAGCGCAGGATTGGGCTCGTCGGTTGGCGGCCGGTCATCTATCCCTTCGCGCTACGCCGTGTTCTAGGTAAGCGGTCTCACCACTGCGACGGGCCGTCAGGGCCGCACGAATGCGCACGGCTAGGCGGGGAAGAGTGACCTCGTCCAGCTCGTCAGCGGGGATGTAGACGGCTGCGGCGATCTCGCCGTCAGCGAAGGGAAGCTTGGCGACCTGGTCCTCGGACAGGTCCCCCCGTCGAAGATGAACAGCAGCTTGTCGCCCTCCTCCGGGTGCGGTGCCCAGTCAACAGCGAGCAGACGCCCGACTGGACGGGACAGACCCAGTTCCTCGCCAAGCTCCCGTAGGCATGCCTCGCTGGGCAGTTCCCCGCGGTCGATGTACCCGCCAGGGATCTCCCACGCGTCCTTGTACGTCGTGCGCAGCATGAGCACCCGGTCAGCAGCGTCAGCGATCAACACACCGGCAGCGACACGGGGCGTGGCGAAACGGGACGGGTCAACGTTCACACTACGACCTTAGTTGTCATGACGGCACCGACTGGCCGAGCAGTCCACGTCGTCAGGAGACCTCTGCCGTCGCAGACTCATGACTTCGAAGCAGAGCGGCCCCCACTAGCATGAGGGCCGCTCAAAGTTGCGCTTCGCCTACTCGCTGGAGTCGACATATCCGTAGGCGTACGTGCCCAGCTGCGGGGCCTGCGCATCGACGCCGAACCCGAGGGTGTCTCCGGCCCGATACGGTACGGACTTTCGGTACATGCTGTTGTCACACTTTCGTTGCTCAACGCTGTCGGGGATCTTGTCGCCGTTACGCTTCAGCGTGATGGTGTACGCAGTGCCGCCGGTGCATACGAACAGCACCGAAACCGATCCGGCTTTGGTCTGCGGACCAATCGTGTTACCCACTGCGCCGGCCATCGGCCCGGCTCCCTTGACTGGGTCAGCTTCACCGGGGAGCGATTGCTTCAAGATCTCGCTGGCTTGCGGCGTTCCCGCATCGCTAGAGGTGGCCGACGCGGTGGCCGTCGGGGTGACGTTCGGCTTAGATTCGGCGGTGCAGCCCACGAGCGTTGCCGCCACGACGAGCGACAGAGCGCCGCCGGCACCAACTATGATATTTCGCAAACTATCCCCTTAGTTCTTGAAACGGCCGAGGGTGAGGTCGCCCGGATCCGGGGCAACAACATCCCAAGTCGTCCTCGTGACTGCCTTGCATGGCGGGACGATCTTAGTCATCGTCTCGATGACGCGGTAGCCAGCGTTACCAAGGCGCACCCGGTACGCCTTCTTCGTCTTGTTCGTGTCTGAGACCTCTCTGCCGGTCCCAGCCACCCACTTGTTGCTGACCTGAATATCGAGCTTCGCCGCCGCCTTGGCTAGGAACGCTCCCGCCTCAGCCGACACACCGACGGTCACCTGGGCCTGGAACTCGTTGGACTTCGTCGTCGTGTACTTGGCGGTCTGCCCCGGCTGGAGGAAGCTGGAGAACGGGTCAGTCTTCGCGATGATGAACTTGACCGACTTCTTCAGCTTGTACCTCGGCGGATTGTTGACCTCAGGGCAGGCGAAGGTGCCATTGGTGTCGATCGGTGGAACCGGGTCGCCGGTCCACTCGACCTCAGTTTCCTGTGCGTCGCCTTCGATGACGTTGCCGTCTTCATCGAAGAGTGGTGCCTCAACGGCCCCATGGTCGCCCGGCGCGACGGCGGCTGCCGGTGCCGCTGCCACACCACTAGCCACCAGGATCGAGATTCCGAACATCGCCAAGGCACGAGACGTCACAAGCACTCCTCAAAGCGTCAATGATTCCGACAGCCTGCCGCAGGGCAACCGTCGCCGTGCACAGTAACCGGCGTGGGCCACATCCAACTCGGAGCGTCACGAGGCTTTCGTCAGCTCTCCCAACAAGGCACAGGCATCTGAATAGGATCTTTGGGAAAAAACGGCAGGACTCAACGGGTCTGCGGCAGTCGATGGGCCGCTGCCGTATCACGACCAGAAAATTCACGCAGTCCCCTCCTGCGCCCTTCCATGTGGGAAGCGCAACAGGCGACTTCCTGCCCACTCACCGTTTCATCACCCCTTGTGATGGCGATGTGGGCGGCGAAACGGTCGACGAGCATGCAGTAAGACATCAGCGCGGTTTCGGGAGCGGGCTCCGGCACGGCTGAGGCCCGCAGGTAGACGAGCGCGCCCGGTGGCGCGTGTCGGTGGTGCTCCCTACGCTGAGCGCATGTCCGATGCCGTCGCTGCCGCTCGTTCGGTGGCCGAAGGTCTGCTTGCTGAGGCGTTGCCACGCCGCTGGCGTCATGTCCAGGCGGTTGGGCACAAGGCCGAGGAGATCGGTCGTATTCTCCCGGCTGAGGACCGCGGGGTGCTGGCGTGCGCAGCCTGGCTCCATGACGTCGGGTACGCCCCGTCCTTGGTCGACACCGGGCTTCATGCGCTCGACGGTGCTCGTTGGCTCGCCCGATCTGGCCATGCTCCACGAGTCGCGGCGTTGGTCGCTCACCACTCCTGCGCCAGTTTCGAGGCCGCTGAGCGTGGCCTCAGCGAGGCACTGGCTGAGTTTCGAAACGAACAGTCGCCGACCACCGACGCCCTCTGGTTCGCCGACATGACCACCGGCCCCGATGGCCAGACTCTGAACGCCGCCGACCGCCTCGCCGAAATCCGGCGGCGCTACGGCCCCGACGACGTCGTCACTCGCTTCTGGGCTAAGGCCGAGCCGACCTTGCTGGCGGCCATCAGACGTGTTGAGGCGCGGCTTCGTCAGCCGATGTAGGGCTCTGGTCGATCTTCAAACCCATGGTCAATCCGCAGGCGCATCGACGGGTGGATGGCAATTTCGTCTAGATGGGCTCGCTCCACCCACTGCGCGGCGGATGTCTCGCTGCTGGTGCCCAGCTCGCCACTGACGTACCGACCGCGGAAGCAGATGGAGAACTGCTGACGCACCTCGCCGTCGCTGAACTCGACCAGGTGGTTCGGGTTGGTGTAGATGCCCACCAAACCAACGACCTCGATGATCACCCCGGCTTCTTCACGGGTCTCGCGGACCGCTGTGTCGGCGATGTACTCGCCGAAGTCCTGGGCTCCGCCGGGCAGCGCCCAGAGACCGTTGTCAGTACGTCGGATGAGCAGCACCCGGTCATGGTCGTCACGCACGAACACCGTCACCGCTACCACGATGCTGTTCGGCATCGGGGCGTCCGGGTTGTGGAAGTGCTCGGTACGGGCCATGGCTCTACCCTGCCACGGCCGACCCCCATACCGGCTGGCCACCGGACCATACGCGGTCGAAGCTGTCGGCGTACGTGCCGAACAGGTCGCCTCCCGAAAGCTCCCGCAGGTGCAGCACTGGGGCGTGTGCGGCTGGGAAGCCGTAGGCGTGGGTGTTGACGAGCATGTCGTCGTCGAAGCGGTAGATCGAGTTGTAGAGGGTCGTGCTGTGGAATCGAGCCTCGACGTTGGGCACGCCCTGGAGCTGGTTGTAGAACGACAGGACGTTGCGGACCTTGCTCGCCATCGCGTCGCCGATGCCCTCTTCCGCGCCCCGCTGGGCGACCGTCGCCGACTCGGGATCGCCAAGGAGCAGTTGCACCGAGGCACCTGACTCGGCTTTCCTACGCATCAGGCGGATCAACCGCGGTTCGATCTCCGGCAGGAACAGACCCGCATAGACGAGGATGCTGATTCGCTCCTCTGCCTGCTCCACCAACCGCCGCCAGACCTCCGTCGGCACCGCCGAACGACGCGGGTAGACGTGAACCAGCTCCGACTCAGCGACCTTCACCGACCGCTGCTCCGGCAACGCCGACGGCCACAGGTAGGACTCTCGCTCCCGCAGGAGCGCAGCGATCGAGTGCCGGTGACGCGGGTACGGCGGACGGTCCATCGTGATCCAACGCTCGGCGGTCTTAGCGTTCACCCCGACATGATCTGCCAGCGCAGCGGGGGTCAGACCTGCCTTGAGCAGCGCGTCGCGCAGTCGCTCATTCGCCATACCGCCGCCTTCATACGTGACGTATAGGGACGTCTTGAACGTACCGAGGACGTCCTTAGATGTCCAGCGCTGTGGTGATGTCGTCACCTTCCCTCGGACGACAGTGGACCTCAACGGAGCAGTCGTCCAGCAAGGACGCGCTCATGATCTAGGAGGACACCCATGAAGTTGCTGGTGGACATGACGGGTAAGCAGTTCACGGTGGCCAAGGATGTGGAGCCGAAGACGGACCAGCATGGTAATCAGCGATCGGAGAAGGGTACGGGCCGGCTGATGTGGTCGACTCAGGTCATCGTGCTCGACAAGTCGGGCGGCGACGTGATCGCCATCACGACGGCTGGCGAGAAGCCGAACGTGAAGGTGGGTCAGGTTGTTGTTCTGTCTGAGCTTGAGGCCATCCCGTGGGCGACCAACGGGCGTAACGGCGTCGCGTACCGCTCGACCTCGCTGCACGCCGCACCTGCTGGCGGGTCTTCCCCGGCTGCTAAGTAGTCCTGGCGTTACCGTTCGACTGCGTCACCTGTAGGTGTCTTGACTGCAACTCCAGCGGGCTTTCCCCGCTGATGATCAGCGGGCCGGTTCCATCAAGGTTCCGGTATGCCCGCCGGTCGCCGACGTCGTCGGTTTGACCATCTCGCCGGCGTGGGGTCGGCAACAGGCTCGCAACCAGCCGACCCCCGCCACCACTTTCTGACTCCGTCTCCTTGCAGGGAGGACTTTGTCGTGTCCAAGTCTAAGCCCACGCGCGCTTTCGGGCGTCGTGCTGGCGGCACCGTGACCGTCATCGAGGCCAAGGTTCACCGTTCCAGCGCCCGCCGGGCGTTGCTGGCGTTCTACCTCACGGGCATCGGCTCGTGGCTGCTGTTCGCGCTCATCATGGCTGATCGGTGGCACCCGATCGCCGCGTCCATAGCCGGCGCAGCCGTCGGGCTGCTGTCCGGTTCCGCCGCTTGGGTGGCAGTTCGCATCTGGCCGGTCATCGTCCGGATCTGGTGGTGGCTACCAGAAATCCTGCTTACCGCCGCCTTGGGCTTCGGGTTCGTGGCCCTGGTCGAGAACACCAACCTGCCCACCCGCATCGCGGTCGTGATCGTGCTCGTCGCCGTCCCCGCGGCCATCCCCGTGTCGCGCCGGTTCATTGTGTCCTGGGCGTGGTGTTTGGTCATCCGCCACCGACTGCGGGTGTGCTTCACCGCCTTCATCATCTCCAACCAACAAGGCTCCCTCCCCCTGATCCTGTGGGCGCTGCCCACCCCGGTCGGGGTCCGCTGCTGGGTGTACCTACGCCCAGGCCTCGCCCTGGCCGACCTACACGGCCGGCTCGACAAGATCGCCGTCACCTGCTGGTCAGATGCGGCCACTGTCGAACGAGCATCCACCTCCAACGCCGCGTATGTGCGGCTGGACATCAAACGCAACCGCGTCCTCGGGCACCCGGTCAGCTCACCGCTGGCCGACCTGCTCGTCGACGAGCAACCCACCACCACCGCTGTGCCGGCTGAGCCGGCCATCGAGCCGTCGGCAGTCAACCTCGCCGACGTCACCACCCCGCCGGTGCCGCCGGCACCAACCCAACGGGCCACACCGGCAAAGCCGGGCCCGAACAAACCCACCACCGCCGACAGCGGCCCCGGCGATGACATCGCCGACTGGATCTAACCCCTTCCCCTTTCGACTGCTGAGGAGCTTTCGCCATGTCTGAAAACTCGCAGGTCACGTACTACGTGGCGTTCATGCACGCCAAGGGCCACGGCCGCACCGTCGTCACCACCCCGGCCCCGATCGCCACCGCCGCCGACATCGACCGGCTGCACAAGTACCTGACCAACGCCGGGGCCATCGACCCCACCGTCATCAACTTCATCCGCCTCAACGACACCGCGGAGGGACAGGCATGAACCTGACCAACGCCCTCGACGACCTCTACGCCGACGACTACACCCCCAACAACGTCACCGCCGCTACTGCGGCCATCGGGGAACTGGTCCGCTACCTCAACCACGCCACCCTCACCGACAACGCCGCAACCACGTTGCCGTACCCGTCCTCGATCGCCGACGTGCTGATCGACCTGCACCAGGCCGTGCAGCGACTCCCGCAAACCCTGCACCAGCTCGGCGTCCACCTCGACGCCATCGCCGACGACACCGACGCCGCAGTCGTCGCCCTGAACACCGCGTTCTTCGGCGCTTGTGCGTTGGCCGACGACCTGGCCACCGCCGCCAGGCACGCCAACCAAATCCCCGCCCGCGACCCGATCGCCGGCTAACCAACATCGCGTGAGCGGGACGACCAACGGCCCACAGCCCTGGTCGTCCCGCCCGCCACTTCCCAAGAATTGAGGTGCCACCCCGTGAACAGCACATTCGCCGACGTCTACCCCGTCGGCATGTCGATCTTCGACCCGATCGACCTCGGCATCGACGAATACGGCCAACCCGTCACCCTCGACCTCGTCTACCGCAACCTCCTCGCCGGTGGCGAACCCGGCGGAGGCAAATCCGGACTCCTCAACCTCATCACCGCCCACACAGCCCTATCCACCGACACCCGCCTGGTCCTGTTCGACGGCAAACTCGTCGAACTCGGCCAATGGGAAGACAGCGCCGACGAATTCGTCGGACCCGACATCACCCACGCCCTGGCCGTCCTACGCCGCCTCCAACAAGTGATGAACAACCGCTACGCCTGGCTCCGCAACCGCAAACGCCGCAAGGTCACCGCGGGCGATGGCATGGACATCATCACCGCGATCATCGACGAGATCGCCTACTACTCCGCCACCGTCGGAACCAAACAAGAGCAAGACGAGTTCGTCGCACTCCTGCGGGACCTGGTCGCCCGGGGCCGCGCCGCCGGCATCCCCGTGGTGGCCGCCACCCAGCGGCCGTCGTTCGACATCATCCCAACGTCCCTGCGGGACCTGTTCGGATACCGGGCGGCGTTCCGGTGCACGACACCTAACAGCTCCAACATCGTCCTCGGACACGGCTGGGCCGAACAAGGCCACAACGCCGCCGACATCCCACCAACCAACCAAGGCGAAGCCCTCCTCCTCGCCGAAGGCGGATTCCCCCGCCGCATCAAAGTCGCCTACCTCGACGACGGGCAGATCACCAACATCGCCGCCCACGCCGCCCGGCTACGTGCCGGAACCACCGGACGGGCGGCCTGAACCATGCGCTCGACGCTGGACATCACACCCCGCACCCCGGCACCCCCGGCGGCTCGGGGTGCGGTGTCGAACGCCGACCGCACACCACCCGGCGTCAGCTCCCTGCTGGCGCGAGCCGGCCAGCCGGACTACTTCGGGTGGTTGGAACACGTCCGGTCCGCTGCCGGTTGCACCCGCCCGGTCCGGCTCGCCGGCGACCTGTTCACCGTCCAGTCGTCCACCGGCCGCATCGTCGAGCACCGGCACACCAACGACCTGCCCGACGCCACTATCTACAAGGCGTGCGGCACCCGCCGCGCCAGGCTGTGTCCATCGTGCGCCCGCACCTACCAGGCCGACGCCTACCAGCTCATCCGCGCCGGCCTCATCGGCGGCAAAGGCGTCCCCGCCACCGTCGCCGGACACGGCACCCTGTTCGGAACCTTCACCGCGCCCTCCTTCGGAACCGTTCACACCCGCTACGTCAAGACGTGCGCCTGCGGCAACCCGCGCCGATGCTCCTGCCGCCCGGAGCCCTGCCACGCACGCCGCGACCCGGCCATCTGCCCCCACGGGGTCCAGATCGCCTGCTTCGACCGGCACGACGACACCGACCCGATCGTCGGCACGCCGCTGTGCGCGGACTGCTACGACTACGACCACCACGCCATCTGGAACAACCACGCCGGCCTGCTGTGGCGACGCACCAAGGAGATCGCCGAACGGCAGCTCGCCAAACTCTGCCGCGCCCGACGGATCCCCTTCGTGCCCAAAGTCTCGAACTCCGGCCGCGTCACCTACAAACCACCGGCCCGCATCGCACACGGCAAGGTCGCGGAGTTCCAACGCCGCGGCGTCGTCCATTTCCACGCCATCCTGCGCCTGGACGGCGTCGACCCCCACGACCCGGCCGCCGTCATCCCTCCCCCGGACGGCATCAGCATCGAGGACCTGGTCGACGTCCTCACCCACGCCGTTCACACCGCACAGCTGCGTACCGCGGCGCACCCGGACCACCCGCGCGGCTGGCTCATCAATTGGGGAGACCCAGACAAGGCGCTTGACCTGCGGCCGGTCACCCTCCACGGCGACGGCTCGATCACCGACGGGCAGGTCGCCGGCTACCTGGCCAAGTACGCCACCAAAGCCACCGAGGATGCCGGCCATTCCTCGACCCGCCTGACCGACGACACCGTCGACCTCTACGCCAACCCCGAAGGCAGCCACACCGAACGGCTCATTGACGCCTGCTGGCACCTCGGCCGACCCGCCGCAACCGGCTTCGACGGCCTACGCAGATGGGCACACATGCTCGGCTACGGCGGCCACTTCCTCACCAAGGCCCGCCGCTACTCCACTACCTTCGCCG
The DNA here is from genome assembly GCF_039532605.1 of Pilimelia columellifera subsp. columellifera. Classification (NCBI taxonomy): domain Bacteria; kingdom Bacillati; phylum Actinomycetota; class Actinomycetes; order Micromonosporales; family Micromonosporaceae; genus Pilimelia; species Pilimelia columellifera. The sequence continues at coordinate 86,506 of NZ_BAAARY010000001.1, forward strand.
TCCTGCGCGCCGTCCGCGTCGACTTCCGCCGCGCCGAAACCACCCAGGCGTCAACGTCCGGCCCCCTCGCAACCGCCGTCGACGTCGACGAGGACCAGGCCCTCGCCGTCGCGGCGCTGCGCTTCGCCTCCTCCGGCTGGCACACCACGGCCGACGCCTTCCTGGCCAACACCGCCGCCGACATGGCCCGTCGACGAGCACAAGCCGCCCGCGACGAACTCGCCCACGAAATCGGCACCGCCCTCAATAACGCCCAGTCCCATGCATGAACAGGAGCACCGCCATGGAAAAGCTGTTGTACGACCCCAGAGAAGCGGCGCGGGTGCTCAGCCTCGGCCGTTCCACCGTCTACGAGTTGATGGCCTCCGGCCGGTTGCGGTCCATCCGGGTAGGCCGGTCCCGCCGCATTCCCGCCGAGGCACTGCGGGAGTTTGTCGTGGCCGAGATGGAAGCGGCGGCATGAGCGGGAAACGTCGAGGCCGGGGCGAAGGTTCGATCTACCAGCTCACCGATGGCAGGTGGCGCGGGGTGGTCGACCTCGGTTGGAGCAACGGGAAGCGCAGACGGAAGTACGTCACCCGCAAGACCCGGGCCGAGGTCGCCAAGTCGGTCCGAAAAATGCAGGCCCTGGCGGAAGCCGGTCGGTTGAACACCGGTCGGGTGCCAACCCTCGGTCAGTGGATGGAGACCTATCTTGCCGAGGTGGCGGCCGCCAAGGTTCGGCCCAGCACGCTGCACCGGTACCGCGAGGAGGTCGAGCACCACATCGGCCCGCTGCTCGGGCGGCATCGGCTGGACAAGCTGACTCCCGTACACATCACAGCCTTCTACCGGGACCGGCTGGACGTCCTGTCTGCCGGTAGCGTCCGTCGTCTGCACGCGGTCCTGCGTCGGGCGTTGAACATCGCCGTCCGGTGGAGTGTGATCCACACGAACCCGGTGACCCTCGTCGACGCGCCGTCGCTGCCGCACACCGAAGTGGACCCGTTCACCCTCGACGAGGCCCGGGCCTTCCTCAAGGCCATCTCCGGGTTGCGTCTGGAAGCACGCTGGCTGCTGGCGGTGTCCCTGGGGCTGCGGCAGGGCGAGACGCTGGGCCTGCACTGGGATGACGTCGATTTCGAGTCGGCCACGGTCCGCATCCGCGCCCAACTCCAGCGCGACCCCGACTCGGGCGAGCTGGTCCGGGTCGACACAAAGACCGCCCGTTCCCGACGCACCCTGCCGCTGCCACCGTCGGTGTTGATGGCGCTGCGCGTTCACCAGGAGCGGCAGCACGACGAGAGGACGAACGCGGACACCTGGGCCGATCCGCGGCTGGTCTTCTGTACCGGGCTCGGAACGCCGGTCCACCCGCGCAACGACTACCGGTCGTTCCGGGAGATCCTGCACCGCACAGGCTTGCGCCGCGTCCGCATCCACGACCTGCGGCACACCGCCGCGACGGTGCTCCTGGCCCAGGGCGTCCCGGCCAGGGTCGTGATGGAGATTCTGGGTCACTCGCAGATCAGCGTCACGCTCAACACCTACGCCCATGTCGCGCCGGAGGTCGCTCGGGACGCTGCCGGCCGGGTGCAGGGCGCTCTGTGGGGCGAGAAGTAGTTGGCTGCTCGGTTGGCTGCTCTGGCCTCTCCGACAAGGTCAAAGGCCCGGGTCATGGTCCGTCAAGAACGGTCTGACCTGGGCCTTTGGGTGGAGCCGCCTGACAGAATCGAACTGTCGACCTACGCATTACGAGTGCGTCGCTCTACCAACTGAGCTAAGGCGGCAACGATGGATCAGTGTACGCGATCCGCCATCGGCGCATGCGGGGTGGCGGGCTGCGCCACGAGATGGCGGGCGATCCGACGACGAGCCGGAGGCGCCCCGCTACCCTCGATCCATGACCGGCGATGCCTCCGCCCCGCGCGTAGCGTCCGACCCCAGCCACGAGGCCGGACCGGGCGATCCCGCGACCAGGGACAAAGCGTCTCGCCGGGCGGCCCGGCTACCGCGCCGCCCGGCGAGCCTGGATCCGCGCGAGTTGGGTTTCACGCCCCGCGGACCGGTGCCGTGGCTGGCGCCGTTGCTGCTGTTGAGCACCGGGCTACGGTCGCTGCTGGCGACGCTGTTCGGGGCGTACCTGGACAAGCGGGAGTTGCAGAACTCTCTGCCGTCGGACATTCACCACCAGCCCGGCGACGGTGGCGAGCTGTGGTTGGACTATGTCGCGGACCTCGGTGACGGCTTCGACGCCACGTACTCGGTGGCGTACCTGTTGGCGCAACCCGAGTTGGTCGTCGACGGGCAGCGGCTGCCGCGCGGGCATGCGCTGGTGCTGGGCGGCGACCAGGTTTACCCGACGGCGAGCATGGACGACTATGAGGACCGATTCAAAGGGCCCTACCGGTCCGCGCTGCCGGTTCCACCGCCGTCGGGGCCGCGGCCGACCATGTACGCGCTGCCGGGCAACCACGACTGGTACGACGGCCTGACCGCTTTCCTGCGGGTGTTCGTCCGGATGAGGACCGGGTCGGTGGGCGGATGGCGGACGGAGCAGTCGCGGTCCTACTTCGCGGTCCGACTGCCCGGGGACTGGTGGCTATACGCCATCGACGAGCAGTTCGGATCCTACCTAGACGATCCGCAGTTGCGGTACTTCGAGCAGGCTGGCGGACAGCTACGGTCCCATCACCGGGTGATTCTGGCGACCCCGTCTCCGTCGTGGGTGAAGGCAAGCGACCGGCCGGACGCCTACGACACCCTCGACTACTTCCTCCGCACGGTGATTGCTCCGACCGGGGCGAGCGTCCGGCTCATCCTGGCCGGCGACCTGCACCACTACGCCCGGTACCACGGCCCCGACCGGGAGCTGATCACCTGCGGCGGGGGCGGGGCCTACCTTGCCGGCACGCACCAGCTGCCGTCGACGGTGACGGTCCCCTCGCCGGATGCCATCCGGCCCGACCACAGTCCGCCGCGGACGTTCACGCTCGCGGGCGCCTTTCCGACGGCGCAGCGGTCCCGCCGGTACGCCTGGGGCGTGGTGGCCCGGCTCCCGTGGCGCAACCCCGGCTTCCTCACCATGCTGGGCATCCTGCACACGCTGTGGATGCTTAGCATCGCCGAGCTGGTAGTAGGACCGGGCGACGGCGAGGAGCAACGGCTGTTCAGCATCCCGGCCGGCATCATGCTGACCATGATGACGCTGGCGACGGTCCTGTTCGCCAAGCCGCCGAGCACCGGCGCCCGGCGGACCGCCAGGCATGTGACGCTCGGTCTGGCGCACGGGGTCGCGCACCTGGCGCTGGGGCTGGGCGGGGCGTTGCTGTGGACGCGACTGCCGGTCATCGACTGGGTGTGGCCGCTGCCGCCCTTGACGGCCGCTGCCGTGTACGGGCCGGCGCTGGGGGTGCTGGGTGGGGTGCTGGTGGCGGTGTATCTGCTGGTCGCCAGCCTGTTCCGGGTCAACCTGAACGAGTTGTTCGCCGGCCAGGGGATCGAGGACGCCAAGTCGTTCCTGCGCCTGCGGATCACCGACGACGGCACGCTGACGATCTACCCCCTGGCCGTCGACAACGTCTGCCACCAGTGGCGCCCGCGCCCGGACGACCCCGCCGACGCGCCCTGGCTGGCCCCCGCCACCCCCCTGACCGTCCGGCTTGCCGAGCCGCCCATCGTACTGACCCCGGGCGGGCCGGCCCCGGGCGAACCAGCGGGCACTGCCGCTCAGGCCGGGGTGTCAGCGCCGGCCGGCCGGGACTCGTAGGCGCGGCGCGATCCGCAGACCTCGGACAGGCCGCACCGCTTCGTCGAACCGTCGGAGACCTGCCGGACGGTCACCGTCCCGCTCGGGGGATGACGGGAGACGACCTTCGCGGACCCGTCCGGCGTCTCGACCCGCTGGCCGGCCGCGGGGTAGTCGCCGCCGTCGGCGTACAACGGGTGCTCGTACTTGAGGCAGCACATCAGCCGGCCGCACGCGCCGGAGATCCGCATCGGGTTCAGCGGAAGGTCCTGTTCCTTGGCCATCCGGATGCTCACCGGCTCGAAATCGGTGAGGAACGTGGCGCAGCACAGGTCCCGCCCACAGGAGCCGATGCCGCCCTGGACCCGGGCGGAGTCGCGGGCGCTGAGCTGACGCAGCTCCACCCGGTGTCGCAGGGTGGCGCCGAGGTCCCGCACCAGGGAACGGAAGTCGACCCGGTGCGGCGCGGTGAAGTAGATCGTGGTCCGCGCCGAGGCGTCGCTGGTGGCCAGGAGGTGGTCCACGCCGACGATTTTCATGGGGAGGTCGTGGTCCCGGATGAGGCGTTTCGTCGCGACCTTGGCCTCAGCCTTGGCGCGGCGCAGCAGCTCGTCGCGCCGCAGCTCCGGCTCGCCCGCGATGCCCACCAGGCGGGGGAAGCCCGCGGTGTCCTCCTCAACCCAGCCGGCCGCCCATACGCACTCGGCCACCTCGGGGCCCTCGTCGGTGGGCACCAGGACGCGGTCGCCGACCTGCGGCCGGAGGTCCCCGGGATCGAGGTAGTACAGCCGCCCGTAGCGGTTGAAGCTGACCGCGCACAACATGCCCATCCCGCAAGCCTGCCACTTGCCGGTGGCGGCTCAGGGGCGGGACCCGACCACCCGGACGCCGTCCGCCCAGACGACAGCTGACGGGCTGCCGAGCGGCGCGTACTCCACCCGTCGCCCCCACGCCTCGATGAGGCGCTGCCCGTCGTCGTAGACGGCCGCGAGCGCCCCCAGCACCTCGGCGGCGATGTCGGCCGCCGCGCTGACCACGTCCAGGTCGGGGCCGGCGTTCCCGGTGAGCGTGACCGCCTGGGCCGATCCGATGACCCGGCCGAGGGTGCGGGCCAGTTCGGTGCGGGCGGTCACCATCCACGCGGCGATCGCCTCCCCGTAGGCGACGGTGTCCCCCATTCGGGCGGCGGCGCCGTCGTCGATCTGGGTGGCGAGCGCCCCGGCGCGGTGCGCGTACGCCTGTGCGGCCGGGCCGGACCAGGTCGGGGAACAGCTCACCGCGTGGTGGGTCGCCGCGTAGGCCTCACCGAGCGGGCCGAGGTCTCGGCGGGCCGAGGCCAACGCCCCCGGGCGTAACGCGACGACCGCGGCCACCGCGTCGACGGGGAGCGCGCCCAGCTCGCGCAGCAGGGGACCGACCGCATGGCCGGCGGGCACCCCGGCGTGGCGGATCACGCTCTCGACCTTGTGGAGCATCGGCCAGGCGGCCTCCAGGACGAGGTCCAACGCGTCCATCACGTCTCCCGACGTCCGAGCAGAGCGCTCGCGGCCGCGTCGACGTCGGCGTAGGCGGCCCCGGCCCGACGCACCACCGCGTCGAGTTCGGTGAGCTGCTCGATCGTTTCGCCGATCTCGCGCTGCCGGGCGAGCAGCGTCTGGCTCCAGTGTCCGAACAGCTCACGGCCCAACGCTCCGGCGCGGCCGCCGTGGTCGCCGCCGAAGTCGACCGCCGAGCCTTCTGAGGCGGCCAGCCGGGGCGCAGCGGCGGCGAGCCGGTCGCCTGCCTCGCTCAGCGAGTCGGACACGCTGATGAGGTCACGGACGGCCAGGGTGTGCGAGGCGGCCGGGGTGTGCGAGGCGGCCGGGAGACCGTCGGTCGGCACGGGCTCGGCGATCCTGTCGCCGGGCGGCGGGACCGAGGCGGCAGCGCCGAACCCGGGCGGATGCGGGGCGAGCGCCTCGAGGTCGGCCAACACCGGCGTCCGTGGCGGCAGGCGGTGGGTGTCGCTACCGGTCATGCTGTCCACGCAGGACCCCCTTGAGCGAAGGGAACTCACTGAACACGTCCCGCCATAGCTTGTCTCTGGCCCACCTGGCGCCGTCAACGGCCGCGGTGACGGCTTCCAGAACCGAGGAGGCGAGTTTGTCCCCGCGCGCTTCCCGGGTGAACCGGATACCGGTGATGTCACCGGCGGCGGTCACCCGGACCTCTACCCACCCGTCGGCCGAACGAACCGTGACCTCCAGCCGCGCCGCCGCTCCGGCGAACTCGGCCTGGCGCTTCTCGATCTGCCGGTGCCGCTCGAGAGCGTCATCCAACCAGGACTCGTCAATCTCCACCGGCATACCGCAAGACCACCCTTTCCAGCTGACGACAACACGTCAGCGACCGGTGACGGATGACGCTCAGTCCCCCGGTTGGGCACGGTACCTGGCGAATGTGGCCGCAGTCGTCACACTGTCGGCTTTCGGTCAGCCCCGCCAGAGCGCGAGCGTCATCGCCTCGGCGGCGATCCGCGGCTTGACATTGGCGGCGATCGCCGCCCGGCAGGCCAACACGGCCTCCAACCTACGCAGGGCGCTCTCCGCGGACCAGGCGGCCGCGGCGCGGGCGGCCGCGGCGGCGACCTCGCCGTGCACCTGGGGGACGTCGGCGCGGAACTGTCGGGAGAGGACGTCGCGGTAGAACCCGGCGAGGTCGACGAGGGCGCGGTCGAGGGCGTCGCGTTGGGCCCGGGTGGCGCGGGACTTCTGACGCCGCTCCAACTCTTTGAGCTGACCGCCGGCCCCACGAATCGCGCCGGCGGCGCCCCGGCCGGTGCCGCCGGCGCCGAGTGCGGTCTCCAGAGCGGAGCGTTCCGCGCCGTCCGTCTCGGCCACTGTCGCGGCTGCCTCCGCCTCAGCGGCGGCGATGAGCGCGGCGGCGGCGTCGAAGCAGGCGCCGACGCCGGTGAGCTGTTGCGGGATAGCCAGGACGGCGGCCTGCCGCTCCCGGGCCGCCGGGTCGCTGGCCAACCGGCGGGCACGCCCCACATGGCCCTGGGCGGCCGCGGCGGCCCAGGCTGCCCGGTCGGCGGGGATGCCGTCGCGGCGGGCGAGCACGGCGGCCACGTCGGCGGCGGCGGGCTGGCGCAGCGGGACGACCCGGCACCGGGACCGGATGGTCACCGAGATGTCATCGGGGTGGGTGGACGGGGCGCACAACAGGAAGACGGTTCGCGGCGGCGGTTCCTCGATCGCCTTGAGGAGGGCGTTTCCGGCGGCTTCGGTGAGCCGGTCGGCGTCCTCCACCAGCACCACCTGCCAGCGTCCGCCGGATGGGGCGCTGGCCGCCCGCAGGATCAGCGCGCGCATCTCGCCGACGCCGATCGACAGCCCTTCCGGGGCGACGACCCGCACGTCGGCGTGGGTGCCGGCAAGGGTCGTGTGGCAGCCGCGGCAGGTTCCGCAGCCGGCGCCGGTGTGGCACTGGAGCGCGGCGGCGAACGCGCGGGCGGCCACCGACCGGCCGCTGCCGGGTGGCCCGGTGAAGATCCAGGCGTGGGTCATGGCGGCGGTGTCCCCGGGCTCGCCGCGCAGCAACGCGGCGGCGGACGAGGCGGCGGCGGCCAGTGTGGCGACCACCTCGGCCTGGCCGACCAGATTCTCGAAGACCGGGGCGCCCATCATCGGACGCCCACGGCGGGGCCGGAGACGTCGGCGGCGGCGAGCACCTCGCCGACCCGGTCGCGGATCCGCTCCGACAGCTTGTCGCGGTCGGCGGCGGCGTCGATGACGAGGTACCCGGTGGGGTCCTCGGCCGCCCGGTCGAGGAACCCGTTACGGACCCGTTCGTGGAACGCCACCGACTCGGCCTCCAACCGGTCCGCCGACCCGCGCGACGCCACCCGCGCCAGCCCCACCGCCGGATCGATGTCGAGCAGCACCACCAGGTCGGGGGTGAGGTGGTTGGTGGCCCAGGAGGAGAGCCAGGCGAGGTCGGCCACGGCCAGTTCCCGGCCCGCGCCCTGGTAGGCCAGCGACGAGTCGACGTAACGGTCGCTGATGACGATCTCCCCGCGCTCCAACGCCGGCCGGACGACCGTCGCGACATGGTGCGCCCGGTCGGCGGCGTACAGCAGCGCCTCCGCCCGCGCCGTGGGCGCCGGCGCGCCGTCGGGATGGTCCAGCAGCAGCGCCCGGATCTGGGCGCCGATGCGGGTGGCGCCGGGCTCGTGGGTGACGGTGACGGCCCGACCCTGGGACCGCAGCGCCTCGGCGAGCGCCGCGACCTGGGTCGACTTGCCGGCGCCCTCGCCGCCTTCGAAGACGACGAACAGCCCGGTCGTGACCGCTGGCGGCGTCATCGTCAGCGGGCGCCCGCGCATCGACCACCAGAGGTCGGCCAGCACCGGGACGCCGGGCTTGTCGTCCATCTGTCGGAACGCGCTGATGCCGGCGACGACGCTCACCACGCCGGCGACCAGCAACAGCACCCGGGTCGACGACAGCGACACGTCGACCACGCCGATGTTGACGCGCCGGGAGCCGGCGACGCCGGCCAGGGTGGCGGCGAGTCCGATGGCGAGCACGAGCACCGCCCGGGTGGCGGTCTGGATGAACGCGAAGACCCGGCCCCGGACGTCGTCGCCGACCTCGCTGCCGAGCAGGGTGGTGCCGGCCAGGAACGCCATTCCGGCGCCGGCGCCGACGAGCACCGCGCCGATGAGGGCCATGGACAGGTGGATCGCCAACGCCAGGATGAACACCGACGCCCCGGCCAGCACGATGCTCAAACCGAACCAGCGGCGACGCGACAACGCACGGACGAGGGCGGGGCCGGCGCCGATGCCGATGCCCAGGCCGATGAACATGGCGCCGAACAGCAGGTAGAAGGCGGCTTCGCCGGCCGAGAGGGATCGGGCGAAGAACGGCGCGGCGCCGATGACGACGCCGGCGCAGGCGAACGCCCCGAGGATGCCCAGCACCAGGCCGCGGACCAGCCGGGTCGTGCCGATGTACTTCCAGCCGTCGATGAACTGCCGCAGCATGCTCTCGCTGTCGCGGGGCGCGGCGCTGGCGCGTCCGCTGATCTCCTTGATGCCGTAGAAGACGACCACGGCGAGCGCCAGCCGGGAGAAGGCGTTGAAGTACATCGACAGGCTGGCCGCTTCGGCCCAGGTCGGCGGGGTCGGCACGGCCGAGCGCAGCACCCGGTCCAGCGCCGACAGCCCCAGCGCGGCGGCGACCGGGGCCAGTCCGTAGGTGGTGATGAGGGTGAGCTGGTTGGAGGTTTCGAGCCGGCTCCGCGGGATGAGGTTGGGGACCGCCGCTTCCTTGGCCGGGATCCACACCAGGGTGATGCTCTCGATGAGGAAGGTGGCGATGCCGGCCCAGCCGACGGTCGCCACGGCCGAGCCGCCGAACAGCGGCACCAGGGGGATCGACAGGAACAGCAGGAACCGCAGCAGGTCACAGACGACCATCGTGTAGCGACGGTCCCACCGGTCGGCCAGGACGCCGGCGATCGGGCCGAGGACCAGGGCCGGGAGCAGCCGGACGACGATGAGGGAGCCGAACGCGACACCTTTCGCGGCGTCGCTGTCGACCTGGGCGGAGGCGAACGTCGCGGTGGCCAGCAGGCCGAGCCAGTCGCCGAGCGAGGCGACGCCGAGGACCATCCAGAGCCGCCGGAAGGGGCGGATCCGCAGCACCGAGCGCAGGGCGGCCAGGCCGCCGAGGTCGACCTGGTTGGCGGCGGAGGGGGGCGCGGTGGTGGCACGGGGCCCGCTGGCGCCGTTGTCCTCGCTGGCGTTGATGTCCGTACCCCTTAGTGAATCCGGACCGCACGTGCGCGCGGTCGCGGCAATCACTGTAGCGGCGGTCGCCGACCCGGCCGGCCGGACGTCTTACCGGATTTAATTCTAAATCAGGCATTACGTTCGCGTATGGTGCCTTCGGTCGCCGGATCGATACCGCCGAGGAGTCCGCGCATCTCGCGCAGCCGGGGCCCCGCCGAGCGGGTCCGGCTGGATGAGGCGGCGGCGCAAGAGCCGCCAGCCCCATATGCGACGGCGGCGACCCAACCGGCGGCGATACGATGCAGCGTTGCCTATCGCCGACCGGTCCCCGAGAGGAGTCGCAGGTGTCCCGATCGCCGTTCACCGCCCTGCCGCCACGGATCGACCTGCCGGCCATCGACCACGAGATCCTGGCCTTCTGGCAGGAGCGTGACATCTTCGGCAAGACGCTGGCCGCCACCGCCGACGGCCCCCGCTGGGTCTTCTATGAGGGCCCCCCGACGGCCAACGGCCGCCCCGGGACCCACCACGTCGAGGCCCGCGTCTTCAAGGATGTCTTCCCCCGGTTCAAAACCATGAAGGGTCACCACGTGCCCCGGATGGGCGGCTGGGACTGTCACGGCCTGCCCGTGGAGATCGCCGTCGAGAAGCAGTTGGGCATCAACGGCAAGGGCGAGATCGAGAAGTACGGCGTGGCCGCCTTCAACGACCGGTGCCGCGAGTCGGTCATGAAGCACGTCGCCGACTTCGAGCAGATGACCGAACGCTGTGGTTACTGGCTCGACATGGACCACCCCTACCGGACGATGGACCCGTCGTATGTGGAGAGCGTGTGGTGGGCGCTGTCGCAGATCTTCGACAAGGGTCTGCTCGTCGAGGACCACCGGGTGGCCCCGTACTGCCCGCGCTGCGGCACCGGGCTGTCCGACCACGAGGTCGCCCAGGGTTACGAGAACATCGTCGACCCGTCGGTGACGGTCCGGTTCCCGCTGGTCGAGCCGGTCGCCGGGCACTCTGGGGCTGAGCTGCTGGTCTGGACGACCACCCCGTGGACGCTGGTGTCGAACACCGCCGTCGCCGTCCACCCGGACGTCACCTACGTGCTGGCCCGCGCCGCCGACGGCCTGTTCGTGGTCGCCGAACCGCTGCTGGCGGCGGTGCTCGGCGAGGACGCCGAGGTCGTCGCGTCCTTCCCGGGCCGGGCGCTGGAGCGGGCCGCGTACCGACGCCCGCTGGACCTCATCGACATCCCGGACGCCCACTACGTCATCCTGGCCGACTACGTCACCACCACCGACGGCACCGGCGTGGTGCACCAGGCTCCGGCGTTCGGCGCCGACGACCTGGCGTCCTGCCGCTCGTACGGGCTGCCGGTGGTCAACCCGATCGGCCCGGACGGGCGCTTCGACGCCGCCGTCCCGATGGTCGGCGGAATGTTCTTCAAGGACGCCGACGCGACGCTCACCGACGAGCTGCGCGCGCGCGGCGTGCTGTTCAAGGCCGTGAAGTACGAGCACAGCTACCCGCACTGCTGGCGCTGCCACACGCCGCTGATGTACTACGCGCAGCTGTCCTGGTACATCCGCACCACCGGAATCCGCGACGCCCTGCTGCGGGAGAACGCGAAGACCGGCTGGCACCCCGAGCACATCCGGGACGGACGTTTCGGCGACTGGCTCACCAACAACGTCGACTGGGCGCTGTCGCGCAACCGGTACTGGGGCACCCCGCTGCCGCTGTGGCGCTGCGAGGCCGGGCACCTGACCTGCGTCGACTCCCGGGCAAAGCTGTCCGAGCTCACCGGCGCCGACCTGTCCGGGCTGGACCCGCACCGCCCTTACATCGACGAGGTCACTTTCGCCTGCCCGCAGTGCTCAGGCGTGGCGCGCCGGGTGCCCGAGGTCATCGACGCCTGGTTCGACTCCGGGTCGATGCCGTTCGCCCAGTTCGGCTACCCGCATCTGCCGGGCAGCGCGGAGAAGTTCACACAGGCGTACCCGGCGCAGTTCATCGCCGAGGCCATCGACCAGACCCGCGGCTGGTTCTACACCCTCATGGCCATCGGCACGCTGGTGTTCGACCGGTCCTCGTACGAGAACGTGCTGTGCCTGGGGCACATCCTGGCCGAGGACGGCCGGAAGATGTCCAAGCACCTGGGCAACATCATCGAGCCGATGCCGCTGATGGACAGGCACGGCGCGGACGCCCTGCGCTGGTTCATGCTGTGCTCCGGCTCCCCGTGGGGCTCCCGTCGGGTCGGCGACACGCCACTTGAGGAGATTGTCCGGCGGACGCTGCTGACGTACTGGAACACCGTCTCGTTCTTCACCCTGTACGCCGAGGCCAACGACTGGACGCCCGGTGACGGCCCCGCCGAGCCAACCCCGTTGGACCGCTGGCTGCGCGCCGAGCTGCACCACCTCGTCGGCGCGGTCGACGCGGCGATGGAGGACTACGACACCGCCACCGCCGGACGGCTCCTCGCCGAGTTCATCGATGACCTGTCCAACTGGTACGTGCGGCTGTCGCGGTCCCGGTTCTGGTCCGGCGACCCGGCGGCCATGGGCGCCCTGTACGAGACGATCAACGTGCTGACCAGGCTGTTGGCACCGCTGACGCCGTTCGTCGCCGAGCACGTGTGGCGTTCGGCGGTGCTCGCCGGCGGCCCCGACGCGCCCGAGTCGGTGCACCTGTCGGCCTGGCCCACCGTCGACGAGTCCGCGTTGGACGACGCGCTGCGCTCCGAGATGGCGACCGTCCGGGCGCTGGTGGACACCGGTCGGGCCGCCCGCAAGGCCAGCAGCCTACGGGTACGGCAGCCGCTGGCCCGCGCGCTGCTCGGCGTCCCCGAGGGCGCCATGCCGTCCGACGAGCTGCTGGCATACGTGTCGGAGGAGCTGAACGTGCGTTCGCTGGCGCCGCTGGCCGCCGCCGGCGAGGTCGTCGACATCACCGTGAAGCCCAACTTCCGGGAGCTGGGCAAGCGGTTCGGCGGGCGGACCCAGTTCGTCGCCAAGGCGATCACGGCGGCCAACCCGGCGGAGCTGGCCGCGGCGGTCGCCGACGGCGGCGCCTACGAGGTTCTAGTCGACGGCGACAAGACCCCGGTGACCAGCGACGACGTCCTGGTGACCCAGGCGCCGCGCTCGGGCTGGGCGGTATCCACGCAGCGGGGGGTGACCATCGCCCTCGACGCGACGATCACCCCCGAGCTGCGTCGGGCCGGTCTGGCCCGGGAGGTCATCCGGCTGGTCCAGGAGGCCCGTAAGCAGGCCGACCTGGCGATCACCGACCGCATCACGCTGGTGTGGTCGGTGGCGGGCCCGGCGGACGGTCCCGGCGCCGGGACCGCCACGGCGGTCCGGGAACACGCCGGCGAGATCGCCGACGCGGTGCTCGCCACGTCCATGTCCGAAGTTGACACCGGGCCCGCCGCCACCGTCGAGGACGACCTGGGCTTCGCCTTCACCATCACCCGCGCCTGACCGACGCGCTGTCACGCCGTGACGTGGCGTTCCAGATACTGGCGGATGAGGGCACGGGCCTCGTCCAGAACGGCCGGGTCGCCGTCGGGGTGGCGGCGGAACGCCATCTTGATGAGGGCGTCCGCTGCCTGGAAGGCCACCTCCAGGGTGAACCGCAGCGTCGCGGTGTCCGCCATCGCGAACTTGCCCGCCAGAGCCAACGCCAACTGGTCGGCGATGACGCCGTTGTTGTCCCGCTCCGGGTCGAGCAGGTGGACGTCGACGACGTCACCAAAGTGCAGGGTCCGGAACCCGGGAACAGTCCGGTGCATCTCGATGTACTCGTCGACGGCCGCGTCGACGCCGTCCCACCAGTATGGGAACTCACCGGCGGTGAACCGTCCGGCCAGTCGCTCCAGATACGCCTCCATGTTGCGGACCGTCAGGGCCTGCACAATGGCCCGCTTGTCGGGAAAGAACTGGTACACCGAACCAATAGCGACGCTCGCCCGCTCGGCGAGCAACGTCGTTGTGAGCGCCTCGTAGCCGACCTCGTCGACAAGTTCGGCGCACGCGTCGAGCATTCGTTTGACCCGAGCCACACTGCGGCCCTGGACCGGAACTCGACGCAACGGCCCGCTGGCGACAGAAGCCGTCACCCGGGCACCCCCTCTCGCATTGCCCGACGCGGCGTCAACAGCTGCCCGCCGGGATGACGAATCGCAGAAACTACCCTCCCTAACGATCGGGGCGGGGTGTCCGCTCGCGTCTGCCCCGAACTCACGGCGCGCCGACGGGCCGCCAACCGCTAGATTGGCGTTCATCATTGTCTTACTGACGCCCCCAAGCAAGAGATCGGTGCCGATGCGGGTCTACGGCCGAACCCTCCGTGACCAGCACATTCATCTGAAACGACGGATTCAGGTGGGTGAGATCACCCGCAGGGGCTCGACCGCTCCCGGAGACTGACCGGAACGGCGTGGCGGTCCGGCGCCCGCTCCTGGGCCGCTTCCGGAAGCTGCGCCTAAGCAGTCGCAGCCGGTGTCTTGGCCGCCGTCTTCTTGACCGCTGGCGTCTTCTTGTCCGCCGTGGTCTTTGCCGTCGCCGTTTTCTTGGCGGCCGTCTTCTTGGCGGTGGTCTTCTTCGCGGTGGTCTTCTTCGCGGGGGTCTTCTTCGCGGCCCCGTCAGCGGTCTTCTTCACGGCCTTCTTGGCCGCCTTCTTCTTCGGCGCCGGGCCCTTCGCCCGCTTCTCGGCCAGCATCTCGGAGGCCAGCTCGACGGACATCTCCTCAATGGTCTGCCCGCGCCGCAGCGACGCGTTGAACTCGCCGTCAGTTACATAGGGGCCGAAGCGACCATCCTTGATGACCATCGGCCGCTCGGTGAGCGGGTCATTGCCCAGCTCCCGGAGCGGCGGCTTGGCCTCCCGACGCTGCCGGGCCTTCGGCGCGGCCAGCAACGCCAACGCCTCGTCCAGAGTGACCGTGAAAATCCTGTCCTCGGTCTCCAGCGAACGGGACTCCTCGCCCTTCTTCACGTAAGGCCCGTAGCGCCCGGCCAGCGCCAGCACCTCGGCGCCGTCCGGCGCGACCCCCACCAGCCGGGGCAGCCGCAGCAGCTCCACCGCCTGCTCAAGGGTCAACTCGTCCGGTGTCTGGGACTTCAGCAACGACGCGTTCCTGTCCCCGCTGCTGACGTACGGGCCGAACCGACCCGACTTGAGCGTGACCAGGTCCCCGGTCTCCGGGTGCTGACCCAGCTCACGCTCGCCGCCGCCGGCCAGGAACAGCTCGTCCACCTTCTCGGGGCTCAACTCGTCCGGCGCCAGACCCTCCGGCAGCGCCGCCCGCTCGCCCTCCGGCGGCGTCTCACCCTCCGCTGTCGGCCCCGCCGGCGTGCGTTGCAGGTACGGCCCGTACCGACCGACCCGCACGACGACGTCGCGGCTCTCGGCGTCGGTGAACAACGGGATCGAGTTGACGCTGCGGGCGTCGATCTCGCCGAGGTTCTCGGTGACGAGCTTCTTGAGCCCGCCCTCGCGGGCCACCGACCCGAGCGCGGCAGAGTCTGAGCCGAAGTAGAACGCGGTGAGGAAGTCCTTCGCGGCGGCCTGGCCGCCAGCGATGTCGTCCAGCTCGTTCTCCATGCCTGCGGTGAAGTCGTAGTCGACCAGGCGCGGGTAGTAGCCCTCCATGAGCCCGATCACCGCGAACGCTGTGAATGACGGGATGAGCGCCTGACCGCGCTTGACGACGTAGCCACGGTCCTGGATCGTCCGCATGATCGACTCGTAGGTGGACGGGCGACCGATGCCCCGCTCCTCCAACGCCTTGACCAGCGAGGCTTCGGTGTACCGGGCCGGCGGCTGGGTGGTGTGCCCGATCGCGGCCAGCTCGTCGGCGGTCAACGGCTGGTCCTTGGCCAACGTCGGCAACCGGCGCTCGGCGTCCTCGGCCTCGGCGTTCTCATCGTCGCTGGACTCCACGTACGCCTTCAGGAAGCCCGGCTCGGTGATGGTCTTGCCGGTGGCCCCGAAATCGGCCTCCTCGTTGGAGGTAGACACCGCGCGGATCCGCACCGACACCGACGAACCCACCGCGTCGATCATCTGGGACGCGACGGTGCGCCGCCAGATCAGCTCGTACAGCCGGTGCTCCTCCGCTGACAACTCGCCAGCCACCTCGCCCGGGGTGCGGAAGTTGTCGCCCGCCGGGCGGATCGCCTCGTGCGCCTCCTGGGCGTTCTTGGCCTTCGAGGTGTACCGGCGCGGTTCCGTCGGCACATTACGCTCACCGTACAACTCGGCGATCTGCCGCCGGGCCGCCGCCAACGCCGTCTCGGACAGGTTCACCGAGTCCGTTCGCATGTACGTGATGTAACCGCTCTCGTACAGCCGCTGCGCCGTCCGCATCGTCTGCTGCGCGGAGAAACGCAGCTTGCGCGACGCCTCCTGCTGCAACGTCGACGTGATGAACGGGGCGTACGGCCGACGCCGGTACGGCTTCTCCTCGACCCGGGTCACCGTGAACGGACGGTCGGCGAGCCTGGCGGCCAGGCCACGTGCGCCGTCGGCGTCCAGGTGGACAGCCCCCACACCGGCCTTGAGCAGCCCGGTAGTGGCCTCGAAGTCCTTGCCGGTGGCGACCCGGTCCCCGCCGAGCGCCACCAGGGTGGCGCTGAACGTCCGCGGGCCGTCACCCGGCCGCTGCACCGCGAGCGTGGCGGTGATGTCCCAGTACTCGGCGCTACGGAACGCCATCCGCTGGCGCTCGCGCTCCACCACGATGCGGGTGGCCACCGACTGCACCCGGCCCGCCGACAGCTTCGGCATGACCTTCTTCCACAGCACCGGCGACACCTCGTAGCCGTACAGGCGGTCCAGGATGCGACGGGCCTCCTGGGCGTCCACCAGGTCGCGGTCGATCTCCCGCGGGTTCGCCACCGCCGCCTGGATCGCCGGCTTGGTGATCTCGTGGAACACCATCCGACGCACCGGGACCTTCGGCTTCAACGTCTCCACCAGGTGCCAGGCGATCGCCTCGCCCTCGCGGTCCTCATCCGTCGCCAGCAGGATCTCGTCCGCGTCCGCCGCGAGCTGCTTGAGCTTGGCGATGTGCTGTTTCCGGTCCGCCGACACCACGTACAGGGCGGCGAAACCGTTGTCGACGTCAACGCCGAGCCGGGCCCACGCCTCGCCCTTGTGCTTGGCCGGCACGTCCGCGGCGTTGCGCGGCAGGTCACGGATGTGGCCGAGACTGGCCTCCACCACATACCCAGGGCCGAGATAGCCAGAGATCGTCTTGGCCTTCGCCGGTGACTCGACGATGACCAGACGGGTCCTGCTCGCGCTGCTCGCCACGGCTCTCCTTGACTTCATTTCCGCCCACGCCGCCTGCGCTGTCGGTGACGCTGGGTGCCGACCACGGTGCCCGGCCACAGCCGACATCCAAGGTAACGCGCCTGCCGTAGGCCGATTTGCCCGGGCCGGCGCTCCGGCTGCTCCCGCGACAATAGCCCTGTGACCGCCACCGGCATGTCACTGCGCCACCTAAACCACCGCCATGAGCGGTCCAGCGCCACCCATCACTGACAGTCAGGAACCTGCTCGAACGCCCGCTTCAGCTCAGCCGACTCCAGCCGGGACGTGTCCAGGACGCCGGCGTCGTACTCGCGTTGCAGAGTGGTCATCGCCGCCGCCACCCCGTCATAGAAGGGCTCGGCCTCGGTGGTCGGCAACACCGAGACCGTGTCACGGGCCCCGCCGTACGCGTCGCGGACCGCCGCCAGGGTCGCCTGGAACCGGCGAGCCACCAGGTCCCCGTTGTCGACGTCCGGCGTCCCGGCCCGGACCACGCCCCGCCACGCGGCGTCACTGGCGTCGTGGGCGCCGCCGAGCAGCCGGGTCAGGTTCTCGCGCGCCTGCGGGGGCGTGGTGCGGGCGGTCATCTGTTCCTGGGTGGTGCGGGTCAGTTGGCCGATCTGCGCCCGCCACGGGCTCATCGCCCGGCACACCGCCGTCGCCCAGGCCGGGGCGCCCGGGCCGCTGGCGCAGCCGCCGGCCAGGCCGGCGAAGGTTACGAGGACGGCGACCGCCGCCGCGGGAGCTCGAAGCGAGGGCATGCCGAGCAGCGTACGAGTTTCCCAACGACGAATGTCGATCGGACCCTCCGCTGTGGAGAGTCCGATCGACATTCGTTATCTACAGCGCGCCTGTCCCGGGACCAGCGCGGTCAGACGTTCACCCGCGCCGGGCGCTGGCCGGGCGTCGACCGGCCGGGGAGTCCGTCGTCCCCACCGTTTCCGCCGCCGCGGCCGACGCCGCTGGCATCGTCGTCCATGGCCACCGGTCGACGCTTGGAGAACGCGACCGCCGCCACGATCACCGCGGTCGCCACGAGCGCGATGGTCACCCGCAGCCCGGTGTTGGCCTCGTCGCCGATGCTGTACGCCACCACCGCCGGGGCGATGAGCAGCGACACCAGGTTCATCACTTTGAGCAGCGGGTTGATCGCCGGTCCGGCGGTGTCCTTGAACGGGTCGCCGACGGTGTCACCGATGATCGTGGCGGCGTGCGCCTCGGAACCCTTGCCACCGTAGGCGCCGTCCTCGACCAGCTTCTTCGCGTTGTCCCAGGCGCCGCCGGAGTTGGCCAGGAACACCGCCATCAAGGTGCCCGCGCCGATGGCGCCGGCAAGGTAGCTGGCCAGGGCGCCCGCGCCCAGGCCGAAACCGACCGCGATCGGCGCCAGGATGGCCAACAGGCCCGGGGTGATCAGCTCACGCTGGGCGTCCCGGGTACAGATGTCGACGACCCGACCGTACTCGGGGCGCTGGGTGCGGTCCATGATCCCCGGGAACTCGCGGAACTGACGTCGGACCTCCATGACGACCGCGCCCGCGCTGCGGGAGACAGCGTTGATGGCCAGCCCGGAGAACAGGAACACCACCGCGGCGCCGATGATCAGGCCCACCAGGTTGCGCGGGTTCGACACGTTCATGAGATTGAGCACCTCGGTGCCGACGTCGCCGATCCCGGCCTCGGTCAGCGAGCTGACCAGCGTGTTCGTGTACGAGCCGAACAGCGCGGTGGCGGCCAGGACCGCCGTCGCGATCGCGATGCCCTTGGTGATGGCCTTCGTCGTGTTGCCCACGGCGTCCAGTTCGGTGAGCGTGCGGGCACCCTGCTCGTCGACATCGCCGGACATCTCCGCGATGCCCTGCGCGTTGTCGGAGATCGGGCCGAAGGTGTCCATCGCCACGATCACCCCGACGGTGGTGAGCAGACCGGTGCCGGCCAACGCCACGGCGAACAGCGACAGCGTGATCGAGCCGCCGCCGAGCAGGAACGCGCCGAAGACGCCGCCGCCGATGAGCAGCGCCGAGTAGACCGCCGACTCCAGCCCGACGCTGATGCCGGCCAGCACGACCGTCGCCGCGCCGGTGAGCGAGGACTTGCCGATGTCCCGCACCGGGCGGCGGGTCGTCTCGGTGAAGTAGCCGGTCAGCGCCTGGATCGCGGCGGCGATGAGAATGCCGATGATCACCGCGGCGATGGCGACACCCCGGGGCCCGAGCGGCAGGTCCCCGTCGACGTCCAGGACCGTGCGCCACTGGTCACCCAGCAGCTGCGCCCAGGTGGGCTGCAGGTACAGCGTCGCGACAAGCCACACCGCGAGCGCCGACAACACCGCCGAGGCGTAGAACGCCCGGTTGATCGCGGTCAGGCCGGAGCGGTCGGACTTACGCAGCCGGGTGATGAAAACGCCGACGATCGCCACGATGACGCCGATGGCGGAGACGATGAGCGGGAACACCAGCCCGGACTCGCCGAAGGCCGCGCGGCCGAGGATCAGCGCCGCCACCAACGTCACCGCGTACGACTCGAACAGGTCGGCCGCCATACCCGCGCAGTCGCCGACGTTGTCGCCGACGTTGTCGGCGATGGTGGCCGGGTTACGGGCGTCGTCCTCGGGGATGCCCTTCTCGACCTTGCCGACCAGATCGGCGCCGACGTCGGCGGCCTTGGTGAAGATGCCGCCGCCGACCCGCATGAACATCGCCAGCAGGGCGGCGCCGAAGCCGAAGCCTTCCAGCACGGTCGCGGCGTCGCCCTTGAAGATGAGGACGACAGAAGCGGCGCCGACCAGTCCGAGGCCGACGGTGAGGAAGCCGACGACGCCTCCGGTGCGGAACGCGATCCGCATGGCGTTCTCGCGGCCGCCGGCGGCCTCCCGTGCGGCCGCGGCGACCCGCAGGTTGGCCCGGGTGGCCAGGGCCATCCCGGCGCCGCCGATGAACGCGCTGAAAACTGCGCCGACGACGAAGAACGCCGACCGGCCGATCTTCACCATCGTCTCGTCGCCGGAGACGTCATGCACCGGGAGCACGAACAGCAGCGCCACGGCGAGCACGACGAAGATCGCCAGCGTCTTGAACTGCCGGTACAGATACGCCGACGCGCCCTCCTGGACCGCGGCGGCGATCTCCTGCATCTTCTCGGTGCCCTTGCCGGTCGCGAGCACCGAGCGGGTGAGCGCGGCTGCGAAGCCCAACGCCACCAGGGCGATGACCGCCGCGACAACGATATAGCTGACGTTGTCGCCGGTAAGGGATGTCGCTCGGCCCTCAGCCGACAAGTAAATATCGGACATCCAGTCCTCCTGTACGAACGCGCGCCCGCAGCGATGGGGAATCACCGACGCGGACGGGCACTCCGCCTCGGGCCGGTCCCGTGCGGAGCACGTGAAAGCCGCGTGCGGGCGCACGAAAGCCCAGCTCACGGCGCCCGGAGCCGCACCAGCGCGAACCCCGGGGTTGACCCGCGTACCTTAACTGCCTAATTGTCCGAAAACAGGAAAGTTAGTGCGTTGTGTCTGGGTGATATCGTGCGCGCGCCGCCGCCGAAGATAAAGAGGCGCGCGGCATTTGTTCTCGAATGCCGGAACAGGCGACCAGCGCGAACGCGGAGAATCAGCGCGCGACGAGCAGGGTCAGCGGCGGCTACGTGCCCAGGACATCCGGACCTCGGTGCCGATGCCATCAGCCACCGGGCGCACCTGGAGATCCTCCACCAGACCGGCCAGGAGCGCGAAGCCCACCCCGACGGTCAGCGCCTCGTCGGTGAGGGACTCGTCGGCAAGCTCGTCGGGCGGCAACGCCGTCAGGCCCAGACCCGCCTCGATCGGCGCGCGGTCGATCACCCGCACCGTGTACGGCTCGTCGTCGGAGATCTCCACCTCTACCTGGTCCCGCAGGCCGTACTGCCGGTGCAGAGCCACCGCACGGGCACACGCCTCGCCGATGGCCAGCCGCACCTCGTCAAGCAGCTCGTCCCGGACGCCCGCCCGCCGCGCCACCGCGACACCGACCAACCGCGCGGTGCGCACGTGCACCGGCGCCGGGGAGAAGCGAAGCCGCACGCTCGCCATCAACGGGCCACCCTCACGCGGCCGAGCCGTCGCCGACCGCGGCCTCCACTGTGTCATGCAGCGGGAAAACCTGATCGAGAGCGGTGATCCGGAAGATCTTCAGCAGCGGTTCCTTGGAGCACACCAGGCTGAATGTCCCGCCGATCGGACGAAGTCGCTTCATCGCGCCGACCAACACGCCGAGCCCGGTGGAGTCGAGGAACTCGACCCGGCCGAGATCGACGACGATCGCGCGGACGCCGCCGTCGATGAGGCCCTGCAACCGCTCGCGCAGTCTGGGCGCCGTGTAGACGTCGACCTCGCCGCCGACCTCCAGCACCGTGTAGCCGTTGACAGTGCGGGTCGTCAGCGCCAGCTCCATCCGGTGAACCTCCCTACGCGCCCGCGGCCGCCCAGGCTGGGCCGGATCTACTCCGCACCGAAATCTAACCATCGACGTACAGCACGACGCACCCCGATGGGGACTTTCTGCCCCGAGCGGTTGGACGCTAACCCCCGCGGGCGCCACAGTGCAGGCGTGACCAGCGCGCCGACTTCGGATGGCACTCCCACCGCCGCCCCATTCGCCAGCGAGTTGCTCGACCGGCTCACCCGACGGGTCGGTCGCGGCGCGCTTCTACATGTGGTGGAAATGGCCGCCCGTCCCGGCGAGGCGACCCCGTGGCCGGACTGGACGCCGCCGCAGCTCCGGGCCGCGTACGCGGCCCGAGGGGTCAGCAAGCCGTGGCGGCACCAAGCGGAAGCGGCGGAGCTTGCCCATCGCGGCGACCACCTCGTCATTGCCACCGGCACCGCCTCCGGCAAGTCGCTGGCATACCAGCTGCCGGTCCTGTCGACCCTCCTGACCGATCCTCGGGCGACCGCGCTGTACCTGTCGCCGACCAAGGCGCTCGCCGCCGACCAGCTGGGCAGCCTGACCGGGCTCGACCTGGCCGACGTGCGCCCGGCCGGATATGACGGCGACACCCCACGCGATGAACGGGACTGGGCCCGCCAGCACTCCCGACTGGTGCTCACCAACCCGGACATGCTCCACCACGGCATCCTGCCCGGGCACCGCGGCTGGGCGTCGTTCCTGCGGCGCCTGCGCTACGTCGTCATCGACGAGTGCCACAGCTACCGCGGCGTGTTCGGCACGCATGTCGCCCACGTCCTGCGCCGGCTCCGCCGGTTGACCGGACCGCAGGTGACCTTCGTGCTCGCCTCGGCGACCACCGGCGACCCGGCCGGCGGCGCCACCAGGCTGACCGGTCTTCCGGTCCGGGCGGTCAGCGTCGACGGGTCGCCGCGGGCGGCCGTGACGTTCGCGCTGTGGGAGCCGCCGTTGCTGCCCGGCGGCCTCGATGGGCAACGCAGATCCGCGCTCACCGAGGCCGCCGACCTGCTCGCCGATACGATCATCGAAGGGCGTCGGGCGTTGGCCTTCGTCCGGTCACGCCGCGGCGCCGAAGTCGTGGCCAGGGCGACCGCGGGCATCCTCGACGAGGCCGTCGCGGGTCTGGGCGCCCGGGTCGCCGCTTACCGCTCCGGGCTGCTGCCCGAGGAACGTCGTGACATCGAACGACGGCTGCGCAGCGGAGAGTTGCTGGGCGTGGCCTCCACCAACGCCCTGGAGCTGGGGGTCGACATCACCGGTCTCGACGCCGTGATCATGTGCGGCTACCCGGGCACCCGGGCGTCGATGTGGCAGCAGGCGGGACGGGCCGGGCGACGCGGGCAGGACGCCGTCGCGGTGCTTATCGCGCGCGACGACCCGCTCGACAACTACCTGGTCCACCACCCTGACGCGTTGTTCGAACGGCCGGTGGAGGCGACGGTGCTCGACCCCACCAATCCTTACGTCCTGGGGCCCCAGCTCTGCGCCGCCGCTGCGGAACGGCCGCTGACAGCTGACGACATCGACCTTTTCGGCGGGGCTGTCGCCGCCGCGACCGTCAAGCAACTGGTCACCGACGGGGCGCTGCGACGACGGCCCACCGGCTGGTACTGGACCCATCGCGGTCGACCCGATGTCGACCTGCGGGGGTCCGGCGGGCAGGTCACCATCGTCGAATCGGCCACCGGTCGCCTGCTGGGGCTGGCCGACACCGCCTCGGCGTCCTACCTGCTGCACCCAGGGGCGGTGTACCTGCACCAGGGATCGCCGTACCTGGTGGAGACCCTCGATCTGGAGTCCGACGTCGCGCTGGTGCGGGCCGAGGCGCCGGACTGGTCGACACACGCCCGCGACGTCACGTCGCTGACGGTGACCGGGGTGCGCCGGTACCGGGACGCCGGCCCGGTCGGGCTCTTCCTCGGCGACGTGCAGGTCACCAACCAGGTGGTTTCCTACCAACGACGACGACTCAGCTCCCGGGAGGTCATCGACACCCGGCCGCTGGACCTGCCGGCCCGGAACCTGCGAACGGTGGCGGTGTGGTTCACCGCTTCCACGGCGTCGTTGGCCGGCGCCGGCATCGACATCGCGGACACGGCCGGGGCGCTGCACGCCGCCGAGCATGCCGCTATAGGTCTGCTTCCGCTCGTGGCTACCTGCGACCGGTGGGACATTGGCGGACTGTCCACTGTCGCCCATGTTGACACCGACGCGCCGACGGTGTTCGTCTACGACGGCCAACCCGGCGGCGCCGGATTTGCCGAGCGCGCCTACGAGGTGGCGCCGGGATGGCTCACCGCCACCAGAGACACCATCGCCGAATGCGGCTGCGCGACCGGCTGCCCGTCGTGCGTTCAGTCGCCCAAGTGCGGCAACGGCAACAACCCACTGGCCAAGGATGCCGCCATCAGCGTGCTGGACGTGGTGTTGCAGGCCCTGGCCGGCCGCTGACGTCGCCCCGGACTCATCCGTGGCGGCAGGGGCGCCCGGCGCCCGCGCCGGGCCGGCCCGGGCGGTGGCGGTCACTTCCCTCTCGACCTCAGGCAACGGTCGGACCTGTCTGCCGACGGTGACGGTCAGATCCCACCCGGACCTCACGCAACCGATGAGCCTGGCGCCATTGGCGGCGGCAAACCTGCCAGCGGCATCGCAGCCCGGCCCGGCCCGTAGGGTGGCCGCTGCCCCGGCGAGCGCTGCCAGGTCCGCTGCCGCCTGCGCCTGGTGGCGGCCGGCGACGGCGGCCCCGACGGCGGCGCCGACCACGCCGCCGCCGACCACGAGCAGGCCGAAGGTCGCCAGCCACAGCGAGGCCGCGCCGCGGTCCCGCTCCATCACCGTTCCGAGGGAACGACTGGCGCCCCTGGCTCCAAGGCGGCGATGGCGACCGCCGATACGGTGACAGGGACGCGGAACCGTCCGATGCCGACCGCCGGGGCGGCCACCGTGGCCACCGCCTGATCGCCATCGACCGTGACCCGGATGACCGCTCCGGGGATGGGCGCGCGGGGCGCTGTCCCGCCCCGTGCTACCGCCAGCGCCGCGTCCCGCGCCGCGTCGACACACCGCAGCCTGGTGGTCGCCGCGGAGACCGCGGCGCCACCCACCGCAAACAGCAGCAGCAACGCGGGCAGTCCGGCGGCGAACTCGGCGGTGAACATCCCGCTGTCGCCTCGCCAGCGATACCTCGGGCGCCTCACCCGAGCGCCCTCTCGACGAGGCCGGTGAGCGCGCTCTGGACTTTCGCGCTGGTGACAACCTTGAGCAGCAGGCCGGCGAAGGCCACCGCCGCGAGAATGCCGACGGCGTACTCGGCGGTTGCCATCCCGGTGTCGCGGCGAAGGCGGGCGATTCGTTTCATCATGGCTTTCCTTTCAGGAGAGGGTGAGAACGTCGTCAAGAACGGTGATAACGACCGGCGCCAGGCCGGCCAGCAAGAACGCCGGCAGGAAGCACAGACCCAGGGGCAGCACGATGAGGACGCCGGCCCGACGGCCGGCCACCTCCAGGGCCGCAGCCCGGTCAGCACGGAGGTCCTCGGCGAGCAGACACAACGCGCCGGCCAGCGCGCCGCCGCTGTGGCTGGCGCGCTCAGCGGCCGCCCGCATGCGGCGGGCGCCCGGATCGTCGCCCAGTTGGCTCCACGCCTCGGCCGGATCAGCTCCAAGGCGCAGCATCCGGGCCACCCGGCTGAGGCGGTCGCCGACAGGACCGCCCAACGCCTGACCCACCGAGCCCGTCGCCCGGTCCACCGGCGCTCCCGACCGCAACGCCGCCGCCATCAGATCAGCCGCCAGCGGCAGGGCCGCCACGAAGGCCGCCCGCTCACGACGCTGCGCCGGTGTCGGCGCCTGTCGCAGCGCGTGGTCGACGGCGACAGCCGCGACCAGCCCCAGGCCAGCGCCCCACCATTGCGCGACCAGCGCCCACACCGAGACGCCGGCCAGCGCCGCCGACGCCAGAGTCCGCCAGCGCCGCTGCCTCGCCGACCGCCTACTCATCCCGCGGCCCGGTCAGCGTCGGTGATCCGCTGTGACCAGGCGATGCCAACCGCCTGCAACCCCACCGCCGCCAACGC
This sequence comes from Pilimelia columellifera subsp. columellifera, assembly GCF_039532605.1. Classification (NCBI taxonomy): domain Bacteria; kingdom Bacillati; phylum Actinomycetota; class Actinomycetes; order Micromonosporales; family Micromonosporaceae; genus Pilimelia; species Pilimelia columellifera. Next base: position 111,855 of record NZ_BAAARY010000001.1, read on the forward strand.
GCATCCGGCGCCGAGCGGCGTATGCAGAAGGAGCGTCAGCGGATGCGCGCCGATGCCGTACCCAATGGCGACGCCGCCCAGTGGCAGACCGGCGAGCAGCCACGCCGTCGCCTGGGCGCTCGCGGTCTGCGCCTCGACCGCCGTCCGGGCCCGGCTCGCGGCCCGGGCGTCGGCGGCGATCCGTTCCACCAGGTCGGCCAATGGAGCGCCGGTGGTCTCGGCCAGGGACAGCGCGGCGCCGACCCGCCCGGGCAGGTCTGAGGCGGCGCGGGGAGCCGCGCTCATGACAGCAGCTGGCGGCACGCCAGCCCGCAGGTCCGCGGCCAGGGCGCCGACCTCGTCCAGCTCCCGGCGGCGCCGCTCGCGGGTGTGCCGTTCGCGGCGCTGCCGCCGCAGCGCGGCCGCGGCCAGGGAACAGTAGGACACGGTGATGACGGCGGCGACTGGACCGGACGCCACCAGCATGAGGGCGCCACCGGCGCCGATCGTTGCTGCCAGTCGGGGCCACGACCGGACCAGGCTGTCCGTGGCGCTCTGGGCGGCGGACGCCTCCGATCGAGCGGGTCTGACCGATGGCGCAGCGGCAGCGGGTCGGCCGAGCCTGGCCCGCCACCCCGGTGGCGCCGCTGAGCGGGGCCGCCTACCGGCGACGCTGTCGAGCCGTCGCCGCACCTCACGGTTGCGCAACCGGACGTCCACGAGCCGGGCCGCTACCGGATTCACCTGACGTTCCTCAGCGCTGCCGGCGGAGCGACATCCCGAGCCGCCAGCAGGTCGGCGAGCTGCCCGGCGGCCGGCCCGGCGCCGCCGTCGGCCTCCCAGGCAGGGGACGCGACCACAGTTCGGCTCATCGGGTCGGGCGCGAGCGTCCACACTGATCGGACCTGCCGACCAGCGCGGACCCGGCGCACCTGGATCACGACGTGCAGCGCAGCGGCGAGCTGAGCATGCAGGGCGCCGCGGGGCAGGCCGCCGAGCAGCCCCAACGCCTCGAGGCGCGCGGGCACGTCAGCCGGCGTGTTGGCGTGCAGAGTCCCGGCGCCGCCGTCGTGGCCGGTATTGAGCGCGCCCAACAGATCCACCACCTCGGCGCCGCGGCATTCGCCGATGACCAGTCGATCCGGACGCATCCGAAGGGCCTGACGCACGAGGTCCCGCAGGCTCACCGTGCCGGCGCCCTCGACGTTTGGCGTGCGGGCCTGAAGCGCGACCACATGCGGATGCTCTGGCCGCAACTCAGCCGCGTCTTCGACAATGACGAGCCGCTCGGTCGGAGGAACGAGCCCCAGAAGGGTGTTGAGGACGGTGGTCTTGCCGGCGCCGGTCCCGCCGACCACGAGGAACGCCAGCCGAGCAGCAACAATAGCCGCCAGAAGCTGGGCGCCTGCCTGGCTGACCGACCCAACGCCGACGAGCTGGCTCAGTGTCATCGGGCGCCTGCGGAAGGTCCTTAGCGACAGGTACGGCCCACCCACGGCGACCGGGGGAAGCACGGCGTGCATCCGGGCGCCGTCCGACAACCGCGCGTCGACATAGGGGCAGCCCTCGTCGAGGCGGCGACCGTAGCTGGCGGCGAGCCGCTGCGCGAGCCGGCGTACCTCGTCCGGGTGCGCGAACGGCGTGTCGACCTGTTCAAGGCCACGGCCGCGGTCGGCCCAGACCTGCACGCCGTTGACCAGGACGTCGGTGACGTCCTGGTCGGCCAGCAGCGGGGCGAGAGGGCCAACGCCAACCAGGTCATTGTGGACGTCTTCGGCGACCCGCAGGATTGCCGCGTCGCCCAGCGCGGCGACGTCCGTCTCCTGCCGGACAGCGGCAACGATCGCCGCCCGCGTGGGCCGCTGATCGCTGACGGCGAACTGCCGGCGCATCCGGGTGGCCAGACCAGCTGGCGTGCCGCCTGCGGCGGCGCGCGCCGGCGGGTTCATGCCGCTTCCCGCAGCGGCCTGGCAGGGTCAGCGATCAACGACTGGCAGAGCCTGGCCAGAGGCCCGCGGGCGCCCGGCGGGCGGCCGCGCTCCAGCGCGGCGGCCAGGTTCGGCTCCGGCGCGAGGGTCCCGGCCAGGGGCACGCCGAGCGCTTCGGCGATCTCGTCAGCGCGCAGCCGGCCCGGGGCCGGGAGCCGGACGATGACCCCGATCTCCGGGCAGTGCTCGGCAGCGCGGCGGATCACCCGGGAGGCGGCCGCGGTGGCGCGCAGCTCGGCCGGCGCGACGATGATGGCTCGGTCGGCTGCCGCGAGCGCCACGCTGGCCGCGGGGGTCAGGCAACGCGGCAGGTCGACAACGACCAGATCGCGTCCCCGGATCCCGGCGTCCAGGGCGGCGGTCATGGCGCTGGCGGGCAGCGGGAGCGGTTCGCCACGGTCCCACGACAGCAGGGACAGGTCGCCCTGGCCAGGCAGCGCGCGGACGAGGGCTGGGGTGTCGATATGCCCACGGGCTTCGGCCAGCTCTGGCCAGCGCAGGCCGTCGATCCCCTCCCAGCCGAGGATCAGGTCGAGCCCGCCACCGAGCGGGTCGGCGTCGATGAGCAGTGTGCTGCGGGCGCTGCGGGCCCCGGCCAGCGCCAAGCCGACCGATAGCACGCTGCCGCCAGCGCCGCCGCGTCCGCTGAGCACGGCGATGATGTGGCCAGGGCCGCGGGCCGGGCGCCGGGCGCTCGCGGCGAGGCGCTCGACGAGCCACGGCTCGGCCTCGGGTAGCAGGGCGACGTGCTCGGCGCCGGCGCGCTGCGCTCCGGCCCACGGGGCGGGCCCCGGGCTGGCGCCCACGACCACCACCCGGGCACGACGCGCGAGACTGGACCGGCCGCATGCTTCCGCCTGGTCCAGCCCGATGAGTACCAGCGGGGCATCGCCGTACCACCGGCGGGCGGCGACCGGGTCGACCGCCAGATCGACCTCGACACCCGCTGCTACGGCCAGCCGCAGCAGGTCGTCCAGGAGATCGGGGTCGGCGGTGACGATGAGCGGGCGACGCCGGGCGCCGGTGGCGTCGGGCGGTGGGGACGGCATGGCGTCCTCGTGCGTCATGGGTGCCTCCTGCGTGGTCAGCGGCGCTGCCAGAACCGTCGCTGCCACCGGCCGTTGGCGCCAAGGCCCCCGGATCCCGCCTGTGGACAACGGGACCCCCTGTGGATAAGTCGGGGTCGGCCCGGAGGTCGGCTGGCCAGGGCTGTTGACGGCAGGTGCGACAGTGGCCGCCATGAGTCACAGCGGGCCTGGTCGCGACCGATGGGTGAGCGTTGCCGGACGATGGGCATTGGCCGCGCTGTGGGTGACGTGGGCGACGGGGACCTGGTGGGAGATTCCGCGCGAGGCGAGCCGGGACACGGCGCGGGGCGACATCGCCGCCGGTCGGGTGGCCGAGGTCGTCCGGGCGGACGGCTGGAACGACGGCGACGGGATCTGGTTCAACAACCCCAGCGCCCGGCTGAGCGCCGACGGCGTCTACCTGGTGTGGACGACCTTCTCGGGCCAGGTCCGTTACACCCTCGACGGGCGTCCCGCAGCCGGGCTCGGCGGCTCGGTGAGCGACACGACGGACCCGCCGACCACCGCGTTGGAAGCCGGGCTCCGGGCCGCCGCACGGCAGGCGACCGAAGACCGCAGCTCGACGCGCTGGAGTGTTCCGGGTATCGCCGGCGGGGCACTTTGGCTGGCGTTCCTGATGATCCTGGCGGCGGGTCCGGCGCCACGCCAGGGAACCCGGGTGTTCTGGTTCTGGGTGGGCCTGGCCAGCTTCGGCCTGGGGGTGCTGGCGTGGTTGGGAACGGAGCGGCCGTGGGCGGGTCTGGCGGGGCCGGCGCGGCGGCGCTCTGGGTGGCTCGGGCTGGGTTACCTCATCGTGTCCACCATCGTCGTGGGGGTCCTCACGCTGGGTCTACGCCTCGTGTCGGGAGGGACCCTCGTCCCTGGCTGAGGAAACCTCCACAACCTGGGCCCCGGCGCGCACGAGCACGTCTCGCAGCGGTCCTTCGCGGCCGGTCCACCGGATCTCGACGCCGGTGACGCGCACCCAGGCCGGGTCCTGGTGGGGCGAGACAGAGGAGACCCGTAGCGTCAGCGGCCCGAGCCCGTAGGCGTAGTCGAACTCGTCGATGCGGATGGTCTTGCCTGGCGTGAGCGTGGGCATCGTCTCCTCCGGGCTTCGGCGCGGGACGGTCGCCGGCGGACCGTGGCTGGCCGGTCACCACCGTGGCACAGCCGTTTTGCGCGCCGCAATGTGCGGTTCGCAACATCTATCCGATCGCCACTCGGGCTGGTGTCGACGGTTCGTCCACTGTGGCCAAGGGGAGCCGACACAGGCGACGACCCCCGCCGGGGGCGGCGGGGGTCGTCGTGGGCGCGGCTCCAGGGGGATCGAGCCGAACCCGCTCAGCGGCCGCCGGGGGGCTCCGCCGCCGAGGGACTATCGTGTGGAATGTCCGCTGCTGCGCCATCCCTGCTACAGCATGCCTGAACCACGCCTTCACGTCGAGTGCTGATAAACACACCCTCTGCGACATTCCCAGATGGCGGGTGGGCAAAGAGACCAACACGCTCGAAAACGGGCCGGCGACAGTCCGGCGGGCATACCGCTGACGCCGGAGAGGGCTAGACTCTGCGCCCGTGGGCCGAAGCGCCGCCTTCTTCGATCTTGATAAGACCGTCATCGCCAAGTCCAGCGCGTTGGCGTTCGGCAGGCCGTTCTACCGGGACGGCCTTATCTCTCGTCGCGATGTCGTCAAGGCCGCCTACAGTCAGCTCATGTTCCGGCTAGGCGGCGCGGACGACCAGACCATGGCCCGCACCCGCGACTACCTGGCCAGGCTGTGTCAGGGCTGGTCGGTGGAGCAGGTCAGCCAGATCGTCAACGAGACCCTGCACGAGCTGATCAAGCCCTACGTGTACGCCGAGGCCGCGCAACTCATCGAGGAACACCAGGTCGCCGGCCGCGATGTCGTTCTCGTCTCGGCCTCCGGCGAGGAGATGGTCCGACCCATCGGCGCGCAGCTGGGCGTCACCGACGTCATCGCCACCCGGATGGCGGTCAGCGAAGGGCGGTACACCGGCCAGGTCGAGTTCTACGCCGCCGGCGAAGGCAAGGTGACGGCGGTGCGGAGGCTGGCCGACCAGCGCGGCTACGACCTGTCCGACTGCTACGCCTACTCCGACTCGGTCAGCGATGTGCCGCTACTCAACTGTGTGGGCCGCCCCACCGTGGTCAACCCGGACCGTGCTTTGCGACGGATCGCCGCCGAGCGCAGCTGGCCGGTGTTGGAGTTCCGGCACCCGATCCCGCTCGGCCGGCGGCTGCGGGAGCGCCCGGCGGTCCCGGTGGCCGCGGCGGCGTTCGGGGTCGGCGTCGGGCTGGCCGTCGGCCTGACCTGGTACGGGCGCCGTCGGCGCGCCCGGGCCGCCTGATCCCACTCGGGAGACAGCCGCCTCATTGGCCCCGCCAGTCACAATCTCGTCTGACTCGCTGGCACACCGCCACCACTCCGCGTAATAATGGAGTCACGGAAATGGTGGAGGAAGCGGCCGGGAAACCGGAATGATCGTTGACCGGGAGAGAGAACAAAGCCCGACCGGGACGCCGCCGGCTCCGCGCACGGCCGCCAGGAACCCACGCGCGACCAGCCAGCGACATGGCTCGTCGCGACGGGACCGCAAGGACCGTTGATGACGGTTAAGGTGCACGCTTGGTAACCAGGCAGGACGTGCGGAGACGGCGCCCCCGATTATGGGGGCGTCGCCCATTTCCGCCCACAGCCGGCCGGCGCCGATCTCCGGCCTCAGCCGCGGGACATCACCTCGTCGCCGACGACCGGCAGCTCCCGCGCCCCGATGGCGACGGCGGCCGCATAATGCCGCAGCCAGGACCGCAACCCGTCCGGGGTGCCCGTGGCGAACGCCCCCGAGGCCCCCAGATACTCCGGCTGGCGGGCCAGATGGCCGATATCAGCGCCGATGACGCCCCGGGGGTCCCAGCCGGAGCTGATGAGAGTCAGGCGGGCCGCCGCCCGGGCGACCAGGCCCGACGGCCCGGCGAAGGGCCGCAGCGTCAACAGCTCCCCGTGCGTCACTGCCGCCAGCGCCAGCGGCTCGGCAACGACGCCGCCGGTGATCAAGCCGGCCAGCGTGTCAAGGCGCGCGGCGGCGCTGCCGTCGACGGGACGGCCGAGCGCGGCGGCGGGGACGATGTCCCGGGCAGCCAGCACGTGCAACCGGGCGAGGACCTGTCGCGGGGCCAACGGCCAGCGATCGACCAGCCCCCCGGTGGCGCGGGCGATCCGCAGCGCACCCTGCATGACCGGATCGGTGACGACGCCGGCACGCACCTCGTCCGGGTCGTGCACCGCGCCTTCGAGCGCCGCGCTGGCGACAGCGACCCGCAGGCTCACCTCAGCGGCCACCAGCCCGCCGTGTCGGCGTAGGGCCCGGTGCCGCAGGGCGGTGTCGACCTGCTCACGGGCGTCGGCCACAGCGTCGGCCACGTCGGCGAGTCGCAGCAACGGGGCCAGCGGATCAGTCACGGTCAGCGACGCTAGCACCCGCGACCGACCGCCCCGTGCGGCGGCGACACGCACGATGAGCAATGGTCGCGACACGCCCGAGGACCTCACCAATCGCCGGAGCTGTCGCTAGGCTCCGGAATGGATTGTGCGACCGCACGAACGAGGGAGCGGGCCCGTGACCGAGACGTTGGAGAACCTGCTGCACGAGTCCCGGCGATTCGTTCCGCCGCCGCAGCTGGCGTCGGCCGCGAACGTCACCGCGGGCGCGTACGACGAGGCAGCCGCCGACCGGCTCGCGTTCTGGGACCGACAGGCTCGTCGCCTGGACTGGGCCCAGGAATGGACCCGGACGCTGGACTGGTCGGACGCGCCGTTCGCCAGGTGGTTCGTCGGGGGGCGGCTCAACGTCGCGCACAACTGCGTCGACCGGCACGTCGCCGCCGGGTTGGGCGACCGGGTCGCCCTCTTCTGGGAGGGCGAGCCGGGCGACACCCGCGTCATCACCTACGCCGAGCTGGGCGTCATGGTGCGCCAAGCCGCGAACGCCCTCACCGACCTGGGCGTGGGCTCCACTGACCGGGTGGCCATCTACCTGCCGATGATCCCCGAAGCGGTGGTGGCGATGCTGGCGTGCGCCCGGATCGGAGCCACCCACAGCGTCGTCTTCGGCGGGTTCTCGGCCGAGGCGCTGTCGGGCCGGATCATCGACGCCGGCGCGAAGGTGGTCATCACCGCCGACGGCGGCTACCGCCGGGGCAGGCCGTCGGGGCTGAAGTCGATCGTGGACGAGGCGCTGACCCGCTGCCCCGTCGTGGAGCACACCCTGGTGGTGCGTCGCACCGGCCAGGACGTCGGCTGGACCGCCGGCCGGGACCTGTGGTGGCACGACACCGTCGCGACCGCCTCGGACCTGCATGAGGCGCAGCCGTTCGACGCCGAGCATCCGCTGTTCATCCTCTACACCAGCGGGACGACGGCCCATCCCAAGGGCATCCTGCACACCACCGGCGGGTACCTGACACAGGCCGCCTACACCCACCACGCGGTCTTCGACCTCAAGCCAGGGACGGACGTCTTCTGGTGCACCGCCGACGTCGGCTGGGTCACCGGACACAGCTACATCGCGTACGGGCCGCTGGCCAACGGCGCCACCCAGGTGATGTACGAGGGCACCCCGGACACCCCGCACCAGGGCCGGTTCTGGGAGTTGATCGAGAAGTACCGGGTCACGATCCTGTACACCGCGCCGACGGCCATCCGCACCTTCGCCAAGTGGGGCGACGACATCCCCGCCCAGTTCGATCTCACGTCGCTGCGCCTGCTCGGCAGCGTCGGCGAGCCGATCAACCCCGAAGCGTGGATGTGGTACCGCGAACAAATCGGCGGCGACCGCTGCCCGGTGGTCGACACCTGGTGGCAGACCGAGACCGGTGGCATCATGATCTCCCCGCTGCCCGGGGTGACCCGCTGCAAGCCTGGCTCCGCGATGCGGCCGCTGCCCGGCATCACGGCCGATGTGGTGGACGACGCGGGCGCCTCGGTGCCGGCCGGCGGCGGCGGGTTCCTGGTGCTGCGTGAGCCGTGGCCAGGCATGCTGCGCACTATCTGGGGCGACGACCAACGGTTCCGGGACACCTACTGGTCACGCTTCGGCACGGGCACGAGCGCTCCGGGGTCCGGCGCCCGCGCGGCCAACGGCGGCGGCACAGCCCTTGCTGAGCACGGCTGGGTCTACTTCGCCGGGGACGGCGCCAAGCGGGACGAGGACGGCGACCTGTGGTTGCTGGGCCGGGTCGACGACGTCATGCTGGTATCCGGGCACAACATCTCCACCACCGAGGTCGAGTCGGCGCTGGTGTCGCACCCGGCCGTCGCCGAGGCCGCGGTCGTCGGCGCGACCGACCCGATCACCGGACAGGCGATCGTGGCGTTCACGATCCCGCTCGGCGATGTCGACACCGCCGGGGAGGCGGGCGAGAAGCTGCTGGCCGAGCTGCGCCGGCATGTGGCCGACACGCTCGGGCCGATCGCGAAGCCCCGCCAGATCCTGCTCGTCGGCGAACTGCCAAAAACCCGTTCCGGCAAAATCATGCGCCGGTTGCTGCGGGATGTGGCCGAGCACCGGTCGCTCGGGGACGTGACGACTCTCCAGGATTCGACCGTCATGGACCTCATCGCCACCAAGATGGACGAGCCGCACGCTGCCGACTAGCCCATTGCCGGAAAAAGCGGTCGGGCCCCCAACCTGGCACCGAGACCGTCGTCGAGCCCGAGGCGACGGTGCGCCGGGACCGCCGCGGCGTCCCTGCCGGGCGCGAGAACGATCGGGGGTCGCAGGACGATTCTGGTGGTCCGCACCGGGCGGACGTTCATCAGCGCCTCTGCTGACGCGTCGGTGTAGGAGACCACATCGACGCCCGCGAGCGCCGCCCGGGCCAGGAACGACACGCCTGACAGGAGCTGGCGGCGGCCAGAGGAGCTGCTCCGGGTTGGCCAGCGCGGGGTCGCCCCGGCAGAACGGGTCGCTGCTGAGCCGTAGCCCGACTCAGCCGGCGGCAGCTCGACCTGGTGTGCCCGGTCGTACCCGCCGGATCCGCCGCCGGTGCCGGTGCCGGTGCCGCCAGCCTAGGCGCACGGCGCGGCCAGCCGGTAGGGTCGACCGCGGAGCGCCGGGAAGTCTGGTCGGCACGGGTCGGTGACCCGGAATATGTGGTCACGGTCCCTATCAGCCATGACCACGCCACCGTTGTCGGCGCCTGGTGTGGCGCCGGCCGTCCAGGAGGTGTCCGCTGGTGCCGAACAGCCCGTACCGTCCCCGCAAGGCCAAGGACGCCGCCGGGTCCGCGGGCCGCGGGCCGAACGCCCGCCGGGAACAGCGTCGGACGTACCGCCGGGCCGCGGACGCCGCTGCCGAGGCCGCCCAGTTCCTACGCGCTGAGCAGGTCGGCGGCATGGTGCTGCTGGCCGCGACGGTTCTGGCGCTCATCGCCGCCAACTCGCCCCTGGCCGACCTCTACCACCAGGTTTCCGACTTCACCTTCGGCCCCGAGGCGCTACACCTGCGCCTGTCCGTGCACCAATGGGCCACTGACGGCCTGCTCACGCTGTTCTTCCTCATTGCCGGCCTGGAGCTCAAGCGGGAACTGGTCACTGGGGACCTGCGCAACCCGCGTAAGGCGCTGCTGCCGATCGCCAGCGCCTTCGGCGGCATGCTCGTTCCAGCGCTGGTCTTCATCGCGGTCGCCGGGACCAGCGCCGGCGCCGGCTGGGCGATCCCCGTCGCCACCGATATCGCCTTCGCGCTGGCCGTGTTGGCGATCTTCGGCCGGCTGCTGCCGGCGAACCTGCGGGTCTTCCTGCTCACCCTGGCGATCGTGGACGACCTGGGCGCGATCGTGCTCATCGCCGCCCTGTTCACCAGCGGCATCGCCCTGGCGCCGCTGTTCGGTTCGCTGGCCGCGGTCGGCGCCTGGGCGCTCGCCCAGAAGCACCGGCTGACCGGCTGGTGGATCTACCTGCCGTTGGGCCTGGTGGCCTGGGGCTTCATGCACGCCTCCGGAGTCCACGCCACCGTCGCCGGGGTGCTGCTGGGATTCGCCACCCGGGTCCGGCCCGACCGCGGCGAGCAGGACCCGCCGGCCGAACTGTTCCAGCACCGGCTCCAGCCGCTGTCCGCAGGCGTCGCCGTCCCGGTGTTCGCGTTCTTCGCCGCCGGCGTGACTATCGCCGGCGGGGCGCTCAGCGGGCTCGCCAGCGACCGACTGGCGTGGGGCGTGGTCGCCGGACTGGTCCTCGGCAAGACGATCGGCGTGCTCGGCACCGCGTTCCTGTGCGTGCGCATGGGCTGGGCGCACCTGCCGACCGGGGTCAAATGGCAGGAGTTGACGGCGGTCAGCGTGCTGACCGGTTGCGGCTTCACCGTGAGCCTGCTCATCACCGAGCTGGGCTTCGACGGCGACCAGGCCGACCGGCTCAAGTTGGCGGTGCTGGCCGGCTCGGTGCTCGCCGCGGGCATGTCCGCGGCGCTGCTCATGCGCAGCGTCCGCGCCCGGAACTGACCGGGACTGACAGGCGGCGCCCGGCGCCCCTACCCTGGGGCGCATGAACCCGCAGGTCGATGAGTCGTGTGTGCTGGTCGATGGTCCCTGGACGCACCGGTTCGTCAGCGCCAACGGCAGCCGGTTCCACGTCGTCGAGGCCGGGACCGGGCCGACGGTGCTGCTTCTGCACGGCTTCCCGGAGTTCTGGTGGGCCTGGCATGAGGTGCTGCCCGCGTTGGCCGACGCCGGCTTCCGCGCGGTGGCCGTCGACATGCGGGGTTACGGCGCCACCGACAAGCCGCCCCGGGGCTACGACGGCTACACCCTCGCCGCGGATGTCACCGGACTGATCCGGGCGTTGGGCGAACGGAGCGCGGTCCTGGTCGGGGCCGGTTTCGGCGGCATGATCGCCTGGACCGCGGCGGCGTTCCACCCCAAGCTCGTCCGCCGGTTGGTCGTGCTGGGCGCGGCACACCCGCTGCGGTTGCGGGCGGCGCTGGTGGTCGACCCACGTGGGCAGACCGCCGCCGCGGCGCCGACGCTGAAGTTCCAGCTCCCCCGGTACGAGCACGTGCTGACCCGCGACAACGCCGCACTGGTCCGGGAGTACCTGGCCCGCTGGGGCGGGCCGGGCTGGGTGAACGGCCCTGCCTTCGCCGACTACGCCGAACGGTGCCGTACCGCCATGCGCATCCCACAGGCGGCGTTCTGCGCGATGGAGGGCTACCGCTGGTCGTTCCGCTCGGTGCTGCGACTACACGGGTACCGGTTCGTCAAACTCATGCAGCAGCCGATCGTCGTGCCGACGTTGCAACTGCACGGCGCGCTCGACACGGCGATCCTGCCCCGCACCGCCCAAGGCTCGGGCCGGTACGTCAGCGCCGCCTACGAATGGCAGCTGTTGGAGAACGTCGGGCACTTTCCGCATGTCGAACAACCCGAGCAGGTGGTCGGCGAGATTCTGCGGTGGGCCAAGCAGTAAGGCTCAGATCCGCTCCTCGCGCACGTCGGTCAGCTCGCCCAGCGGCGCCCAGCCCTGGTGGACGCCGATGTCGAACTCTTCCAGGCCCAGCGCGACGGCGACCTCACGGCGACCGCCCACGTACTCCAGCCGCACCCAGCCGGCCTGCACCCCCAAAGCGATGAACGGCTGGTCGCGCCATGTGCACCGGGTACGGAGGTAGACCAGCTCGTCAACGTCGTCGTGCCGGACGACCCGCCGGAACCGTCCGGGACGGACCTCGATGAAGCCTTCGGCGGGCGCGTCGGCGTACAGGCGGACGCTGTCGCCGTCCGGGGCGGCGTCCCACTCGCGGCCCTGCCAGCGGGCCAGGTAACCGTCGCGCATCAGACCTCCCGGGCCCTTCGCCAGGCGCCACGGTCGGCGTCGAACTGGGCTATCCGACGCTCGCCGCCGTCCCTGGCGATCCGCCACATCTCGGCGCCATGGGGCAGTCGGACGCTGTCCACGCGCAGACCGGCAATGCTTTCCGGCCCGCCGTCGGCGGGGCCGTCGCCGCGGTACAGCTCTGGTCGGTGTGCCCGCCACCGGAGCACATGGGCCTCGTCGGTCGCGAGCGCCGAGCCTGGCTGCCCAGGGCCCAACTCCGTGACGAGGTCAGCCGGGGCGCGCAGGTGGGACACGTCGGCGACGCGGTGGACGAATCCGGCCACCCGGTCATAACCGCGTTCGAGGTAGAACGGCACCTGATCGGGGCGGATGAGCTTCTGCAACCGCTCGCCCGGCGGCGGCGCGGCGGGGGCATGCCCGGGGGCCTGCCGGGGGCGGTCGTCCGGGCCCCTGCGGGACGCCCACTGGGAGAGCGCGATCATCTGCGCGCCGGGCAGGGTGGCGCCCATGGGGGTGCCCGGGTTGACGGCGAAGGCCAGGCCCGGGTCCGGCCAGGTCTGAATCAGCCGAAGGAACGTGACCCTACGCGCCGACGCGCCGTCGGGGTCGGCGCCGATGTGTGCCTCGCAGAGCTCCGGTGAGGTGAAGGCCAACACATGCGGGACGCCATCGATCAGCTCGATGCGCCACGGCCGGTCGAGCAGCGGGTCGCCATCGCCGACCGGCACGAGCAGGCTGGCCAGCACCAAGGCGGACAGGAAGGCGTCGGTGCTGCCCTCCGCGACGGCGTTCGCGAGCGTTGCCTCGATGTCGTTCGTCGACGCCGCTGGCGCGGCCGCCGAGGCGGACGACGTGGGTGCTGGCGACGTGGATGCGGGCGACACATGCGCCGAGGTGGACGGCGCCGGCCCACGGGCGGCCTGGACCAGGCGGGCCTTCTCGCTGTTGAGCAACGCCTGCCGCCGGGACAGCGGGGCCGCCGCGGTCCGGGCAACAGGACGGTCGACGGGCTCGGCGGGCCGAGCCGCCGGCTCCCGCGGTGGCAGCGGTGTGCGCCTGGGGAGTGTCCCGCGCGCCTCGGACACGGCCGGGTCCGGTGCCGGCGAGACGACCGGGGCGTTCCTGGGCGAAGCGTTGTCGGCGGTCCCGGCGCTGATCGCGCCGGTCTGGACCGGCGACAGCGATGCGCCGGCCGGCCGGCGCGTCCCTGGGACGGGAGCACCGTCCGAGATGGCGACGTCAGCCGGCAGGCGGACGTCGCCACGGGCGACCTGCGCCACGAACCAGGCCGGCAGGTAGCCCTCGACCGGCAGGCCGGGGTTCACCGCAAGCCACCATTCGACATCGGGCCAGCTGTCGGCCAGCTGCTGGTAGGACAGTCGACGAACGGCGCCCGCCGCCTCACCCAGGCAACAGCGGACAGCCTCGTCCGAGGTGAACGCGAGCACGTGGGTACGGCCGCCGGTGGTCCAGGTGCCCCAACCGGTGGCGGCGGGGGCGCCATCCGATCCGACCGGTGATCCCGGCACCGACGGCAGCAGCAGCTCGCCGTGGCTCAGGATCCGGAAGTACCGCTCCTGATCGGAGGCGCGCAACGCCTCCCGCATGGCGATCTCCGCCTCGGTGGCCGGCACCCAGGTCGTCACGGCCACCTCCTTCCGTGAACCGACGCCGTACAGGTCGCGTACAACCTACAAGGTGCCAGGCCCGGCGCCTGCTGTTCGTACCGCGACACCCGCAGGCGTCGCGTCCGACGACTACGATCCCGCTGGCGGCGGGCGGATTCGCCCAGATCGAGAGTGGAAGGAGTCGGATGCGTTACCTGGCAACGCGTCGCGGGTTGTCCACGCTGCGCACGATGGCGGCGATAGCGGCCAGCGCCGCGGCGGCGGTGGCGGCGCCATCGGTGGCCACCGCAGCGGTGACCCGCACGGCGGCTGCGACGCGCTGCGCCCCACAAGGACCGGTCGCGGCCCGGGCGCCGGAGTCGTCCTGGGCGCAGCGGGCGATGGACCCGCAGCGGATCACGCCGTTTGCCGACGGTCGTTCGGTGACCGTAGCCGTTCTGGACTCCGGTGTGGACGCGCGCCATCCGCAGCTGCGCGGCCAGGTGTTGCCCGGCCGCGACTTCCTCGCCGGCGGGCGCGGCTCCGTCGACTGCCACGGTCACGGAACCGGCGTCGCCGGCGTTATTGCCGCCCGTCCGGCGCCGCGCTCGGCCCTGCTCGGACTGGCGCCCGGCGTCCGGATCCTGCCGATCCGGCTGACGGAGCGGCACGAGGCGAACGGGCAGACCACCGGCGCCGGCGCGGACGCCGGTCAGCTGGCCGCCGCGATCCGATGGTCGGTCGACCAGGGCGCCGACGTGCTCAACCTCTCGCTGACCCTCTACCGTGACGATCCGGCCGTCCGGAAGGCCGTCGCCTACGCCGTTGATCGCGACGTCATCATGGTCGCGGCGGTCGGCAACCACCACGATCAGAGCGCCCGTCAGCAGGGCGTGCCGGACCCGGTCCCGTACCCGGCGGCCTACCCGGGGGTGCTCGGCGTCGGCGCCGTTGACCCGACCGGCGGACGAGTCGCTGATTCGCAGGTCGGCGGGTATGTCGACGTGGTGGCGCCCGGGGGCCAGATCGTGGTGGCCTGGCCGGGCGGTTACTCGGCGCAGAGCGGCACGAGTTTCGCGACGCCGTTCGTCTCGGCTACGGCGGCCCTGGTACGGCAGCGGTGGCCCGGGCTGACAGCCCAGCAGGTGGCCCGGCGGGTGGTGGCCACCGCGGACCCGGCGGCCGGGGGCCGGGCCGCCTATGGCCACGGCATGGTGAGCCCGTACCGGGCGGTCTCGGACCCGCCGGGCGCCAGCGCGGCGGCGACGCTGCCGCCGTTGGGCGCGGGCGGCGACCACGGCCGGTCGACGCTACTCGCGGAACGGGACCGCAGCGCCCGGACCGCGTTGGCGCTCGCGGCGGCCGGCGGCGGCGTGTTGCTGGCCGCGGGGGTCGCCGCGACGGTGACGGCTCGGGGCCGACGTCGCCGGTGGCGGCCGGCGGCCAGCTGACCACCAGCGCCATCGACGGCGTTGCCGAGGCGGAGTGCCCCGTACTGGGTCGCCCTCAGCACGGGGCGTTCATCAGTCGAAGAGGGCGCGGTTGCGCTGCTCGGTCGCCAGGTAGTCAGCCGACGAGTCGTCCACGGCCATCTTGATGTCACGCAGGATCGCCGCCAGGTCCGCGGCGGCGGCCCGCCACCGGCGCTGCCGCTCCTCGTACGCCTCGCGGGCCTCGCCGGACCAGCTGGCCACCAGCGGTGCGGCGTCGCTCTCCAACTGGCTGAGCTGGGATTCCATCGTGTTCAGAGCGGTCTGGATGTTGCCGGACGCCTGCTGGAGCGCCCCGAACTGCACAACGAGCATGTCGGACATGGAAGCCTCCGGTGGCTTAGAGCGGCAGGGTGACGCCGCGGTGGCTGGCCCCGACGCGCTGGGCGGCGTCCGAGTCTGAGGACGTGTACTGCTGACCGGAGGCGCGGATCGCCTCGGCGGTTTCGGTCAGCGCCCGGGACATCGCCGCCTGGTCGGCCGCCCATGCCTCCTTGACCTGGTGGAACGAGCGGCCCCCAGCGCCGCGCCAGCCGGACTGAAGCACCTCCAGCTCGGACATGAGCCGCCGGAGCATGCCCTGTAGGGAGTCGTTGGCGGAGTCGAACCTGGCGGCTGTCGCCGCCATGACGGCAGCCTCCGCCTGAGTCTGGGACACGGGGTAACGTCACCTCAATTCATTGCCGGGAGCGATTCGCCCAGATGGTCGTCCCGCCCAGATCGGCATCGAGCGGACACCGACCACTGAGGACGTCACCGGGTCGGATGGCTGATCGACCGTAGCCGCATCGAGCCGCCCGTCGGTAGGTCAGCTCCGGCGACCTGTCACCAAGTTGTCACCTAACCGGTCACCGGCCGGGCGGCGTCGGCCGCGTCCAGGCCCGGACCGGCCGGCAGCAGCGCCACCACGCTGGCCGGCAGCCGCGCCGGCGTGACCTGGCCGTAGCCGAGCAGCCGCAGGGCGGTCGGGTCGGCGACGCCGTGGCGCCGGCCCAGATCCGTGACGAGGCAGGTGACCGCGGGCGCTCCCGGCCTGGCGACCGAGGCCACGACCGCCCCGCCCCCGGGCGGCACCAGCACCACGTCCGCCAGCTCGGCGCCGGCCGCTGAGCGGCGGACCGTCGGCACCGCGGCCCGCTGGTCCGGCGCGACGGCGCCGACCCGCACCTCGCCGACGCCGTCGTCGTCGCGCACCACCGCGCAGACCGCGCCGGCGCCGGCGCCGGGATCAGCCAGCTCCGGCGGCTCGGCCGGCGGGGCGATGTCACCGGAGGTCAACGGGGCCCGGCGCGGCGCGCGGGCGAAATCGGCCACCGACAGCTCCGTCGGTCCGTCCTGAAGGGACCGCGGGTCTGCCAGGATGAGCCGGGCCTGCAACCCGGTGATCGGCGCCAGGCCATCGGCCATCGCCACGGCGTGCTGGCCGCCGCCGCTGACCCGGTCGCGGATGACGAACACCTGGCCGACCCGGGCCCGCGGCAGCCCGCCGAACCGGTCGCCGCGCCTGGGGATCTCGGGCAGGCCGAGGTCGGCGCCGGCGCCGAGGGCGCGCAGCGTCGCCGGCGCGACCCGGCGCGCGGTCCGGTCGGCCCACCCCAGGGCGGCGAGCACCGCACCGGAGTCGCGGATGAGGTGCCGGCGCTGCCGCCACACCAGGTAGTTGTCCCGCCCGGCGCGGGCCAGCATCGCCCGGTCGCCCAGCGGCGCGCCGCCCTGCGGCGCGGACCCGATCATGAGGATGGACCGGGCGCCCGGCTCGGCGGTGTCGACTGAGCACACCGACCACGGCGGTGTGCTGAGCGACCTAGCCGGCGGCAGGGCGTCCGGAGCGTCGGGAATTCCCACCGGGACGCCGCGCGGCGTCCCGGTCAGGGCCGCCCGGCCGACCCGGGTCGGCGCCCTGCCTCCACTGAGCAGCAGCGCGGAGGCGTAGTTGGCCACCGGATGCAGGCGGCCGTCGCGGTAGACGTAACGCGCGCCGGTCTCCTTCTCGACCAGGACCGCGTTCGGCGATCTCCAGGACTGGGCGCCGCCGCCGACGAGCAGGCCGTAGACGGCCGCGCCGCCGATCCCGATCGCCGCGACGAGCAGCCCGGCCAGGGTGGCGCCGGCGACCCGGCGAAACGGCGACCGCGCCGGGTGCGTGTCATGCATGACCAGGGCCGCGACCACCCGCTGCACGGCGAACTGATAGGAGTGAAGCTGATCCTGACGCGTCGACATGGCCCCGTCTCTTCGCTGCGTGCCGGGGCACCAACCTAACCGGACCGACCCCGGCCGCGGGGACCCCGTTCGCGCGGCGGCGCCCCTACGATGACGTCCGTGACCGCCGCGCCCGCCCCGTCCACGCCGGACCTTTTCGCCCGGGACCGGCAGGTTCGTCGCCTGGGGCCCCGCCTAGGCGCGGGCCAGCTGATCGTTTCGCAGGTGGCGCTGGCGGCGCCGGTCGCGATGGCACAGTTCGGAGTGGTCGCGGTGACGGCCGCCGCGACAGTCGCGGCGGTCGGCCTGGCGTTGACGTGGCTACAGTTTCGCCGCCGGTGGGCCTATCAGTGGCTAGGCCTGTGGCTGTCCACAGCAGGGCACCGACGACGGCTGCGAGTCGACGCGGACGCCACCGCCCTGCTGGACTGGATCTGCCCCGGCGCGCGGATCCGGTCGGTCAGGGTCGCCGGCGAGGACGCGGCGGTGCTCGCCGACGGGACCGGGCTCACCGCCGTGTTTGAGCTGGGCGACCGGTCCGCGGTGCTGGTGGACGACGGGGTCGTGCTGCCCTCGGTGAGCGAGATCGCCGCGCTGGCGCGCGAAGCCGGTCCGGTCGTCCGGGCGCAGTTGGTGGTGTCGGCGGCGCCGGCGCCGACGCCGCGCGTGGAGGGCACGCCGGCGGCCGAGGCGTACCGGCAGCTCGCGCAGGGCCGGTCGGTGGCCGCGACCGCGACGCTGCTGGCGGTTCGGGTGGTGGCCGACGAGGGGGACGACCCGGACGATCTGCTGCGGTCGTTGTCGTCGACGGTCCGTCGGATTCGTCGCCGGGCCGGGATCGGGTCGGCCCGCCTGTTGGGCCCCTCGGCGCTGGCGGGCGCCCTCGTGCAGTTCGCCCACCATCTTCCCGGTCAGGCTGGCCTGGCTGGCTGGGACTCAACCAGACTCGGGGGGCTGCGCCAGTCGTGCTTCCGGCTCGCGGCGCCCGCTGATCCGGCGGTGTGCGGGCGGCTACTGGGCCGGCTCGGGGCGCTTCCGGCGCTGGCGACGACGGTGAGCGCCCTGGCTGCGTCCGGCGCCCCCGGCGGATACCCCCTGGCGGTCCGGGTGGCCGCCGCGGACACCGTCGGACTGGTCCGGGCGGCCAGGGCGCTGGAGCAGGTGGCCGCCGAGCATGGTCTGACGCTGCGCCGATCCGACGGCGAACAGCTCGCCGGCCTGGCCGCGACGCTGCCACTGGGCGGGGTGCGGCCGCCTGGATTCATCCGCTCACGCGAGCCCCGTCCGACGTCGGTCAGCGCCATGCGCCCGCCGGACGCCGGTCTGGTGGTGGGCGTAGACCGGCACGGGGTACCGGTACTGACCAGACTGTTCCGAGCCGAGCCGACCCGGGTGCTGCTGGCCGGCGGTGTCCGGGCGGCGCAACTGATCGCGCTGCGGGCGTTGGCCGTGGGCGGCAGGCTCGAGGTCCGGACCGCCCGGCCCCAGGCGTGGGCGCCGTTCGTCCGAGCGGCCACGGCCCCGGACGCCACGCTGTCCCTGGTGGCCCCGGACGCGCCCGCCACCTTCGACGCCGACGACCCGCTGCGGCCGTTGCTGACAGTTGTGGACGCCGGACCGGTGGCGCACGATCCCAGCCCGGTCGGCGGGTGGCACAGCGTCCTGGTGGTCCGGGACGAGCTGACCGGCCTGGAC
Organism: Pilimelia columellifera subsp. columellifera; assembly: GCF_039532605.1. NCBI lineage: Bacteria > Bacillati > Actinomycetota > Actinomycetes > Micromonosporales > Micromonosporaceae > Pilimelia > Pilimelia columellifera. The sequence goes on from NZ_BAAARY010000001.1 coordinate 130,741, forward strand.
ACCGGCGCCATGACCCGCGCCGATCTGGTCGTCCTGCAACCGCTGCGCCCCGACGAGGCGGCGCTGGCCGGCAGCGTGCTGGGGCTGGGCGCCGCCGCCGAGTGGCTGACCAGGATCCGGCCGGACATGGTGGGTCTGGTGAGCCGGCGGACGGTGCGGTGGGCGGCGTTGGCGGCGACGCCGGTTGAGGAGCGGCTGGTCGGCAGTCCCGCCCGAGACTGAGCCGGGAGCGGACGCGTGCCACGATACGGTCATGGGGATTCTCATCCGGCTCGGCATCAGCGCGCTCGCTTTGTGGATCGCGACGTTGGTGGTGGACGGCATCGACGTCACCGCCGACACCGTCGCGGGCACTGTGGGGACGCTGCTGATCGTCGCGTCGATCTTCGGTGTCGTCAACGCGGTGCTGCGACCGCTCATCAAGCTGGTGGGCTGCGCGTTCTACCTGCTCACCCTGGGCCTCATCGCGGTGGTGGTCAACGGTGGGTTGTTCCTGTTGACCAGCTGGATCGCCGGCAAGCTCGACCTGCCGTTCCACGTCGACGGCTTCTGGCCGGCGATGCTCGGCGCGCTGATCGTCGGGGTGGTCAGCTGGCTGCTCAACCTCATGGTGTCCGACAGCGACGACTGAGCCAGCCGGTCAGCGCCGCCGCGCCGGCGAGGGGCCACCGGTCCAGGATTGGCCCGGGACGGACGATCGACCAACGGTTACCGTCAGCGAGGTGGAGACAAGAAACTTGCGGCGCGGATATTTGTATGGTTTGAGCGCCTACGCGCTGTGGGGTTTCTTTCCGCTCTACTTCACACTCCTCCAGCCCAGCGGGGCTGTCGAGGTGCTCGCCCACCGGGTCATCTGGTCGGTGCTGTTCCTGGCCGCCGTGCTGACGGTCAGCGCGGACTGGCGCTTCGTCGCCCGGATCGCCCGCCAGCCCCGGCTGCTCGGCGGGATCACGCTCGCGGCCTCGGTGCTCGCCGTCAACTGGGCCACCTACGTCTACGGCGTGAACAGCGAGCGAGTCGTCGAGACCGCGCTCGGATACTTCATCAACCCGCTGGTCACCGTCCTGCTCGGGGTCCTCGTGCTGGGAGAGCGCCTCCGCCGTGCCCAGTGGGCGGCCGTCGGGGTCGGTGCGCTGGCCGTGTTGGTGCTCACCATCGACTACGGCCATGTCCCGTACATCGCGCTGACGCTGGCGGTGACCTTCGGCAGCTACGGGCTGACCAAGAAGCAGCTCGGCATCCCGGCCACCCATGGCCTGTTCGTCGAGTCCGCCGTCCTGCTGCTGCCGTGCCTGGGTTACGCGGCCTGGCTCAGCTGGCGCTCCGAGGCGACCTTCGGCAGCGTGTCAGCCGGCCACACGCTGCTGCTCGTCGGCGCGGGCGCGGTCACCGCGATTCCGCTGCTGCTGTTCGCCGGCGCCGCCAACCGCCTGCCGCTGACCGCCCTCGGGCTGCTCCAGTACGTCGCCCCGATGATCCAGCTCGGCTGCGGGGTGCTCATCCTCGGCGAGCCGATGCCGCCGGCCCGGTTGGCTGGGTTCGGCCTGGTCTGGCTGGCGCTGATCATCTTCACCGCGGACGGCATCCGGCGCGCCCGGGCGACGGCGGCCGCCGCCCGGGCCCCGGTCGCCGTCACCGCTGGTCGGGCCGCGCCGTGACTCACCCTCGGGGGTCCGGGCGCCAACCGCGTCAGGGCACGTCGTAGCTGAGCAGCGGGGCGCCGTCCGTGGAGCGCACCACCTCCAGGCGTTGGAGCTGGTCCCCCGAGAACCTGGTCACCCCGGAGAACTGCACCCTGTCGCCCGGCGACGCCACCCAGGAACCGACCTGCTCGCGGGCCTCGTCCGGCCCGTAGGCGAACAGGTGGACCGTCCAGGTGGGCGCGTCCGAGCTATCCCGGTCGTAGGCGCAGCGCATGGTGATCTCGGTGCCGTAGCCGTGCCGCAACAACCCGACCTGCGCGGTCAGCGGCACATTCCGGGAGACCGGGACCATCGTCGCCAGCGGTGAGCCCGGCGTCAGCGTGGAATCGGCCGGGGTTTCCGACCGGACGGCGTTCGGGCCGCCACCGGGCGTCTCGGCCCCGGGTCCGCGGACCAGCTGCGTTCCCACCGCGAGCACCAGCAGCAACCCAGCCGTCAGCAGGCCGCCGGCCAGATACCGGACCCGGCCCACCGGTCGCGGCGTCGGGGCAGTCGCCGGGCCGACAACGCGGGACGGGCGACTCGTCACCCGGCCGGGGCGTGCCGCCGACCGTCCAAAACGGACATCGCCGGCGTCGACACGCCGCGTGACCGACGGACGGCCGTACCCCGCGGGCTGGTCCGCGCTGCGGGCGTCGCTGACCGCGGGGCCGGGCCCGACGGAGGGCGCCGGCGGATCCTCCCGCATCAGCGCCTCGACGGCCGCCGCGTCCAGCCGTCCCAGCAGGCCCGGCAGGCCCGCGAGGTCGGCGACACCCTCCCGGCATGCCACGCACCCGGCCAAGTGGCGTTCGTAGTCGGTGCGCTCGGCGGGCGACAGCGCGCCGAGAACGTACGCGGCGTCGGCGTGCTCGTGCTCGCACTTCACCGCGTCACCCCCATCTCGTCCAGCACCACGCGCAGCGAGCGCAGGGCGTAGTGCGTCCGGGACTTGACCGTGCCCGGCGGGACGCCGAGCCGGCTGGCCGCCTCGGCGACCGATCGACCATGGTAGAAGCATTCCAGGAGAACCTCACGATGCACCGGCGACAGCCGCCGCAGCGCCTCCGCCACCGTCCAGGATTCCACGGCGCGCTCCGTCTCGTCAGCTGCCGGGGGCTCGGGGAGCATGTCGGTGAACACCTCACCCACCCGTGCCGATCGGCGGCGCCAGGCATCGATGGCCAGGTTGCGGGCGGTGGTGAAAAGCCAGGCGCGGACGCTGCCCCGGCCCGGATCGAGCGACTCGGGGTGCCGCCAGGCTCGGAGCATGGTCTCCTGCATGAGATCCTCGGCGCCCTGACGGTCGCCGCTGGTGAGCCGTAACGCGTGGGCGTACAGGGCGTCGCCGTGCTCCACCTGCACGGCGCGCAGGCGATCAGCGTGTCCAGAGTTCATCTCGCCCACGGTCGTTTGCCCAGCTCTGTCACCAGTAGCCCCTGTCATCGAATCCGTCTAGACATACGGGGGCCACGCGGGTTTGGTTCAGCGCGGGGGCGGCGGCCGACGCGGCCGAGGGCGGCGGCGACCTCAGCCCAGGTCGGCGGCGTACACCTCGGCGAGAGCGCGGGCCACCGACTGGAGCCGGGTCCGCACGATCCGGGCCGAGGCCATCATCTCGGCAGCGGGCAGCACACAGGCGACGGCCATCCGCCGCTCGAGGTCACGATCGGCGGTGACGACGAGGGCTGCGGTGGCCACGCCCCCGCGGAACTGACCCACCTCGAGCTGAAGGCCGCGCCGGTCGCCGGCGGCCACGTCGGTCTCGAACGCCTCGGGCGTGATCAGGGTCGCGGTGGTGTAGGCGCGCATCCCGTGGTCCTTGAGGAAGCGCAGCCGCTGGTCGACGCCGAGCGTCGCCAGCAGGGCCTTGCCCAGGGCGGTGGCGTGGGCGGCGTCGTCGAACCCGGGGACCACGTCGTCCAGCCGCGGCGAGCGCGCGCCCTCGGCCAACGCGGTGACGGCGATCCGCTCGCCGACGAAACGTCCGATGAGGTGGCTGTAGCCGGTGTCGACAGCGGCTCTGCGCAGCACGTCGCCGACGGCCGCCGGACCGCGGAAGGCCACCACCAGCTCGCGGAACCGGTCGGCGATCTCCAGGCCGACAACGTAGGTGCCGTCCTCTCGGCGGCTGACGTAGCCTTCGTAGGCGAGGGTGCGCACGAGGTGGTATGTCGTGGCGACGGTGAGCTCGCACCGGCGGGCGATCTGCTTGACCGTCAACCCTTTGGGCGCGCGACCGACCGCCTCAAGGACACGCAGCGCTCGGGACACGCTGCGGATGAGGTCGGAAGGTTCTGCTAGGGGGTCGCGCACAACTACCTCCGCGCCGGAAGAGTTACACCCTATGAAATTCGCCGTGACAGCGACATGCCCGTTCGGTTCAACCAAAAGGATGAACGACGGCCACAGCGAGTGTGGCGACCGGCGCCCGCTGTGTCCAGACCCCGATCACGTAGATTCTTCGGATGTTCCTCTGTGGCGCGACCTCAGCCGGTCCGGTCGGCGATAACGTCACACAACGACTCCAAGGCCGTTCGTTGTGGCAAATCAGGCAGCAGCGCCAGCTCGGCCCGCGCGCGTTCGGCGAACCCACGCACCGTCCGCCGGGCCTGTCCCATCGCTGGCGACGCACGCAACAGACCCAACGCCTCGGCGTGCCACGCGTCGTCGGTCAGGGGGCCCGAGCGCAGCAGATCACGTAGCCGCACCGCGTCGGCGTCCACCGCGTCGTCGGCCAACGCGTACAGCATCGGCAGGGTGTGGATGCCCTCACGCAGGTCCGTGCCAGGCGTCTTGCCTGACTGCCGGGACTCGCTGGCGATGTCCAACAGGTCGTCCGAGAGCTGGAACGCCACCCCGATCGTCTCCCCGTAGGTCGACAACGCCTCGACGTCGGCGGCCGGAACCCCGCCGAACATCGCCCCGAACCGGGCAGAGGTGGCGATGAGCGAACCGGTCTTGTCGGCGATCACCTGTAGATGGTGGGCGATCGGGTCGCCGTCGCGCGGCCCGACAGTCTCGGCGAGCTGGCCGTGCACCAGCCGGGAGAACGTGCGCGCCTGGATCCGGACCGCGTCGACCCCCAGCCCGGCGGCCACGTCGGCGGCCCGCGCGAAGAGGTAGTCCCCGACCAGGATCGCCACCGAGTTCCCCCAGCGGGCGTTCGCGCTGGGGGCCCCGCGCCGCTTGGCGGCCTCGTCCATCACGTCGTCGTGGTAGAGGGTGGCCAGGTGCGTCAGCTCGACGACGACCGCCGCCTCGGTGACCTCAGCCGCGGCGACATCGCCGAAGCTGGCCGCGAGCGTCACCAGCAGCGGCCGGAACCGCTTACCGCCGGCCGACAGCAGATGCGCCGCCGTCTCGGCGACGAACGGGTCTGCGCTGGCCACGTTCTCGTGCAACGCCTTCTCGATCGTGGCGAGCCGGGCGCCGATCGCCGACTCCAGCGCCCGGTCCCCGAAGGAGAACCCGATCGCGCCGAGACTGTTGTGCTCGGCCAACGGGCGGCCACCGGCCGCGTCCCCATCGGACGCGCCGGCCCGTGCCGGGCGGGCGCGCCCGCCGACCACCGGAGCCGCCATCATCTGCTCGTCCGACATACTCACCACGCCACCACCATTTCATACCGTTCCCAGCCACCGGTCAGGGCGAACGAGGCGCCCCAGCCGCGGCAGCGGCCAGAGCGCCTCGACAGCGCGCCGGCGACGGTCAGCGCAGGAACTGCGCCGCCGTGTCAGTCAGTTCGAGCACCGGCCCGGGAACCACGCCCAGCAGCAGCGTCCCCAGCAGCCCGAAGGCCAGCGCCCCCGCCGTCAACGCGCCGGGAATCGACACGGTCGGCGTCTGCTCGCCCGGCTCCGACAGCCACATGAGCACGACCACCCGCAGGTACGGGAACGCCAGCACCATGCTCGTGATCACACCGGCGACCACCAGCCATGCCTGGTCGCCGCCGACAGCGGCGCCGAACACCGCGAACTTGGCGGTGAACCCGCTGGTCAGCGGAATGCCGGCGAAGGCCAGCAGCAGGAACGTGAACAGCCCCGCGTACACCGGCGACCGCTTGCCCAGTCCGGCCCAGCGGGAGAGGTGGGTGGCCTCGCCGTCGGCGTCGCGCACCAACGTCACGATGCCGAATGCGGCCAGCACCGAGAAGCCGTAGGCGACCAGGTAGAACATGGTGCTGGACAGGCCGTCCCTGGTGAAGGCCAGCACGCCCACCAGCAGATAGCCGGCGTTCGCGATCGACGAGTAGGCCAGCAGCCGCTTGATGTCGGTCTGGGTCACGGCCATGATCGAGCCGACGAGCATCGTGAGAACCGCGATGACGCCCAGGATCGGCCGGTAGTCCCAGGCGATGGACTCGAAACCGGCGTACAACACCCGCAACAGCGCGCCGAACGCGGCGACCTTCGTGCAGGCGGCCATGAAGGCGGTGATCGCGGTCGGGGCGCCCTGGTAGACGTCCGGGGTCCAGACGTGGAACGGGGCCGCCGCGGCCTTGAACAGCAGACCGACCGCGATGAGCGCCAGCCCGCCGAACAGCAGCCCGGCGCCGGGGCCCTGGGCGCTGGCCGCCTCGTGGATCTCGGCGAAGGTGAGGCCCACCGAGCCGTCGGTCCCGGCCGAGCCGACGTAGCCGTAGACCAGCGCCATGCCGAACAGGAAGAACGCCGAGGCGTACGAGCCGAGCAGGAAGTACTTGACCGCCGCCTCCTGGCTGAGCAACCGCCGCCGCCGCGCCAGCGCGCACAGCAGGTACAGCGGCAGCGAGAAGACCTCAAGCGCCACGAACATCGTCAGCAGATCGTTCGCGGCCACGAACAGGCCCATGCCGCCGACGGCGAACACCGCCAGCGGGTACACCTCGGTCGCGCCGGGCGCCTGGGCGGACTGTCGCTGGTCGACCTCGGAGCCAGCGGTGATCGCCGCCTGGGCGACGAACGGCCCGCCGTGCTCCAGCGACCGCTCCGAGATGAGCAGCAGGGCGACCAGGCCCAGCACGATGATCGCGCCCTGGAGGAACAGCGTCGGGCCGTCGATAGCCAGCGCGTTGCCTGCGGTCAGGACCGCGTAACCGTCCTGCTGGGACCGGATGATGATGAGCGTCAGCGCCGCGACGAGGCCGGCGGCGGCCAGGGTGAACTGCGCGCCGTACCGCATCCGTTTGGGCAGGAACGCCTCGACGAGCACCCCGACACAGGCGACGCCCAGCAGCACCAGCAGCGGGGCGATCGCGCCGTAGTCGATCGGCGGAAGATTCAGGGTCATTGCGAAACCTCCGCGTGAACAGCGGTCGGGGCGGGGTCGGTCTTGCCCACGTCAGCCATGGTCGCCTGGACGGCGGGGTTGATCACATCAGTGATCGGCTTCGGGTAGAAGCCGAAGAACACCAGCGCCGCGACCAGCGGCGCCACCACGACCTTCTCCCGCAGGTTGAGGTCCCTGCGCATCGCCGGGACGTCGTCCAGCGCCGGGTTCGGCGTGCCCTGCACGGTGCGCTGCACCATCCACAGCACGTACGCGGCGGCCAGGATGATGCCGATCGTGGCGATCACCGCCACCGCCTTGTTCACCGTGTACACGCCGACGAGCACCAGGAACTCGGAGACGAACGGGGCGGTCCCCGGCAGCGCCAGCGAGGCGAGTCCGGCGAAGAACAGCATCGCCGCGGCCACCGGGAGGAGCTTGCCGGCACCGCCGAAGTCGCTGACGAGCGCCGAACCGCGGCGGGCCACGAACATGCCGACCACCAGGAAGAGCAGGCCGGTCGCCAACCCGTGGTTGACCATGTAGAGCACCGCGCCGGTGCCGGCCTGGGTGGTGAAGGCGAAGATGCCGATGCCGATGAAGCCGAAGTGGGCGATAGAGGTGTACGAGACCAACCGTTTGAGGTCGTTCTGACCGATCGCCACCAGCGCCGCGTAGATGACGCCGATGAGCGCCAGCGCGATCGCGTACGGGGCGAACCATCTGGTGGCGTCCGGGAACAGCGGCAGGCAGTACCGCAGGATGCCGAACGTGCCGACCTTGTCCATGACGCCCACCAGCAGCGCCGCCGCCCCGGCCGGCGCCGCGCCACCGGCGTCAGGCAGCCAGGTGTGGAACGGGAAGAACGGCGCCTTGACCGCGAAGGCGATGAAGAAGCCCAGGAACAGCCAGCGCTCAGTGCCGTCGGAGATGTCGATCTGGCTCAGCGTCTGCCAATCGAAGGTCTTGCCGCCGACGACCCACAGGCCCACCACCGCGGCCAGCATGAACAGACCGCCGACCAGCGAGTACAGGAAGAACTTCACCGCCGCGTACTGCCGCTTGCGACCCTGGCCGGAGGCGTCCCCGTACGACCCGATGAGGAAGTACATCGGGATGAGCATGACCTCGAAGAAGACGTAGAACAGGAAGATGTCGGCGGCGGCGAAGACGCCGATCATCGAACTCTCCAGCGCCAGCAGCAACGCGAAGTACGCCGGGACGGACCGCTTGCTCTTCTCCGCGTCGTGCCAGCTCGCCAGGATCACCAGCGGCACCAGCAGCCCGATGAGGGCCAGCATCACGAGCGCGATGCCGTCGGCGGCGAAGGTGAAGCTCACTCCCCACTGCGGAATCCAGGCGTAGGACTCCCGAAACTGGAACCGGTCGCCGCCGGCGTCGAACGCGAACCAGGCGATCACCGTCAGCACGAACACGCCGAGCGACCAGACTAGGGCCAGCACCTTCGCCAGCTCACCCTTGGCCCTGGGCACCAGCGCCACGACCAGCGCGCCGACCAGCGGCAGCAGGGTCAGCAGCGACAGGAAAGGGAAATCCGCGGACTTCACGCCAGCCATCCCATCTGAGTTGCCAGGAACGCCGCCACGATGAGCAGCGAGCCCGTGAGGATCGAGACCGCGTACGAGCGCACGAAGCCCGTCTGGAGCCGGCGGAGCCGGCCGGAGCCGCCGCCGACGCCGGCGGCCAGGCCGTTGACCAGGCCGTCGATGCCACGGTTGTCCAGCCACACCAGCGCGCGGGTGAGGAAGATGCCGGGCTTCTCGAAGACCGCCTCGTTGAACGCGTCGGTGTACAGGTTCCGGCGGGCCGCGGTCACCAGCGGGCCGGCCGGCTGCTCGGTGAGGGCGGTGCCGTTGCGGAACAGCGCCCAGGCCAGGACGGCGCCGCCGACGGTGACCGCGGTCGCCAGGAAGGTGAGGACGCCGTGGCTGAGCACCGAGTGACCCTGCTCGTTCGGGCCGAGGGTCGACTCCAGCCACCCGGGCACGGTGGTCGCGATGAGGTATCCGGAGGCGATCGAGCCGAGCGCCAGCAGGATCAGCGGGATCGTCATCACCGGTGGCGACTCGTGCGGGTGCTTGACGTCCTCGGTCCAGCGGGCCGGGCCGTGGAATGTCAGCACGAACAACCGGGTCATGTAGAAGGCGGTGAGACCGGCGCCCAGCAGCGTCGCCGTGCCGAACACCCACGGCTGCCAGCCCTCGCCGGTGAACGCCGCCACGATGATCGGCTCCTTGGAGAAGAAGCCGGAGAACGGGAACAGGCCCAGGATCGCCAGCCAACCGGTGCCGAACGTCAGCCAGGTGATCTTCATGTGCTTGCTGAGCCCGCCGAAACGGCGGATGTCGACCTGGTCGTTCATGGCGTGCATGACCGAGCCGGCGCCGAGGAACATGTTGGCCTTGAAGAAGCCGTGCGCCAACAGGTGCACGATGGCCAGCGCGTACGCCGCGCCGCCCAGACCCACGCCGACGAACATGTAGCCGATCTGCGACACCGTCGACCAGGCCAGGACCCGCTTGATGTCGTCCTTGGCCGCGCCGATGACACAACCGATGAGCAGGGTGAGCGCGCCGACGCTGACCACGACGAGCTGGAGCGTCGAGTTCGCCGAGAAGATGGGGTTCGACCGGGCGATGAGGTACACGCCGGCGGTCACCATCGTCGCCGCGTGGATGAGAGCCGAGACCGGGGTCGGGCCCTCCATCGCGTCCGGCAACCACGCCTGGAGCGGGAACTGGCCGGACTTGCCGCACGCGCCGAGCAGCAGCAGCAGGCCCATCGCCAGGATGGCCGACTGCCCGACCGCGCCGACGCCGTTGAAGACCTCGTCGTACTGGGTGGTGCCCAGCAGCGCGAACATCATGAAGATGGCGATCGCGAAGCCCGCGTCACCGACCCGGTTCATGAGGAACGCCTTCTTGCCGGCGGTCGCCGCAGAGGGCTTGAGGTACCAGAACGAGATGAGCAGGTACGACGCCAGTCCGACGCCCTCCCAGCCCAGGTACAGCATCACGTAGTTGTTGCCCAGGACCAGCACCAGCATCGCGGCGACGAACAGGTTGAAGTACCCGAAGAAGCGACGGCGGCCCGGGTCGTGCGCCATGTACCCGGTCGCGTACAGGTGGATCAACGATCCGACACCGGTGATGAGCAGCACGAAGACCGCCGCGAGCGGATCGTAGAGCAGACCGAAGTCGACCTTCAGGTCGCCGACGGCGATGAAGTCCCACATGCTCAGCTCGACGGACTTGTTGTCCAAGCCGCGCAGCTGGAAGAACATCGCCAGCCCGAGAACGAACGAGGCGGCGACGCTGGCGACGCCGAGCCAGTGCCCCCACTTGTCGGCGCGCCGGCCGAGCAGCAGCAGCACCGCCGCGCTGGCCAGCGGAATGGCCACCAGCAGCCACACGCTCGCCAGCAGCCCGGTGGCGGGGGCGAACTCCACCCGCGACAGATCCACAGTCGAATGCACGAGTGACCCCTCAGTACTTCAGCAGGTTGGCGTCGTCGACGCTCGCCGAACGCCGGGTCCGGAAAATCGACATGATGATGGCCAGGCCGACGACCACCTCGGCGGCGGCGACGACCATGACGAAGAAGGCCATCACCTGACCGTCCACCCCGCCGTTCATGCGGCTGAACGTGACCAGCGCGAGGTTGGCGGCGTTGAGCATCAGCTCGATGCACATGAACAGCACGATGGCGTTACGTCGCACCAGCACACCGCTGGCGCCGATGGTGAACAGCACCGCGGCCAGCACGATGTACGCGCTAGGACTCATTTCTCAGTCCCCTTCGGCGCCGCCTCGGACGCGGAAAGCTCGCGGACCGGCATGATCGCCGGGACGCTGCTGTCAGTGAGGGTGCCGTCGGGCAGCCGGCCCGGGGTGGCGACCGAGTCGGACGTGGCGTAAACGCCCGGCCCCGCCTTCGGACCGGGGTAGCTGCCCGGCAGGAACCGGTGCCGCATCCGCTCCGGCTGGCCGGCGCGCTCGGCCTTCGTCTTCTCGATGTGCGCCAGCGCCATCGCGCCGATCGCGGCGGTGATGAGCAGCGCCGAGGTGACCTCGAACGCGAAGACGTACTTGGTGAAGATCGTCGCGGCGATGGCCTGGACGTTCCCGTTGACCTGCTCGGAGGTGAAGTTGACCGCTGGCCCCCGCTCGGCCATCGCCCGGTAGGCGCCGAGGCCCACCAGGCCGGCGAAACCGACGCCCAGCAGCAACGCCGCGATCCGCTGCCCGCGCAGCGTCTCGATGAGCGAGTCGGAGGCGTCCCGACCGACGAGCATGAGCACGAACAGGAACAGCATCATGATGGCGCCGGTGTAGACGATCACCTGCGCGACGCCGATGAACGGCCCGGCCTGGACCACGTAGAAGACGCCCAGGCAGAGCATCGTGAGGACCAGCCACAGTGCCGAGTGCACCGCGTTACGGGCGAAGACCATGCCGAGGCCGCCGATGACGGCCAGCGGAGCCAGCACCCAGAACGTGGCCAGCTCGCCGCCGGACATGTCACCGGCCGCGGCCAACACCCCGTCCACGATCATTCCTGGCCCCTTCCGCTGGCGCCCGGCTGGTGCCGGTAGCTGCCGTCCGGGACGCCGGCCTCGACGCCGCCGTCGACGACGCCCTCCTGGGGTCCGTGCGCGGCTGCCCGGTCGGCCTGCTGCTCGGCGCCCGGGAAGGCGACCCCGCCGTGCGGCTCCAGCCGGTACCGGCCCGGGCCCATCGACGAGTGCTCGGCCCCGGCGGAGGTACCGGGGTTGGTGAGCGCCCCGACGTAGTAGTCCTTCTCGGAGTCACCCAGCCGCATCGGGTGCGGCGGCTGCTCCATGCCTTCGAGCAGCGGCGCGAGCAGCTGCTCCTTCGTGAAGATCAGGTCCTGGCGGCTGTCGCGGGCCAGCTCGTACTCGTTGCTCATGGTGAGCGAACGGGTCGGGCAGGCCTCGATGCACAGGCCACAGAAGATGCACCGGGCGTAGTTGATCTGGTACACGCTCGCGTACCGCTCGCCCGGGGAGAATCGCTGCTCCTCGGTGTTGTCGCCGCCCTCCACATAGATCGCGTCGGCCGGGCACGCCCAGGCGCACAGCTCACAGCCGATGCACTTCTCCAGCCCGTCGGGGTGACGGTTGAGGATGTGCCGGCCGTGGTACCGCGGCGCTGTCTTGGGGTGCTCGAACGGGTAGTCGGTGGTGACCACCTTGCGAAACATGTGGGCGAAGGTGACGCCGAAGCCCTTCACCGCGTCGGTGACGGCGCCCACGTCACACCTCCTTCCGGCTGGCGTCGGCGTCGCCGGCTCCAGCGCTGTCGATGGTCTCGGTGGTGACGTTGGCGGGCTGACGCCCGGCGACGGTCCGCCGGGCGCGGGGGCTCGGCGGCACCTGAAGGTCCAGCGGCGGGACCGGGAAGCTGCCGGCCGGGCGGGCGGCGAGCTGCTCGGCCAGCGACGGCTCGGGTTGCGGCCGCTTCGACGGCCACAGCAGCGCGGCCAGGGCCAGCGCGCCGACGACCCCGCCGACGATCAACCACTTGGTCTGCTCGCTGGGGTCGTTGTTCTGGAGCGCCTTGATGCCGGCCAGGGCCACGATCCAGGCCAGGTTGATCGGCAGCAGGACCTTCCAGCCGAAGCGCATGAACTGGTCGTACCGCAGTCGCGGCAGCGTGGCCCGCACCCAGACGAACAGGAACAGGATCAGCGTCACCTTGGCGAAGAACCAGAGCATCGGCAACCAGCCGGAGTTCGCGCCCTCCCAGAGCGTGATCGGCCAGGGCGCCCGCCAGCCGCCGAGGAACAGCGTCGTGATCATGGCGGACATGCCCACCATGGCGACGTACTCGGCCAGCATGTACAGCATGAACTTGATCGAGGCGTACTCGGTCATGTAGCCGGCGACCAACTCCGACTCGGCCTCGGGCAGGTCGAACGGCGCCCGGTTGGTCTCACCGAACGCCGCGACCAGGAAGACCAGGAAGCTGGGGATGAGCAGCAGCGCGTACCAGCTCGGGGCGTGCAGGTTCAGGCCGGAGATGTCGATGCCGAACAGCGAGTCGATCGGCTGCCCGTCGGCCTGCGCGGCGACGATGCCGGACGTCGACATGGTGCCGGCGGTCATGAAGACCGCCACCAGCGACAGGCCCAGCGCCACCTCGTACGAGATCATCTGCGCCGACGACCGAAGGCCGCCCAGCAGCGGGTACGTCGAGCCCGACGCCCAACCGCCCAGGACGATGCCGTAGACCGCCATCGACGAGCACGCCAACGCGATGAGCGCGCCCACCGGGACGTCGGTGACCTGCAACGGCGTCCAGTGTCCGCCGATGCTCACCATCGGACCGAACGGCACGATCGACAGCGCGGTCAGCGCAAAGATCGCGCTGATGGTCGGGGCGAAGAAGAAGACGACCTTGTCCGCCTTGGTGGGGAGCAGGTCCTCCTTCAGCATGCCCTTGATGCCGTCCATCAGGGTCTGGAGCAGGCCGAACGGGCCGACCTGGTTCGGGCCGGGGCGCTGGGCCATGTAGGCCACCACCCGCCGCTCGAACCAGACGCCGAGCACGGTCAGGCCGGCGCCCACCACGAAGGCGAACAGGACCTTGCACAGGACGAGCCACCACGGGTCCTGACCGAAGTCGGTCAGCGTGGGGTCCTGCGCCACGATCGAAGTCATCGGTTTCCTCCCGCGGAGACCGTCACGGAGCCCGGCGCGTCAGCGCCGGACGCGGCGCCCGCCGCGACCGTCACCACCGATCCCCCGACCGCGCCCAGGCTGCGGCGGACCGTGACGCCGGGCGAGTTCGTGGGCAGCCACACCACCGCGTCGGGCAGGTCGGTCACGGCCGCCGGCAGGGTGAGCGCGCCGCGCTCGGCGCCGACGGTGACCGGGTCGCCCTCGGCGACGCCGAGGCGTTGGGCCAGGGCCTTGCTGATCCGGACGACCGCCGGCCGGGCGGTGCCGCCCAGGTGCTCGTCGCCGTCGAGCAGGCTGCCCAGGTCGATGAGCTGGTGCCAGGTGGCCAGGACAGCCTGGCCGTCGCCGACCGCCGGGGCGCCGGCCGCGGCCACCGCCGGCGCGTCCGGGCGTTCGCCCGGAGCCACCGGCAACGCGCCCAGCTCGCGCCGGGCGGCCTCGATCTCGCCGACGCCCAGCGCCGCGCCGAGCTGGCCGGCGAGCACGTCAAGCACCCGCGCGTCCGACATGGCCGAGGTGTCGAGGACCCGGTCGAACGGCCGCAGCCGGCCCTCCCAGTCCAGGAAAGACCCGGCCTTCTCGACCACCGGCGCCACCGGCAGGACCACGTCGGCCCGCCGGCTCACCGCGCTGTTGCGCACCTCGAGGCTGACCAGGAACGGCACCGCGTCCAGGGCCTGCTCCGCCAGGCGCGGGTCGGCCAGGTCGGCCGGGTCGACGCCCGCGACGACCAGCGCGTCCAGCTCGCCCGCGGCGGCCGCCGCGAGGATCGCGTCGGTGTCCCGGCCCACCCGCGCCGGCAGTCCGCCAGCGTCAAGGCCCCAGGCATCGCCGACGGCAGCCCGCGCCGCCGGGTCGGTGACCAGGCCACCGCCGGGGAACAGGTTCGGCAGGCAACCGGCGTCCAGGGCGCCCCGGTCGCCGGCGCGCCGCGGCACCCAGGCCAGCCTCGCGCCGGTCCGCGCGGCCAGCGCCGCGGCTGCCGAGAGGCCACCGGGGACGGTCGCCAGGCGCTCGCCGACGAACAGCAGCGCGCCCGGCCTCGACAGCGACTCGGCGAGCGAGTCGTTGCCGGCCAACGTCGCGGCCTCGTCGCCGGGGACCGTGGTGACGACCCGCGCGCCGAGTTTGGCCAGCCCGTGGCTGGTGAACGGCGCCAGCGCCACCACCGGCAGTCGGCGGGCCAGGACGACCTTACGCAGCCGCAGGAAGAGGATCGGGCACTCCTCCTCCGGCTCCAGCCCCACCAGTGCCACCGCCGGCGCCGCCTCGATGTCGGCGTAGGTGACGTCCGAGCGTCCGGCGACCGTCGAGGCCAGGAAGTCGGCCTCCTCAGTGCCGCCGGCCCCAACCGCCCGGGTCGGGCGGGCCCGGAAGTCGATGTCGTTGGTGCCCAGGGCCACCCGGGCGAACTTGGCGTACGCGTAGGCGTCCTCGACGGTCAGCCGACCGCCGGTGAGCACCGCGGCGCCGCGACCGGCCTTGGCCCCGGCCAGGCCGCGCGCCGCGACCGCCAGCGCCTCGCTCCACGACGCCTCACGCAGCTCGCCGGTCCCGGCGTCGCGCACCAGCGGCGAGGTGAGCCGGTCGAAGGCGGTGGCGTACTGGAAGCCCCACCGGCCCTTGTCGCAGTTCCACTCCTCGTTGACCTGCGGGTCCTCACCGGCGAGCCGACGCATGACCTTGCCGCGCCGGTGGTCGGCGCGCTGAGCGCAACCGGCCGAGCAGTGCTCGCAGACGCTCGGCGACGACACCAGGTCGAACGGGCGGGCCCGGAACCGGTACTGGGCGCCGGTGAGCGCCCCCACCGGGCAGATCTGGACGGTGTTGCCGGAGAAGTACGACTGGAACGGGGCGTCATTGTCGCCGGGAGTGGAGCCGTCCCCGTCGCCGCCGAAGTAGTCGTCCCGGTAGATGTTGATCTGCTCGGCCGAGCCCCGGTCCATGAGGTCGATGAACTTGTCACCGGCGATCTGGTCCGAGAACCGGGTGCAGCGCTGGCACAGCACACAGCGCTCCCGGTCCAGCAGCACCTGCGACGAGATCGGCATCGGCTTGACGTACTCGCGCTTGTGCTCGTGGAAGCGCGAGTCGCTGCGACCGCTGGACATCGCCTGGTTCTGCAACGGGCACTCGCCGCCCTTGTCGCACATCGGGCAGTCGAGCGGGTGGTTGATGAGCAGGAACTCCATCTGTCCACGCTGGGCCTTGTCGGCCACCTCGGAGGTCATCTGGGTGTTCACCACCATGCCGTCGGCGACGGGCTGGGTGCAGGAGGCTACCGGCTTGCGCTGACCCTCCACCTCGACCAGGCACTGCCGGCAGGCGCCCGCGGGCGCCAGCAGCGGGTGGTCGCAGAAGCGCGGGATCGCCACGCCCATCCGCTCGGCGGTCCGGATGACCAGTTCGCCTTTCGGCGCGGTGACCTCGACCCCGTCGATGGTCAGCGTGACCATGTCCACCGTCTTGTCCACATCAGTCATGATCAGTGGGCTCCTGCCAGGGCGGCGGCGCTCAGACGCGGCGCCTTGCGACCCTCGATGTAGTCCAGGTAGTCCTGTTTGAAGTACTTCAGCGACGACGTCACCGGGCTGGTCGCGCCGTCGCCCAGGCCGCAGAACGAGCGGCCGAGGATGTTGTCGCAGGCGTCCAGCAGCGTGTCCAGGTCCTCGTGGGCGCCGCCGCCGGACAGCAGCCGCCGGAAGATCCGGACCATCCAGTAGTTGCCCTCGCGGCACGGGGTGCACTTGCCGCACGACTCGTGGTGGTAGAACTCGATCCACCGGTAGGTGGCGTAGACCGGGCAGTCCTGGTCGGAGAAGATCTGCGTCGCCGTGGTGCCCAGGATCGAGCCCGCAGCGGCCACCGCCTCGAAGTCCAGCGGAACGTCCAGGTGCTCGGCGGTCAGCAGCGGCGTCGACGAGCCGCCCGGGGTCCAGAAGCGCAGGTTGTGCCCCGGCTTCATCCCGCCGGCCAGCTCGATCAGCTCCCGTAACGTGATGCCCAGTCCGCACTCGTACTGGCCCGGGTCGTTCACCCGGCCGGAGAGCGAATAGATCATCGGGCCGGACGACTTCTCGGTGCCCATCGACTTCCACCACGCCGAGCCGCCCAGCACGATGTACGGCACCGAGGCGATCGTGCCGACGTTGTTGACCACCGTCGGGCAGGCGTACAGGCCGTGGGTCGCCGGGAACGGCGGCCGGAGCCGGGGCTGGCCGCGCCGGCCCTCCAACGAGTCCAGCAGCGCCGTCTCCTCGCCGCAGATGTACGCGCCGGCGCCGGAGTGGACGGTCAGGTCCAGGTCGAAGCCCGAGCCCATGATGTTGGCGCCCAGATAACCGGCCTTGTACGCCTCGTCGATGGCGTGTCGCAGCCGGCGGGCAGCATGCACCGCCTCGCCGCGGATGTAGATGTACGCGCGCTTGGCACGGATCGCGTACGAGGCGATGACAACGCCCTCGATGAGCGAGTGCGGGTCGCACGTCATCAGCGGTAGGTCCTTGCAGGTGCCCGGCTCGCCCTCGTCGGCGTTGACGACGAGATAGTGCGGCTTGCCATCGTTCTGCGGGATGAAGCCCCACTTGAGACCGGTCGGGAAGCCGGCGCCGCCCCGGCCACGCAGGCCGGAGTCCTTGACGAGCTGGATGACGTCGTCGGGGTGCGCCGCCAGCGCCTTGCGCAGCGCGGCGTAGCCGTCGAGCTGCTCGTAGGTGTCCAACCGCCAGGCGTCCGGCGACAGCCAGCGCTTGGTGAGCACCGGGGTCAGCTTGGCGAGGGTCTCCCGCCGGGGCTCAGTCACGGGTCTCCCCCTTGGCGTCGGAGAGCAGCTTGTCCTGCGGCTGCGGGGCGTCGCCGGCCGGTTTACGGTCGCTGGCCGGTTTGTTCGCCGCCGGGACAGCCGTGGGCCTGGCGTTGCGGCCGTCGCCAGTCGGGATCGGGGTGTTCGGGTCGAAGCCGGGCACGGAGATGCCGTGCTGCTCTGCCAGCCGGTTGCCGCGCAGGGTGGCTGCGCCGGCCCCGAGGTCCGCGACCGCGCCGTCCCGGTCGTCGGCGAAGCCGGCGAGCTGGACGGCCATCTCCTTGAGCGAGCAGAGCCGCGCGCCCCGACTGGGCTGTGGGCGCTCGCCGCCGCGCAGCCTGTTCACCACGTCGACGGCGCCGTCCGGGGTGACCTCGTCGAAGAAGTCGTAGTTGACGGTCATCACCGGGCCGTAGTCACAGGCCGCCAGGCACTCGGCGTGCTCCAGCGTGATCCTGCCGTCGGCGGTGGTCTCGTCATGCCCGACGCCCAGCAGCTCGGTCAGGGTGTCGTAGACCTCCTGGCCGCCGAGCACGTTGCACATGGTGTTCGTGCACACGCTCACCAGGTACTCGCCGGTGGGCTTGCGCTTGTACATCGTGTAGAACGTGGCCACCGCCGCGACCTGCGCCTTGTGGATGCCGAGCGCCGCAGCACAGTACTCGACGCCGGCCGGCGTCACGTAGCCGTCCACGGACTGCACGAGGTGCAGCAGCGGCAGCAGTCCCGAGCGCGGGCCGTCCGGGTAACGGGCCAGGATCTCGGCGACCTGCCCGTCGAGCTGCTGGCGCAGCGCCTGGGCGGCCGGCGACAGCTTGTCCAGCTGCGGCGGCGCGCCGTCGATCGAGACGTTCACTGGTACGGACATCAGCGGTCACACCCACCCATGACGGGGTCCAACGAAGCGCCGCCGGCGATGACGTCGGCGATGAGGCCGCCCTCGGCCATCGCCGGGAGCGCCTGGAGGTTGATGAAACTCGGCTCGCGGTAGTGCACCCGGTACGGACGGGTCCCGCCGTCGGAGACGGCGTGGGCGCCCAGCTCGCCGCGCGGATGCTCAATCGCCTGGTACACCTGGCCGGCCGGGACCCGGAAGCCCTCGGTGACCAGCTTGAAGTGGTGGATGAGCGACTCCATCGACTCGCCCATGATCTTGGCGACGTGTTCGAGCGAGTTGCCCATGCCGTCCGCGCCCATGGCCAGCTGCGCCGGCCAGGCGATCTTCTTGTCCGCGATCATGATCGGGCCCGGCCGGAGCCGCGCCAGCGCCTGCTCGACGATCCTCATCGACTCGCGCATCTCGGCCATCCGGACCTCGTACCGGCCCCACACGTCCGCGGTGGTGGCCACCGGCACGTCGAAGTCGTAGGTCTCGTAACCGCAGTACGGGTCGGTCTTGCGCAGGTCCCAGGGCAGACCGGCCGAGCGCAGCACCGGACCGGTGACGCCCATCGCCAGACACGCCGGGATGTCCAGGAGCGCGACGCCCTTGGTCCGCTCGATCCAGATCGGCTGCCCCGACAGCAGGTCCTCGTACTCGGACATCTTCTTCGGGAAGAGCTGAAGGAACTCGTTGATCTTCACGATCGCCGCGTCCGGGATGTCCTGGGCGACGCCGCCCGGACGCACGTACGCCATGTTCATCCGCAGGCCGCAGGTCATCTCGAAGATCTCGAGGATCAGCTCCCGCTCGCGGAAGCAGTACAGCATCGCCGAGATCGCGCCCAGCTCCATGCCGGTGGTGCCCAGCCAGACCAGGTGCGAGGCGATCCGGTTCAGCTCCATCATGAGCACCCGGATCGTGGTGGCCCGCTCCGGAATCTGGTCGGTGACCCCGAGCAGCTTCTCCACGGCCAGGCAGTACGCCGTCTCGTTGAAGATCGGCGCCAGATAGTCCATCCGGGTCACGAAGGTCGTGCCCTGGGTCCAGTTGCGGTACTCGAGGTTCTTCTCGATGCCGGTGTGCAGGTAGCCCACGATCGGACGGACCTCGGTGACCGTCTCGCCCTCCAGCTCGCAGACCAGCCGCAGCACGCCGTGCGTCGACGGGTGCTGCGGACCCATGTTGACGATGATCTTCTCGTCGTTGAGCGGATCGACGCCCCGGACCACCTGGTCCCAGTCCCCGCCGGTGACGGTGAAGACCTTGCCCTCGGTGGTGTCGCGGGCCGCCGCGTAGGTGAGGTTTTCGGGCTCGCTCATCGGTAGGACCTCCGCGTGTCCGGGGGCGGGATCTCGACGCCCTTGTACTCGACCGGAACGCCGCCCAGCGGGTAGTCCTTGCGCTGGGGGTGACCCTCCCAGTCGTCGGGCATGAGGACGCGGGTGAGGTTCGGGTGGCCGGTGAAGACGACGCCGAACATGTCGTACGCCTCGCGCTCCTGCCAGTCCGCCGTCGGGTACACCGCGGTGACGCTGGGCACCCGGGGCTCCTCGACGGTGACCGCGACCTCAAGCCGGATCCGGCGCCGGTACGTCATCGAGGTCAGGTGATAGACGACGTGCAGCCGCCGCGCGTCGCTGCCGAGGTAGTCGACGCCGGACACGCTGTTGCACAGCTCGAACCGCAGCGCCTCGTCGTCGCGCAGGGTCTGGCACAACTCGGCGATCCGCTCGGCCCGTACGTGCAGGGTCAGCTCGCCACGGTCGACGACGACCCGCTCGATCGCGTCGTCGAAGCCGGGGAAGGCCTCGGCGAGCGCGTCGTGGACCTCGTCGAAGTACCCGCCGTACGGACGCTGCGTCTGGGTGACCGCCGTCCCGACCCGGCTCAGGCCACCGAAGCCGGAGGTGTCGCCGGAGCCGCCGACGCCGAACATGCCCTGCTGCGGCGCGCTGGCCCGACCGGCCGGCTCCAGGCCGTTGGCTACCAACGTCCAACCTCCTTCAGGTGACGCTGCTCGTTCATCCACTTCTCGATCCGCAACTGCTCCTCGCGGCCCTCCTGGACGGCCTGCTCCCACTCCCGGGCGCGGGCCTTGTCGCTGCGGTAGGACGAAGGCATCGCGCCGGGGGCCACGATCGGACCCTTGCCGGCGGCCAGGCGGGCGGCGGCCATCTTGCGGCCGTTCTCGCCGAGCGGCTCGTGCATGATCTTCTCGCGGAGCTTGAGGATCGCGTCGATGAGCATCTCGGGCCGCGGCGGGCAGCCGGGCAGGTACATGTCGACGGGAACGACGTGGTCCACGCCCTGCACGATGGCGTAGTTGTTGAACATGCCACCGGAGGACGCGCAGACGCCCATCGAGAGCACCCACTTGGGGGCGGTCATCTGGTCGTAGATCTGCCGCAGCACCGGCGCCATCTTCTGGCTCACCCGACCGGCGACGATCATCAGGTCCGCCTGCCGGGGCGAGGCCCGGAACACCTCCATGCCCCAACGACCGAGGTCGTAGTGGGGGGCGCCGGAGGCCATCATCTCGATCGCGCAGCAGGCGAGTCCGAAGGTGGCGCCCCAGGTGGAGGACTTGCGGGCGTAGTTGATCACCGATTCGACGGTGGTGAGCAGGATGCCGCTGGGCAGCTTCTCCTCGATACCCATGACTTCTCTCTCAGTCCCAGTTCAGTCCGCCGCGACGCCACACGTACGCGTAGGCCACGAACACGGTCGCAATGAAGAGGATCATCTCGACGAAGCCGAAGAGCCCCAGGGCGTCGAACGTCACCGCCCACGGATACAAGAAGATGATCTCGATGTCGAAGATGATGAAGAGCATCGCGGTCAGGTAGAACTTGATCGGGAACCGTCCGCCGCCCACCGGCTGCGGGGACGACTCGATCCCGCAC
Organism: Pilimelia columellifera subsp. columellifera; assembly: GCF_039532605.1. Taxonomy (NCBI): domain Bacteria; kingdom Bacillati; phylum Actinomycetota; class Actinomycetes; order Micromonosporales; family Micromonosporaceae; genus Pilimelia; species Pilimelia columellifera. Next base: position 151,988 of record NZ_BAAARY010000001.1, read on the forward strand.
TCGTAGGCGGCGTGCTTGGCCCGGTTGAACCGCTTGGGGCCCACCACGAGCGAGACCCCCACGGAGCCCAGCGCGAACGCGGCCGCGAGCGCGAAGAGCGCGACGATGGGTACATAAGCCGAGAGCGACATTGTCTTCCCCTGCTCGTCCTTCCTAGCCCTTGCCCGGTCGACGGCTGGCGCCGCGGTGGTGCGTGACCCTATTCGACCCTGTGCGGCCCCGCTCCCGCGGGGCGATGTGCAAACCCGCTACCGCGGGGGTGAACTCCTCACACCGCCGGCGCCAGCCTCGTCAGGCCGTTGATGACGCGGTCCATGGCGTCGCCGCCGCGGACGTCGGTGAGGTTGGCGAGCAGCTTGAGCACGAAGCGCATGAGCGTCGGGTGCGGCAGGCCGTGCTGGGTGGCGATCCGCATGACGTCCGGGTTGCCGATGAGCTTCACGAAGATCCCGCCGAGCCGGTAGTAACCGCCGTACCGGGCCTTCAACTCGGTGGCGTAGTGGCCGAGGGCGCGCTCGCGGGCCGGGCCGGGCGGTCTGGTCAACGCCTGAAGCGCGATCTCGGCGGCCAGCGCGCCGGACTCCATCGCGTAGGCGATGCCCTCGCCGTTGAACGGGTTGACCATGCCACCGGAGTCGCCGACGAGCAGCATCCCCCGGGTGTAGTGGGGCACCCGGTTGAAGCCCATCGGCAACGCGGCGCCGAGGACTTTGCCGTCGGCGTTGGCCGGGTCGCTCAGGCCCCACTCCTCGGGGGTGTTAGCGAGCCAGTCGCGCAGCATGTGCCGGTAGTTGGTGTTGCCGAAGGCGGCGCTGCTGTTGAGCACGCCGAGGCCGACGTTGACCCGTCCGTCGCCGAGGCCGAACAGCCAGCCGTAGCCGGGCAGGAGGTTGTCGCCGGCTTCCTTGCTGCGCAGCTCCAACCACGACTCGAGGTAGTCGTCGTGGGTGCGGGCAGCCGAGCGGATGTACTGCCGGACGGCCACGCCGATCGGCCGGTCCTCGCGCTTGGCCAGGCCCAGGGCCAGCGGCAGGCGACCGGAGACGCCGTCGGCGGAGAGGACCAGCGGGGCGTGGAACTGGACCTCCTCGCCGTCGACGACTGCCGTGACGCCGGCCACCCGGTCGTCGGCGTCGAGGACGGGGCCGGCGACGTTGACGCCGGTGCGCAGGTCGGCGCCGGCCGCGACCGCGCGCCTGGCGAGGATGTCGTCGAAGTCGTGCCGGGTGCGGACGAGGCCGTAGCCGGGGAAGCTGGCCAGCTCGGGCCAGTCCAGCTCCAGCCGTAGGCCGCCGCCGATGACCCGCAGGCCGCGGTTGCGCACCCAGCCCGCCCCGGGCGAGGTGTCGACGCCCATGGCGATGAGCTGCTTGACCGCCCGCGGGGTGAGCCCGTCGCCGCAGACCTTCTCGCGCGGGAAATGGGTCTTCTCCAGCAGCAGGACCCGGGCCCCGTGGCCCGCGAGGTGGTAGGCCGCGGCTGACCCGCCCGGACCGGCCCCGACGACGATGACGTCGGCGGTGTCGACGGGGGTGGCGCGCCGCCGCACGGAGAGGTCGCCACCGCTGGTCGGCCCGCTGTCGGCCGCGTGCCGTGGCTGGCGCTTCGGCTCTTCCACGGTCACCGCACCTCCGCTGTCACCCGTCGTCCCTCGTGGGGCCCGCCTGGCGCTCGTGAAACTCTTCACAAGCTCGTCCGGGCAGAGTCTAGAACCGCGCGGTCACCCCAACGGGGTTAGGCGACCCTAACCCCCACCGAGAGGCTGGGCCGGCAGTCCGAGTGCCACCCGGACCTGCGGATCGAGCCGGGCCGTGAACGCGCCGTCAGTGGCTTTGTCGACCGACGCGACCAGTTCGCTGACGAGCTGGTTGGCCAGCTGCGGGTCGACTGTCGCCAGCGCCCGTAGCTGCTCGGCCAGCTCACGGGCGGGATCGTCCGCGCCCAGCTCCGTCCGGTCGACTGCCGCCGGCTCCTGCATGATCGCCAAGATCGCCCCCTCCGCCTGTTTCCACTACCGGAGAGCGTAAGGCCGCATATCACGCAAAATCGTCAAACTACGCAAGCGACCTCAGGTCAGTCGGGCGACCCCACCGATCGGGTCGCCCGGTGCAGCGCGACGACGCCTCCGGTGAGGTTGCGCCAGCCGACCCTCGACCAGCCGGCGCCGGCGATCGTGGCCGCCAGCGCCGGCTGGTCCGCCCACGCCCGGATCGACTCAGCCAGATACACGTACGCGTCCGGATTGCTGGAGACCCGACGGGCCACCGCCGGCAGCGAACGCATGAGATAGGACAGGTACGCCGTCCGGAAGACCGGATTGGTCGGATGGCTGAACTCGCACACCACCAACCGGCCGCCGGGCCTGGTCACCCGCAGCAGCTCCCGCAACGCGGCCGCGGTGTCCACCACGTTGCGCAGCGCGAAGGAGATCGTCACCGCGTCGAAGGCGCCGTCGGCGAACGGCAACGCCAGGGCGTCCCCGGCGGTCAGCGACGCCAGCGGACGACTCCGCCGCCCCGCAGCGAGCATCCCGAGCGAGAGGTCGCTGCCGACCGCGAACGCCCCGGACACGGCCAGCTCCGCCGTCGAGACGCCGGTGCCCGCGCCGACATCGAGCACCTTCTCCCCTGGACGCAGGTCCAACGCCCGACTGGTCGCCCGGCGCCAGCGGCGGTCCTGGCCGAAGGAGAGCACCGTGTTCGTGCGGTCGTAATGCTCGGCGACGTCGTCGAACATCGCGGCGACCTCGTGGGGCTGCTTGTCAAGTTCGGCGCGTCGTCCCGTCATGCCAACACTGTGCCAGCGCCACGGGCGCAGTCCGGCGCGGGGTCAGTTCCGGCGGCGGGCGACCCGGACCGGCGCCGGTGGCCTGCTCCGCCGGCGGGAGCCCGCCACCAGACCGACCCCGGCGACAGCCGTGAGCAGGCCGGCGGCCAGCAACCGGGCGGCCGCGTCGCCGGTGCGGGGCAACCAGCCGACCGCGGTCCCTACGTCGACGCCGGCCGACCCTCCGCCCGGCCCACCCGTCCTGTCGCGGTCCGCGCCGCCAGCCGCGCGCGCCCGCGGGGCGCCGGCGAGGGCGCGGGTCTGCCCGTCGCCGAGGTGGATCACCAGCTCGTCGCGGTTGTCGCTGGGATCGAGATCGGGACGCTCACCGGCCGGGGCCGCCCCCAACGGGTGGGCGGAGACCCTGGCGCCACGCACGACGCGTCCCTCGACGCCGGCGCCGACCACGACGTTCTCGACGAACCGCAGCCGCGCCCGCCCATGCCCGGGCGCCGCGAGCGTCGCCGACGGGTAGCGGCACTCCAGATGCCGGCCACCGGCCGGGTAACGGCAGGCCGGTCGGCGTTTGGCGAACCGGACGCCGTGCGGCAGCGCGATCCGGACAACAAACCCCGAGGCCCGCTGGTTGCCGGCGTTGCCGACGACGAACCGCAACGGCGTCGGCCGCCCGGGACGCGCCGCGCCCACCACCCGGGCGCCGGCGTCGAACGGCAGATCGGGCGCGTACACGTACAGGTCGGGCCCGCGGTCCGCGACGGTCACGTCGGCGGTGACCGCGTTGTTGGGCCGCCACCGGTCGGGACCGTCGTGGCTCACCGCGACCCGGATCGCGCCGGCCGCGCCGTTGGTGGGCCCGACGGCGCGCACCGGGACGGCCAGATCCAGCGCGCTGCCGGCGGGGATGTCGGCGACCCGGCAGCTGATCGCCGTGCCGCGCAGCTGGCAGGCCGCCCGGTCGGGGACGTCAACCCTGGCCCGACGGCGGTCGAGCCGGCTCAGATCGATGGTCACCGTGACGCCGGTAGCCGCCCACCGGCCGCGGTGGAGGACGGTCACGTCCGCGACCTTGTGCCGGGCGCCGCGGGCCAGCGTCAGCCCGGTCACGGTGACGGCGAGGTCGGTGACGGCCGCCGTGGCCGCGCCCCGGACGGCGGCGGCGGCTGGCGTCGGGGAGACCGGGATGGCGGCGAACAGCAGCACGACGACGGCGTGCGCGCGACGCCAGGACCCACCCGATGACATGACACTCCTGGAGGCTCGACCGGACGGTCGCGCGTGCGGAACCTGCCTGGCACGCGCGCCATCAGTGGTAACGAACCAGTACCGGGGCCATGGGGAGTCAGCTCAGTGGAATGTCCAATTAAGAAGCATTTGATCTGGTATTAACATGGACGAATCACTCTGAAGTGGTCCCGGCATCAACGAGCGGCAACTGCCGGCCGGCCCCGCCGCCAGGCAACGCGATCGACGAGAAGTGCGACACCACCCGCACATCCGTCGGATCCTCGGCCGGGGTGCGGTGGACCGCCATCCGCCGGTACCGGGTGTCGCGCTGCGCCGGAATCCGGTCAGCAGTCCGGATCATGCCGATCAGCTCCTGGAGATTGGAGCGGTGCCGCGCGCCGGCCGAGGAGATCACGTTCTCCTCCAACATGATCGAGCCCAGGTCGTCGACGCCCATGTGCAGCGCCAGCTGGCCGGCGTCCTTGCCGGTGGTCAGCCAGGACGCCTGCAGGTGCGCCACATTCTCAAAGAACAGCCGCGCCACCGCGATAAGCCGCAGGTACTCCAGGGTCGTCGCCTGGGTCCGGCCCTTGAGGTGATTGTTCTCCGGCTGGTACGTCCACGGGATGAACGCCCGGAAACCACCGGTGCGGTCCTGCACATCCCGGATCATCCGCAGGTGCTCGATCCGCTCGGCGTTGGTCTCGCCGGTGCCCATCATCATCGTCGCCGTGGACTCCAGGCCGTGCCGGTGCGCGACCTCCATGACCTCCAGCCACCGCTCGCCGGACTCCTTCAGCGGGGCGATCGCCCGTCGGGGCCGCTCCGGCAGCATCTCCGCGCCGGCGCCGGCGATCGAGTCGAGCCCAGCCGCCTGGATCCGGACGACCGCGTCCTCGATGGAGACCGCGGACACCCTGGCCATGTGCATGATCTCGCTGGGGCCGATCGAGTGGATCACCAACTGCGGGTACGCCGCCTTGACCGCCCCGAACAGCGCCTCGTAGTACTCGACGCCGTAGTCCGGGTGGTGCCCGCCCTGGAGCATGACCTGGGTGGCGCCCAGCTCGACCGCCTCGCCGCAGCGACGCAGGATCTCCTCGGTCGGATGCGTCCAGCCCTCCCGGTGCTTCGGGGCCCGGTAGAACGCGCAGAACTTGCAGGCCGTCACACAGACGTTCGTGTAGTTGATGTTCCGGTCGATGAGATACGTGACGATGTTGTCCGGGTAACGCCGCCGGCGCACCGCGTCGGCGGCCTCGCCCAGCGCGTGGAACGGCGCCTCGGTATACAGCAGCAGCGCCTCGTCCGCGCTGATCCGGCCGCCGTCAGCGGCCCGCCGCAGGATGTCGTCGATCTCCTGGTTCACCGTCACCCCCCGAGACTACGTCGCCTGGACGCAGCCCAGGACGGAGGTCAGCCCAGGGCGTTTCCCGATGGCGTTACCTCGCCAGGTCGTCGGCGCTGAGCCCCCAGGCGACATATGCTCGCGGACAGCGTCCACCTGACCGCCCACGCGACGACGGGAGAACCATGCGGTACCGACGGCTCGGTGGGTCAGGACTGGTGGTGTCGGCCGTGGGCATCGGCTGCAACTCGTTCGGCGCGGGGCTCGATCTCACCAGCGTCAACGCCGTCGTCGACACGGCGATCGCCGAAGGCATCAACTTCTTCGACACCGCGGACCTCTACGGGGACCCGCACGGCCGTTCCGAGGAGCTGCTCGGCAGCGCGTTACGCGGCCGGCGCGACGACGTCGTCATCGCCACGAAGTTCGGCATGAGCGTCGGCCAGCTCAACGGCGTCGACTTCGGGGCCCGTGGCGCCCGGCGCTACATCGTCCGGGCGGTGGAGGGATCGCTGCGCCGGCTCGGCGTCGACCACATCGACCTCTACCAGTTCCACGATCCGGACCCGCAGACCCCCATCGACGAGACGTTGTCGGCGCTGGACGGGCTGGTCCGCTCCGGAAAGGTCCGGTACCTCGGCCACTCGAACTTCAGCGGCTGGCAGGCGGGCGACGCCGACTGGACCGCCCGCACCCGCGGTTGGACCGGCTTCGTCAGCGCCCAGGACCACTACAACCTGCTCCGCCGGGACGTCGAGGCCGAACTCATCCCCGCCTGCCAGCGGTACGGGCTCGGGCTGCTGCCCTACTTCCCGCTCGCGTCCGGCCTGCTCACCGGCAAGTACCGGCGACACGAGCCAGCCCCGGCCGGCGCCCGGATGGCCCGACCCCGCTACACCGCCCGGCTGGCCGCCGCGCCCTGGGACACCATCGAGGCGCTGGAGAAGTTCGCCACCGAACGTGGCCGCACCATGCTCGACGTCGCCATCGGTTGGCTCGGCGCCCAGCCCGTCGTCAGTTCGGTGATCGCCGGCGCGACCACGCCGGAACAGGTCAGGGCGAACGTCGCCGCCGGCGCCTGGACCCCCGACGCCGCCGATCTGGCCGCCCTCGACGAGATCACCCTGGGCTGAACGTCCTAGCCGGCGGTGGCGGCGGCGGTGGGCCGCTCCGGGTCCCGCCGGGCCAGCCACCGGTCGAAAACCACGGTGGCCAGCGGCGGGACCGAGGCGCCCAACGCGAACAACGTCCGCCACCAACCCCACCGTTCGGCGCGCGCGACCCACAGCGCCGCCGCCAGATAGACCACGAACAGGCCGCCGTGCAGCCGGCCGAACAGCCAGACACCGGCCTGGGTCGTCTCGGTCACATACTTGAGGTACATGCCGACGAGCAGGCCGAGCCAGGTGAACGCCTCGGCGACGGCGGCGATCCGGAACAGCTGACGTGGGGAGAAGTTCATGTGCCGCACCATATGCCGACCCGCCGACGCGGGCCAGATCGGGCCGCGCCGGCGCGTCCCCGACGTCAGCAGCAGATGAGCCGGGCCCTACGGATGTCGGCGGTGGCTTTCGGGGCGCCGTCGACCGGGGCCGGGTTGTCCGCCGTCGGGACGATGCCGGCGGCGGCGACCTTGTCGAGCGCGGCGAGCCCGTCCGCCCGGACCGTGCCGAAGATCGTGTAGTCCGGGCGCAGCGCGGAGTCTTTGTAGACCATGAAGAACTGGCTGCCGTTGGTGGCCGGGCCGGCGTTGGCCATGGCCAGGACGCCGCGGGCGTACACCTTGCGTGCGCCGGTCGGGTCGGTCGGGGCGTCGGGCAGGCCGACCGGAAGCTCGTCGCGGAACTTGTATCCGGGGCCACCCTCGCCCGTCCCGGACGGGTCGCCGCACTGGAGCACGCTCAGGATCGGGTAGGCGGTGAGCCGGTGGCACCTGGTCCGGTCGTAGAACCCCTGCCGGACCAGGTGCAGGAAGCTCTGCACGGTGCAGGGCGCCTTGGCCCGGTCCAGGGTGAGGGTGATCGGGCCGTCGGCGGTCGCCAGCCGGACCTTGGCCGTGCCGGTCGCCGGCACGACGGCCGGGTCCCGGGGCAGCCGGACGGGTCGGGCCGGCGGGTCGGCCGGCGTCGGCTGGTAGCCGCAGAAACCCTGGGTCGGCGGCGGGACCGGCGGATCGGCCGGCCCGGCGACGGTCGGGACGGGGCCGGCGACGGCGGGAGCCGCCCCGGCCACGGCGGCCAGCCCGGCGGCGCAGAACGCCACCGCCAGCCGGACAGGCAGACGACGCATCGACATGGGTCCTCCTCGGGAGACGACAGCGTGCGCCTGTCGGTCTACTGGAGACGGCGTGCGCCGTCAACTGTTCGGCGCCGTCGGTCGGGGCGTGGCTACACTTCACCGCGCTGTCGGCGACGAGGGAGGTTGGGGTGCTGACCCTGCACGGGGCGTGGCTCGACCGGTCGCTGGCGGTCTGGGCCGAAGACCCCGACGCGGCGTCCATGCCGGTGACCCGACGAGCCGCGAAGGCTGCCCCGTCGCACCCGTTCGCGGCGACAGCGCAGCAGTTGGCCAACCTCGTGGACGGCGAGCCGGCCGAGATCGTGCTGGAGCTGCCGTCGTACCGGTCGGGGCCGGTTCCGTCGCCGGAGGTGGAGCTGGCCCGGCCCGGTCGGGCGGCCCGTCCGGGCCGGTGGCGCGTGCCGGTCGTGCTGCTGCCGCCGGATCAGGCGTTGTCGCTGCTGACCGCCGTCGACGCCCATGCCACCGATGACGACCTACGCCCGGCCACCAGTCTGCGGTTCCTGGGTCTGCTCTCCTCGCACGCGGTCGGCCTGGTCCGGCGGGGAAGGCTGCTGCCGCAGCTGGTCGCGGAGGCCGACGGACATTCCGGCCGGTGGCGCCCGGTGCTGACCGGCGCCGATCTCAACGCCTACCGGGAGCTGACCCTGGCGATGCCGCGAGTCTGCGTGGCGGAGCCGGTGGCGGCCGGCGACGGCAGCGACGCGACGGCAGCCCGGGTGGTCGGCGCCGCGCTGGACGCCCTCGTGGACGCCGCCGCCCGGGTGGCGATGCCCGACCGGCTGCTGCGCTGGGCGCGGCCGGGGGCGAAGGCGGCGCTGGCGGACCGCTGGCTGTGGTCGCTGACCGCCGCCGACGCCCAGGTGGGGCCAACCGACCCGACGGCCGCCACGGCGCTCGCCGCGGATCTGGCCCGTTGGCTGGCCGCCGCGAACGAGACCGACGCCACGTTCCGGTTGACGTTCCGACTCGTCGAACCTGTGGACGAGCCTGTGGATAACTCTGTGGATAACCCTGTGGACGAGTGGCGGGTGGAGTTCTCGCTCCAGTCGCGGGCCGACCCCAGCCTGGCCCTGTCGGCCGCCGATCTGTGGGCCGGCGCTCGCCATCCGGGCCTGCCAGAACGCCCCGACGAAGCCCTGCTGGCCGGACTCGGCCGGGCGGTGCGCCTCTTCCCTGCCCTCGACTCCGCCCTGCGCGAGTCCGCGCCCGAGGCCCTGGTCACCGACGCCGCCGGGGCATTCGCGTTCCTGCGTGACAGCGCCCCGCTGCTGGCCGCGGCCGGTTTCGGGGTGCAGCTGCCGGCCTGGGCCGGTCGGCGCGGCCTGGGGCTGCGACTGTCCACCCGGACTGCCGCCTCGCCGGCGTCCCCGGGCGCGGTGGTCGCCGGGGGTGTGGGCGTCGAGCAGCTGGTCGACTTCCGGCTCGAGCTGGCGCTCGGGGACGAGACCGTCACCGAGGCGGAGCTGGCCGAGCTGGCCCGGCTCAAGGCGCCGCTCATCAAGGTCCGCGGGCGCTGGGTTGAGCTGGACGAGGGTCAGCTCAGGTCGGCGCTGGCACTCCTGCGGCGACGCCGCTCCGGGCGGATGACGGCGGCCGAGGCGCTTCGCGAGGTCGCCGCCGGGGGCGAGGCGGACCTACCGCTGGTCGCCGTCGACGCCGACGGGCTGCTCGGCGAGCTGCTGGCCGGGGACGCCCGGCTGACCCCGACACCGACGCCGCCAGGATTCGTCGGTCAGCTGCGCCCGTACCAGGAGCGCGGACTGTCCTGGCTGTCGTTCCTGTCCTCGATCGGCATCGGCGGGATTCTCGCCGACGACATGGGTCTCGGGAAGTCCCCGTCGACGCTCTCCCTGCTGGCCCGCGAGCGCTCCGGCGGCGCCCAGGTCGGCGCGACCCTGCTCATCTGCCCGATGTCGCTGGTGAGCAACTGGCAGAAGGAGACCGCCCGGTTCACCCCGGGCCTGCGCGTCTACGTCCACCACGGGACCGGCCGCCACCGCGACGCCGAGCTGACCGCCGCCATCGCCGACCACGACCTCGTCATCACCACGTACGGGACGGCGTTGCGGGACGTCGCGAGCCTGGCGGCGCACACCTGGGAGCGGGTGGTCTGCGACGAGGCCCAGGCGATCAAGAACAGCAACTCCCGGCAGGCGCGGGCGGTGCGGGCCATCGGGGCCCGCAGCCGGCTGGCGCTCACCGGCACCCCGGTGGAGAACCACCTGGCGGAGCTGTGGTCGCTGATGGAGTTCTGCAACCCGGGCCTGCTCGGGCCGGTGGCGGCGTTCCGCCAGCGCTACCAGGAGCCGATCGAGGCACGCGGGGACGCCGACGCGGCCGCCGCGCTGCGCCGGGCCACCGGCCCGCTCATCCTGCGCCGACTCAAGACTGACAAGAGCATCATCGACGACCTGCCGGAGAAGCAGGAGATGAAGGTGTGGTGCCCGCTCACCACCGAGCAGGCCAGCCTCTACAAGGCGGTCACCGAGCAGATGCTGGCGGTCATCGAGGGCAGCGAGGGGATCGAGCGGCGGGGCAACGTCATCGCCGCGATGACCCGGCTCAAACAGGTGTGCAACCACCCCGCGCACGTGCTCAAGGACGGCTCGCGGCTGGCCGGCCGCTCCGGCAAACTGGCCCGCCTGGAGGAGCTGGCCGCCGAGATCGTCGCCGACGGGGACAAGGCGCTGGTCTTCACCCAGTACGCCGAGTGGGGCACGATGCTGCGTCCGCACCTGGAGGCCCGGCTGGACCGGCCGGTGCTCTGGCTGCACGGCGGCCTGTCGAAGAAGCAACGGGATGCCCTGGTCGACCGTTTCCAGCACGACGACCAGCCGATGATCTTCCTGTTGTCGTTGAAGGCGGCCGGCACCGGCCTCAACCTCACCGCCGCCAATCACGTCGTCCACTTCGACCGCTGGTGGAACCCGGCCGTCGAGGACCAGGCCACTGACCGGGCGTTCCGGATCGGCCAGCGCCGCGACGTCCAGGTGCGCAAGTTCCTGTGCGCGGGCACCCTGGAGGAACGGATCGACGCCATGATCGAACGCAAGAAGGCGTTGGCGGAGTCGGTGGTCGGCGCCGGCGAGGCGTGGGTCAGCGAGCTGTCCACCGGGCAGCTGCGCGAGCTGTTCGCCCTGGACGAGTCGGCGGTGGCCTGATGCCGGTGGGGCCCGACGGCTGGTTCGAGGCCAGCAAACCGATCGCGGTCGACGGGATCAAAGCCCGCAGCCAGCGCGGCCGGATCGGCGCGCGGTGGTGGTCCCGCCGCTTCACCGACCTGCTGGAGTCGATCTGCGACGGGGGACGGTTGACGCGCGGCCGGGCGTACGCCCGCAAGGGGCAGGTGCTCTACCTGTCGGTGGCGCCGGGGGTGGTCACCGCGCTCGTGCAGGGCTCGCGGCCCGACCCGTACCAGGCCACCGTCCGGATTCCGGTCTTCGACTCCGACGCCTGGGCGGCGGTGTACGCGGCGCTGCGCTCGCAGGCCCGGTTCCGGGCGCTGCTCCTGGCTGGCGAGATGCCGCCCGAGATCGTCGACGTGTTCGCCGCCGCCGGGCACCCGCTGTTTCCGGACCGGCTCGACCTGGACTGCGCCTGCCCGGACTGGGGCTCGCCCTGCAAACACCTGTCGGCGGCGCTCTACCTGCTGGCCGAGGCGTTCGACGACGACCCGTTCCTGGTGCTGGCCTGGCGGGGGCGTGACCGGCAGGAGCTGCTGGACGCGCTGCGCTCGCCAACGGTCCTGCCGACCGGCGACGCGCGGGCAGAGTCGGATGACGCCGACGACGGGGCGCCCCTGACGCCGGCGGACTGGTACTCGTGCGGGATGTCGTTGGCCGAGCTGCGTGAGCGGGTGGCCGTCCCGGCAACGGGGACGCCGGAGCTGCTGCTGCGCTCGCTCGCGCCGCCGCCGGTCACGGTCCGTCATATTCCCCTGGTGGACGTCCTGCGGGCGCCATACCGCCGGCTCGCCGACAACGCGGAGTCGTAGCGTCGCGACCCTGGTCCGCGCTGCAACCGTGGTCCGCTAGGGTCTGCCGGCCGTGCCGGCGAGGCGCACGCTTGATCCCGATCGTTGAGTGTCTGATGTGGAATATGCCAATTGTCGCTGGTCGCTGGCTGCTGCGGTACCTGCCGGCGGAGCTGCTCGGCACGGCGACCGCGCTGGCCAGCGGCCTCCTCGCCCATGCGGCGACCGGTTCGCTCGCGGTCGCGGCGCTGGCCGGGGCGCTGGGCGAGAACATCGGATTCTACGGCTACTTCGCCGCAGTCGAGGCACGTCGGCATCTCGCAACCGCCGCCCCCGGGCCTCGATGGCGCCTCCGGCTGAGGGTGGCGGCCCGGACGGCGCGGGATCTGGTCGTTGAGTTCGGCCCGGCGGAGGCCGCCGACTCGCTGCTGGTCCGACCGTCGCTGATGTACCTGGGCCCGCTGCTGGTCCCGCAGCTCGCCGCCGGGCTGGTGGTCGGCAAGGTCGGCGCCGACATCGTCTTCTACCTCCTGGCCGCAGCCTGCCTGGCGCTACGCCGCCGCTGGCTCGACCCGTCCCCTGCCGTTGAACGGAGCCCGTTCGTGCCCCCCACCCCCTATCTGACCCTTGACCTCGACGCTGTCGACGCCGCCTACCGGCGGCTGTCGGCCGCGCTGCCGGACACCGCTATCTACTACGCGATGAAGTGCAACCCGCACCCGGCGCTGCTGCGCCGGATCGCCGGCCTCGGCGGCGCGTTCGAAGTAGCGTCAGCCGCGGAGTTGGATCAGCTCGTCGCGATCGGCATCGACCCGCCGGACGTGCTGTTCAGCAACCCGGTCAAGCCGCCCGCCCACATCGCCCACGCCTGGGCCCGTGGGCTGGACCGGTTCGCCTTCGACAGCGTCGCCGAGCTGGACAAGCTCGCCACCCACGCCCCCGGCGCCCGGGTGTACGTGAGGCTGGCCGTCCCCAGGTCGGCGAGCGCCGTCGCCAGCGAAGGCAAGTTCGGCGTCGACGTGGCCACCGCCGCCGACCTGCTGCGGGACGCGCGCCGTCGCGGCCTGAGCCCGCACGGGGTGGCTTTCCACGTCGGTTCGCAGATGCTCGACCCCGAACCCTGGGCGCAGGCGATCAAGGAGTGCGGGGAGCTGATGCGCGAGCTGGACCGCGACGGCATCCGGCTGACGATGCTCAACCTGGGCGGCGGTTTCCCCGTCGGGTACCAGGACCCGGCGCCGGACATCGCCTGGTTCGGCGACCGGATCTCAGCGGCGATCGCGACGCTGCTGCCGTACCCGGTGCGGCTGGTCGCCGAGCCCGGCCGGCACCTGGCCGCCGAGGCCGGCACGCTGACCACCACCGTGATCGGGGTGGCCCGGCGAGGCGCCGCGACCTGGTTGCACCTGGACGTGGGGGCCTTCAACGGCCTTATGGAGGCCCTCGAAACCGGCAACCAGCTGCGGTACCCGGTGACCGACAGCCGCGCCAGCGCCGCCCGGCTGTTCTACCACCTGACCGGTCCGACCTGCGACAGCCAGGACACCATCCTGTACGACGTGGAGCTGTCCGCTGATCTCACAGTGGGCGACACCGTGTTCATCGGCTCGACGGGCGCGTACACGACGGCCTATGCGAGCGCGTTCAACGGCTTCGACGTGCCGTCGGTACACATCAGCTGAAAGTGGATCGAATCGGGCAGACCGCCGGGCCATGCTGGCGGACAACGACGTCGAGGGCGGCGCGCAACAGGCCGTCGCCCCATCGATCAGGCGTCGAAGTCGACCGTCAGCTCATCGGTCACCGGCGTCGACTGGCAGGTCAGCACGTACCCGGCGGCCAGTTCGTCCGGCTCCAGCGCGTAGTTCTGCGCCATCTCCACCCGGCCCGAGACCACCTTGGCCTTGCAGGTGGAGCACACCCCGCCCTTGCACGCGTACGGCAGCTCCGCGCGCACCTTCAGCGCCGCGTCGAGGACCCGCTCGCGGTGGCTCATGGTGAACGACGACGACCGGCCGTCGAGCACGATGGTGACCTCTGCGCCCGGACCGGCATCGGCCTCCGGCGGCCGAGCGGGCGCCGGCTGGGCGGAGGCCACATAGAACAGCTCGCTGTGGACGGACGCCTTCGGCACGCCACGTTCGTCGAGTAGCTTGTGGGCGCCCTCGACCATGTCGTACGGGCCGCACAGGAACCACTCGTCCACCGACTCGACCGGCAGGATCGCGTCGAGGATGCGGGTCAACCGCTCGGCGTCGAGGCGACCCGAGAGCAGCTCGGCGTCCTGCGGCTCGCGGGACAGCACGTGCACGATCTGGAGCCTGGTCGGGTAGCGGTCCTTGAGGTCGGCCAGTTCCTCCACGAACATGACGCTACGGGCGTACCTGTTGCCGTACAGCAGGGTGACGGTGCTGCGGGGCTCGACGGCGAGCGCCGTCGCGGCCAGCGACAACACCGGGGTGATCCCGGAGCCGGCTACCACCGCCGCGTACGAGCGGGCCCGGCCGGGGTGGAAGTCGGTGGTGAAGTGCCCCAGCGGGGGCATGACCTCGATCGCCTGGCCGACGAGCAGATTCGCCGCCGCCCACGCCGAGAACGAGCCGCCGGCGATGGCTTTCACGCCGATCCGGATGACGCCGCGTTCGGCGAGGTCGGCCGGGGTGGAGCAGATCGAGTAGGAGCGGCGCACGTCCTCGCCGGAGGCGTCGATCCGCCGGACGGTGAGGTGCTGGCCGGCGGAGAAGGCGTAGTCGTCGCGCAGCTCGTCCGGGACGGCGAAGGTGATGGCGAGCGCCTCGTCGGTGAGCCGGTCGATGGCCGCCACCGGCAGCGGGTGGAACACCGGCCGACGCTTCACCGGCTTGGAGATCGTGACGCCCGACAACAGGTGCTCCTTCTACAGGCTTTTCAGGTGGTCGAACGGTTCGGCGCAGGCGCGGCAACGCCACAGCGCCTTGCACGCGGTGGAGCCGAACCGGCTGATCTGTTCGGTGTCGCCCGAGCCGCACCGCGGGCAGGCGACCGACAGTCGCAGCGGCACCGGCCCGCCGTCGACGCTGACCGGCGCGGGCGGGGCCACCCCGGCGGCGGCGAGCTTGGCCCGGCCGGCGTCGGTGATGTCGTCGGTGCTCCAGGGCGGGTCGAGGACGGTGACGACCTGCGCGTCCCGGTGTCCGGCGGCGGCGAGCGCGGTGAGCACGTCGTCGCGGATGGCGTCCATGGCCGGGCAGCCGCTGTAGGTGGGGGTGATGGTGACGGTGACGTGACCGCCCTCAGCCCGCACGTCGCGAAGGATGCCCAGGTCGGCGATGGTGACGACCTGCAATTCCGGGTCGACCACGGTCGCCGCGGCCTCCCAGGCTGTGCCAGCCATCGCCATCACCGCTTGATCACCAGCTCGCGCCGGGGTGCGCCCGGTACAGCGACTGCATCTCGGCGAGCAGGAAGCTCAGGTGTTCGGTGTGCATGCCGCGCCGCCCGCCGCCGGGCGTCCAGGCGGTGTCCGGGACGGTGAGAGTGGCCTCGGCGAGCACCGGCTCGACGACCGCGGTCCAGCTTTCGCGCAGGCTGGGGGGGTCGACGGCGACTCCGGCCTCGGTCAGGTCGGCGAGCTGCGGGTCGGGGGCGAACAGCTCGGTGGTGTACGGCCACAGCGCGTCGAGCGCGGCCTGCGTCCGGGCGTGCGACTCGTCGGTGCCGTCGCCCAGGCGCACCGTCCACACCGTGGCGTGGTCGAGGTGGTAGGCCGACTCCTTGCGAGCTTTGCCGGCGATGCCGGCGATCCGGGCGTCGGCGCTGCCAGCGAGGGTGTCGTACCGCAGCTTCTGGTACGCCGACAGCAGCAGCAGCCGGACGATCGTGTGCGCGAAGTCCCCGTTGGGCAGCTCGGCGAGCTGGACGTTGCGGTACTGGCGGTCGTCGCGCAGGTACGCCAGGACATCCTCGTCGAGGGGGCCGTCGTGGACGAACGGCAACGGGCCGTCAGCGCGGGCCGGCATCGCCGTGGCGGACGCCTCGGCGGCGTAGGAGAGCAGCAACCGGGCGGCGCCGACCTGGTCCAAGGCGATGTTGGCCAGGGCGATGTCCTCCTCCATGCCGGGGGCGGAGGCGTACCACTCGCCGAGCCGCTGGCCGGTGACGAGGGCGTCGTCGCCGAGGGCGAGCAGGTAGTCGAACAGGCCGGTGGCCTGGGTCGTGGCCGTCACAGGTGGGCCACCCCGTCCGGGACGTCGTAGAAGGTGGGGTGCCGGTAGACCTTGTCGGCGGCCGGCTCGAAGAAGGCGTCCTTCTCGTCCGGGCTGGAGGCGGTGATCTGCGCGGCGGGCGTCACCCAGATCGAGACGCCCTCCTGCCGGCGGGTGTACAGGTCCCGGGCGTGCCGCAGGGCGATGGTGGCGTCGGGGGCGTGCAGGCTGCCGACGTGGGTGTGGGACAGGCCCCGGCGGGGACGGACGAAGACCTCCCAGAGCGGCTCGGGCTGGGTGCTCATACGGAGACGGTCTCCTTCGCGCTGGTCTTCTTCGCGGCGTACGCCGCGGCGGCCTCGCGGACCCAGGCGCCGTTGTCATGGGCGGCCTTGCGGTGGGCCATCCGCTGCCGGTTGCACGGGCCGTTGCCTCGGACGACGTCCATGAGCTCGTCGAAGTCCGGCTCGGTGTAATCGTGGTGACCGCGCTCGTCGTTCCAGCGCAGGCCGTCGTCGGGGAGAGTCAGGTTGAGGGCTTTGACCTGGTCGACGCACATGTCGACAAAGCGCTGCCGCAGCTCGTCGTTGGAGAAGCGTTTGATCTTCCAGGCCATCGACTGGGCTGAGTGGGTCGAGTCGGCGTCCGGCGGGCCGAACATCGCCAGCGATGGGTACCACCAGCGGTTCAGGGCGTCCTGGGCCATGGCCCGCTGCGCGGGCGTGCCATTGCCGAGCACGTGCATGATCTCGTAGCCCTGCCGCTGGTGGAAGGACTCCTCCTTGCAGACCCGGATCATCGCGCGGGCGTACGGGCCATAGGAGCAGCGGCACAGCGGGACCTGGTTGACGATCGCCGCGCCGTCCACCAGCCAGCCGATGGCGCCGACGTCAGCCCAGCTCAGCGTCGGGTAGTTGAAGATCGAGCTGTACTTCTGCCGGCCGGAGATGAGCAGGTCGACCAGCTCTTCGCGGGTGATGCCCAGCGTCTCGGCGGCGGCGTAGAGATACAGGCCGTGGCCGGCCTCGTCCTGGACCTTGGCCAGCAGGATCGCCTTGCGCTTGAGCGAGGGCGCCCGGGTGATCCAGTTGCCCTCGGGCTGCATCCCGATGATCTCGGAGTGGGCGTGCTGGGCGATCTGCCGGATCAACGTCCTGCGGTACGCCTCGGGCATCCAGTCACGGGGCTCGATCTTCTGGTCGGCGGCGATGACGGCGTCGAAGTACGCCTGAAGCGCCGCCTCGTCGTCGCTGAGCGGCGGGGCGGCGTCGCCGACCCGGCGCGCGGCGGCCTCGGCCAGCGCGGACTCAGCCGCGGCGACCTCGCCGAGCAGGCCCTCGCGGGCGGCGGCGTGCGCGTAGTCGGGATCGTCCGTGCCGCGGTTGGCCGCAGCGGCCGGCCGCTGGTCAGGATCGAAATCGTTGCCGTACACCCGCCAAGTGTTACAGGCGGGTGTCCATCTCGCCAAGAGGTGTCACAAGGCGCATCGTCGCCGGCCCCCGATCGGCCAGACATCACGATCGAATCGCCCTACCCCCTCCCGGGCGCTGTCAGCCGGCGACGCGCCATGCGTAGACTTGAATTTCACTCTTCCCCCGTACTCCCCCGGAGCCTTCCTCCATGCATCGCCGCACCCGGTCGGCGTCCCGCGCCGCATCTCGGACCCCTCGCGTGGTCCTCTCCGGCGCGCTGCTGCTCACCGTGAGTCTGCTCGCCGTCGCCGGCATGCGGTTCATTCCGGGCGCTCCCTTGCAGGCCGCGCCCCGCTGGCTCGGCGGTGGGCAGTCGACCCCCGGGCAGGCCGCGCCGGGGCAGGCCGGCGAGGGCGCCGGACGTCCCACCGTGGCCCCGTCGCCGAGCCCGTCGCCGTTGGCTGTCCGGCCCGGCCCGGTGAAGATCACCGGGGCCCGGTTCGCCGAGTGGGCGTTGCTCGACCACCGCACCGGCGAGGTCTACGGATCGAAACGGATGAGCGCCACCAGCCATACCGCGTCCCTGGTCAAAGCGTGGATCGCCGCGGACTACCTACGCCGCGTCGACGAAGCCGGTCGCGAGCCCAGCGTCACACGGCTCCGCCAGCTGAGCACCATGATCCGCGACAGCGACAACGACACCGCGATCGAACTGTACGAGATCAACGGCGGCCTCAGCTCCGGCGAACGCATGATCGCCAGCTGCGGGATGACGGACAGCCGCAGCGACGCCAACTGGAGCCTCATCAGGCTCTCCCCTCGCGATGTCGCGCGCCTCGGCGGCTGCATCGCCGACGGCCGAGCCGCCGGCAGGGCGTGGACGTCCTGGCTGCTCCAGGAGATGCGCCTGGTCCGCGGCGTCGGGGATTTTGGAGTCCGTAAGGCGTTCCCGGCCAGCGCCAGGGAAACCATCGCCATCAAGAACGGCTGGGTCGTCCGCGACGACTCCGGCCTGTACGAGGTCAACTGTCTGGCGGTGGGCGACGGGTGGAGCGTCGGGGTGATGACCCGGTACCCCGCGGCGCTCGACTACACCCACGGCGCGGCGATCTGCCAGAGCGTCGGCGCCCAACTTCGCGTCCGCTGACCCTCCGCTGGCCCAGGATCGGGCCACGTCAGCCGCGCTCGTGCTGGTCGACGAGCGTGAAATGGATGGTGGTCCCACCGCCGGGGGTCTCGTCGGCCCGGATCTGGCCGCCGTGGCGCTCGACGATCCGCTGGCAGGTGGCCAACCCGATGCCGTGCCCGCCGACCTTGGTGTTGAGCCGGCTGAACATGGTGAAGATCCTGGCTCGGTCGTCGGCCGGGATGCCGGACCCGTTGTCGGCGACCGCGACCTCGCAACCGCCATCGACGCGACGGCCAACGATGGTGATCCGCGGCGGTCGATCCGGATCGCTGAACTTCACCGCGTTGGCGATGAGGTTTTGCAACAGCTGCCGTACCAGGACCGGGTCGCACAAGACCACCGGCAACTCGCCGACGACCTCGACCCTGGCGTCGACCACCGCCAGGCACGGTTGGACATCCTCGAGGACCATCCCGACCAGGTCGCCCAGGGACGTAGGGACCGCCCGCAGAACCGTGGCGCCGGCCTGCGCGTAGCCGAGCAGCGAGTTGATGAGTTCGTCCATCCGGTAGGTCGCGTTGCGCATGGTCGCGAGCCAACCCAGGGCGGGCGCGTCCAACCGGTCCCGGTACGAGTGGGCCATCTCCTCCAGGTAACCGCCGATCACCGCCAACGGCGCCTTGAGATCGTGGCTGGCCACGGCGGCGAAGGCCTGCAACTCCTCGTTCGAACGGCGCAGGTCGTTCACCGTGGCGTCGAGCTGGCGGGTGCGCAACGAGAGGTCCGCATGCACCTGTTGGAGCTCGGTGTGCGCGCGTGCCAGGGCCATCCGGGCCGCTTCAGCCTGGTCGGCCAGCTCCCGTTCGATCCGCGCCTGCCGGCGACGCTCGAACAGCGCGACCACGACCATCGCCAGGTCCTCCAGCCGGCCCCGCTGCTCCTGGTCCAGGTGCCCGGCGACGGCGTCGAACACGCACAGGGTCCCCAGCGCGTGTCCGGTCGGAGTGACCAGCGGCGCCGCGGCGTACAGTCGGACGGCGTCGATCCGACCGTCGACCCAGGGGTTGGCGGCGAAGCGCGGGTCAGCGCTGGCGTCGGGCGCGTGAACGAAGCCGCCGACAGCAAGGCTGATGGCGCACATCGACTCGGCGCGGGGCGAGTCCGCGCCCTGGAAACCGACGGTGGTGATCTGGCACTGGCGGGTCGCGTCGATGAGGTTGATCGTGGCGGTGGAAACGCCGGCGACGGCTGCGGCCGCCCGTAGCACCGCCTCCAGCTCGCGGTCGGCAGGCGCGTCGAGCAGCCCGTACTCATGTAGCTCGGCGATACGCGCGGGATCATCCAGAATTGTCACGGCTGGCGTCACACGCCAAGTGTGCCTCAGAAACGTCAGGGCACGGGGTCGTCTATGAAGCGCGGGCCGTTGGCCGGAAGCTGCGGCGCCTCTCCGGCGCGCGCGGCCCGGCGTGCGAACTCCCGCAGTCCAGCGACCTGACGGTCCCCGAGCGAGAAGTCGATCGCCCGGAAGTAGGCCGCCAGCGCGCCAGCGTCAAACTGCTCCCAGCGGGCGGCGGCCGCCGCGATCTCGTCGAGCGCTCCCAGCGACAGGTCCCGCGAGCGCAGGAACGCCTCGTGCACGTCCTTGACCAGACCCGGGTGCGCCACGGCGAACTCCCGCCGGACCGCCCAGACCGCGAAGACCATCGGCAGGCCGGTCCAGTCCCGCCACAGCTGACCCAGGTCGAGCACCTGGAGCCCGGCCGGGGCGTCGTGCCAGGCGCGCAACGCCACGTCTCCGATGAGGACGCCGGCGTCGGCTTCCAACATCATTTGCGTGAGGTCGGGCGGGCAACGGAAGTACGCGGGCCGGACGCCGTGCCGCTCAGCCAGCAGCATCTGGGCCAGCAGGACGCCGGTCCGCGAGGTGGAGCCGAGGGCGACCCGTGCGCCGTCGAGCTGGTCCAGGGGTCGGGACGTCACCAGGTTGACTGACAGCACCGGGCCGTCGCTGCCCACCGCTAGATCCGGCAACAGCAGCAGGTCGTCGGCGTTGCGCAGGTACTCCACCAGCGAGATGGGACCGATGTCCAGGTCGCCGGCGACGAGCGCGGCGTTGAGCTGGTCCGGGGAGTCCTTGTGAAGCTCGACGTCGATAAGCGCGCCGGAACGCATGAGACCCCAGTACAGGGGCAGACAGTTGAGGAACTGGATGTGACCGACCCGCGGCCGTTGGAGCCGGCTCATCCCGCCAACGGTAGTCGGACGCCGTCGTGGCCACCCGGTGACCCTTCCACCTGCGGCTCTGGTCGCCCGGCTTCGCTCGCGTCAGGACGCCGTCGTTTGCTACGTTGGAAGATGCCAAAAGGCATCAAAATGCCAGAAAACTCCGACCTTTGGCGCCCGGTAGGCAGAGGTCCGGTCCCGTCCCCCGCGCCAAGCACAGGCCCCGCAATGGCCCAGCTCGGCGGCCGATGGAAGGGGCGACCATGGCTCTCATCACCAATGACGACCAGCAGACCCTGCTGAGGCACCTCACCGAGCCCGACGAGGACGCGGCCCTCGGCCAGGTCCGGGGGTGCCTCGACGCGGGAATCCCACCGGAGCGGCTGCTGGTCGAGCTGGTCGCGCCGGCTCTGGCACGGGTCGGCGATCGGTGGCAACGCGACCAGCTGTCGGTGGCCGACGAGCATGTCGCCAGCTACATCAGCGAACGACTCCTCGCCGCCATCGTCGAACGTAACCACCCCACGCCCACCGGGCGTGGTGATCTCATCGTCGCCTGCGCGGAGGGCGAATGGCACGCCCTCCCGGCCAGGATCGTGAGCGATGTCCTGCGCCTGCGCGGCTGGCAGGTGCGGTTCCTCGGGGCCTGCGTGCCGGTCAGCGACATCGGCCCGTACCTTGCCGACGTACGGCCGGCCGGCGCCCTCTTCTCCGCCACCATGTCCAGCCGGCTCCCCGAAGTGCGACGGGCCGTGCAGGTATGCCACCACGCCGGGGTGCCGACGCTCGTCGGTGGCGCCGCCCTCGGCGCCGCCGGCCGGCTGACGTACCGGATCGGCGCTGACGCCTGGGCGCCGGACGCCCTGGCCGCCGCCGACCTCCTCGAAGAATGGCCACCCCCGCTCGCTCGCAAGCACATCGAGCCATCGGCGAACGACGAGCACGCCCGACTCAGCCGGGACCGCTGGCGCCTGGTGGACCAGGTCATCAAGATCCTCATCCAGCGGTACCCCGCGCTGCGTCGCTTCTCCCCCGAGCGGTTGGAGAACGCCATCGACGAGCTCGACCGGATCGTCGACTTCCTCACCAGCGCCGTCTGCCTCGACGACGACCACGTGTTCACCGAGTACGTCCAGTGGCTGGTGGAGGTATGCGTCACCCACCGCGAGCCCGTCGCCCTGGTGGAGCTGGCCCTGCAGGCGCTGACGGAGCAGCTCGGCGACCGTCCGCGCACCCAGCGCGTCCTCACCGCGGGCGTGACGGCCGCGCACACGACGCGCCACCGGACCGACGGTCCGTACACCTCACAGCTGGTGGGCTCAAACGGTCAACGCGACCGGTAACGGCTCGGTGTGCAGGATGCTCAGCCGGGACACCGCGCGGGTGAGGACAACATAGAGGCGGTGCAGTCCGCGCTCCTCCGCTCCGACGATGACAGCCGGCTCGACGACGACGACGTGGTCGTACTCCAGACCCTTCGCGACGGTCGCCGGCACCACCGCGAGCGGCCCACCGACCTCCACGCCGGGCGTCTCGCCAGCGGCCGTCAGGGCGTCACGGAGCCCGGCGGCCAGGGCGTCGGGGGCGATCACGCCGATCGACCCCGGCTGCTGCCCGGCCCGCCGCACCTCAGCCACGACGGCCGTGGTCAGGTCGTCGACGGCGGTGATGGTCAACTCGCCGTCGTGGCGCAGCGACACCCCGCCGGGAACGTTGACGCCGAGGAAGGGCAGGAGACGGTTCGCCAGCTCCACCACCACATGTGGGACTCGGAAACCGGTGGTCAACGGAACGATCCCGGCGTCCGGCTTGCCCAGATGGGCCATGGTGTCGGCCCAGTCCGCGGCGGCCCACGGGCTGGTGCCCTGGGCCAGGTCGCCGAGGACGGTGACCGAGCCGTGCGGGGTGCGTCGGGCGATCGCCCGGCACTGCATCGGCGACAGATCCTGGGCTTCGTCGAGGATGACGTGGCCGAGGCTCGCCGGCCGTTCGATCAGTCCGGCGAGCTCGTCGAGCAGCACCATGTCGGCGGCGCTCCACCTCGCCGACCTCGGGGTGCGGGCCGGCTTCGCCCAGACCAGCGCCGCCTGCTCCGCATCGGTGAGGAGGCCGCCGGCAGCCGCGGCCAGCCGGCGCGCGTCTGACAGCAGCTCCCACAACAGCCTCTCTGGCGTCGCCGCCGGCCAGCAGCCGTCGAGGAACTCGGCCACCGGCTTCGACCTGCCCATCCGGCGCTGCCACGCCTCGGTCGGCGACTCCCCGGCGCGGGACTCAGCCTGCAACTGCAGCAACGCGACAACCCGCGCCCGGACCCGGTCCCGTCCCAGCGCGTACGGCAGACCCTCCCGGCGGACGTCATCGACGATCCGGGCCAGCACCCCGGCGTCGACGCGCCACCGGTACGAGCCGTCGGAGACCTGGATCGGCCCCTCCGGCCGGGTCACCTTCGCCCACAACGCCCGGCGCAGCACCTCAGCCATCCGAGCGTCGTGCTTGATGACCTGCGATGTGGCGCCGTCCGCGCCGCGCGCCGGGCCACGGGCGATCACCTCGTCGATCGTGGACTGCGCGACCTCCAGCTCGCCCAGCGCCGGCAGCACGGCGGCGATGTACCCGAGGAACGCGGAGTTCGGGCCGACGATGAGCACACCCGAGCGCCGCAGGCGTTCCCGGTGCAGATACAGCAGAAACGCCGCCCGGTGCAGGCCCACGGCGGTTTTGCCGGTGCCGGGCGCTCCCTGGACACAGATGCTCACCTCCAACGGGGCCCGGACCAGCTCGTCCTGCTCGGGTTGGATCGTGGCGACGATGTCACGCATCGGCCCGACGCGAGGCCGCTCGATCTCCTCGGTGAGCAAGCGGCTCGCCGAGCCCAGCTCCTGTCCCAGGCTCAGCCGCTCGTCCTCGAAGCTGGTGAGCCGACCGTCGTTGAAACCGAACCGGCGACGCGTCGTCACGCCCAACCGGGCGGACGCGCTGGCCCGGTAGAACGTGCGCGACAGCGGCGCCCGCCAGTCCAGCACCATCGGCTCGCCAGCATCGTCGGACACATGCCGGCGGCCCACGTAGAACCTGCCCCTGACCACCTCGCCGTGCTCGGCGCCGGTGTCATCGGCGACGGTGGCGCCGTCAAGGTCGAGGCGACCGAAGAACAGCGGCGTGGTCTGACTGTCGGCCAGCTCCGCCACCCGGCGGGCCAGGGCGATGCCGAGCATCTCGGCGGCGAACGGGTCCCCGGCGACGGTGTGGCCGGCGGCGTACATCTGCTCGGCCCGCATCCGCATGGCGTGCAGCGCGGCGCGGGAGGCAGCGAGGTGGTCGCGCTCAGCGGTCAACTCAGTGTGGAGGTCCTGGGCCGGCGTGTGGGTGGGCTCGGTCATCGTGGGGCACCCCCGGGTCGTGACGTCGTGACCTGGGCCGATCACATTAGTGCTGGCGCACCCCCTGGAGCCAGCGAATTGCGCATGACCGGCACGGGCCCGCCACCCCGGTCGCCGACGTCGCCGCCACCGGCGTCGATCTTTTGAACCCTTTCGACACTATTTAGAGGCGTCGGCGGGAGCGTCCTCGCCGGCCAGCGCGGCGCGCAGTTTGGCCTTCTGCTCACGCCGTCGGTCGGCCGCGACCGCCCACTCCTCGGCGACCTGCTCCCGGAGCCGGCGCAGCACGAAGTACGACGCCGCCGCCGACACCAGAATCGCGATCATCAGCTTGACGAACAGGTCCAGCGGCAACGGCATCATCGCCGCGGCGATACCGACGAACAGCGCCAGCCTGGCCACTGTGTACTTCACCGAAGCGCTCACTGGCGGCTCACTCCTTCACCTCGGCGACCGGACCCGCCGCCAGCCTCACCCCGTGGAACCACAACGGCGCGTAGACAAGGGCGAAGGCGGCCGCGCCGAGCGCCCCGGACGCCAGCGGCGGCAGACCGTCCGCCAGCGCGACCACCACCAGGGAGGCGAGGAAAGCCACCGTCGCCGCGAGCAGCGCCACCGGCACCCGCGCCCAGCCGGACCACGTCCGGAACTCCTCCACGATGATCATCAAGGGGGCGACCACCGCCAGCCAACCCGACTCCTGGCCGAACCGGGCGCCGCCGAGGGCCTGGAAGGCGAGGTCGAGGACGATCAGGACGGCGGCGCCGGCGACTACCGCGGCCAGGAGCAACGCCGTGAGGTCAGTCAGGGCGACGATCCGTCGATGCTCATCCCGACGCGGGAACCTGGCTGTCGTGGGTTCGGTCACGCCCAGACCTGCTGGGGCTCGGAGCGACGCTGCGCCAACGGCGTGGGCTGGTCGTACTCGCGCACCACCTGGTAGCGGGTGTTGCGCTCGACCGGCTGGAAGCCGGCGTCCCAGATCAGTGTGAGCAGGTCCTCGCGTCCCATCGTGGCGGGAGTCCCGTACTCATCCGCATCGTGCGTGATCTTGTACTCGACGACCGAGCCGTCGAGGTCGTCGGCGCCGAAGTTGAGCGAGAGCTGGGCGACCGAGAGCCCGTGCATCACCCAGAAGCACTTGACGTGCGAAACATTGTCGAACATGAGACGGGAGACGGCGAAGGTCTTGAGCGACTCGGCCGGGGCGGCCATCGTCGTCCGGGCCTGGATCCGGTTGCGGATCTTGCCGTCCTGGGCGTCGTGGAAGTCGTGCTGGTAGCGCAGCGGGATGAAGACCGCGAATCCGCCGGTCTCGTCCTGGAGCTCGCGCAGCCGCATCACGTGGTCGACCCGGTGCCGGGGCTCCTCGATGTGTCCGTAGAGCATCGTCGCCGGCGTCCGCAGGCCCTTGCTGTGGGCGAGCCGGTGGATACGGGACCAGTCCTCCCAGTGGCAGGCATGGTCGACGATGTGCTGGCGAACCTCCCAGTCGAAGATCTCGGCGCCGCCGCCGGTCAACGATTCCAGGCCGGCGTCGATGAGCTCGTCGAGGATCTCGTCGGCGGAAAGGCCACTGATCTTCTCGAACCACTGGACCTCGGTGGCGGTGAACGCCTTGAGGGAGACGTTCGGCAGCGCGGCCTTCAGCTCGCGCAACACCTTCGGGTAGTACCGCCAGGGCAGGGTCGGGTGCAGGCCGTTGACGATGTGCAGCTCGGTGAGCTGCTCGTCCTCCATTTCCCTGGCCTTGCGGACGGCTTCCTCGATCCGCATCGTGTACGCGTCCTTCTCGCCCGGCTTGCGCTGGAATGAGCAGTAGGCGCAACTGGCGGAGCAGACGTTGGTGAGATTGAGGTGACGGTTGACGTTGAACATCACCCGCTCGCCGTTGAGCTCGGTGCGCCGGTGGTGGGCGAGACGGCCGAGCCAGGCCAGGTCGTCGCAGGCGTACAGGGCCTCGCCGTCGGAGCGCTCGAGCCGCTCGCCGGCGTAGACCTTCGCCTCGATCTCGCGCTTAAGACCCTGGTCCATCGCAGCGCCCCCCTGAGCATCGCCCGTCATGCCGTCCACCTTTCCTGACGCCCGCCGCTGGTCAGCCAGCGACCCCGCCTGATGGCGTCGGCCCGGCCGAGCCGGCGGTTCCACCATGACGCGTGCCGTCACCTGAGCCTACGTCGTACATCCGACGGCCCGACGACGCCGCCCCAGCCGTCGACTTTCCCGATATGTCGACTGGGGTTTTGCGCATTGTGCCACCGCGCCCAACCGTTACCTACCAATAGCTCGGGATTTGCAGCAATTGCCCGTGTCGACAGCGCAGGGGTTGGGCGGGTAATAGGTGAGGGGCGAAACAACCGCGCGGCCGGAAAAGCCACGGAGACGAATCAACCGGGGCTCTCCGCGCTCCTGTTGACATGCGTCGCACCACACCGGATCCCGGCAGGGAACCGGCGAGGGGGTCACGCCCGTCGATGCAGTGAGGACGGCGGACAACGGAGAGGGCATTGACGATGCGAACACCACGAGACCTGCGATGGTCTCTGGCGTGTAGCACGCTCGTTGGCGCCACCTTCTGGGCCGGTCTGGGCCTGGCGGCGCCGGCGGCGGCAGCCCAGAAACCACCCGCTCCGCCCAATGACGGCGCCCGCCCGGTGCCCAGCGGGCCCCTGCGACTTCCCGGCGGTCAGAGCGTCGGCGGCACGGCGGCGTCCGCTCCGACGATGGGCAAACTCGCGACCGACCTCGCCAGCCTCGGGGCCGAGGTCGGTCGGCTCGGCCAGGAGCTGCTCGCCGTGAAGCTGGAGCACGACGGCGCCGCCATCGAGCTCGCGCGGACCAGAGCCGAGCTGGCCCACGCCACCGCGACGCTGGAGCGCGTACGGCTGACGACCCAGGACGCCGTCAAGAGCGCCTACCGCAGCGCTGCCGC
The DNA here is from genome assembly GCF_039532605.1 of Pilimelia columellifera subsp. columellifera. Classification (NCBI taxonomy): domain Bacteria; kingdom Bacillati; phylum Actinomycetota; class Actinomycetes; order Micromonosporales; family Micromonosporaceae; genus Pilimelia; species Pilimelia columellifera. Next base: position 178,881 of record NZ_BAAARY010000001.1, read on the forward strand.
GATGCCCCTCGACGTTCTCGACGCTGACCTGAGCCAGCTGGGAGTGCTGCGCGGCCGGGGCGGCAACCCGTCGAGCGCCTCCGCGATGCTGGCCCGTGCCGAGCAGTCGGCGCAGGCAGCCAAGGATGCCGTCGGCGCCGCCGAGGCCAAACTCAAAGACGTCACACGACGACACGCCAAGCTGAAGAAGAGCTACGGCGCGCAGGAACGGCGGCTCCTTCGGCTGCGGCGCGAGAACGCCGGCGAGATCGCTACCGCCGATCGGGAACGGGACCGCTACGAGAAGTACCTCGGGGAGAAGTTCCAGAGCGAGGTAGACGGCCTTCGCCCGCACGCGAAGGCCGTCCGGGCCGCCAGGTTCGCGCTCCGTCAGGTCGGCGATCCGTACGTCTGGGCTGCCGAGGGCCCCAATGCATGGGACTGCTCGGGCCTCATGCTGAAGGCGTTCAGGTCGGTCGGCCATCGCCTCCCCCGGGTGGCGAAGGACCAGTACCAGGCCACCAAACACCAGACCGTCGACCGCGCCCAGCTACTGCCGGGAGATCTGATCTTCTACAGCCCCGGGGGACGGGCGGCGGGCGTCAGCCACGTCGCCCTGTACATCGGCCGGGGCCGGGTTGTCCATGCCCCGTCGCCCGGCGAGAGGGTCCGCGTGCAGCGGGTGTGGTGGTCGTCGTTCTTCGCCGCGACCCGGATCTTCCCGGGGGAGGTCGTCGACGAGAAACCCGGACCGCTACCGCTGCCACCCGGCCCACCAGACCGCCCACCCTCGGATACCGATCCGGATCCGACGCCGACCCCCACGCCGACGCCGACGCCGACGGCCACGGCTACGTCGCAACCGCCGCCCAGCGCTACCGCGAGCCCGCAGGCCACCGTCACGCCACCGGCATCGCGGCAGCCTGCGGTGTCAGCCTCCCCGACGCCGCAGGTTCCGGCGCCGAGCGGTTCAGGCGCTGGAGTGTCCGCCTGGTGACGCTCAGCGAGGCCCCCGATAGCGGCAATCCTCTGGCGCCCCGACCACAGTGGCGCTCGCCATGGCACGGTAGAACTTCAGCAACAGTGGTCGATGACGTCCACGATGGCGTCGCGAGCCCACAGGAGGGCGCATGAAGCAGCCGGAGCCAGCAGCGACCTCAGGTGGGATCGACACCCTCGACGCGGCAGGAACAGGCGCGCCAGCGCCGGCCACGGCCGCCGCGCCGGCCACGGCCCCGACGCCGTCCGCGGCAGACCAACCGCCCGCTGCGGGCCAATCCGCCGCGGCATCGCCTGTCGAGGCTGCCAAGCCTGCCGCGCCGCGCAAGCGCGCCGCGGCGCGCAAGACCGCCGAGCAACGGACGCCGACCACGGCCCCGAAACGAACGCGGCAGCCGAAGGGCGTCGCGGCGGCGAAGTCCGCGACGATCGCCGAGCCATCCGAGCCGGCCAAGCCAGCGCGCCCGGCTAAACCGGCGCGCCCAGCCAAACCTTCGCGCCCCACCGAGCCGCCGCGGCCGGTGGAACCGCCGCGCCCCGCCGAGCCACCGAAACCCGCTGAACCGCCGCGCCCCGCCGAGCCACCGAAACCCGCTGAACCGCCGCGCCCCGCCGAGCCGCCCAAACCCGCTGAACCGCCGCGCCCCGCCGAGCCGCCCAAACCCGCTGAACCGCCGCGGCGTCCAGAGCCGGCGCCGACGCCGGAGCCGCCGTTCCCGAGCCCGACGCCTCCGCCCGGGCCCGGGCCGGCCCCTGAGCCATCGCCGGGGCCGGCGCCGGGACCACCCACGCCGCCGGTCCCGGGACCGCCGACACCCCCGCCCGCGCCGCCGCCAGCGCCCGCGCCGCCGAGCCCGGGCCCGTCTCCCGTTCCTCCGGGCCCTGGCCCGTCTCCGATCCCGCCGATGCCTGGACCGGCGCCGCCGTTCCCGCCTCCGCCGGCGATGGGCGTGGCTTCGCCGACCCGGGGCAAGACGTACCGCGGCGGGTCATACGTCGGGGCCGCGGGCGTGCCGCGGGCCGTTCCCGGGGCCGTTCCACAGGCAGCGCCACCCTCGGTGCCACAGGCAGCGCCACGGGCTGGCACGGTCTTTCGGGCGGCGGGCAGCCCGGAGAGCACCGGCTCGCTCACCGGGCACATCCTGGCCCACGGGCGGATGGACGCGCCGACGCCACAGACCCAGCAGAGCACCCGGAAGGTGATGATTGTCGGGGCCAGCATGCTCGGCGGCATGATCGTCGTCGGAGTGATCGCGGGCCTGTTGGCCGGCAGCCAGATCGCCGAGTTGATCAACAGTATTCTTTACGGTTAGGCGAGAACGTCAGTCAACCCGTACAATCGGGAGGTTGACCAACTTTCGCGCCCCGGCTGACTGTGATTTGGCCCTGACCGGGGCGCTGCCATGGGCGTGCTGCGGGCAAGTAGCGACGAACACCATCGGGCCGGTACCTGACCGGACGGGGATGTCGCGGGGCCTTTCGCTGAGATCGCGCCCCACCGTGAGAGGTACCTGTGTCGCTGACCGCTGACCCCAGCACGTTCCCCCCCGTCCTCACCCCCACCTCCGAACAACTCGGCGCGCCGGCGCCGGCAGCGCCGGCCGTCGCGCCGACGACCTTCGCCGAGCTCGGCGTCCCCGACGCCCTGGTCACCGCGTTGGCCGAGAGTGGTATCACCGAACCGTTCCCGATCCAGGCGGCGACCGTCCCGGACGCTCTGGGCGGCCGCGACATCCTCGGCCGGGGTCAGACCGGCTCAGGCAAGACGCTCGCTTTCGGCCTGCCGATGCTCGGCCGGTTGATGAGCTTCGGCCGGCCGGCGCCGCGTCAGCCGCTGGGACTGATCCTCGTCCCCACCCGTGAGCTGGCCTTCCAGGTCGCTGACACGCTGCGGCCGCTGGCCCGGGCCGCCGGCCTGTTCGTGACCACCGCCATCGGCGGCGTCCCGTACGACCGGCAGATCGAGTCGCTTGATCGTGGTGTGCACCTCATGGTGGCCACGCCGGGCCGGCTCGGCGACCTCATCAAGCGCGGTGTCTGCAAACTCGACGCGATCGAGGTCACCGTCCTGGACGAGGCTGACCAGATGGCTGACATGGGATTCCTGCCCGAGGTCACCGCTCTGCTGGAGCAGACGCCGCAGATAAGCCAGCGGCTGCTGTTCTCGGCCACCCTCGACTCGGACGTCGACCAGCTGGTCAAGCGCTTCCTTGTCGACCCGGTCACGCACTCGGTCTCGCCGAGCACCGCGGCCGTCGACACGATGGAGCACCACATGTTGCTCATCCCGCCGCGGGAGAAGTTCCCGGTGACGGCGGCGATCGCCGCCCGCAGCGGCCGGACGATTCTTTTCGCACGTACCCAGGCGGCCGTCGACCGGCTCGTCGACCAGCTTGCCGAGGTCGGCGTGCGGGCAGCCGGCCTGCACGGCGGCAAGACCCAGGCGGTGCGGACGCGGACGCTGGCCCAGTTCAAGGAGGGCCGGATGAGCGTGCTGGTGGCCACCGACGTGGCGGCCCGCGGCATCCACGTCGATGGGGTGACTTTAGTCCTGCACGTCGACCCGCCGCGGGACCCGAAGGACTACCTGCACCGGGCCGGTCGGACCGCCCGCGCGGGCGAGTCCGGCTCCGTGGCGACGCTGGTGCTGCCCAAGCAGCGGCAGTCGACGTTGAAGATGATGACCCAGGCTGGCGTCGAGCCCGCCCAGACGAGGGTCCGCCCGGGCGACGACGCCCTGGCCGAGATCACCGGCGCTCAGGAGCCTTCGGGCGAGCCGGTGAAGGTGGAGACCTTCGAGGAGCGGCAGCGTCCGGGCCGCCGTCCGACATACCGGCGCTCATTCCGCCACTGACCTGTTTTTGGACGATGGCACGTTGAGCTTGACGGTGGCGCGGGGTTGACACCCCGCGCCACCGCTGCGTCGGCTAGTCGTCGTCCTTGCGGCCTGCCCGGTCCAGCGACACGTCGGGCGGGCCGGCCGGTGGCGGACGGTGCTCCCACTTGGTCGACAAGGCGATGACGGTGCGGGTCGAGGCGACCCCCGGGACGCGGTTGATCCGACCGATGAGCTGCTCCAGGTCGGCGATGGTGCCGACCCTGGCCACCAGTTGGAACGCCTCGGCGCCGGCGACGTAGTAGCAGGATTCGATTTCGGTGAGGGCGCGCAGTTCCTCGGCCATGTCGTCGATCTCGTGCCCGGTTACCTGGATGACGCCGATCATGGCGGTGACGCCAAGGCCGACGGCCTCAAGCGCGATGTCAGCCCGGTACGCCTTGATGACGCCGCTGGCCTCAAGTTTGCCCACCCGGTCGTGCACCGACGGCGCTGACAGCCCTACTTTCCGGGCGAGCTCGGCGTACGAGAGCCGGGCGTTGTCCCGCAGCATTCCGATGAGCAGGCGATCGATGTGGTCCACGTCTGGTGACCATAGTCGCCCTTTGCCGCGCATGGGACAGCAGGCGACGCAGGTCGCAGAGCCTCGCAATGTTCGCAAATCTTAGTGGTCTACAGGACAAGAAATACGTTTTCCTTGTTTGTCGGACATCTCCTAATGGCGGTGCTCTAATAGGCGTACATCCCTATGAAGAGGCCCGTGCCGTCACACGGACGAAGGAACTTGGCCGGGGATACCTCACCGACGCGAGGAGGGATTCGTGGACACAGGAGATCGTCTGCTGACACCGGGCGAGGTGGCCGCGCTGTTCCGCGTCGATCCGAAAACGGTGACGCGGTGGGCGGCGGCCGGGCGGATCGGCAGCATCCGCACGCCCGGCGGCCACCGCCGCTTCCGCGAGTCAGAAGTGCGGGCCCTGCTCGAAGGAGAAGCGGACTTCGACGAGATGGGCGACTTCACCGCGCCCAACTTCAGCTGAACTCGACAACAGACCGCGGGCTGGACCGACCCACGGCGCCAGCCTTCCGCACGACCACCGCTGAGCCGACGCGGCAGCCAACGGCGTCGCCCAGCGCGGCGGGGCCACGCCGACCCGGCCCCGCCACCGCACGCCGCCGGAGCCGCCGAGCACCCGGCGGCGCTGCGCTGCGGGCCGGCGGATCAGACAGGCGCCGCGCCGCCGCCGGGCTGGCCCGAGCCGAGCTGGCCCGACCAGCGACGGAACAGATCATGCGGAACGCCCAACGCGTCCAGGGCCTTGCCAGCGACGAAGTCGACGAGCTGACCGGCGCTCGCCCCCGCCCCCGCGCCGTAGAAACCGGGGCTCGCCGGCAGCACCACCGCCCCGGCGTCGATGAGCGCGACGAGGTGCTCCAGGTGACTACGGGTCACCGGCGTCTCCCGGGGCACGACCACCATCGGACGTCGCTCCTTGAGATTCACCTCCGCGGCACGCTGGAGCAGATCCTTCGACAGCCCGATGGCGATGCCCGCGCAGGCAGCCGTGCTCGCCGGGATCACCGCCATCCCGCGCGCCGGATAGGAGCCGCTGCTCGGCCCGGCCGCCAGGTCCCCCGCCGGCCAGTACCGCAGATCGGCGGCGGACAGCTCCCGACCGAGCCAGGACGACAGATCCTCACGCCAGCGCGCGTCACGCAGCGACATGCCGGTCTCGTCGAGCAGCGTCAGCCGGGCCGCCCGCGACACCACGAGATCGACAGGATGGCCGGCGTCGAGCAGGCCGCGCAGGAACGCCGCGGCGTACGGGGTGCCCGACGCCCCGGAGACCCCGACAATCCACGGCCGTCGCGTCGGCTCGCCCGCGCCGGATCCGGGGCGGGCGCCGTGGCCCTCACGCTGGTCCATGCCATCAAGGATGGCCTACCGGGGGCTGGTCAGGACAGCCGGGTGAACGCCGTCAGCATCAGGCTCGGACGCGGCAGGGCCTCAGGTACGGACCCGGAAGGAACGGAAGAAGAAGTTGGCGTTGTCGCCACGGACGCCGGTCCGGCCGGCCTTGGTGATCGCGGCGCAGCCGATGCCGTTGTCGGTGGCGATGCTCACCCGACGGCCGGCCACCCACACGGCCAGGTTCACCGCGCCGTCCCCGCGGGTCACCGCGGACGCCTGCACGAACCGCCACTTGTTAGTCGGAATGCGGTAGCCGCCGGTGCTGGCCAGCGTGTAGTAGGTGCCGCCGTTGCTGCCCCCGCCCCGGCACTTCTTCTTGATCACGACGGCGCCGTCACGGCGGGCGACCGTCGCGTAGTACAGGCTCTCCTCGCTCTGGTAGCGCAGGAAGAGGTGCACGCCGTCCCACGCGACCGCGGGCGTCGATGACGTCGCAGTGAGGCCGGAGATGTTGAGCGACATCCCCACGGTCACGTTCCGGAACGACGCGTTCCGCGTGATCATGCGGAAGACGGCCGAGTTCGTGCCGTTCGTCGACCGGGCGTCCGGCGCCTTGTTGTCAGGGCGGCCGGTCCAGAACGCGGGCCCGCCGGCGACCTTACGGGAGAACAACGAGCCGCTGTTCATGAGCCAGTACGGCGAGTGCAACGAGTTCCGCGACGTCGGGTTCCAGTACGCGTACTCGTTGGTGACCATGCCGTTGCGGTTCGCGGCGTTGACCGCCCAGGAGCCCGCCTGCGCCGGCGTGCCGCCGGCGATGACGGTCGCGGCCAACGCCGCCCCGCCCAGGATGGTCGCCACTGTCCTCTTTGCCACACGCAGGCTCCGCACAGACCCTCCCCCGTCGCGCCGCGGATTTCGCGGCGACCAGGGCAGTCCATGCCAGCGGAGGAGCGGCGCCGGTCCGCCCGGGTTGCGCCCGGGTTGCGGTCAGGCGCGCAGGCCGCCGCGGATGACGAGGTCGGCGAGGGCGAACGCGAACAGGGCGATCCCGACGAACCCGTTCGCGGTGAAGAACGCGCGGTTGACCCGGCTCAGGTCCGAGGGAGTCACCACCACATGTTGGTACACGAAGGCGACCGCGGCGACGGCCAGCCCCAACCACCACCACCATCCGAACCCGACCAGCTCGCCGAACCACACGAACAACGCGAACGTCGCCACATGCGCCACCGTCGAGGCGTGCAGCGCGAACCGCTTTCCGAACCTCGCCGGCACGCTCCGCACCCCGATCGTCCGGTCCACCTCGGCATCCTGGCAGGCGTAGATGAGGTCGAAACCGCCGATCCACAGGCCGACCGCCATGCCCAGCACCCAGGCCGGTCCCGACCCGGCGAACGCGCCGGCGAAGGCGCCGGTGACCGCCAGCCACGCCCCGACCGGGGCGACGAGCTGCGCCAGGCCCAGGATGGCGTGCGGCCAGTCGGTGAACCGCTTGCCGTACGGGTAGAGCACCAGCGGGACGACCGCCAGCGGCGCCAACGCCAGACACAGCGGGTTGAGCGCCGCCGCCGCGGCCAGCAGGACGACCAGTGACACCGCCGCGCCCATCCACGCGGTCCGGACGCTCACCGCTCCGGTGACCAGCTCCCGGTTCGCCGTCCGCGGGTTCCGGGCGTCGATGTGCCGGTCGATGATGCGATTCGCCGCCATCGCGAACGTCCGACCGCCGACCATCGCGGCGGTGACCAGCGCCAGCACGTCCCAGCGCACCTGGCCGCCGAAGCGAGCCATGGCCGCCAGCGCCGCGAGGTACGCGAACGGCAACGCGAATACCGAATGTTCGATCGCCACCAACCGCAGAAACGCCTTCACCGGAGCCATGTCGGCCAGTCTCCCGCACCGGGCGGACACCGGCGGCGGGCGGGTCGATCGCGCGCAGGTCAGCCGATGCCGTACTCACGCCACCGGCGGTCCACCAGCGACACGACCTCCGGGGACATCGTCATCTCCTCCGGCCAGCCGCGGGTGTAACCCTCGGTCGGCAGCTTGCGGGTCGCGTCCACCCCGGCTTTGCCGCCCCAGAACTGCTGGTAGGACGCGTGGTCCAAGTGGTCGACCGGGCCCTCGATGAGCAGCAGGTCCCGGGCGTAGTCGACGTTGCCGAACGCGCGGAACGCTACCTCGGCGTAGTCGTGGACATCGCAGTCCTCATCGACGACGACGATCAGCTTCGACAGCGACAGCAGATGTGCGCCCCAGATGGCGTTCATGACCTTCTGCGCGTGCTTGGGGTACCGCTTGCGGATCGAGACGATGACGCAGTTGTGGAACACCCCGGCGCCCGGCAGGTCGTAGTCGATGATGTCCGGGATGAGCAGCTTGAGCAGCGGCAGGAAGATCCGTTCGGTGGCCTTTCCCAGGCCGTGGTCCTCCTGCGGCGGCTTCGACGTGATGATCGAGTGGTAGATCGGGTTGCGTCGCGTCGTCATGGCCTCGATGTGCAGCACCGGGAACGGCTCCACCGGCGTGTAGAAGCCGGTGTGGTCCCCGAACGGGCCCTCCGGCGCCCGTTCCCCCGGCTCCAGATAGCCCTCCAGGACGATCTGGGCGCTCGCCGGCGCCTGAAGCGGGACGGTCAGGCAGTCGACCATCTCCACCCGCTCACCCCGCAGAAACCCGGCGAACAGGTATTCGTCGATGTCACCGGGAAGCGGAGCGGTCGCCGCGTAGGTGAGGACCGGGTCGGCCCCGATCGCGATCGCCACCGGCAGCCGCTGGCCCAACCGTTCGGCGACGGCGTGGTGGGCGGTCGAGTCCTTGTGGATCTGCCAGTGCATGCCGAGGGTGTTGTGGCTGTGCTGCTGGAGCCGGTACAGGCCGAGGTTCCGCTTGCCGGTCTCCGGGTGCTTGGTGTGGGTGAGACCGAAGTTATGGAAGATCCCGCCATCGCCGGGCCACACCTGAAGGCCCGGCAGCCGGTTGAGGTCGACCTGGCCGCCCCGGTAGACGACCTCCTGGCACGGCGCGCTCTTGACCTTCCTCGGCGGAACAGCCTTGAGCTGCATGACCTTGCCAAGGCCCTCGCGCATCCCGGACCAGCCCACCGGCAGCTCCGGCTTCACCAGCGCCCCGATCCGGGCCCCGATCTCGTCCAGGGAGTCGACGCCCAGCGCCATCGCCATCCGGCGCTCGGCGCCGAACAGGTTGATCGCCACCGGCATCTCGCCCCGGGTCGGGCGCTCGAACAGCAGCGCCGGCCCCCCGGCGCGCACCGTCCGGGTGACCACCTCGCTGATCTCCAGCGTGGGGTCGACCGGCGCCGTCACCCGGTGGAGCTCGCCGGCGCGTTCCAACGCCTTGAGGAAAGCCGGCAGGTCAGCGTACGGAAATCCACGGCCCATGCCGCCATCCTTCCGTACGCCGCCGCGGCGCCGGCGATCAGGCGTAGGCGACGGTGTCCCGCTTCATCTGGGAGCGCAGGTAGATGAGCATTCCGATCTGGATGACGCCCATCGCGACCAGCCATGCCCCCGTCAGCCAGACGAAGGTCATCAAGCTGATCGCCGGCCAGGCGAGCACCACGATGCCACCGACGAAGGTGATCGCCCCGACCACGGCGGTGAGCCAACGCTGGCCGGTGGTGGCGTCGCCGCCCCGATTGGTGGCCGCCGAGACAATGTCGACGATCCCGCTGATGAGCCATGCGATACCGACCACGGTGGCGACCAGCGCCAACGAGAGCGTGAGGTGGCGCAGACAGGCGATGCCCAGGCCGATGAACAGGACACCGACGACGCCGGTGAGCACCCGGGCGCCGGCGCTGTCGCCGGTGGTCGACACCCCCTGGACGATCTTGATGACGCCGTGGACGAGCAGCCAAGCGCTGACCAGCGCCGCGCCGACCAGGAGCGTCGCGTCCGGCCAGACGAGCACCATCACCCCGAGCACGATCGAGGCCAGGGCGCCCGCGAGCGCCAGCCCCCACGGCGCCTTCATGCTCTCCGACGGGCTCGCCTCGGCGGCGGCGCGCTGCGCGGCGGCGGAGAGCGCGGCGGTGTCAAGAGGCGTCTGAGTCGATTGGCCGCTGGTGGCCCCGCCAGATTCGCTGACGGGGCTGGGTCCGGTCGAAAAGGTGGACATGCGGTCCCTACCCTCCTGCCGCCACAGCGGCATCGGAATGGGGCGCGGGGGTCGCTCCACGATGTGACAGGGGCAACGCTACGCGGGGCGCAACCGTCGGGGAGCCATCTGGCCGAACCCGACCGGCGCCGGGTCAGACGTCGGCGTAGGAGTGCAGGCCGGAGACGAACAGGTTGACGCCGAACAGGTTCATGAGCATCGTGGCGAACCCCAGGACGGCCAGCCAGACGGCCGTCCGCCGCTTGATGTACGGGGTGGCCCGGGCGTGCAGGTACCCGGCGTAGACGACCCAGGAGATGAACGACCAGGTTTCCTTAGGGTCCCAGCCCCAGTAGCGGCCCCAGGCGGCCTCCGCCCAGATCGCGCCAGCGGCAACACCGAAAGTGAACAGCGGGAACGCGAACGCGTGCATCCGGAAGGTCAACCGCTCCAGGCCCGCCGCCGCGGGCACGCGCGGACCAAGCGAGTACGGGAAGGAACGCAACCCCCGCTCATGGCCCTCCCGAACCAGGAACATGACCGCCGGCACCGCCCCGAACAGGAACAACCCGGACGCGATGACGATGGTCGAGACATGCACCACGTACCACGACGACTGCAACGCCGGCATCAGCGGCTTGATCTCGGTGTAGGCGATGAGCCCCGCGGCCCCGATGAGCAGCACCATCGCGAGGCTGACGAACAGCCCGAGCTGACGCAGCCGCGGCTGCCTGGCCAGCACCACCAACCACACCACGACGCCGACGAACGTCACCGACAGCTCGAACTCGTACAGGTTGCCCCAGGGGGGGCGGCCGGCGGCGATGGCACGGGTCACCAGGCAGGCCAGGTGTGCCACGGCGGCGGCCATGGTGGCGCCGATCGCGGCCCGCCCGGCGTAGACCGCGGCCCGGCTCGTCGCCGGGGCGGGACCGTCGTACCGACCCGCGGGCGGGCCGGGCGGGCTCGCGGGCGGGTCGGGCAGATCGCTCACGGGCGGGCCCTGGACGCCTGAGGGAGCGCCGACCGGCGCCGCCTCAGGCGCCCGCTGCCGCACCCCCGGGCGAGCGCCGACGGCGGCGTGCGCCTGGCCGAGCGCGTACTCGGCGGCGTGCCCGATCATCGCCGCCAGATAGCCGACGATCGTCACGATCAGAAGCTGGTCGGATAGCGCGGACATCATGTTCCTGTTCCTCCCGCATCAGCGGACCCGGCGACGACGCCGTCCCGTCCGTCGCGCTCTCGCTGGTCCGGCACGGTGTCCGCGCGGGCCGGCGCCACCGCGGCGACGACCCGCGCGAACTCCTCGGCGAAGCCGGCGTAGTCGGTACGTGGCAGGCCCCCGGCGGTGACCGCGCTCGCTCCGGCGGCGCCTTCGGCAAGCCGGAAGAACACCCGCCGACGCCGCCCGAACAGCGAGAACATCAACCCGACGACGATCACCCCGACGCCGACGAGCACCAGTTCCTGCCCGGCGTCGTGCCGCACCGAGACGGTGATCCACTGGCGGGTTCCGAGGAACTCGACCTTCGAGCCGTCGTCCAGGGTCCAGCTCTCGCCGGCCCGCAGCAGCCTCGGCTCGGCGCCCACCAGCTTGAGCTGTCCGGACTCCACCCGCGACTTGTCGAGCTGGTACACCGGGCCAGGGATGCCGGCGTCCTCGCCGAGGTCGCCCCGGTACGCCCACAGCATGATTCCCGGCAAGCGCTCGGCCGGGTGCGCCGACCGCACGAACGGCGGGCTGGCCGGGACCGTCGGCAGGTACAGCCCCTCGAAGGCGACCTGGGACTTCGGGTCGCGCTCGCCGGTGGCCGGGTTGAGGTTGGCGTCCGGGAACTTGATCGCGCCTTCGCTCGTGAGCGCGTCGTCGACGCGCAGGAACGCGGTGGTGGCGCTGGTCTGCTGCCGGCCGTACCGGTCGGTGTAGCGCAGGGTCGGCGCGTAGCCGTTGCCGAACAGGTAGACATTCGCGTCGCCGAGCCGCAGCGGGTCGTTCACCGAGAAGGTACGGGTGCGCCGCGGCGACCCGTCCCCGTCCACGGCGACAGTGGCCCGGAACTTCGAGGGCTGCCCGCTGTCGTGGTACTCGGCGAGGAAGTCGGTCAGCTCCAGGCAGAACTTCGGCAGCTCGGCCCCGGTGACCCGCGGCCCGAGGGAGTACTCGTCGTACTGCTGGACGGTGTTGCAGAAGCCGGCGTCGGGTCCGGCGACGAGCAGCCGGTTGCCGTGCCAGCCGTACCAGGAGCCGACGGCGACGCCGAGCAGCACCGCGATGAGCGCGGTGTGGAACAGCAGGTTCCCGGTCTCCTTGAGGTGGCCCTTCTCGGCGCTGACCGTCCACTCGCCGGTTTCGTCCTGGCGGGCGACGGCGCGCCAGCGTCCGGACCGCAGCGCGGCGGCGACGGCGGCGGCGACGGTCGCCGGGGCGCCGTCGACGGGCCGGGCGGGGGCGTGTTCGGGTAGCCGGTCGAGCCGGCGTGGCGCCGCTGGCGGCCTGGCCCGGACCGCCCGCCAGTGCTCGCCCGCCCGGGGCAGGATGCAGCCGACGAGCGAGACGAACAACAGTAGGTAGATGGCGGCGAACCAGGGCGAGCTGAACACCTCATAGCCCCAGACCCGATCCAGCCAGGGGCCGACGGTGGGGTGGTCGAGGACGAACTGCTGGACCTCTTCGATGCTCACCGACTTCTGCGGAAGCAGGGAGCCGGGGATCGCCGCGACGGCCAGCAGGAACAGCAGGATCAGCGCGGTGCGCATGCTGGTGAGCTGCCGCCACGAGTTCCGCGCCGTCGCCACCACCGCGCTGGCGAGCCGACCGCCGCGGCTCACAACCCGACCTCCCCGACGCCCACCGCGCCACGCAGCCACATGACGAACTCGCCCCAACCGCCGGTGACCAGCGCCAACCCGACGACGATGAGCAGCGCCCCGCCGACGGCCGTCACCCACCGGGAGTGTCGCCGGACCGCGCCGAAGACGCCGAGCAGCCGGCGGAAGCCGATGCCGACGACGATGAAGGGAAGCCCGAGGCCGAGGCAGTAGGCGGCGGCGAGCAGCACCGCCCGGGGTGTCTGCCCGCTGGTGGCGGCCAGGCCGAGCACCGCGCCGAGGGTCGGCCCGACGCACGGCGCCCAGGACAGGGCGAAGACCGCTCCGAACAGCGGCGCCCCGACCAGGCCGGCCTGCGGCAGCCGGGTGACCCGCCACTGCCGTTGCAGGCCCGGCAGCACGCCGAGGAAGGCGAGCCCGAAGACGATGATGACCGCGCCGACGCCGATCTCCAGCTGACGCTGGTGTTCCCACAGGAACTGGCCGAGCGTGGCGACCAGGACGGCGAGCGCGATGAACACGACCGCGAACCCGGCGACGAACAGCAGGGTTCCGGCGAGCATCCGGCCCCGTCGGACCGATCCGTGGCCGGGCCGGTCGCCGAGGGTGGCGTCGAGGTCGGCGCCGGCGAGGCCGGTCACATAGGACAGGTAGCCGGGGACCAGCGGCAGGACGCACGGGGACAGGAAGCTCACCAGGCCGGCGATCGCCGCCGCCCCGACGGCGAGCAGGATCGGCCCGCCCCGGGCGGCCTCGGCGAACGTCTCGCCCATCAGGCGGGGCCAGCGTCGGCCGCGCCCTCGGCGGCGATCTCGCGGACCACCGGCTCCAGGGTCGACCGTTGGACGATGCCCCGCTTGACGGCGGCGACCCGGCCGGACCGGTCGATGACGACGGTGGCCGGGGTGGCGTTGGGCGGGATGTCGAACGCGATCGCCACCGCGCTACGCGGATCGAACAGGCTCGGGTAGGTGACCCGGCCGACCTCGAAGGCGAGCGCCTTGTCCCGTTCGTCACGGATGTTGACGCCGACGAAGGCGACGCCCAGGCCCTTGGTGGCCTGGTACGCGGCTTCGAGGTCGACGGCCTCAGCCCGGCACGGCGCGCACCAGGAGCCCCAGAAGTTGAGCACGACGACCTGCCCGCTGGCGGCGGCCAGGTCGTAGCGGCCGCGGTCCAGCAGCTCCCCGGCGACCGGGGGGGCGGCCGAGCGGTCACCGGTCGGGCAGCGCAGCCAACCGTCGGCGGCGGTGATGCACCGGCCCTCGGCGGCCGCGGGGTCGTCGCCGCCGCAGGCCGCCACGGCGCCGACCGCGCTCAGGGCGAGCGCGGCGGCGGCGATCCGGCGGCCGATGCCCATCAGGCGCCCTTGGCGGTCCGGGCGGTGGCGGACATGGCGATGAGGTGGGCGGCCGGCTCGCTGTAGTCGATCCGGATGAGCTTGTCGCCGGTGAACCGGAACGAGGTCAGCGAGGCGAGGGCGCACTGGCGGCGGCGCGGATCGTGCCAGAGCCGTTTGTGCTCCATCCGACGGCGCAGGATCTCGATCGGCAACTGGTGCGAGACGCAGACGGCCTCGTGGCCGGCGGCGGCGTCACGGGCGTCGAGCAGCGCCCGGCGCATCCGCTCGGCGACCTGCTCGTACGGCTCGCCCCAGGACGGGGTGCGCGGGTTGCGCAACACCCACCAGTTGAGCGGGTTGCGCAGCGCGCCGTCGCCGACCGACACCCGCTTGCCCTCGAACCAGTTGGCGCTCTCGATGAGGTTGTCGTCGGTGGTGACCGGCGCCCCGAACGCCTCGGCGAACGGGGCGGCGGTCTCCTGTGCCCGGTCCAGCGAGCTGGCCACGACGTGCCGGATGTCGTGGCCGCCGAGCGCCTCGGCGGCGGCCTTGGCCATCTGCACGCCCAGCTCCGACAGGTGGAACCCGGGCAGCCGCCCGTAGAGGATCTTCCCGGGGTTGAAGACCTCGCCGTGCCGCAGGACGTGGACGGTGGTGGTGTGGCTCATGCGCCGCCCCCGTCGGGGCCGGCCTCGGTGGCGGCGGCAGCGGCCGCGGCGGCGGGCGGCAGCGCGGCGGCGTAGACCTCCAGCGCGGCGTCGTCCATGGCGTCGGAGACGAACCACGACTCGAACGCGCTCGGCGGCAGGTAGACGCCGCGGTCGAGCATGGCATGGAAGAACGCCCGGAAGGCGGCGACGTTCTGGGTCTTGGCGCTGGCGTAGTCGGTGACCTGGCCGTCGGTGAAGAAGAGGGAGAACATGCTCGCGGCGGAGGAGACCCGGTGCGGGACGCCGGCGGCGGCGAGCGCCTCGGAGGCGAGCTGGCTGGTGACGGCGGCGAGCCCTTCGAGCCGGTCGTAGACCTTGTCGTCGGCCAGCCGCAGGGTGGTGAGGCCGGCGGCGCAGGCGACGGGGTTCCCCGACAGCGTCCCGGCCTGGTAGACCGGCCCGGACGGCGCGAGGCGGGACATGATCTCGGCGCGACCGCCGAAGGCCGCGGCCGGCAGCCCGCCGCCCATCACCTTGCCGTAGGTCCACAGGTCGGCGTCGACCGGCTCCACGCCGGCCCAGCCAGCCGGTGAGCAGCGGAAACCGGTCATGACCTCGTCGACGATGAGCAGCGCGCCGTGGGCGTGGGCGATCCGGGCCAGGCCGGCGTTGAAGCCGTCGCCGGGCCGGATGACGCCCATGTTCCCGGGCGCGGCCTCGGTGATGACCGCCGCGATCCGACTGCCGTGCTCGGCGAAGGCGGCGTCGACGGCGGGCAGGTCGTTGTACGGCAGGACGATGGTCTCGCTGGCGGCGGCGCCGGTGACGCCGGGCGAGTCGGGCAGCGCCAGGGTGGCGACGCCGGAGCCGGCGGCGGCGAGCAGCGCGTCGACGTGCCCGTGATAGCAGCCGGCGAACTTAATGATCGTGGAGCGGCCGGTGTAGCCCCGGGCGAGGCGGATCGCCGACATGGTGGCCTCGGTGCCGGAGGAGACCAGGCGCACCTGCTCGACCGGGGTCCGCCGAATGATCTCCTCGGCCAGGTCGACCTCACCGGGCGTCGGAGCGCCGAAACTCGTCCCGGCGGACGCGGCGGCGGTGATCGCGGCGACGACCTCCGGGTGGGCGTGGCCGAGCAGCAGCGGACCCCACGAGTTCACAAAGTCGACATAGCGCCGGCCGTCGGCGTCGAACAGCCAGGGCCCCTCCCCCCGGACCATGAACCGGGGCGTCCCGCCGACCGCCTGGAACGCGCGCACGGGAGAGTTCACCCCGCCCGGCACGAGGGCGCGGGCGCGGTCGAACAGGGCCTGGGAAGCGGGCGCGTCAGCCGGGTACGGGGCCGTCGCGAGCGACGGGACCGCACCGTGCGAGGCGCCGGCGGCAGCATTCTCAGTCACGGTTCCGCCATTCTGTCAGCGGCATCCGCCCCGCGTGTCGGCACCCCCGCGCCGCATCATCGCAGGCCACCGACGGTCGCCCCCCGGTTGAGTCAGCCGGCTGTGGGCGGGCCGGTTACGGTTGGGCGGTGGAGCCCCCCGGTCTGACGATCACGACCCGGTCCACCGACCCGGCCGAGATGGTCGTGACGGTGGCCGGCGAGATCGACATCAACACCGTCAGCTCGCTGACGACCGTCGTCGACGAGGCGCTCGGCGACGGGCCGAGCCGGATCGTGCTGGACCTCGGCGGCGTCACCTTCTGCGACTCGACCGGGCTGGGCACGCTGGTGCTGCTCAACCGGCAGGCAGCCACGGCGCGGGCTGTCCTGGTGCTCACCAACGTCGGCGGCTACCTGCTACGAACATTGGAGATCACCGGGCTGACCAGCGCCCTCACCATCCGCTGAGCCGAACGACTGGGCCTCCTCTGCGAGACGAGACGGTTCACGTTGATCGCTGAGTCACGCGCCGCTCGGCGGCTCAGCGGCGACACGTCGGTTGGTAGGACAACTCGGGAATGTAGGACGCCCACTCCTCCCGGGTGAAACCTCGGGTCGCGACGGCGCAAGCCGCCTTCTCCGGATCGCCGAGAACAGCTTGGAGATCGGTGAGATCCCACACCGTCACCTTGTAGTCGAAGCGAGGGTAGACGCCGTTGACCGCGAGCATGCCGCCGTCCCCGCTGAACACCACCGGATCGAGCATCCTGTGATGACTTCGGAGCGTGGCGACCCGCATCGGCCCGGCGTGATCGGCGACATTCCATATCAATAAGGTGCCATCATGGCTGCCGGTCGCCAATATTCGCCCATCCGGACTGAACGCCACCGACGTGACAGTATCGGTATGGCCAGCCAGTGTCCCAAGCCGCCGCGGCTGGGCGCGATCAGCAACGTTCCACAAGGTGGTGGTCGTTGAGCCGGCGACAGCCAAACTGTCGCCGTCCGGGCTAAAGGCTGCTGATCGCATGTCTTGGCCTTCAATCCGCAACACCCCCACCTGGACGGGGGATGAGGCGCCACGGAGTTCCCAGAGGAACGTTTTTCCGCTGCTGACCACTGCCAACGTGCGGCCGTCGGGGCTGAATGTTGCCGACGACACATTTCCGCCGTCACCGGGCAATATGGCGGCCTGGAGGGGGTGATGGCGATCTGTCAGGTCCCATAGGACGACGTCGTCATGGTTCCAGTAGCGGACGGCCAGGGTCTTGCCGTCCGCGCTGAACCTCGCAGACTCTGGCCATTGTTCCTGTTGGTGAGATCTGAGAAGAATCCGCGGTCGGTTCGACTCACTGATGTCCCACACAGTGATCCATTGATCGGCCCCGGCCATCGCGACGAGCTGGCCGTCCCCACTGATGGTTGCTTCGTCTGTATCGCCGTCATGCATCGGTAGCATGACCTGACCTATGGGTGAAGACGGGTCCTTCAAATCCCAGTGGCTCATCCTTCCATCGTCGCTGGTGGTGACCAGCGAGCGGCGATCCGCGGTAAACGCCAAGGGAAAAATCGCACCTGTAGGCTGGAATATATCAACTAACGGCTTAGGTGCCCCGTTTGGGAAGACATTCCACAATTTGGCTTGTCTTTCCTCGTCCATTGTGGCTACTATTTGTCCATCCGGGCTGAATACCACGGACCGGAGAAATTCTCCATGGCCGGTCATGCTTGTGAGTCGAAATGAGGCCGGTAGATCTTTTACATACCAAAGCGTCGCCGTTCCCCACTCATCAACAGCAACAAGTACGTGGCCGTCTTTACTGAAGCTGGCTGACATCAGATTCGCGGAATCCGTCGACAATACGGCGACCTGCTGCGGTTTCGCTCGATCCTCAAAATCCCAGATTGCCACTCTCCTGTCCCCTCCCCTGGTCGTGGCGAGATATCTACCGGACGGGCTGAAGGATGCCGATTCCACGTAGGGAGTGGCGTTGTCGATAAGGCCAAGAGCGACGGGCTTCCTCGGATCAGTAATATCCCAGACTGTACCGATCCCGGTGGTCACTGCAGACCGACCGTCCAGACTGAACTCAAATTCTCCTCTGCTTTGGACTGTCAGCAAAGACAGCAATTGGGGACTACTCCGGTCGGAGACATCCCACAGTTGGATAATTTTCGCTCCGTGTTGCGTCGCAAGCGTGCGCCCGTCGGGCGCAAACACAATCCTCCAAGCCCCCTCGTCTCCGACGATCGACCCCAGAGGAAGAGGGCGAGCCCGGTCAGTCAGATCCCAGAGGCGCACCGAGTTTCCCAGGCCGGCGACAGCAAGTGTTCGACCGTCAGGGCTGAACGCCAGAGCTACCACGCCAGCCTCGCCGCTGCTGAAGGACGCGAGTAGAGCAGGCTCCGCACGCTTACTGGTTTTCCACAGTGACACCGCGGTCCCCTCGACCCTGGCGGTAGCCAATGTTCCGTCGGCGGCGAACGCGATGCGGTCAACGCCGTCGATATCCCCGGCGCGATTCGTCGTGGTGACCAGACCAGCGAGCTCCGCTCTGGTCTCGGAGTCCGGCTTGAGTTGATGCGCGGCCAGGGCCAGCCTGATCGCGGCCTGCTGATCCTCCGCCATGGCGACCTTCGCCTGATTCACCAGCCGCCGCGCGCTGGCGATCCGCTGTTGCCTGTCGGCCTCCGCGGCGGCAGCGCGGGCCGCCCGCTCCTGTTCCCGCGCGATCTGCTGCTGCCGGCGCGCCTCCTGCGCCGCTACTTCGGCCAATCGGCCCTGCTCGCGGGCCGATTCCTCGTGCCGGCGGGCCTCCGCTGCCCAACGGTCTGCCAACTCGTGTTGCCTGCGGGCCAGTAGCTCCTGGTGGCGGGCGAGCGCGGCTGCCCGGTTCGCCAGCTGCTGCTTGCGGCGGGCGTTGACGGCCTGCCGGTCGGCTTCGGCCGACGCGCGCTGCGCCGCGTGTTTCTGCTGGCGGGCGATCTCCCCCTGCCGGCGCGCCTCCAGCGCCGCGTCCAACGCCCGGGCTTCCTGCTGGCGCGCCTGTTCGGCGGAGCGCTCGGCGTTGTCCCGCTGCTGGGATGCCGCGTGTTCCTGCCGCCGGGCCTCGGTCGTCGCCTGGCTCGCCCGGTCGGCGTTCCGCACCGCCCACACCCCGGCCAGCGACGCCACCAGCGCCAGGATCACCAGTGTGGAGACCGCCGCTGACTGCAACCGACGCGCCCGGCGGTGCCGGCGCACGTCCTCGCCTTCCAGCTCGTCCTTGCTGACCCCGTGCATCGGCGCGGCCAGCTGGGCGATCGCGTCCCGGAACCGCGAGTGCCGCAGGCTCAGATGCCGGTCGTCACGCGCCCACCGCAGGTCCAGGTACAGCGGCTCCTCAGCGAAGACTCCACGCAGGGCCGCCGGGGCGGCGGTGCAGTCGTCGGCGAAGTCGCCGCGCTCGGCGTCCCAGGACCAGTGCCCGTCGGTCACCACCGGCAGGATCCGGTCCGCGGACTTCGTCGCCAGCCAGTGCTCGATCTCCCGGTTCACCCACGCCGACCGGGCCGCCTGGGGCGAGGCCAGCAGCACGAAGAAGTCCGAGTCGTCCAGGGCCTGCTGAATGGACGACCACAGCCGGGGCGTCACCGACAGCCCCGTCTGGTCCCGGAAGATCCACAACGCACGCCGCCGATGCCAGGGCCTCGCCAACTGGTGCAGGCCCCGCTGCACGGCCGGCGCCAACCGACCGTCAGCCGCGTGACTGTACGAAATGAACCCGTTGAAGGTCATGAGGCGCCCCACTCGTGCCGATGTTCCGGGCGCCGATTCTCCATCGCATCGCCGGCTACAGAAACTGACCGGCCCGATCCACGAGATCGTCGTCTCCCCGCGCCAACGTATCGACCAGGAGAGCGGGTGGGGTAGATCCACTGGGGAGCGCGGGTGTCCAGCACGTCAGCGCAGCTGAGGGGCGGTGGGCTCAACATTCACCGCCCCTCAGCTTTTCGGATCGACCATTCGTCCGTTGGCACGACGGTATGACTTCTGCCACAGTGAGATGGCCATCGATCGATGCCGGGCGCAATTCCCTCACACCGGCACAGATCGATCCGGCAGACCACGGCGGACGGCCTGGGGGACACCAGCCTCCGCCACCTGACCGACTCTCCGAAGGAGATCCCTCATGAAGCTCAGCCGCTGGCTCGGCGCCGCCCTCATCGGCGCCGGCGTCCTCGTCGCGCCGCTCTCAGCCAACGCCGCCCCTCAATCCGGGGCAGCCCCGGCCAGGGTGATGCTGTTTGCCTTCGACAGCTACGACGACGCCGAAACGGTCGGTGAGGAGGGCGAAGACGCCGGTTACTGGTGGAACTACTGGATCGACAGCGACCGGGGCAGCTACAGCCTCTACATCAAGTACCACAAGCGTTACACCAGCCGCCCGGGGACGGTGCTCTACACCGCCTCAGATGTCGGCCAGTGCAACGACCTCGGCGGGCAAGGGATCAAGCACCGCGTGTGGGCAGGCTTCACGTGCGGCGGCGATGCGGGCAGGGGAACGCTGACGGCGAAGTGAGGGACGGCTGACGGCGGGGCGCAGAGCCTGCGCCCCGCCGTCAGGCCCGCCCGGGGCCCGCGCGGCCTTGACGGCCGGTAACGTGCCCAGAGTGACCACACCCTCACTCAGGCCCCATTCCGCGCAGCCGCCGGTGGCCAAGCGCGTTCCAGCTGTCCGCATCCACCACGGCGACACCGTCGAGGACGAGTACGCCTGGCTCGCCGACAAGAGCGACCCCGACACCATCGCCCACCTCGAAGCGGAGAACGCCTACACCGAGGCGGCGACCAGCCACCTGAACGGTCTACGCGAGACCCTCTTCAACGAGATCAAGGCCCGCACCAAGGAAACCGACCTGTCGGTGCCCGTACGCAAGGGCGTCTACTGGCACTACAGCCGCACCGTCGAGGGCCAGCAGTACGGCATCCACTGCCGCCGCCCGGCGCTGCCGGACGAGTCCGCACCCCCGGCCACCGACGGTGGCCCCCTCGACGGCGAGCAGATCATGCTCGACGGCAACGAGCTGGCCGCCGGCCACGAGTTCTTCGCCCTCGGCGCCTTCGCCGTCAGCCCGGACGCCCGCCGGCTGGCCTTCTCCACCGACTTCGTCGGCGACGAACAGTTCACCCTGCGGATCAAGGATCTGACGACCGGCGAGATGCTCGCCGACGAGATCCCCAAAACGGCGTACGGGGCGGCCTGGTCGGCGGACGGCTCGACGCTGTTCTATCTGACCGTCGACGAGGCGTGGCGCCCGCACCGGGTGTGGCGGCACACCGTCGGCACCGCCCACGACGCCGACGTGCTGGTCTTCGAGGAGCCCGACGAGCGGTTCTGGGTCGGCGTCGAGCTGACCCGCTCCGAACGGTTCATCCTCATCGACGTCCACAGCAAGCTCACCAGCGAGGTGCTGGCGATCCCGGCGGCCGACCCGACCGCCGAGCCGTTCATCATCGCCGAGCGCCGGCAGGGCGTGGAGTACGCGGTCGAGCACCACGGCCACCGCTTCCTCGTCCTGCACAACGACGGCGCCGAGGACTTCGCGCTCGCGTACACGTCGGCCGACGCTCCCGGCGACTGGGTGGAGCTGGTCCCCCACCAGCCCGGCGTCCGCCTGGAAAGCGTCGACGCCTTTGCCGATCACCTGGTGCTCTCGCTGCGCCAGGACGGCCTCACCGGTCTACGGGTCCTGCCGGCGGCCGGCGGCGAGCCCTTCGACATCGGCTTCCCGGAGCCGATCTACACCGTGGGGCTGGGGTCGAACCCCGAGTACCGCACGTCGTCGCTGCGTCTGGGCTACACGTCGTTGGTCACCCCGGACTCGGTCTACGACTACGACCTGCCGTCGCGGGAACTGCTGTTGCGCAAGCGTAAGGCGGTGCTCGGCGGCTTCGACCCGGTCGACTACGAGCAGCACCGCGAGTGGGCCGTCGCCGACGACGGCGCCCGGGTGCCGATCTCCGTCGTGTGCCGCCGGGGCGTCCCCCGGGACGGTTCGGCGCCGTGCGTCGTCTACGGCTACGGCTCCTACGAGGCGTCGATGGATCCGTGGTTCTCGATCCCGCGGCTGTCGTTGCTGGACCGGGGTGTGGTGTTCGCGGTCGCGCACATCCGCGGCGGCGGCGAGCTGGGCCGGCGCTGGTATGACGACGGCAAGCTGCTGGCGAAGAAGAACACCTTCACCGACTTCGTCGCCTGCGCCCGGCACCTGGCCAGCTCCGGCTGGACGTCGCCGCGCCGGCTGGTGGCCCGGGGCGGCTCCGCCGGCGGCCTGCTCATGGGCGCGGTCGCCAACCTCGCCCCGGACGCCTTCGCCGGCATCCTCGCCCAGGTGCCGTTCGTGGACCCACTAACCACGATCCTGGACCCGTCATTGCCGCTGACGGTCACCGAGTGGGAGGAGTGGGGCAACCCGCTCGACGACGCCGAGGCCTACGCCTACATCAAGTCGTACTCGCCGTACGAGAACATCTCCCCGCAGCGCTATCCGGCGATCCTGGCGATGAGCGGCCTCAACGACACCCGGGTCATCTACACCGAGCCGACGAAGTGGATCGCCCGGCTGCGGGCCGTCGCCCCCGGTGGGGACTACCTGCTCAAGACCGAGATGGGCGCCGGCCACGGCGGCCCGAGCGGTCGGTACGACGCCTGGCGTGAGGAGGCGTTCATGACCGCGTGGACGCTGGACCGGTTCGGGCTGGCCAAAGGCTGACCGGCCGTCCGGCCCGCCGGACGACAGCGATCAGGGGACCCCCGCCGCGTCCGCTCCGAACCGGACGCGGCGGGGGTCCCCTGACCATCGGGGGGATGCGGGCCGTGAGGGTCAGGCCGCCTTGGGGTAGGCCTGTTGGATCGCGAAGCGCAGCTCTGCGCCGTCCCGGACGACGTACCGCCGGCCGCCGGGCAGCCGCAAATGGAGCGCCAGGTCGATGTCGCCGGCGTCGTCGGCGGCCTGGGCGAGGACCTCGACCACCCCCGCGTCGAGCGTGGGAACCCGGACCAGGTCGATGACCAGCGGGGAGACGCCTTCGTCGAGCAGTGCCTGGAGCGCGTTGTCGAGCTGCACGCTCACCGAGCCGCCGAGTGGACAGTCGGCCCAGATGAGCGCCGCCTCGCTGAGACGGATGACGGTGAGGACTGCCATGACCACCACCCCCAAGGAAAGCCACCCTGGAGTTAAGGGTCTTACCACGCTACCGACTGGGCCCGGCCCAGGTAAATCCCCCAAAAGTCATACTGTCGGGCGCGACGGCACAGACCTCGCCGCTCAACGCCAGCTCAACGCCGAGTCCGCCGATGAGGAGGGAGTGGCTGCGGCCCGGCTGGGCGGTGGAGTACGGTTCCACCATCACGGCGGAAGGTCTGGAGATGTCTTTGACGGTGCGGTCCCAGCTGCGGGAGGACACAGCGGTGATTTCGGTCGCCGGCGAGCTCGACATGGCCACTGCGCCTGAGCTACAGACACACGTCAACGAACTCACCGAGCAGGGGTGCCAGCGCCTCATCTTCGATCTCGGCGACACATCGTTCTGCGACTCGACCGGGCTGTCGGTCTTCGTCCGCGCCAAGAACACCTGCGACGCCGCCGGCGGCGACCTACGCCTGGCCGCCCCGCAGCGCGGGGTGCGGCGGATCCTTGAGGTCAGCGGGCTCATCGACGTCCTGCCGACCTACGACACAGTCGAGGACGCGATCTCGGCGAGCGCCGTCACCGCCTCGGAGTAACCGGTCCGGGTCTGCGGGTAACCAGCCGACGGCCGCCCGCGGCGCCCCTGCGCCGCCGCAACCCCGCGCCGCTAGCCTGTGCCCATGCTTAAGGGTTTCAAAGACTTCATCATGCGCGGCAACGTCGTCGACCTCGCGGTCGGCGTCGTCATCGGCGCCGCTTTCACCGCGGTCGTCACCCAGCTCACCAAGTCGTTCCTCGAACCGCTGATCAAGCTGGCGTCCGGCGGTGAGGCCCTCGCTGCGGGACAGTGGGTCGTGAAAGAGGCCCCAGACGGCAGTCCGCTGATCGCGTTCGCCTGGGCGGCGTTCGTCAACCAGGTGGTCACCTTCCTGCTGACGGCGGCGGTTATCTACTTTGTCGTCGTCCTGCCCCTCAACAAGCTCGCCGAGCGGCGCAAGAAGGGTGTTGAGCCCGAGTCGAAGGCGCCGAGCGAGGACGTCATCCTGCTCACCGAGATCCGCGACCTGCTGCGCCAGCGTGGCTGACCGGTAGCAGCCCAGGGTGGGAACCGAGAAAGGGGGCGGCGGACCGGATCAGCCGGTCCGCCGCCCCCTTTCTCAATCCACGGACGCGCGTCGCATCACCTGCCCGCGGTCACGCCACTGACGCCGGTCAGTGGTTGTGGTGGTGGTGGTGATCGAGGCAGTCGTGGTCGGCGTGCGCCTCGGCCGCGGCTCGCTGGATCTCCAGCCACGACTTGGGCCGCTGCGGCGCGACCAGCGCGGTCCGACCGGGCAGCTCCGGCTTGCCCGGCTTGAACAACCAGGTCTTGAAGACCTCGTCCAGGGACTTGCCCGCGTTCACCTCGGCGTGGGCCTGGAACCTGGCGATCGTGCCGACACCGTACTTGTTACGGGCCAGCCACTCCTGCAGGAACGGGAAGAACGCCTCGTCGCCCATCGCCAGCCGGATCTGGTGCACCGCCATGGCCCCACGGTTGTAGACGGCGGTGTGGAAGAGGTCGCCCGAACCCGGGTCGCCCGGCTTAGTCTGCCAGAACGCCGAGTCGGCCGGGTTCGCCGCGTAGGTGTAGTCGAACAACTCCTGCGCGCTGCCCTCGCCGCTCTCCTCCGACCACAGCCACTGTGAGTACGTGGCGAAGCCCTCGTTCAGCCAGATATTGCGCCAGTCGGCCACCGAGACCGAATCGCCGAACCACTGGTGCGCCAGTTCGTGGACGACGACGCTGGTGTTGGTGCCCCGCCGCCAGAAGCCCGCGCCGTACACCGGCCGACCCTGGGTCTCCAGGGCATTACGGAAACCGTCGACCGGGCCGGCCACTCCGCCCAGCGAGGTGAACGGGTACGGGCCGTAGAACCGCTCAGCCCACTCCACGATCTCCGACGACCGCTCGATGCTGGCCTTCGCGGCCGGCGTCGCGTCGCCGAGCCCCCGGTGGTAGGCGTTGATCACCGGCAGACCGTTGATGTCGTCCTTGGTGATCTCGTAGTCGCCCACGACCACGAACTGCAGGTACGGCGCGGTCGGCTGGCTGTTGCGCCACGACCAACGCTTCCAGCCCTTGATCGGAGTGGCCGGGTCGCCGAGCTGGACGCCGTTGCTCAGCGCCGCCAGCCCTTCCGGCGCCAGCACCGACACATCGAAGGTGGCCTTGTCGGTCGGGTGGTCGTTGCTCGGGTACCACCACCAGGCCGCCTCGGGCTGACCGACCATGGTGAAGCCGTCGGTGGTGCGCTTGAACGCCGAGTAGCCGTCCACGGTCTTCGTCGCCGGCTTGTCGGCGTACTGCACGACGATCGTCACGGACTGGCCCTTGGCCAACGCCTTCGCCGGCGTGATGACCAGCTCGTGGCCGCCTTGCCGAGTGAACTCCGCCGGAAGGCCGTTCACCCGCACCGACGTGACGTCCAGGGCGAAGTCGAGGTTGAACCGCGTCAGGTTGCTCGTCGCGGTGGCGAGGATGGTGGTCGCGCCGGTCAGCCGGCCGTCCTCCGGGTAATACCGCAGCCGGACGTCGTAGTGGGCGACGTCGTAGCCGCCGTTGCCGTACATCGGGTAGTAGCTGTCGCCGACGCCGGGACTACCGACGGTCGGGTCCGCGGCGAGCGCCGGCGGGGCGACCAGGGTGAGGGTGAGGGCGGCGGAAAGCGCCAGGAACGCGCTGCGCACAGAAGTGTCCTCTCGTCAGGTGAGGGGGCACGGCCGTTGCGGGGCCGTGGCGAGGCAAGACACCCGAACGCTAACCCACCGGACGATCGTCAGTGGACGCCGGTCGATCTCGTTTAGGTCATACCGCATCGACGACTATGCGCGCCCGAGCTGAGTGCGTCAGGGCAGGACGAGCACCCCGGCCCCGGGGCGCAGGTTCTCCAGCAGCAGCCGTTGCCCCGGTTGCGGGACCTGAACGCAGCCGTCGGAGGTGTCGCCGCCGAAGGTGTTCTGGTACCAGCTGTGGATGCCGATGTGCGCGCCCCGGAGCCCGACGGGAACCGAGTCAGGATCATCGGGGACGGACCCGAGCGCCAGCACGTCCAGCCCGCCGTAGACCTCACCCGGCAGCTTCGAGCGGCCAAAGACGAAACTGCGACCCAACGGCGTCGGCGACACCTTCGACCCGACGCTCACCTTCCACGAACCACGCTCCTGGCCGTCGCGGTACCAGGTGAGGCGGTGCGCCTTGCGGTGGATGACGACCTGGTCGGCGGTGGTCGCGGTGATCCAACCAGCGGGCGGCAGCCAGCCCATGGTGCGGTTGCCCGAGGGCATCAGCGCCGCCACCCAGCCCGACTCGCGGGCGACGATCGGCACCGCCGCCCCGATGCCGGAGACGGCCTTGGGCAGGATCGCCCGTGGGCGGCCGCCGGGGGCGTCGTAGACGACCAGGTCCCGGGTGGGGCGCAGGATCTCGGTCGGCAATTCGCTCGCCATCGGCGTCGGGTCGGCGGGGAGTCCCGAGGGCAACCGCTTGAGGTAGGCGATCACCGGCAGGCCCTTGGGCGCTGGGGCCGCCGCCGGGATGCTCGGCGGGGTGCTGGGCGGGGCGGAAGCGGCGGCCTCCACCGGCTGGGCGACGGCGCTCGGCGGGGCGGACGGCGCGGGCCCGTCCGAGCGGTCGACGACCGTCCACCCCGCTACGCTGGCGAGGACCGTCGCGGCCAGGCCGGCGGTGAGCCACGGCCAACGGCGTAGCGCCCACCGGGACCCGCCCGCGCCGGCGGGGGCGGCGGTCACCTCCGAAGGGTTCGCGGCGACGGCGCTATCGGCCCCTGGCGCGACGCTGTCGCCCGCTGGCACCGGGATGGGCTGATGGTCAGGCACTACCCGATAGTAGGCACGTCCCCAGGCTCCGCCCATGATTCGGGCGGATCGGCGCTAAGGAGAAGGCACATGCCGAGCTTGCAGGTCATCGTCGCCAGCACCCGTCCCGGTCGGATCGGCCTGCCGATCGGCCAGTGGGCATACCGTCGGGCGTCCGGGCACGGCGGTTTCGACGTCGAACTCGTCGACCTGGCGGAGCAGAACCTCCCGTTCATGGACGAGCCGAACCACCCGAGGCTGCGTAGATACGTCCACGAGCACACGAAGGCGTGGAGCGCGAAAGTCGACGCCGCGGACGCGTTCGTATTCGTCACCCCCGAGTACAACTTCGGCTATCCGGCGACGCTCAAGAACGCCGTCGACTTCCTGTTCCAGGAGTGGGCCACCAAGCCGTGCGGGCTGTTCAGCTACGGAGGCGTGGCGGCGGGAACCAGGTCAGCCCAGTTGGTGAAGCCGGTGCTCGGGGCGGTCGGGCTCGTTGTCGTGCCGGAGGCCGTGGCGGTGCCGTTCGCCGGCAAGCTCGTCAGCGACGGCGACTTCCACCCCACCGAGGCGGTCGAGTCATCGACCGACGCGATGCTCGACAGCCTGGTCCGCTGGTCGACGACGCTGTCCCCGATGCGCCGGGCCGAGCAGGACTGATGGGGCTCGGGGTGAGCGTGTCACGTACGAGCTGGTCGCTCGCGGGCGCGTTCAGACCTTGACAGGCAGCGCCGAGCCCTTGGTCCACTGCTTCCACGGAATGTTCCAGTCGGTCCAACCGTTGCCCAGGCGTAGCTTCACCTCGGTGCCGGTGGTGGTGACCGGGTCACCGATCGTGGTGATGCCGAACAACCACCTGGCGTTCTTCGTCGACATGTTCACGCAGCCGTGCGAGACGTTCCGCTTGCCCTGGGCCGCGACCGACCAGGGGGCGGCGTGCAGGAACTCGCCGCCCCAGGTGATTCGCTGGGCGTAGTGGACCTCGATGTCGTAACCCTCGTCAGGCCCCAACTCATCGATCGTGTTGAAGCGGGTCTTCTTGAGCTTTTGCATGATCAACATGGTTCCCGACGATGACGGCGTCTTCGGCTTGCCGAGGCTCACCGGGATGCGCCGCAGCACCTTGCCGTTGCGCTTGACTGTCATGTGCTTGGTCTTGTTGCTGATGGTCATCACGATGCCGGGGCCAGTCTTGATCTTGACGCTGAGGTCGTTGTCGCCGTAGCGACCGTTGCCCACGTACAGCCCCCGCGTACGCACGCCGAACGTGATGCTCGTCTTCGACTTCCAGTAGCGCTTGGTCCGGTACCTGACCTCGGTGCCGCTGACCCAACGCCACGCGCCGACCTGCGCCGGCTTGGCCGTGACGAACATCCGCCGCTGGACGTCGTCGCGCTTGGCCGCCGGGACCGGATGACTGAAACGGACCACCAACGGCATCCCGACGCCGACCGCCGCGTTGTCCCCGAGCTGACTGGAGACCCGCGCCAACTTCGCCGGGCGGCGCATCGTCGTGAAGGAGCTGGCGGTCGAAACGGTGCGGCCAGCTGAGGTCCTGCCCGAGGCGGAGACCGCGTACGCCGTCCCCCAGGCCAACGACGATACCGGGCGCCACACCCGGGTGGCGGGGTGGTAACCGCCGGGAACGACTCTGCCCGACGGCCCGGTGACCGAAATGGACACATTCGACACCTCGCGCACGGCGAGGGTGACCGCAGTGATGATAGGCACCTTCGTCGCGCCGTGGGCCGGAGCGCTGACCGACAGCGGAGCGACCGCGGCACGCTCACCAGCGCCACCGCCGGACGCGTCGCCGTTGACGCCGGCGTCGGCGGGCCTCTCGCAGGCCGCCGTGAACGCGATGAGGGCGGCGACGGCCGCCAGTCCAAACCTCCGCTTGCCAGGGACCGGCTCCATTGCTCCTCTTTCCAATGTGTCAGACGTCTCCCGCCATGGTGCACCACCGACGCACACACGTCACTGCCTCGAATTGGGCAGGTGACGGTGATGTCGTCAACCCGACAGGGGATTGCGGATGAATCGACCACCCCCAGGGGCGGCGGCCGCGCCGCACGCCGCCGTCGGGCGAGGATAGATTGCCCCCATGACTGGAGCAGCGACCGCCGTCGTCCCGATCCTTTATGTGCGCAGCGCCGACCAGTCCGCACGGTTCTACCGCATGTTCGGGTTCGCCGAGGACCGCCAGGGCGCGCTCGATGACTCCCAGTGGCGCTACCTGCGTCACGGTGAGTTGACGCTGTTGCTGGCCGAGGTCCATCCGCCGCTCATCACCGTCGCGTTGCCGCTCGTCCTCTACATATATGTGGACGCCCTGGAGGTCGTCCTCGAACGGCTCGCAGCGGGCGGAGCGTCCAGCGAGCACATCGGCTACCCGGACCACGCGCCCGGCGGCGAGGCGCGGGTGCTGGACCCGGACGGCAACGTCGTCCTGGTGGGTCAGCGAGAGGCGGTCACCGCCGAACAGCGCGTCGCCCAGACCGGTCCGCCGGCCCGCTTCGAGCTGATTCAGGAGGCCGCTGAGGACGCCGCCCGCCGGGCCTACGCCCCCAGCCGGTGCCAGATCGGCAACGTCGACGGGACGCCATGCCCGTCGGCAGCCGAGGTGAAGCTGGCCGACCCGTGGGGCGACACCACCTGGGGGTGCGTGCCGCACGTCGAGGAGGCGCTCATCATCGCGAAGGCGGCGTTCATCGCCACCGACGAGGAGGACGGCATCGGCCCCTTCCTCCAACGACGGCGGGCGGCGGCCAGCCGTCAGCAGAGGACCTGACAGGCGGGTCAGGGCTGACGGGTCAGGGCGTACACGTGGGTCCGCGTGGTCGTCCCGGCGTCTTCTGTCGGCATGAAGGCCACCGCGCTGTCGCGGAACGCCCGGACCGACGGCGTCGGGCTGGCGTCCAGCGCGACCGCCGCCGGGAGGTACGAGCGGCTGGTGGAGTGGTTGGCCCCGATGCTGCCGAGCTGGCTGTCGAAACTCACGGTGGTGACGTTCGGGCGGTCACGGTTCTCGGCGGCGTCCAGCCTGGGCACGATGTCATGCCGGTTCTCCAACGACAGCACCTGGACGTGCGACGGGGCCACGACATGCCCGATCGGGGCGCCGACCGCGACGACGTGTGTGACGTTGAACGCGAACCCACCGGCGCCGCTGTCCCGCGCGGCCTGCGCGGCGACCAGCCCGCCCTGGCTGTGCCCGACGAGCATGACCGGATCGTCGGGACCGGCGCCGGCCCGACGGAGCGCCTCGGCGACGGCGTGCTGGCGGGTGGTGCTCTCGCCGGCCAACGCGTGCAGGTTGGTGCCGAGGTCGTGCAGGGCCGGGCTGTGCGCGCCAGGAGCGTTCCACACCTTCGTGCCCGGAATGTCGACAATGTACGCGGTGTCGCCGGCCCGGCCGCCCACGACGCGGACATCGATCTGATCCGGGGCGTCGGCGTCGGCGCGGGCGTTGCGGTGGTCCAGACCCCCGAGGAGATCGCCGAAGCCGGCCGGCGCCCGGGCCAGCACGCCGGCGCCCGGAGCGGTCGGGTCGGCGACGCCCAGGTCGGTGACCTCGGGGCGCCCGTCCGGATAGAACTGCGCCAACAGCGCAGCCGCGCCGGGCACGTCGCCGGTCGCCAACCCCGGGACGCTGGAAAGCAGACCCGGGCCGGCGCCGACGACGGCGTCCACCACCCCCGGGTGTTCCACGATGAGGCGCTCGTAGTCGATGTCGCCGCCGAGGGCCTCGTAGGCGAGCGCCGGCCCCGCCACGCCGGCGAGCACCGGCAGCCCCGCAACCACCGTGGCGCCCGCGGCATGGCCGGCCGCCCAACGTAGACACGTCAACGCCGACCGGCTGGCCTCGTCCGCCCCCCGGTACGACGCCGCGCTCGCGCGCAAAGCCGCGGAACGCCGCCCGAAACCCGCGGCGAGCGCCGACAACCCGCCCGGCCCGTCGAGCGCGGCCAGCAACAACGCCTGGATCCGCGCGACCCCACCGGGATCGAGCAGCGCGGACGCCAGCAGGTCCGGGTCGAGCAGGATGCCGTGGCATTCGGCGCTGACCGTGGCGAGTTGCCGGGCGACGTCGTCGCTGTGCCGGCCCAGCGTGGCCAGATCCTCGTACCGGGCGGATGTTCCGCCGACGCCACCGGAGACGTGCAGCTCGGGGCCGGTCACCGGGTGGCGCCCACGACCGTCGACAGGTGCGGCGCTATCCACGCGCCGATCTGCTGGCGGGTCACCGGGATCAGGTCGACCATCCGGCGGCCGTGCTCGGCGCCGGCCGGAAGCGCCCCCACCCAGCCGGCGTCGGTGGCCAACCAGAGCACCTGGCCGGCGACGCGCCAACCGTCGGGGGCGCCGGTCACGAGGCAGCGGAGCATCCCGAACGTGCGACGGCGCAGGTGCTCGGCGAACTCGCGTTCGCGCCAGCTCAGCGGCGTGCCGTCGGCCGTGTCGGGGTCCGCGTCCTGGTGTGCCAGGGCCGCGAGCGGCGCCCGCCCCGCCGGCGGTGGCTCGGGCGCCAGCCCCAGGGCGAAGGCGCGCGCCGTCTCGTCATCCGGGGGGAACGACGGCACTGCCCGGATCAACTCGCGGCCCAGCAGCTCGGCCGGGAACAGCGACAGCTCGGCCGCGCCGTCGCCGAGCGCGAACAGGCTCGCGCCGAGCCGGTCGGTGACGGCGTACCAGGCCGTCGATCCGTCGCCGCGGACCCGGGACTCCACACAGATCGTCGCGACCGCCGCGGCGAAGACGGCGAGGTTCGCGGCCACCGGGACCGCCAACGACGGGCCGCCGGCGCCCGGACCGGTAGTCATGATCCCGCGTTCGACCAGACCCGCCTCGGCCCGCCGCAGCGCGCCCGGGGCGGCACGGGGGCCGCCGAACCCCGGCGGCGGGGTCCAACCGGCGCGCCCGGCGAGCGTCGCCAGCTCCAGTCCCGTGAGCGCCAGGCGCCGTGGCGCCGGAACGTTCACCGGCCGACCCCTCGCGGCAGGAGCCCTGGGGACGGTAGCGGCAGTTCGGCGACGCTGTGGCGGGCCAGCCGGACGAGGAACGCCACCCGCTCGCGGACCTCGTCCGCGTGTCCGCGCAGGGCCGCCGCGGCCTGCTCAAGATGGACGGCCGACCGTTCGATCAGCTGCCGGTCGGCGGCCAGCTGCTCCCGGTACGCCGAACCGGCAGCCGAGACCCAGTGGGCAGTTTGACCGCGGCGCAGGTGGTCGTCGGCGTGCCGACGGATCGCGTCGGCTTTCGTGAGGAGGTGGTCGGCGAGTTGGTCCAGGCGGTCCGGATCACCGTACAGAGCCATCGGCGCCTCCTCCGGCAGGTCCGGACCGAGCCTGCCGCAGACGCCACCGCGCGCGCAACCCCGTCCGTCCTCGAAGGAGGTTCGATTCGCGGGCTTCCGCGCACCTACGGTCCGCTCAACCGGTGCGGCTCACCCGCCGGGCCGCCGACACGATCGGGTCGGTCTCGTCGTCGAACTCGCCGATGACCTCCTCCAGGAGGTCCTCCAACGCGACGATGCCGACGACGGCGCCGTCTCCACCGACCACCAGGGCCAGCTGGGAACGACGGCCACGCATCGATTTCACCGCCTCCAGCACCCGGGTCGTGGCCGCCAGCGTCGCCGGCTCGGACATAAGGTCGACGGCGGTCGCGGGGCGCTCGAAGCTGGTCGCCTTCGACGCGTCGCGGATGTGCACGATCCCGACGACGCGTCCGTCGACGCCGGTGACCGCCAGCCGGGACCGGCCGGTCTCCGAGCTGCGGACCTCGACGTCCCGGGCCGAGGCCGTGGCGGGGACGCTGACGATCCGCTCGGCGGGCGTCATGACCTGCTCGATGGTGGTGGTCTGCACCTTGAGCATGGCGCTCAGCAGCTCGTGTTCGGCCGCGGCCAGGGTGCCGTGCTCCCGAGACGCCTCGATGAGCATCCGCAGCTCCTCCGGCCCGTGGACCTGAGCCAGCTCGTCCTGCGGTTGCACCTTCACCAGCCGGAGGCAGGCGTTGGCGAGTCCGTTGAGGGCGGTGAGGAACGGCCGGAAGACAGTGGTGAAGGCGATGAACGGCACCGCGAGCAGCTGCGCGGAGGTCTCCGGATGGCTGATCGCCCACGACTTGGGCGCCATCTCGCCGATGACCACGTGCAGGAAAGCGACCAGCGAGACGGCCAGGATGGCGGCGACCACGATGGACGCCTCGGCCGGGATCCCGACGGCGACGAAGGCCGGCTCCAGCAGGTGCGCGACGGTCGGCTTGGCCAACGCGCCCAGACCCAGGGTGCACAGGGTGATCCCCAGTTGCGCGCCGGCCAGCATCATCGACAGCTGCCGGCCGCCGGCGAGCGCCGCCTTCGCCCCGCGCGATCCGTCGGCGGCGGCGGCTTCGAGCCGGTGCCGCTTGGCCGCCACCAGGGCGAACTCGGCGGCGACGAAGAAGGCGTTGAACGCCAGCAGCAGCAGCGAAACCAGCAACGACCATCCGGTGCTCACGCGGTCACCTCACCGTCGACGACGCGGACCATGAGGACCTGCTCGGGGACGTGCCGTCGCACCGAGCGGACGGTCAGCCGCACCCGACCCCGCGGCTGCGGGTCACCGGCCTCGTCGACGACCGGCGACAGGCCGACGGTGACCTGCTCGCCGGCCGACGGGATGTGACCGAGGGCTGCCATGACCAGCCCGGAGATGGTGTCGTAGGCGTCGCCCTCGGGCAGCGGCACGCCGGTGCGTTCGGCGACCTCGTCGATGCGGGCGCCGCCGGGCAGCAGCCACGACCCGCCCGGGGCGGCCTCGATGCCCAGCTCGGGCAGGTCGTCCTCGTCGCGGATGTCGCCGACGAGCTCCTCGGCGACGTCCTCCAGGGTGGCGACGCCGGCGAAGCCGCCGTACTCGTCGACCACCACGGCGAGCTGCCGGTGGGCGGCCTTGAGGCGTTCGAGCAGGCCGGGCAGCGGCAGGGAAGCGGGCACCAGGACCGGCGGGTCAGCCAGGTCGCCGACGGTGACGACGCGGCGTTGTTCCGGGGCCAGCCGGACCACGTCGGCGATCGAGACGACCCCGACGACGTCGTCGACGCCGGCGCCGGTGACCGGGAAGCGCGAGTGGCCGGTGTCAAGCAGCTCGACCACCCGCAGCGCCGGCTCGCCGGCGGGGATGGTGACGGTGTTGACCCGGGGCACCATGACCTCGCCGGCGGTCCGGTCGCGGAACTCGAGCCCGTGGTCGAGCAGCCGGGCGCTGTCGGCGTCGAGGGCCCCGCGGGCGAACGCGGTGGCGATGATCCGGTCGAGGTCCTCGGCGGTGGCGCCCTGGGGCAGCTCCTCGACGGGCTCGATGCCGACCCGGCGCAGCAGTTTGTTGGCTGTCGCGTCGAAGACCCGGATGAGCGGACCGGCGACGGCAAGGTAGATGAGCGTGGAGCGGGACAGCGACCGGGCCAGGGCCTCCGGTTTGGCGATGGCGAGGTTCTTGGGGGCCAACTCGCCGAGGACCATCTGGACGATGGTGGCGAACAGCAACGCCACGATCATCGA
Organism: Pilimelia columellifera subsp. columellifera; assembly: GCF_039532605.1. Taxonomy (NCBI): domain Bacteria; kingdom Bacillati; phylum Actinomycetota; class Actinomycetes; order Micromonosporales; family Micromonosporaceae; genus Pilimelia; species Pilimelia columellifera. Next base: position 213,511 of record NZ_BAAARY010000001.1, read on the forward strand.
CACGGTCAGGCTCGTTTTCTCCGAGAGGCCGGCGGCCCCGCCGAGCAGGTTGGCCAGGCCCTTGCCGAGGAACGGCTCGGCGACATAGCCGGCGAGCAGCGCGGTGACGGTGATCCCGACCTGGGCGCCGGAGAGCACGAACGAGAGCCGTTCGGTGACGCGCAGGGCGCGGACCGCGGCGGCGTCGCCGGTGTCGGCCATGGCACGGAGCCGGCCGCGGTCGACAGCGACGTAGGCGAACTCCTGGGCGACGAAGTAGCCGGTGGCGACGGTCAACATGATGATGACCGTCAAGCCGATGGCGATCAGCACCGGACGTCACCGCCGGCGGCGCGGAAGCCGACGGGGGCGCTCGCGGCATCGTCGCGAGCGAATTCGGTTCGCCGGTCGATGCCCGGCCCGGTACTGGCGCCAGCGGCGCTACCATCAGACACGAATCGGACACTAACACGCGCAACTGTACGGTTGCTGTGCGCCCAGCACGGGAGGTCACCCGCATGCGTCAGCTGCTCCGTATAGGCGAACTGGCCGCCCAAGCGGGAGTCAGCCCCCGGACCGTCGACTACTACACGCAGCTCGGTCTCCTGCGGCCGGCCGAACGCACCGACGGCGGCTTCCGCATGTACGAGCCCGCCGCGGTGGACGTCATCGGCACCATCCGGCAGTTGGAGAGCCACGGAATCCACCTCAACGACATGACCCAGGCGCTCAACGCCGAAACCGACGGCGACGTCAGCCGCGCCCTGGCCGAGCTCGACGTCGATCTCACGGCGCTGCGTGACGCGGTGGCCGCCGCGGCCCCGCACTCGCACGCCATCCTGGAGCTGATCACGGCCCGCGCCCACGCGCTCATCACCGCTGGCATCGAAATCATCAACTCGCCGCTGATCTGAGGAAAGCGGCGAATGATTCCCCGGTTCCGCCGCTGATGGCGTGGCCGCAAATCGCGGGTATGCTCGGAAATGGATTCATAACACGGTCGTCCGACCGTTCCTAGGCAGCTATCGCGCCATCACAGGAGCAGCGCACGGAAATCACGCGCGCGAGACGCGACATGGCCCGTCGCCCATCCTCGCTTCACGATCTGCTCCATCGCTGTTCAACAGGGCTTTCTGCCCGCGGCAGCGGCCCTTATCCAGTCCGCAGGGAGATCGCCCATGAGCGCTGTGCTCACCGCAAGACCGCCGGAGCCCGTCGAGCCGGCGACACCCGTCAACGCCCCCAAGCCGCTGCTGGCGGCGCCGCAGTCCCGCCTCGCCATCGCGGTGCTGTGGCTGTTCGTCCTCGTGCCGTTCGCCGCCCTGGCCGCGGCCGTGCCGGTCGCCTGGGGCTGGGGCATGTCGCCGCTTGACGCCACCATGGCCGTCGTGGCATATCTCATCAGCGGTTTCGGCATCGCCGCCGGCTACCACCGCTACTTCACCCACGGGTCCTTCAAGGCGCCCCGCTGGCTGCGGGTGACGCTCGCCGTCGCCGGTTCGTTGGCTATCGAGGGCAGTCCGACGCAGTGGGTCGCTGACCACCGCCGGCACCACGCGTTCGCCGACCGCGAGGGCGACCCGCACTCCCCGTGGCGGTACGGAGCCAGCATCGGGGCCCTGGTCAAGGGGCTGTTCTTCGCCCACGTCGGCTGGCTGTTCAACCGTGAGGTGAGCAACCGTGACCGGTTCGCCCCGGACCTGGTAGCCGACCGCGACCTGCGCGTCGTCGACCGGTTGTTCCTACCGCTGGTGCTGGTGTCGGTTTTCGCGCCCGCGCTCATCGGCGGCCTGGCGACCATGTCATGGGCAGGGGCGCTGACCGGCTTCTTCTGGGGCAGCCTGGTCCGGATCGCGCTGCTGCACCACGTCACCTGGTCGGTTAACTCGATCTGCCACGTCGTCGGCGACCGGCCGTTCACCAGCAAGGACAAGGCCACGAACTTCTGGCCGCTGGCCATTTTGTCCTTCGGCGAGAGCTGGCACAACCTGCACCACGCCGACCCGACCTGCGCCCGACACGGGGTGCTGCGTGGGCAGATCGACCCTGCGGGGCGGCTCATCTGGATCTTCGAGAAGCTCGGCTGGGCCACGGACGTCCGGTGGCCCGACGCGGGACGACTGGCCGCCAAGACCATCACCCGGTGATCCGCAGGGTCGGGCCGCGCGAGGCGTAGCCCTCGGCGCGGGAGGCGTCCGCGCGGAGGGCGGCAGCAGATCGGCCGCCGACGTCCTGAGATAGGGGTGGTCGCCGTCCAAGAGCGCAGCCCCGGTTCGAGACGCGCTGGAACGTTCTCCGCGCCCTCACCGGCGCCGGGTTCGTCCGGCTGGGCTGGGCGCTGACCCTGCCCGTCGCCTGAGGGCAGAGCCGCGCCCGGCTGGGCGTTCGCCCGGGCCACTGCACAGCGAAGCGTGCGGTAAGCTCACGCCGGCTGACGGGTCGGCATGAACGCGTCAGCTGAGTAGTGTCGACGCTGAGTAACCTCCAGAATTCGCCCGGGCTGCTAGCTCAATGGCAGAGCAGTGGACTTTTAATCCATTGGTTCAGGGTTCGAGTCCCTGGCGGCCCACAAAACACCAGGTCAGGGCACATGTTGGCCCGCCAGCAATTGCCCAGAATCGCAAGTACAGCAGCAAAGTACAGCAGCGAGGTCACTCGCCCACCTCCTCGCCGAGACTCGCGCTCAGCTTCTTGAGCGCCGACCGGGTGGCGTCCGAGGTCACCTGTGTATAGATCTCCATCGTGATCGCGAACTGGGCGTGCCGCAGGATCTCCATGGCCACGCGAGGGTGCACGTCAAGGTCACGGAGCAGCGTCCCGCAGGTACGGCGGGCGTCCCGAACGGTGATCCGCGGCACGCCGGCAGCGTCACAACGTCGATCCCAGATGCGGTTGAAATTGCGCGGCTCCATCGGAGTGCCGAAGCGAGTGGTGAACACGAACCCGAGGTCCTGCCAGGCCGGACCGGCGGCCGTACGTTCCTTCACCTGCGCTTGCTGACGCTGCTCCAACGCGACGGCGCAGATCGAGGGCAGCGGCAGCGTGGCGTCCGAGTTGGCCGTCTTGGTGTCCCGGTGCAGGAGCTGCGTGCCGACCCGTTGGAGCTGGTGCCCGATGGTGAGCTCAGCCGCGACGAGGTCCAGGTCCTCCCACACGATGCCCAACATCTCGCCCTTACGGAGGCCGAGCACCAGGACCATGACGTAGGCGGCGTAGAACGGATCCTGGTCACGACGGGCCGACTCCAAGAACTGTCGCGCGTGCTCGCTCGACCAGGCGCGACGCTTCTTCGGTCGCATCGGCGGAAGCTTGACCAACTTCGCCACGTTCTGAGAGATGACGCCCTCGGTCATCGCCTGGGTCAGAGCCGTGCGCAGGACGCGACGAACTCCCGCCAGCGAGGTGGTCGCTGGGAAGTCCTGGCAGCATCGGCCGAGCGCACAACAGCGACGCTTCTTGACCGGCCGCCGCGCGTCTTTGCCCTGGGCACAGCATTGGCAGGCACGCGCCACGCCGTTGATCCACGTCTGGACGTCTCGCACCTGGAGCTTGTCGATGCGCTTCTTTCCCAGGCCCGGGATCAGGTACAGGCGCGTGGCGACCTCGTAGGTGACGTAGGTGCCCGGGGACAGGTTCGGCCGGACAACGTCCTCCAACCAGCCGGCGAGGTAGGAGGCGACCGTCGGAACTTTGGTCGGCACCGGCCCGGCCTTGGCCGCCTGGTGGAGTCTGAGCCACTTGCCGTGGACGTCGTCGCGGGTTTTGCCGTAGACGTATTTGCGTTGGCGTTTGCCGTCGGGTTTGGTGACCCAGACGTAGGCGGCGTGGCCGTTGCGGTAAGGGAAGATCGATCCTTCGCCGTTGGCGCGCGCTTTGGTGGCCATCAGGCGGCGTCCTGCTCGTGGCGGGCGACCTGGTCGGCGATGTACTCATCGACCCATTCGGGCAGGATGCGCCGGTACTTGCCGTCTTTGATGGACCGCAACTCCCCGGTGGCGATCTTCATTTTGACTTTCGACAGGCCGTAGCCCAGGAGCTGGGCGACGTCGGCGGGTGAGTGCCAACGTGGGGTGATCACGGTCGTGGTCTTCACGGTGGTTCCTTTCAAGCGGCGGCCGGAAGGTCGGCCAGGGTTCCGATCTCGTGGGCGATCTCCTCTCGTGCCGTCTCGTGTCGTATCCGGGCCATCGCCGCCGCAGTGTTGGCCAGGAGAGCGTCGCCGGAGTTGCGCCATCCAGCTCCGGCGAAGGTGAGCGCCCCGACGACGAGGGTGGTTTCCTCGCCTTGGTGGTCGATGGCCCGGACCACGCCGGTGTCGACCTGCTGGTGGTCCTGGTGCTCGTTGCGGCGGAAGTCGATGCGGGCGGCGCGGAGGTTTCCGAAGGTGGTGGAGTAGCGGCGGGCTTTGGTGAAGAAGTGGCCGCCGAAGCCGAGCATGTGCGCCCACCGACGTAACCCTTGGCACGGGTTGGTCGGGCGGGCGTTAGCCGGTTGGGTGTCAAGGCCGCCTTGACGCCGGACGGCGGGTAGAGGCCGACCGATTCGCCAGCACGCGTCGATGAGGCGTTCGACGTGGGTGCCTTGGTCGTCGGCGTAGTTGTTGATGGTGTCGGCGTCCAGGCGGGTGCTGTTGTGGCCGGTGATCTCAGTGGACTTGGTGGCGTACTTGGCCAGGTATCCGGCGGCCATCCCATCGGTGACGTCCCCGTCGCCAGCCAGGTTGAGCGGGCGTAGGTCCAACTGGGTGCCCCAGGCGATGGGCCAGCCGGTGGGGTTGTCGGGGTGCCCGCCGACGGTGAGCCCGATCGTCGTGGCGGCGTACCGGAGAGCGTCGTGCAGGTCGTCGACGCCGATGCCGGCCGGGGGTGGGATCACGGCGTCCAGGTCCCAGGCGTCAATGCCGTCCAGGCGCAGCAGAGCATGGAAGTGGACAACGCCACGGCGCTGAAACTCGGCCACCTTCCCGTGGGAGAGCCGCACTGGGGACAGGTACCGGGCTTTCCCGCTGTTGGTGTAGACGACCACGAACGGAATGCCACGGGTCCGGCAGAGGCGGCGGAGGTGCCGGTCGGCGGCTTGTTTGGTGCGCCGCCACAGTTCTCCGCTGGACAGGTTCCACACGACCTGGTGCTCGTAGTCGTAGCAGTCCGCGCAGACCGGGGTCCCGATCCGGGTGTCGCCGCGTTCGTGGCGGGCGAAGCACACCATCGGCCGCCCGTGCTGGCAGAGCCGGATGTCTTCGGGCCGGCGCGGGCGGCACGGATCAGGCCGGCAGTCGCAGCGTTTGCGGTTGCGGCAGGTGTGCTTGCTGACCTTGTGCGCATGGACGGGTCCGAAGGAAGGGGCGGTGAAGGTGGCGAACGTGGCCGGATGCCGGGCGACGGTTTCGGGGACGCCTTTGCCGCCGATGAGGCCGGCGCGGATCAGTTGGTAGGCGTCGTTCTGATACGTGCGGGCGCACGATGGGCAGACGGTGTGGCGGCGGTTCCCGCAGGCTTTGTAGATCACCCCGTCGGGGAGCTGCTCGGTGTGGCGGGCGTCGCCGAGGGCTCCGTGGAGTTGTAGGGGTCGGGTGCACCCGGCGGCGGCCCGGACGTGAGAGATCCAGGAGTCGTAATCCGGTTGGGTAGCCCGGTAGAACGCGGCCCCATGATCAGTGAGCTGGGACGGCAGAGGCGTGTGGCCGAATGTTGGTAGGTCGGCGTTCGACATCACCCCCCACCTGGTGTTGGGGTGGGGGGTGATGTCCAGCGTCGAACTGGTCACTTCCAACGGCCCATCAGGGGCAGTGGGACACCGCACAGAATGTGCCGACCCAGGCCGGCGAGGATCGCCGATAGGGGTTGGTCGCAGATGCGGCAGGGGTGGGTGCTGTGGCCGGTGGCCACAGTGGTGGTGTGCTGGCCGTGCAGGGTGTCGCAGTCGATCACCTCGTAGGTGACCTCGCGGACGACGACGATGGGGCGGCAGGGGTGGCATTGCTGGGCGGCGGGTTTGACCCGCCCGCAGGAGACCACGGCGAGCGTTGACCCGGCCCGGATGGTGACCGGCTGGTGGCAGGGTCCGCCGTCGACGGTGTGGACGACGGTAGTGGCGGTGTCGACCGGGTCGCCGGTACAGGCGTGGACGGTGTGATGCCGGTCGATGGTGGTGATGGTCATCCGGTGCCGCCGAAACGCTGCTGGGCGGCTTGGCGGGTGATGCCCAGGCGTGAGCCGATCTCGGCCCAGGAGTAGCCGTAAGTGCGGCGGAGGCCGATGACGGCGGTAGTGATCGCCTCATCCAGGACGACGGATAGGGCGGTCAGGTCGCGGAGGGCTTCGACGTCGCCGGCAGCGACGCGCCGGCCGTGGGCGGCGATGATCCGGCGGGTGAACGCCGCGTAGTCGTTGTTCTCAACCACGGTGCGGCGGCGTTGGGGTTTGGGTTGGGTGGGGAGTGTCAAGGTTGTGTTGACGGTGTTCATGCCCGGGCCTCGATCCCGTGCACAGCCCGCAGATGGGCAGCAGCCGCCGCCCGCATGGCGGTGACGACCTCAGTGGCGGTGCGGCCGTTGGTGTCGTTGAAGTCGGCGACGATGGTCCCGAGGTCGGGTAGGCCGCCGAGTAGGTGCAGGCGCAGGGCTGGGCTGTGGGCGTGGTGGTGGGTGCCGAGCCATCCGGCGAACTCGCCGATCGTGTCGTTGACGAAAGCGGGGATGTCCACGGCGGTGCGGACGTCCAGACCGGCGGCGGTGTAGATCGCGCCGATCGCGCACACCGGCGGGATGCCGACGGGGGTGGTGTGGTGGTCGTAAAGGTTCCCGGTGGTCCAGCCGTGGGCGTCGATGACGTCCGCGGCCGTGTTCAGCAGCTGGCCGGCGCACCGGTCGTTTGCAGTGGTGTTTTGGGTAGGGTTCATCGCCCTCTCCTTTCGTAGGTGGTGGGTGAAATAGGCGGCGGCACCCGGTTAGCTGGCAGGCTTCGAGTGGGTGCCGTCGCTTCGGCTATGCGGCTTTGTGAAGGTCGCGGGAACGGCGTGCCCAGGTGGCGTGGGCGGCGATGCGTTTGATGTCCTCGTCGTTGAGGTAGGCGACTTTGATCCGCCGGGGGAAGCCACCTTCGGTCAGGAGGAAGCATTCGCCCTGGTTTTCGGGGGTGATGTCGGCGGCGGAGTAGCCCTGTTCGGCCCATCCTTGGCCCAGGACAATGTTCGAGGTGTTCGTGGTCGTGCACCGGAACGCCGCCCGGTACCCGAACAAATCCCGCAGGCTGGTCGGGATGATGTCGAACGACGGGCGCTGAGTAGCGGCCACCACGGGGATGCCGGCGGCGCGGCCGCGGGCGACGAGGTCCCGTAGCAGGGCGGAGAACTCTTCTTGCTCAGCCTTGTTGCCGAGGGTGGCGGAGTAGAGGGCGATCTCGTCGATGACCACGACGATCACCTCAATGCCATCAGTGGCACTAATCTTGCGACGCCCTTGGGCCAACAGCCAGGCGTATCGGTTGTCCATCACCGCTTGCAGACGGCGTAGGAGGTTGATCGCGTCGGCGAGGTTGGGGCCGATGAACTCATCCGCACAATCCCGGTACAAGCCGAGTTCGACGAGTTTGCCGTCGAGGAGGATGAGACGGGCGTCAGCGCACAGGGCGGCGTGCGCGGTGATCGCGTTCAACAGGCCGGATTTGCCTCCGCCGGGTTCGCCTCCGGCGAGGAGGTTGCGGTAGACCAGGTCCAGATAGACAGGGCGTCCGTGCTCGTCGACGCCGAGGTAGATGGGGTCGAAGATCGACAGCGACAACGCCGGGGACCCGGCCGCCGTCATAGTGGTGGTCATCGCAGGTGCCTCCAAGCAGGCAAGGGGTGGGCGGGACGGCCAGGGCGTGAAAGCCGTTGGTCGTCCCGCACACGCGAAATTTCAGGGGTTAGAGGTCGATTGCGGTGGCGACGGTGGCGAGTTCGTGGTCGCCGTAGGCGGTGCGGACACCGGAGAACGACATGCCGGTGGCCTGCGCCAGTTCGGTGAGCCGGTAAGGGCGGTTCGGGACTGTGCGGGCGTAAGCCAGCAGCGCCCGGGTTTGTGCGTCGATGGCGGTCCGCCAGTCGGTAAGCCGCAGCAGGACGGTCAGGACCGGGTCGGGTCCGGTGTTCGGGGTGTGGTGGACCAGCCGCAGCAACCCGGCCACGTCGTGATCGGGGCGGATGGTCAGCAGGTCGCTGACCGGGCAACGACGCCCAGCGGCCGTCAAGGTCAGGTTCATGCCCGCGCTCCGGTGGCGGTCTCGCCCAACGGGATGAAGTTGATGACCGTCGGGTCAACAACCCCGGCGTCGGTCAAGTACTTGTGGAGCCGGTTGATGCCAGCGGCATCCACGATCGGGGTGGGGGAAGCGACCACGGTGTGACCGTGACCGTTGGCGTGCATAAACGCCACGTAGTACGTGACCTGCGAGTTTTTGGACATGACAAACCACTCCTAACAGGAGAAAGAAAGCGAGAATGGGAGAGGAAGCGAAGATGGGTTGGGGTTAGATCCAGTCGGAGACGTCGTCTCCACCAGGGCCAGGTACCGGATCGGAGCCGGTGTTGCCCGTACGAGGGGCTTTCGGTTTCACCTGCCCACCAGCTGGACTGGTGGGGGTGGTTGGTTGGGTGGGGATGTCGGCCAGGTTCAACGACCCGGTGTTGTCGCCGGCCGGGGCCGGCGGAAGGGCTTCGATGCCTTCGGGGGTGTCTGGGACCGCGACCATGTCGGGTAGCGGGGAGGGGACCAGGGCGGTCAACGCCTCACGGCGTTTGATCTCGAACACCACCAACGCGGCGTTCGACGAAGCGGCCTCAACGGTGACGGCCTTCGCCCAACACGCGGCCGTGATCTTGTCCAAACGGCCCTGTAGGTCCGTCAGGGACAGGCCGGGCCTGAGGTGGACCCAGACGCGTTCGCCTACCGGGGTGGGTTTGGCGGCCAGGATCAGCGGCAGGCTGCCGGTGCGGTTGGCGACGATGAACGCGGTGAAACACACCCGTAGCCGGTGCCGCACCTCGAAACACTTGTAAACCGCGACGATCAAACGCCGCACCGGCGGGACGAACCCGCACACCAAACCCAGGGCGGTCACCACGACCGCAGCGACCGGGGTGGGAGTGTTGTCGACCAACACGGTCCACAACCAACCAAACACGCAGGCGATAACCAGCTCAGGCAGCCACCACCAGATCCGGACGATGACCGGCCAGATCCGCACGAGCGCGTAGACGGGGACAGCTGCCAAGCAGCCGAAGAACAAGCCGACCAACAGGGCAGCGATGGGGTGCGGCCAACGCGAAGCGAAGATCACCGCATACATGGCGGTGACCGCCACAGCGGTCAGGATCGCGGCGAGTTTGGCCCGACGGGCCGACGACGAATGAACCTTCGCCTCGATGACCGAGATGGCGCCGGACTTGCGCCCGAACGAACGCGACGACTTAAACTTGGACACGACGAAGTCCTCCCTTAGGCAGGAGACGGAGTCACAGTGGTGGCGGGGGTCGGCTGGTTGGAAGCCGTTTGCCGACCCCTCGCCGGCAACATGTGGTCACGACCAAGGGGCGTGACCTGCGGGAACAACGGCCCAATGGACCACCCGCACAGAACTGGAACGTTCAGCGGAGCGAAGTCCGCCACATCAGGACATCAACAGGTATGTGCGGTTTGCGGCGCAGCGCAGGTCAGGCCTTGGCCGAAGCCACAGAACCAGAAGCGGTCTTCAAACCCAGCGCACGGAACGCAGTGCCGTTACGACCGTTGGTCGCCCACGGGATGGCTTCGAGCTGCTCGACAGCGATCACGTCGCCCACCTTCACGTTCGGCTTCTCACCAGCCGTCGTGATGGTGATGACGTCACCACCGGAAGCGTCGAGAACGAAAACCTGGGTCGACCACAGCGGACGGCCAGTGTCCTTCTCGTTGCGCTGATTACCGTTCTGATCCTTCTTCGGACCCACCTCCTGCGACACCGTGAACCGCTTACCCGTCATGTCGATGTTGAGCTTCACCCTTGACCTCCTAGGTCGGTGACTTGTTGGCCTGTTGGCTTGTACCAACAACATCTTTGTAGCACGTCTGTCGCGCCTGCGGCAAGGCGTTGTTAGCCTGTTGGTACAAGTTTCTGGAGGACCTCATGACGATCAACCCGGCCGACCCCCGACCGAGGTACCAGCAGCTCGCAGGCCTGATCCGGGACCAAATCCGGTCCGGTGAGCTTCCGCCCGGCACCCGCGTCCCTACCGAGGTCGAGCTTCGGAAGCGCTACGACGTGAGCCGCAACACCGTGCGTGACGCATTGGAGGTCCTCCGCAACGAGGGGCTCCTCATCAGCAGCCAGGGACGTGGTGCCTGGGTGCGCGCTGAGCCGCAGATGCGCTACCACGCTTCGTTGACCGGCTCCCGTACCAAGCGCCTCGAAGCCGAACGGAGGCTGGACACATTCGGGCAGCAGATCCGCGCGCAGGGCAAGGTGCCGAAGCAGGTCAGCACGGTGGAGGTGGCACCGGCACCTGTAGAGATCGCTAGGCTGCTCAACCTCACCGAAGGTGACCAAGTCGTCGTACGCCGCCGTGTGCAGTTCGCCGATGACGAGCCGCTCCAGCTCGGGGACAGCTACTACCCACTCGATCTCGTCCAGGGCAGCAAGATCATGGATTCCGCCGATGTCTTGGAAGGCACCGACCAGATACTGGAAGACCTTGGGCACACGCCCACCAGATACCACGACCAGATCACCTGGCGGATGCCGACCGCGGAGGAGAGCACGAAGCTCCGGCTTGCTCCCGCTACGCCGGTGGGCCGACTCCTACGGACGTCCTACGACCAGCACGACCAACCAATCGAGGCTTACGAGGTAGTCCTACCCAGCGACCGCCACGTCCTGGTCTACGACGTGGACGCCTGATGAACCTCACGATGCCGACCCTGACCGGGCGAACTGTCCGCCTGGAGCAACTGGCCGAGATGCACTTGGGCGACTTGCTATCAGCCGCATGTCACCCCGAGATCTGGATCTACCTCGACGAGCCGGTACCGCAAACGTCCGCTGATATCCGGCGCTTGTATGAAGACGCGATGTGCGAGCAGGCACAGGGAAAGCGGATGCCCTGGGCCATCGTGGATTCCGCCAGCGGGAGAGCCGTGGGAAGCACCAGCTTTATCAACATCCGCCCCAACGATCGCGCCGTTGAGATCGGCTGGATTTGGCTCACACCGGCGATGTGGGGTACAGGGGCGGCTCGGGAGTGCCTACGGCTCCAACTCGGTCACGCGATCGACACGATGGGAGCCGTGCGAGTCGCCTACAAGGCAGACGCCCGCAACATCCGATCGCTGCGGTCGATCGAGGCCGCCGGAGTCGTACGCGAGGGCGTCTTCCGCAACCACCGCATCCTGTCGGACGGTTACATCCGTGACTCCGTCTACTACAGCGTCATCCCGAACGAATGGCCCGCCGTGCGCGACCGCCTGGACGAGATGCTCGCTGAAGCGGACGACCCCCGCCCCAACGTGTGAGAACTTTCTGTACGACTTCAAGGCGGCCCGGCAAGCGGGCCGCACGCGCCGCCGCCAGGGCGCGCGGCTGCTCGTCGCTCGGCCGCTCCTCGCAGCTCGCGCAAACACGCCCGGCGACTGGCGCTTCGCGCACATAGCAGATGGCCCCGGCCGCCGAAGCGACGCGGGGCCCGTACCGGTCAAGCTGGGTGCCGCGACCGCCGGGCTCGACGTGCGCACCAGGTGGGGAATGGCCGGGGTGCCGGACGCAGCCGGCGGGCCGTAGCCGCACGAACGGAAGAAGCCGAGGGCGCGGTGTCCGCCGTGCGCGAGCTACGTCGGCCGGAGCACGCGCCGCCGCAACGCCAGGTCAGATCTGGCACCGGCGAGGGGGTGGTGGCCGTCGAGCGCCAGCTGGCGGATCCAGGAGCCGGGCCGCACCCAGTCGCCGTCTACACCGGCACTGGGGGGCGTCCGAACCGGGCACGGCCCGTAGCCCCTGCGGCAACGCCCGTACCTGCCGACCTTGTTCGCGATGCCGTCAAGCTGTCAGCATTCGTGAGAATCGCCTCAGAGCCCGTCAACAGGGAGTGTCAGCCTCTGACTGAGGTGAGCAGATACTGAGAGAAATGTTGATATGAAAAGTCTTCGTACGCCAGCTTTCCTCGGTGGTGTAGGTGAATGATGGCGCGCCACGGACTGTGCGTCCCTCACCAACAATCTCGAATCCTAGGAGCAGGACGTAGAAAGCAGTCTCCTGACCGGCGGGAACCGTCAGGACCGCACCCTTGACAGGAGTCGGTTCTTCAAACTCAAACCGTCGTAACTGTTCAGCTGTCAGAGGGTAACCCTCTGGAGTGTCTCGAAAGTCGGCTCCAGGTCGCATGCGGGCAATCATTGGGTTACCAAGCTGACGAGCTGTGTCTCCTGTGAGGTCGAATTCTACGCCCCGAAGTTTGACTGGGCCCTTACGAAGCTCGATGAAGACTGTCGAGTCCGTAAACCTAAATCCAACGTTGCGACGGGTCGCCCAAGCGAGAGCGTCTCCCTCTTCCTTTATTTCAGGGCCAGCTGGGCCAGGCTTCAAGAGGTAGTTGGCCACAGAACCGACGCCGCCCACGAGGAGCAGACAGGCTATTATCACCAATAGGCCGCGACGCCGATGTAGACGTCCTCGACGACCAGCCACTGAGGGTGAAGTAGCCTCATTGTCGTCGGAGTTAGTTCTGGCCGTTCCACCTGAATCCCAGCTGGCATCCATTTTTACTTGCTTACCTCACGAACAATCGCGGCATCGCGAATAGTAGCGTTGGAGCCGCATACGAATCCGTCTTTCTTGCTTTTATTAATAAATGTCTTTACATTAGACGCGGTGTTAACCTGAGAGGCATCGAGCATCAGGCCACCCTCCATGTTGAATCCGCCCGCGACCTTGGTGGTAGCTGTTTTCGACACTGTTATGGAGTTTCCAGGGCTGATGCTCGGGTGCCCGATCTTCGGAGCACACCCCTTATTGGCACCAGAGCTTTTGAAATTCTGTGCGCCACCCAAGACCCTGTATGGCCTAAGCTGGCGGACATTGGCGTATACCTCTTTAGGCTTAAAGCACTTCAGAAACCACCAACGCTGCTCCACCGAAGTCCGGACGTAGCCGGTCCACTTGTGTGGCAACTCTGCAACCCCGCCGAGGCCGCTCTGCGTTGATTTCGTAAAGCTTCCTTTGATCTGGGAATTCTTATACTTTAAGTCGAACCCGACTGTCGTTTCGATAGTCCTGGTGTCGTCCCACTTATAAGTCGCTTTAAGCTTTCCCATAGTCTTGACCGCCTGAATTGGCGTTGGGATGGGTGTACCTGAGCTATCAATATCCCAGCGCCAAACGTGAATGCCGACCGATTCCAGGCAAAGCTTCTGCGGATCTGGATCCTTCGCAAGGCGATCGGGGATCGGGCTAGTGTCAGCCCTCAGTAGGACATTGTCGAGAAATTGCTTCCCAATGCCAGCCTCTTCCGCAGGCTCAGCGAAACTCCCGTCCGGAGGTGGAATATCGCCTTCACCGTCGTCATCGGGATCTGGCTGAGGATCATTCTGCCGCGCGGCCTGATTCAATTCTCGATTGGCAATCAAATCGGCAACAGGTCGATCGCCACCTATCGTGCGAATATCAGCCATGGGCATGACTGCCCTTTCGCTCTGGTCTTTTGGCAGAACTACTCGCGCATTGTAGAACATGGCATGGCCCGACTCAACACTGCTGAAGAGAAGCTCAACTAGACCGTCTTCGTCGGTGTAATCAGCGATACTCCGCAGGGCAGGTAGTTCCAGCGTAAACCGGCCTTCCGAGTCCGTGACGACAGCGGCCAATGGAATATCCGACACAGCTCCACCACTCAAAGAGCGATTCGCCATTGTCGCCGTTCCCGGGAAAAGATCCACCTGAACCGTAGCGCCTTTTAGCGGCTTGCCAGATTCATCAACTAGAGCGCCACGTACCGGGAAAGAGGTGCTCGTCTTCGCTGGATCAGAGTCAGTCGTTCTGGTCTTTTGAACAAGTTGACCCACAGCGCCATCCAGCGACAGAATTGCGCCTGTCTTGTCTTTCTGGTCGTAGAGCGGCTCGGCTGCCAAAGCCGGACTTGACGCCACCATCGCCGCAGCAGGCAGAATCAAGGCGCTAATGGTTAGGAGGCTAGTCCAGCGGCGTTGTTCGCGATAACTCAACATACGGAAGTCGGACAACTCTTCTCCTGACATAGGAGTGCGCCAAGACGAGGAAATCCGTCTAAAAGATCTCCGTCCTGGCTGGCCAAGCCAACACGCTACTTCGGTTATAGGCCCATAGGCTCAACATGTCGGATACCCGACACAAGAGAACGGCCCCTCCGTACATCAGCGAAGACCAATCTACTGTACGTTGCCGTCCCCGATCGTAGCAACGAGGTGATTCACCGAGTAGCCGCCAACTGGGGTTGAGGCGATCGGCGTGAGATCAGCAGACGACAAATGCCCCGTCGGAGGTCAGCTGGCCGCAGGTTGGTCGAATCGGTCCCCAGTTGACTGCCATGCCTACGGATTCCAATCCCAGAGGAGCCTCGGGGCGGCTCAGGGAGAACCATCAGCTGTCGCTGGCCTGTCGCCATACAGCAGCGGAGTACAGCAACCGTGGCCACCGCAACGTACTCGACCCTGCCAAGCGAAACCGCCTGACCAGGCGCGCGGCCGTGTTGGACCAAACGGCCGGCAATCCATTGGTTCGTGCGGTCGAGCATGCGGGAGCATGCTGTCGTCGACAGGTGCCGCCGCGACGGGATCTCCGTTGAAGATCATCGGGCACAAGTTCGGCACAAATGAGCCCGAACGAGGTCGGCAAACGATGTAAGGCGACACGAACGTTGGCCCAGCTCAGCACGGCGATCCGCCGGATTCAGCCCGACCTCGCAGAAGCGCGAGGCATTTAGGGTTCGAGTCCCTGGCGGCCCACCATTCATAGCCTCTGACCAGGAATACGTCGGCGGTTGGGCATTGCACAACGACGCCTCGCGATGGGCCGCCACGCCGGGGCCTGGTACGCGTCATGACGGACGTGGATGGTGAGACACCGACCGAGTGGGCCGGGCTGCCGGCCGCCGATCCTTCAGGATCCACAACCCGCGGTTTGCCTCAGGCGCGCCGACGCACGGCCGGCTACGGCGTGAGAGCAGAGAGATGGCCGTTCCGAAGCCGTCCTGCTCGCGGCGCCGTTGTCGTGGCGCGGTGGAGCTCCGTCGGGGGTAACCTTGCCGAATATGGCTACCTTTCGCAGCGCCGCAGTGCTTCTATCCACGGACGGCACCAGAACCCCCGGCACCGCCGGGCTGTTCGCCGAACCCGCCCGCAAGGGTGGGCTTCCGTCGTGGGCAGGAGACTTCCGACCCGCTAACAGCGCCGGCAGCGGCCCCAAGGACGCGGTCGGGAAGACCTTCACGTTGGAGCTACCCGACGGCAGCACCGGCAAGGTCGTGGTCCAGAGCCTCAAGAGCGGGAAGGGAGGCGTGGTGTTGGCGTTGATGGGCGAGGACGCACCCCCGTTCTGACCAGGAAGCATATGCCCGCTGGGCCCACCGGCTGGACGGCCGGTACGCGAGCCTGGCAAGTCGCGTAGGTGGACGGCTTGGGGTGAGCGTGCTTGTTCTCTTCCCAGCCCTCGGCGAACCTGCCTCGATCGGGTGACTAACCCATGTCAAGGGAAACCGCGACTCGCGCGGCGACGGTTGGGGTCCGCCTCTATGATGGACTGATGGAGTCGGCAATGCAGTTCCAGGTCACCTTTGACTGCGTAGAGCCTGAGCGCGTCGCTCGTTTCTGGTGCGAGGTGTTGCGGTACGTCGTACCACCGCCGCCGGAGGGCTTCGCTACGTGGGACGATTTCGATCGTGCGCTACCGCCTGAGCGCCAGGGCTCAGCCTTCGCGTGCGTGGATCCCGCGGGCATCGGCCCGCGACTGTTCTTTCAGCGCGTTCCCGAAGGCAAGGTCGTCAAGAATCGGCTGCACCTTGACGTGCGGGTCGGCGCTGGGCTCGTGGGCGAAGAGCGCATCGCCGCGCTTGAGGCCGAATGCGCCCGCCTGGTTGCGCTCGGCGGCGTCCGCGTGCGACTGCTGACTGCCGACGGCTATGACGAGTCATGTCTGGTGATGCAAGACATCGAGGGCAACGAGTTCTGCCTCGACTGAGTGGCTTGACGGCGGATCCTGGCCGGACGGCGAGGGCATGCGCGCCCTCGGTCCAAGGCATCCGGGTGAATCGGCGGCGCCGGGCCGTCGCCTTGGATGAAGTTTGTGCCGGACAGGTCGGCGTACGCGCTGGCGGCGTCAATCGGGCTGACAGCGCCACCACCGTTCCCCCGATGGCGAACCCCAGGACCGTGCGAGCCACCAGCGTCCAGTCGATGTCGCCGGCGGGGAATAAGAAGGGGAAAGCCCACCAGATCGCGACCAGCGCGGTCAGGGTCAGCAGCGTGGTCACGACGTCACCTGCGGCTTCGAGGCAGGATGACGTTCACCGTGGCGCTGATGGAGTACCCGAACCGGCGGACGAGGGACCGGAGCGCCATCGCCATGACCGCCATCGGAGCCCCTCCCTTCGCACCCGTGCGCATGGGACACGCTAGGCCCGCCTGATCCGCGCGGCGAGGGCCGAACGTCCTCGGCGCGATCGGGATTATCCAGTCAGCCGTGGCCGTCAACAACGGCGCCTGGCGCCATGTCGCCGCCAGCCTCGGGCCCGCGGGGATGAAGCTTTACATCGACGGCACGCTCGTGGGGTCGAACCCGACGACCACGACCGCGGCGAACTTCACCGGATACGTCCGCGTCGGCGGAATGAACCTCAGCGGCTTCCCGGACCGCCCCAAGCCAGCGGTGGAGGTCCGACCATGGTCCACTTGCGAGCGCCGCCTACCTTTCGATTGTCAGCTGACATCGAAGAAGGAGCAGCAGTGACCACTATGCCTCGCCGGATGGCGACCGGAGCCGCCATCATCGTGATCGCCGTCGGCGGCCTGGGCCTTTCCGGTCCGGCAGCCGCGGCGCCGACCGACCACACCGTATCCGTGCTCGGCGCGACCGGCAGCGGGTGCGACGGCGACGTCGCCGCCGCCGTGAAGGGCAGTTCCATCGACGTCCGATACGGCAGCCTCGCGGCCCGCGCCCCAGCCGGGCAACGCACGACGGCGGAGTGCATGGCCTCCCTGAAGATCAAGCCCAGGGCGGGTTACGGATACCGCGTCTCCTCCGGCTCGCAGCAGTGGTGGTCGCACCAGCCTGACGGCGCGAAATCCAGGGCGGTCTACCACCTGGCGCACCGGGGGAGCCTGGGGACGATCGACGCGCTCGACTTCGACGGCGCGGCTGATGGCCACGGTGTTCTCCACTGGTTCGAGATGGACAAGAACCTCCACGGCTGCGAGCAGCCGGCGCCGCCGCTGGACCTGGCATACTCGCTTACCGTCTCCGCGTCGTCGAGCCCCGCCCTGCTCAGCCTCAGTCCGGGCGACGGCGCCTGGTCGCACCTGAACGTCGAGTTCGTACGCTGCGCCTGACCACCAGGTGACACCAGCGGGGCGGACGCCGGGTGGGGCGTCCGCCCCGCTGGGCTTGACGCTGACCTCAGGCCGGCGGCGGGACGTCCAGCTCGTCGCGTTCGGCGTCGGCCCGGGTGTGGTGCACCGTGCCGGGCCGGTGATCGGGCGGCCCGTACACGGTGACCAGTCGCAGCGGGCGGTCGCCGGTGTTCACGATGTTGTGCTCAACGCCTTCGGGCACCACGACCGCGTGGCCCTCGCGCATCGGCCGTTTGACACCATCCACGACGGACTCGCCGGCGCCGTCGACAGCGATGAGGATCTGGTCGATGCCATGGTGCACCTCGGCGCCGATCTCGCCGCCTGGCGGCAGGGTCATGATGACGAGCTGGGTGTGTGCGGCGGTGGCCAGGACCTGCCGGAAGTCGTCGCTGGCGCGCGCGGCGCCGAACAGGTCACCGTGGTAGCCGCTGTTCGAGGTAGTCATGGTCCGACGCTATCCCAAGCCCGGGCGACGCGGCGGATCAGACCGCGACCGGCTGCCACCGGGACGGTCCGCCCATCCATGCCTGGGCGAGAATCTCCGCGGACTGCCGGCCCGGGCACTGGTGCACCGTCGACCGACCGGAGTCGCCGCCGACCTGCGCTTCGACCTCCCACCGCTCACCGTCGGTGCGGATAAACACGTCACGACGGCTGCGCGCGCTGCGCTCGCCGTTCCACCACTGCCGTTCGACTCTCATGCGCCGACCGTATAGCACGCATCCGGGCGGGTGTCCGGCGCTCGATCAGCGTGGTGAATGCTCAGGTAGACTAGGGGAAGCGCCGTCTTGCCGTTCTGCCTTGAGGCGCTTTCACGTCGACCACGGCGTCTTCACGTCGACCACCACGCGCCGCAGCCGACATGGGCTGCGCCGGGCAGGACGACCCTTTTCGTGTACGGAGAATCCTTATGGCGGCACGCCGCCCTCATGCCACTGCACCCATTCAAGCCTCTTTCGCATCGTTCGGTGTGAATGCCGCGCTCATCCGGGCGCTTGCCCGCGAGGGCGTTGAGGCCCCGTTCCCCATCCAGGCGGCCACGCTGCCCGACTCCCTGGCCGGACGTGATGTCCTCGGCCGGGGCCGGACGGGATCGGGCAAGACCTACGCGTTCGTGCTGCCGGTGCTCGACCGGCTCGCCGCGAGCGCCTCGCCGCGCCGGCCGGGCCGGCCCCGCGCGCTGATCCTGGCCCCGACGCGCGAGCTGGCGACCCAGATCACCGCGTCGATCCGCCCGTTGGCGGACGCGTTGTCGCTACGCACGCTCACGATCTTCGGCGGGGTCAGCCCGGCCGGTCAGATCCGGGAGCTGCGCGCGGGCGTCGACATCGTCGTGGCCTGCCCAGGGCGGCTCGACGACCACGTCCGGTCCGGTCACGTCCGCCTGGACGCCGTTGAGGTGACGGTCCTGGACGAGGCCGACCACATGGCCGACCTGGGCTTCCTGCCGGTGGTGCGCCGACTGCTCACGCTGACGCCCCGCGGGGGCCAGCGGCTGCTGTTCTCGGCCACCCTCGATGCCGCGGTCGACGCTCTGGTCCGGCAGTTCCTGGTGGACCCGGTCGTGCACAGCGTCGACTCGTCGCTGTCCCCGGTCGCCAAGATGACCCACCACGTGCTACACGTCGACCGGTTGGACCGGCTCCCGGTCCTGGTGGACCTGGTGGCGGCCCCGGGCCGCACGTTGGTCTTCACCCGCACCAAGCGCGGGGCGAAGATGCTGGCCAGGCGGCTCTGCGCCGCCGGGGTGCCGGCCACCGAGCTGCATGGCGACCTGGCCCAGAACGCCCGCACCCGGAACCTGCTCGCCTTCTCCGAGGGCACGGCCCGGACGCTTGTCGCCACCGACATCGCCGCTCGCGGCATCCACGTCGATGACGTGACGCTCGTCGTGCACGCCGACCCGCCGGTCGAACACAAGGCGTACCTGCACCGGTCCGGGCGTACGGCTCGGGCCGGGGCGGAGGGCACCGTGGTGACCCTCATGACCGACGATCAGGTCGCCGACGTGCGGGATCTGGTCCGTAAGGCGGGCATCGCCCCGACGACGACCCGGCTGAGGTCGGGCGACCCGTTGTTGGCCCGGATCGCGCCCGGCCAGCGGTCGTTCGTGGCCCCGTCACCGGAGCCGCAGACCGCTGCCGAGCCGACCGCGCGAACGCGGACCCGTCGGCCGACGCAGCCGAGCCAGTCGCGGGGTTCCCGTGGCTGGTCGGGTTCGGGTCTACCCGCGGTCGCCACCGACCGCGGAGGGGCGGACGGCCGGGCCGGCGCTGGCCGGGCCGGGGCGGCCAGCGGCCGCGGCAGCGCTGGCGGTACCCGGGCCGGGGCGGGGTCCGCT
The DNA here is from genome assembly GCF_039532605.1 of Pilimelia columellifera subsp. columellifera. Lineage (NCBI taxonomy): Bacteria > Bacillati > Actinomycetota > Actinomycetes > Micromonosporales > Micromonosporaceae > Pilimelia > Pilimelia columellifera. The sequence continues at coordinate 233,436 of NZ_BAAARY010000001.1, forward strand.
CGCGGCGGGGCTGCGGCGGCGCCGTCGAGCGCCGCGGCGTTCTCGGGGCGGGCCAGGGTGGGGACGCGTCACGGCGGGCGCTGAGCCTGCCTGATCTGCGGTGATTGCGGTGATTCGCGGCTAGGCTGAGGATCATGGCGACCGTGGTGCTCAGGGTTCGGTTGGTCGATGGCGACCGGCTGGATATCACTTACGACGCTCCCGGCCTCGCCGATGCCGACGACGTCGTCGAGCAGGCCGTCACCGCCCTCGCCGACAGCTCCGGCTCGATCCGGGCGTTGCACGGCGAGCGCACATTCATCTTGTACGGGCGCGGGGTGGCGGCCCTTGAGGTCGCCCCCCGCGGCGCCGTTCTGTAGCTCCGGGCCACGGTCCAGGTCGGTTGACCTGGACCGTGGCCCGGAGCTGTGTCGCCTACGCCGTTATCGGGCGTCCATGGCGCTGTAGTCGTCCGTGGTCAGCGTGCCGATGCCGTTGATGGCGACACCGAAGCTGATCGCGGTCGCGCCGGCCGGCAGGGCCGGCGTGGTGAGCCGCGCCTGCTGGTAACGCAGGGACGAGGCGAGCATGGGACCGCTGGTCCAGTCGACCCATTCGCCCGCCTTGTTGCGGTACTGGACGATCATGCGAACCTTCGAGCCCGGCAGCCAGGTGCCCTTGTACCAGACGCTCAGGTCAGTGCGGCGACCCGACACGCCCGGAACCGCGCAGCTGCGGGTCTTGGCGGTGAGGACCATGCTGTCCCGACCAAGGCCGGTGGTGAGGACGGTGACGCCGAAGTCGCCGGTACGCGCGTCGGGAGTCCGCGAGATGCCGAACCGGCTGATGCCGACGGCGGCGTTCTCGAAGCAGGTCGGCAGCCGACCGGCGGCGTTCTCCATGGACGGGTTACGCACCTGGTTGCCGACGGGCGGGGCGGGCGTGCCCGGAACACCCGGCGCGACAGCGCCGTTGATGACGGCGTTCACCGGCCGCACGACGGTCTTGTGGGAGGTTTCCCGGGCGGCGAGCCAGCCCAGGAACTCACTGAACAGCGTCGGGGAGACGGCGAAGGTGTCGTCACAGCTGTTGCAGACGTGGTGGATCGGCAGCTGCACCCACCCGCCCCCGGCGGCCTCGGCCCGGGTCACGTAGCTCTTCATGTCGGCGAGGGTGGTGCTGGCACGCAGCGACGGCGTGGTGGCCGTGTAGTACGGGTCCCGCGGCGGGATCGACTCGGCGACCGGGCAGTCCTTGCAGGTCTCGGTGCTCTTGAGACCGCCGACGCCGCGGGCGCTGCTGTAACCGCACTCCTGGGCGATCTTCCCGGTCACGGCGCTCGCCGATCCGAACGGGAATGCCAGGTTCCGGATCGCGAAACCGCGCTTGAGCAGGGCGGTGCGGTCGTCGCAGATCTCCTTTCGTTGCTCCTCCGGGGTGAGCTTGGGCAGGTCGGGGTGGGTGAGCGTGTGCCCGGCGATCTCGTGGCCGCCAGCGGCCAACGTTTTGAGATTGGCCTCGGTCATCCGGTCGGGCTGGTCGATCCGTTCGCTGTTGATGAAGAAGGTGCCCTTCATGCCATGCCGGTTGAGCACCGGCACCGCCTCGGTCATCTGGTCCATCGTCCCGTCATCGAAGGTGAGGGAGACGACGGTGACGCCGGCGGGGAATGTCGGCGCCGTTGACGCCGACGCGACGGCGGCCGTCGCCACCAACGCGGCGCCGGCAAGGACGGCGCTGGAAAGTCGCAGGAGATGCTTGCGGGTGAACATTATTTCCTTTCGATTAATCCGCTGACGAACGCGGCGAACCACAATTGGACCGCACATTCGCGCTCAATGCGCGCGGCCACGGCGGTTGCTCGTCAGCCTTCACCCGCCTGTGTTCAGCCCAGATCCGGCGCGGTTCAGCCCAGATCCGGCGCGCCGAAGCGCTAACACGCCACACCGTCCGTCCAATATGGAAACAATTGCCGGCGTCTGGCCTGGCTGCGCTGTTGCAATGACGCCGCTCGCGCATTCGCCGCAACCGCGTCGGGAGCCTTCACCAGAGGTCGGACGCGCTCAACAGGCGCTAGGCGGGTCGATCCTCGGCGGCGACGGGGGCGGGGAATTTCCCGGTAACGCTACCCCTGCGCGTCGACGAGCGGATGCTTCTCACAAGGGAGGCCCCTACATACGTCAGACCGACGAGGAGGACTGTCGATGACAGCCGCAGCGATCCACCTTGATTTGTCCCCCATAAAGACGCGCCAACAGATGACCTGGGCCAGCGGCGACTTCTCTGTCGTCGCATCGCGCCTCGTGCTCGTCAGCGAGCTACTGGCCGAGAAAGCGGACCTGCGGGCCGGATGGCACGTTCTCGACGTGGCGTGTGGAAGCGGCAATGCCGCTATCGCGGCTGCCCGATCGGGCGCCGTCGCCGTGGGCGTGGACTACGTCCCGGCGCTCCTCGACCGGGGCCGATCCCGGGCCAGCGCCGAGGGCCTCGAGATCGAGTTCCGCCTCGGGGACGCCGAGCGGCTGCCAGCGGACGACGCGTCGTTCGACGCGGTGCTGAGCGTCTTCGGGACGATGTTCGCCCCGGACCACCGGCGAACCGCCGACGAGCTCGTGCGCGTCGCCAAGCCGGGCGGGGTCGTCGGACTCGCTTCCTGGACCCCCGACGGGTTCATTGGTCAGATGTTCCGGGTCATCAGCCGCCATGTGCCTCCGCCGGCGGACCTGCCGTCGCCGTTGCTGTGGGGAACCCCGGAACACCTGGCCGAACTGTTCGGCGGCGCTGCGGTCGAGATCCGGTCCGTCGAGCGGGCGTGCACCTTCCGGTTCACCTCGCCGGAAGAGTTCGTCGCGTTCTTCCGGCGCTGGTACGGACCTACCATCAAGACGTTCGAGGCGCTCGACGAGCCGGGCCGAGCCGCCCTCGCCTCCGAACTGACCGATCTCGGGCGTCGTTGGGACCGACAGGCCGACGGCGGCAGCGTGGCCATCCCGGCCACCTACCTCGAAACGGTCATCACCCTGCGCTGAGCGGGCGTCAGTCGCCCGACGACCCCCACGCGGCCGCCAGGCGGACGCGGCCACCGTTACGCAGCAACCCGCCCCGGTAGACGCGCGCCCCGGCGAGCAGAAACCCTGCCGCGGTGGCCGCGAGCAGCGCCAACGACAGCACCGGCTCCCACGCCGCGACGTCGCCGGCGAACAACCGTGCCGGCATGACCGTCGGGGACGACAACGGAAAGTACGACAGGACTGTCATGGCGACGGCGTTGTCCCGCATCGTGAGGACCGCCACCAACGGCGCAAGGACGATCATCTGCAACGGCATGGACGCCGCGCCGACGTCCTCCACCCGGGCCACCAGCGCTCCCGCCGCCGCCCACAGGGCGGCCAGCGCCGCGAACCCGAACAGGAAGAACGGGATGAACCAATCGAGCGCCGGGCCGATCAACGGCCAGACCTCGACGCCGACGTCCGTCATGGACAGACCGACCAGTGCCACCGCCACCACCAGCGTGATCTGGGCCAGCGCAAGGATCCCGGTGCCGATGATCTTGCCGGACAGCAGCGCCCGCACCGGGACGCTGGCGACGAGGATCTCCACCACCCGGGTCTGCTTCTCCTCCGTGACGCTCATCGCGATCTGCATCCCGAAGCCCAGCGCGGTCATGTAGAAGAGCATCGCGATGGCGAACGGCGCCAGAAACGCCAGGCCTGGGTCGACGGCGTCCGGGGCGAGCAGGTTGATCGGGGGCGACGAGCTCAGCGCGGTCACCACGTCGGTGGGCGCCTCGTTCATCGCCAGCACCCGGCCATCGACGACGGCGGCGTCCACGTCTCCGGAGCGGACGAGCTTCTCGGCCTCGGAGGCCGAACCGACGACCCGCACGTCGGCCCCGGCCGCCCGCAGCGGCGGGGCGGCCTCCGCTGAGACCACCGCCACGCTGGACGGACCACCGACGAGGCCCGGCAGGATGGTGAGGCCGGCGACCATCAACAGGTAGACCGCGGTGCTGATGAGGTACGCGCGATCGAGGAGCCGGACCCGGATCTCCCGGGCGGCCACCAGCCGGGTGGCTTGGAACGTATTCACTGGCTCACCTTCCGGAAGATCTCGGTCAACGTCGGGATGACCGGCGTGAACTGATGGACCGGCCCCCGGTCGAGGGCGGCCCGCAGCAGTTTCTGGGTGGCGGACGGGTCGGACAACACGACGACTGCCCTCGGCCCGTCCAGACTCACCAGGCGGACCCCGGGCAGCTCGCGCAGCCATCCGGCATCTTCGTCGACGACGATGAGGTGCTGGTCGGCGGCGTGCGCGCGTCGCAGTTGTTCCCGGTCGCCGCTGGCGCGGATCTGCCCGCCGGCGATGATGACCAACTGGTCGCAGAGCCGCTCGACCAGGTCGAGCTGGTGGCTGGAGAACAGCACCGGGACCCCGGTGGCCGCCCGTTCCCGCAGCACGCCGGCCACGTCGTCGACAGCGCCCGGGTCGAGACCGGAGAACGGCTCGTCGAGGACCAGGGCCACCGGGTCGTGGGCGAGGGCGGCGGCGAGCTGGGCCCGCTGCTGGTTGCCGAGCGACAGCTTCTCCAGCGGCTCCTTGGCACGCGCGGCCAGTCCGAGCCGTTCGAGCAGGTCGGCGACGTTTCGGCGGGCCCGCGCCGGGTCGAGCCCATGGAGCCGGGCCAGGTACACGAGCTGATCGGCGACACCCATCTTGGGATACAGGCCGCGCTCCTCCGGCATGTACCCGAACCGGCGCCGTGCCAGCGCGTCGATGTCGGCGCCCTGCCAGCGGACCCGCCCGCCGTGGGCAGCCAAGACGCCCAGGACGATTCGCATCGTGGTGGTCTTGCCGGCGCCGTTGCCGCCGATGAAGCCGGTCAGTCGGCCGGCGGGGACGGTGAAGGACACCTCGTCGAGGGCGAGCCGCTCGCCGAACCGACGGCTGATTCCTTCGATGCGGAGCTCTGGTGTCATGGCCCAGACGTTAGCCGGGCCCCGCTTCGGGCCGGTCCGAGCGTCGATTAATAGGGTTGATACCCGACTAATCGGATTAGCAACATTTACCAGATGACGCGAAGGGGGCCAACTACGTACGGTGATAGCTGATCAACTGGACCTCTCCACCCAAAGGACGGTGGTCACTCAACCGTTCAGGGGAACTCACCCCTGCTGATCTCAACAAATAGGACGACTACCTGATCGAACCGGGCTGCGAAGCAACCGAAAGAGGACCTTCTCGCCGCGCTCTCCACGCTGCCCGGTCGCCGCCATTGGCCGCCAAAAGTCAAGGGGCCACCCGGCACTGACCGAGCGAACCATTGGACACGTCACGGACGGCGCCTAATCTCCTTGCATGCCCCGCGAGCGCCCGACTCCCCTGCGCGTGCGATCTGGGCCAGTGCAGCGCCACAGGCGCGCTGGCCGAGGACGCCACCGCGCTGCCGGTAGCGGACGTTCGGTCGTGATCGGAACCATGATCGGTTGTGTGCTCGGCCTGGTTGCTGCGGTGCTCATCTCCGGAGTTCTGCCGGGCGGGCCGCCGCCCGAACGCGAGCTGGCCATCTCCGCTGAGCTGGAGGCTCGCGAGAGCGCGGCCGGGTCCAACGTCTCCCGCGGCTCCCGCGGCAAAGATCGCTCCGCGCCGAAACCGAACGCCACGCCGAGCGCCGCCCCGCGGTCCGTGGCCGGGCTCAGCCGGGCCCAGACAGCCAACGCGCTGGTCATCATCACGGTCGCCCGCAAGCGCAAACTCCCGGAGCGCGCCGCGCTGGTGGGGATGATGACCGCCATGCAGGAGACCTACCTGCGGAACCTGGCGAACGACCGGATCCCCTCCTCGTTGGCGCTTCCGAACGAAGGCGCCGGCCGCGACTTCGACTCGCTGGGACTCTTCCAGCAGCGGTCCAGCCAGGGCTGGGGCTCCACCGCTGAGCTGATGGACCCCGAGTACGCCACCAACGCCTTCTTCCGCAGCCTGGAACGGGTCGAGGGCTGGGAGCGGATGTCACTGTCGCAGGCGGCTCAGACGGTGCAGAAGTCCGCTTTCCCGGACGCGTACGCCAAGCACGAGCCCCAGGCCAGGAAGATCATCGCCGCGCTCACGTGACGGCGCTGTCGTCGCGCATCTGGAGGAACGGCTCGCGGCTCGGGTGGTATCCGGCCGCCGCGATCCTGGCCCGCTCCAGCCGGGCGTCCAGTTCGACACCGACCAGCAAGGCGATGTTCGACAACCACAGCCAGACCAGGAAGACGATCACACTGGCGACCGCGCCGTAGGTCCTGTTGTACGAACCGAAGTTGGCGACGTACATCGAGAAGCCGGCGGACATCAGCACCCACACCACCACGGCCATCACCCCGCCGGGGCTCACCCAGTGGAAACCGCCCTGCCGGGCGTTCGGCGACGCCCGGTAGAGGGTGGCCACGATGACGCTGACGAGTCCCAGTAGCACCGGCCACTTGGCGATATTCCAGAACGTCACCGCGCCGCCGCCCACCCCCAGGAGCCGGCCTACCCATTCGGCGACCGGTCCGCTGACGATGAGCATGCCGGTGGCCACGACGGCCATCGTCCCGACAACCACGGTGACGACCACCTGGAGGAAGGCCGTCTTCCAGAAGGGCCGGCCCTCGGGCGTCCGGTAGCTCTGGTTCGAGGCCCGGATGAAGGCGCCGACGAACCCCGAGGCCGCCCACAGAGCGCCGAGGACACCGACAACGGCCATGAGGCCGGCGGTCTGGCTGGCCCGTAGCTCGGTGAGGGAGTCGTCGATGAGGCTCTTGACCTCCGCCGGCGCCACCGCCGTCGCCTCCCGGACGACCGCGTCCGCGGCCTGGTCGTCGAGGAGTCCCAGGACCGAGACCAGCACCAGCAGACCCGGAAAGATCGAGAGCACGCCGTAGTAGGTGAGCGCCGCGGCGCGGTCGGTGAGCTTGTCCCGGGGCACCGCCATGAAGGCGTCGCGGGCGGCCGTCCACCAGGCCCGACGGTCCAACCGCGTCGGGGCGTCGGGGCCGATGTCCGGCCCGGGCAGGCCGTCCCGTCCGGGGGTCGGCCTGGGACCGGTCGCGTCCTGACGACTGGTGGCTGCGCTGTGGGTGTCGGTCACTCCCCTGAGCTGCCCGCGCTGGCCGGCCGGCTAAACCTCCCTGCCTCAGATTCGACCCCCGGCTGTCGACAGGTACGACGAACACCCCTTGTTTCTCTGACGCGATTGGCTGGTGCGGCAGGCCCGTGGCGGTATCTCCGGACGAGCGTTCCCGCCTCCTCGTGCTCACGAGCACGCTGGTGGTGGTGCTCGCGCTTGGCCTTCAGGGGCTGCCGGCGTTCCCCGGCGAGATCCGGGTCCTCGGCGGGTGGGGGCTGTCCGCGATCGCCGCCCTGGTCGCGGCCCGCGCTTTCGCCCAGGCAGCACGGCTCGCCGACGGCCCGCTACGGCTACGCAGATTCTGGGGCCGACTCGCCCCGGCCGCCGGACTCCTGGCCGCGGCGCTGGCCGCCCGGGGTGCGCTCGCCTACGGCGTGCCATACGCCGACCTCGCCGCCACCGGGCTGCTGGGAGCGACGATCGTCGCGGCGGGCGTGGCCGTATGGGTGCTGCCGACGACGCCCCGCGCCGGCTACGACTGGCTAACCTTCTGCCTCGACTCGGCCACCGTTCTGGTCGCCGCCGCCGTCTTCGCATGGCACTTCTCGATCCGGTTCCTGGTGAGCGGGCCCGCCCAGGTCGGATCGGTGGGTCTGGTGACGTTGGGCCTCAGCGCCGCGCTGTGCGTCTTCGTGGTGGTGAAGGTGGGCCTGGCCTGGGCCGGTCCGGTGGATCAGCTCGCCGTCTCGTTGCTGGGACTGGGTCTGCTCGGCGGCGTCCTGGCCGGCGCCCTGACCACCCTGCCTTTCCTGGACGGATCGACGCATGTGCTCCAGGTGTCGGTCCCGGTGGCCGCGGTCCTGTGGGTGGCGTCGGCGTACCGGCAGCTCGGGGTGGTCCCGGGCCGGCACCACCGGAAGCACTCCGCGCACCGGCCGTTCAGTCTGCTGCCCTACGCCGGGGCGGTCGCCGTGGGGACGCTGCTCCTGGTGGCGGGGCCGGACTCGTCACGGGAGGGCCGCATCATCGTCACCTGCGCCGTCGTGCTGGTGACCCTCATCCTGGTCCGGCAACTGTCGGCCTTCTACGAGAACGCCCGCCTGCTGCGACAGTTGGACGCCAGCGCCCAGGAGACCCGCAACCACGAGCGTCGGTTCCGTTCGATGGTGCAGCAGGCTTCCGACATCATCGTGATCACGTCGCCGAGCGGCGAGGTCAGCTACGCCTCCCCCGCGCTGCGCCAGCTGCTGGGCGTCGAGCCGGACGCTGAGCTGAACATCGGCCACCACTTCCACCCGGACGACCTGGACGACGTCCGCCAACGGGCCGTCGAGGTGGCCTCCGCCCCGGGCAGCGTGTCGACGTTCCGGGCCCGGCTGGCCGACGCCAGCGGCCAGTACCGTTGGCTGGAGATCGTCTCGACGAACCTGTTGGCCGACCCGAGCGTGCGCGGCATCGTCAGCAACGCCCGCGACATCAGCGACATGCTCCACTACCAGCAGCAACTGGCCCACCAGGCCACCCACGACGAGCTGACCAAACTGCCGAACCGGGCGCTGCTGTTGGACCGCTTGGAGCGGGCGGTCGGCGCCGACGGTGGCCTGGTGAGCCTGGCCCTGGTCGACCTCGACGACTTCAAGGCGTTCAACGACCGGCTCGGCCACCCCGTCGGCGACGGGCTGCTCATCGGCCTGGGTCGCATCCTCACCCGGTGCGCCGGCGAAGGGCACACCGTAGCGCGACTGGGCGGCGACGAGTTCGCGGTGCTCATGCCGGGCAGGACGCCCGAGCAGTCCACCGCGATCATCCAGTCGATCATCACGGCGTTGGAGACCCCGATGGTCGTGGACGGGTACGAGCTGCTCGTGGGCGCCAGCATCGGCCTGGCCCACGGCGCCACCGGCGAGGACCCGTCCGAGCTGATCCGTCGGGCTGACGTGGCGCTGTACGCGGCCAAGGACCACGGCAAGGGTCGCTTCGCCACCTACGACCAGGAGTTGGACCGGCGCAGCGTCCAGCACGCCGAGTTGGGCGCCGAGCTGCGGCAGGCGATGGGCTCGGGCGAGCTGCGGCTCATGTACCAACCGATCGTCTCGCTGCCGGAGGGCCGGGTCAGCGGCGTCGAGGCCCTGGTGCGCTGGCACCACCCGGAGCGCGGAGCCATCCCCCCGACGGAGTTCATCCCGGTGGCCGAGCGCACCGGGCTCATCGTCCCGCTGGGTCGTTGGATCATGCGCGAGGCGGCCAACCAGGCGGCTCGTTGGACGACGAACCCGCTGACGTCGTCGGTGACGATGAGCGTGAACGTCTCAGCCCGACAGCTGCGGGAGCCGGGCTTCCCGGAGGAGTTGGCGGGCGTCCTCGCCGAGACGGGGGTCGAGCCGCGGATGTTCACTGTGGAGGTGACCGAGACAGCGGTCTTCGAGAGCGACGCCGGTTTGGCCGCTCTGCGCGGGGTGCACCAACTGGGCGTCCGGGTCGCCCTGGACGATTTCGGCACCGGACACTCGTCGCTGGGGCTGCTGCGCTCCTGCCCGGTCGATGTGCTCAAGGTAGACAAGTCGTTCGTCGACGGTGTGACCGGCACAGCCGAGCAGGCCGCCATCGCGATCTCACTGGTGCAGATCACCAACACGATGCGGCTGGCGGCCGTGGCCGAGGGGGTTGAGACCCAGGACCAGGCGAATACCCTGTTCGAGCTGGGATACCAGCTGGCGCAGGGCTTCCACTTCGCCCACCCGCTGACGCCCGAAGAGGTCACCGGGCTGCTCATCCGCACCGCTGCCGAGGATGCCAAACGCGCGGCCGGGTACCCACATGGCAACTATCTGCCCGCTGGCGTCCTTCCCGACGTTCCCGGACCCGGCGCGCTGACGCCGGCCGTCGAGCGCGGCGCCCTGCCCACCCGCGGCGCCCGGCACCGGGCGGCCTGACATGGACGAGACGACCAGAGGCAGGGTGCTCGTCGGCTACCTGTCCGTCGCCGCCGTCGCGATGATCGTCCACGCGTTCCTGCCGGCGGGCGTCCGGCCGTGGAGCTATCTGGTCATCAGCGCGACGGCCGTCCCGCCGCTGGTCTACGGGCTGCGCCATCAGCTGCCCGCAGCCCGGCCGGCGACCGGGCTGCTGCTGACGGCGATGTCCACACTGACGCTCGGCAACGCTTTCTCGGTGGGCGCGGCCCAGGGCAGCGCGGTCCTTGGGACCGCCGCGGCGGTGACGATCAGCGTGGCACACGCGTTGGCGTTGGCGTCGGCGTTGAGTGTGGTCGCCATCCGCGGGCGGGACGATCTCGGCGGGCTCATCGACATCGCGGTGCTGGCCTTGGCCGGCGGCGGGTTGTTGTGGACGGCGATGCTGGAGCCGAGGCTGACCGCGGACGGGGTGTCCCGGGCCGCCCAGGTCGGCATGATGATCAACATCTTTGTGGTGACCGGGGTCCTGGGCGCCATCGGACGGCTCGTCCAGACCACTACCGAACGGTTCGTCGCGCTCTGGATGATCCTGGTGGCGCTGATGGTGACGCTGGCGGGCAACATCGCGTTGGCGATGACCACCGGATCGCTCACCGCGAACCGGCCGGCATGGGGCGAGTTGATCTTCCTAGCCGGGTACGCGCTGTTGGGCGGCATCGGACTGCACCCGTCGCTGCGGATGTTCGCCGAGGCGGCCCCGCCGCAGCGGGAGACCCTGGGCGGCCGGCGGCTGGCCATGCTGGGTCTGGCGTTGGCCGCCGGCCCGGTGGCGGGCGGCGCCCGGCAGCTGTTCGGGCTGGAGGTCGACGGCGTGCTGCTGGCCGGCGGCACGCTGGCGACCGTGCCACTGGTGATGCTGCGGATCGGCTACCTGACCAGGCAGCGGGTGCGCGCCGAGCAGACCCTGGTCCGCCAGGCGACGCGCGACCAGCTGACCGGCCTGGCGAACCGCGCCGAGCTGCTGACCCGCCTCGATGCGGCGCTGGCCCGCCGCCGGCAACGTGACGGCGCCGATGTCGTGCTGTTCTTCTGCGATCTCGACGGCTTCAAGGCCGTCAACGACACCCTCGGCCATGCCGTAGGCGACGAGTTGCTCATGGCAGTCGCCGGCCGGCTGCGCCGGACGGTGGCCGCCGACGACCTCCTGGCCCGGTACGGCGGCGACGAGTTCCTCCTGGTCTGTCAGACCCAGAAGGCGGTGGCGGCGCAGGCGAGCCTCGTCCGCCGGCTGAAAGCGGCGGTGGCCGACCCGTTCGAGCTGGCCGGTCAGCAGGTGCGGATCGGCATCAGCATCGGCTGCGCCGTCGCCGACGAGGGGTCAGACGCCGACTCCCTGATCAGCCACGCCGATGCCGCCATGTACGCCGCGAAGGCCCGCTCCGCCGCCGAGCGGCTTGCTGCGAGCGCCTAGGTCCGAGCGCACCGCCCCCCGGACGGCCAGCGCGAGCCGGCGCCGGCGGGACACGACGGCCCGCCGGCTGAAGACGTCGTGGTCGGCCCGCGCGATCTCGTCGAGGATGCCCCCGTAGACCAGGTAGGCGACCCGGACGCAGGGTCGGGACACCCAGTCGAGCATGGCGACGCCCGGGGCGGCGGCCACATAGTGCGCCCGGGCCCGTTCGATGGCGTAGGCGACGAGTTGCCGGGTCGGGGCGCTGGCCGTCCCGGCGGCGGCGTCAGCGGCCATGCTGGCGGCGGTGACACCGAACCGACGCAGGTCCTCGCGGGGCAGGTAGATCCGCCCGCGGTCGAGGTCTTCGCCGATGTCCCGGATGAAGTTGGTGAGCTGGAAGGCTAGGCCGAGCTGGCGGGCCGGCTCCCGGGCGGCGGCCCGGTCCCGGGCGCCGAGGACGGGCAGCATCATCGTGCCGATGACCGCGGCCGAGCCTTCCATGTAGTCGAGCAGGTCGTCGTAGGTCTCATAGCCGGTGACGGTGAGGTCCATGGTCATGCTGCGCAGGAACGAGGCGAAGTCGGCCCGGTCGAGCTGGCACTCGCGGATGGTGTTGATGACGGCCGGCAGCAGCGGGTCGGCGACCGGGGCGCCGTCGAGCCCGGCGAGGAAACGTTCGGACCAGTCGTCTAGGTACGCCGCCCGTTCCTGGGGGCTGCCCACGTCGGCGGCGTCGACGATCTCGTCGGCGTAGCGGGCGAAGCCGTAGAGCGCGTGGACGTGGGGTCGGCGGGCCCGGGGCAGCAGCCGGGTCGCGAGGTAGTAGGTGCGCCCGTGGCGGCGGTGCAGCTCACGGCAGCGCGAGTAGGAGTCGGCGAGGTCGCGGTGCACGATCGTCCCCTTTCCGCAGTGGGGTCCTGCGGCTCGTCGCGCGGGCACGCGCGGCCGGGCCGACGTCCGACCGGGTCAGTCTGCCCCCTGAACGAATTCGACGCAAGAATCGACTCAGTACCCACCCTGCGATAGGGTACCCAGGTGCGAACCGTGAGCGGGCCAACCGACCGGGTGGTGATCGTCGGCGCCGGCCTCGGCGGTCTGGCCACCGCCCTGCATCTCGCCGGCGCCGGCCGGCAGGTCACCATCGTCGAACGCGAGGCTGTCCCCGGCGGCCGCGCCGGCCGACTCAGCCGGGACGGGTACGAGTTCGACACCGGCCCCACCGTCCTCACCATGCCCCAGCTCATCGCCGAAGCCCTCGACGCCGTCGGCGAACGCATCGAGGACTGGCTCGAGCTGACCCAACTGGAGCCCGCCTACCGGGCGCACTACCCCGACGGATCAGCTCTAGACATCCACAGCGACGTCAATCGGATGGCGGCCGAGATCGCCGGACTGTGCGGCCCCCGCGAAGCCGACGGCTACCTGCGCTTCGTCGACTACGCCGGCGAGCTGTGGCGCATCCAGCGCGACGAGTTCATCGGCCGCAACTTCGACTCCCCCGCCGACCTGCTCGGCACCGGGCTGCTACGGCTGGTCGGCATGGGCGCCTTCCGCCGGCTCGACACCAAGATCGGGCAGTTCTTCCGCGACCCCCGGACCCGCCGGATCTTCTCGTTCCAGTCGCTGTACGCCGGCGTAGCCCCGCACCAGGCCCTCGCCGTCTACGCGGTCATCTCGTACCTGGACACCGTCGCCGGGGTGTACCACCCGCGCGGGGGCATGCACGCGGCGCCGAAGGCGCTCGCCGCCGCCGCCGAGAAGCACGGGGTGCAGATCCGCTACTCCACCACCGTCAGCCAGGTCGAGACCCGGTCCGGGCGCGCCACCGCGGTGCTCACCACCGACGGCGACCGGATCCCCGCCGACGTCGTCGTGCTTAACCCCGACCTGCCCGTGGCGTACCGCGACCTCCTGCCGCCCCCCGCCCCCCGGCGTCGCCTCCGGCACTCCCCGTCCTGCGTCGTCGTGCACCTGGGGTCCTCGCAGGAGTACCGGAAGATCGCCCACCACAACATCCATTTCGGTCGGTCCTGGCGCGGCGCCTTCGACGAGGTCATCCGGGACGGCGCCCTCATGAGCGACCCGTCCCTGCTGGTCACCAACCCCAGCCGCACCGACCCCGACGTCGCCCCGACCGGGAAACACACCTACTACGTCCTCGCGCCCACCCCGAACCTGGACCTGGCGCCGCTGGACTGGCGCGGCGGCCTCGGCGAACGGTACGCCGACCAGCTCGTCGCCACTCTTGAGGAGCGTGGCTACCGGGGCCTGGCCGCCAGCGTCGAGACCAGAGAGGTCGTCACCCCCGCCGACTGGGCCGACGCCGGAATGGCCGCCGGCACCCCCTTCGCCGCCGCCCACACCCTGGCCCAGACCGGCCCGTTTCGACCCGGCAATCTGCACCCCGGCCTGGAGAATGTCGTCTTCGTCGGCTCCGGCACCCAACCTGGCGTCGGCGTCCCCATGGTGCTCATCTCCGGCCGGCTCGCCGCCCAGCGGGTGACGGGATGAACGACCGCGAACACCACCTCGTCGAACTGGTCGACGACACCGGTATCGCCGTCGGCGCCGCCACCGTCGCCGACGCCCACGCCGCGCCCGGCCGCGCCCACCGCGCGTTCTCGGTCATCCTCCGCGACGGCGACCGGGTGCTGCTCCAGCAACGCGCCGCCGTGAAGACCCGGTTCCCGCTGCGCTGGGCCAACGCCTGCTGCGGGCACCCCACCCCTGGCCAGACCGTCACCGACGCCGCCCGGGACAGGCTCATCGAGGAGCTGGGCGTCACCGGCGTGCCGCTGCACGAGGTCGGGGTATATGTCTACCGCGCCGTCGACCCCGCCACCGGACGGGTCGAGCACGAACACGACCACGTCGTCGTCGGTGATGTCGCGGCCCTGAACGCGACGCCCGACCCGGCCGAGGTCGCCGCCCTGCGCTGGGTCACGCTCGCCGATCTGCGCGCCGACCTGGAGCGACGACCGGACGAGTACGCCCCGTGGCTGGCCGGCGTCCTGGGCTGCCTGGTGGAGCAGCCAGGTGGCCGATGACGGCCTGAGCGCGGGCGCCGTCGCGCGTCAACTGGGCGTGGCGGTCACCACCCTGCGCACCTGGCACCAGCGCTACGGGCTCGGACCCAGCCGCCACCAGGCCGGGCGCCACCGCCGGTACACCGAGGGCGACGTGGCCCGGTTGAACCTCATGCGCCGTCTGCTCGACCAGGGCCTCGGCGCCGGCGAGGCCGCCGACTGGGCCCAACGAGGCGCCACACCCCCCACCGGGCGCCCCGGCGCCACCGACAGCGGTTCTGCCGCGGCGCCCGCCGCCCGCCCGACCGGCCCGCCGCCACTGGCCGTCCGTGGCCGTTCCCCACTCGCCCGCAGCCTCGCCGACCAGGCGTCGGCCCTCGACGCCGCCGGCGTCCGGGCGACCGTCTGCGCGGCCATCGCCGAACACGGCGTCGTCACCGCATGGGACGACGTCCTCGCCCCGGTCCTGCGCGAGATCGGCCGGCGGCACGCCGTCACCGGCGGCTACGTCGACATCGAACACGTCGTCTCCCGGTCCGCTGGCGAGGCGCTCGCCGCCGTGCCCCGTCCCAACATGCCCCCGACCGCCCTGCTGGCCTGCGTCGCCGAGGAACAACACACCCTGCCATTGGAGGCGTTGGCGGCGGCGCTCGCCGAGGACGGCCTCAACTGCTGGCTGCTTGGCGCCCGGGTCCCGCACCACGCTCTCCAGGCAGCGGTCCGCCGGCTACGACCAGCGGTGGCAGTGCTGTGGGCCCACCATCGGGAGCTGGCTGACCCGGCAGGGTTGCAGGACCTCGGTCCGAAGATGCCGGTGGCGGCCGCCGGCCCCGGCTGGGCCGGCGCCACGCTCTCGCCGACAATCATCAGACCAAATACCCTGGTAGAGGCGTTGGCGCTGGTGAAGGCCTGTTCGGTCGACCCGCACCTGGGCCAAACACCCGCTTAAAATCCGGCCAATATCCGGCTACGGTGGTGCTCCCCTTGATGCTCGGAGCCTCCCGTGACTCGTCGTCTCACGCTAGCGACCGGAGCGATGCTGTCCGTCCTGCTGCTCATCGCCCAGGCTGTCGACGGCTGGGCGAGCCGGCCCGGGCAGACTCCGGTTCCGGCCGCGATCGCCCAGCCGGTCGATACCGGCCAGCCGCAGCAGCCCAGCACCCCCACCACCCCTGCGACGCCGAAACCGCCGAAGAAGCCCGGGACCGTCCGACCGGTGACGCCCAAGGTCCCGGCCGCCAAGCCCGCCGGACGTCCGGCGAGCGGTCCGTTCGCCCGCGGCGTGCAGTTGGCCACCCGCGGCAACGGCGTGGCCCTCACCTATGACGACGGCCCCAGCGCGCACACCCCGCAGGTCCTGGCGCTGCTGCGCGCGAACGGCGTCAAGGCGACCTTCTGTCTGGTCGGGACCGCGGTCCAGGAGCACCCCGACCTGGTCCGGCAGATCGTGCGCGAGGGACACACGTTGTGTAACCACAGCTGGAACCACGAGTTCAAACTCGGCCGGCAGTCCGCGGAGGCCATCCGCGCCAACATGACCCGCACCAACAACGCGATCCGCCAGGTCGTCCCCGGCGCCAAGATTCCGTTCTTCCGTCACCCCGGCGGCAACTTCACCCCCGACGCCATCAGCATCGGCAAGGAGCTGGGAATGGCCTCGGTCGGCTGGACGGTCGACCCACGCGACTGGGAGAAACCCCCTGCCAAGAAGATCCACGCGACGGTCCTGCGGGACTCCCGCCCCGCCGGGATCATCCTGCTGCACGACGGCGGCGGCGACCGCAGCAACACCGTGGCCGCCTCGAAGACCCTCATCCCGGCGCTCAAGAGCAAGCTGCGCATCGTCCCGTTACGGTGATCGCAGGCCGATTGGCCACCGGCACAGCGATCACGTATGCTGGCCGAGCCTCCGGCAGCGCCGGGCGGGAGCAAGGCTGCCAGGAGCAACACAAACCACCGGTTATCCGGTGGGACGTAGACCTCCTGGTGCACATCGCCAAAATCGCATATGCGATGATGACGAAGCCGCCCTCATCGTCTAGCGGCCCAGGACGCCGCCCTTTCAAGGCGGTAGCACGGGTTCGAATCCCGTTGGGGGCACCACCGGTAAAGTATCCGGTCAGCAAGGTCCTGTGGAGCAGTTGGAGTGCTCGCCGCCCTGTCAAGGCGGAGGTCGCGGGTTCAAGTCCCGTCAGGACCGCCAACGTAACACCCCTCTGAGCAGTGCGCTGTCTCGGTCACGGCACTTTGGTAGCCAGTTTGACCTGCGCAAATGTAAATTGCTGCCTCTCGTTCTGACGCCAGCGGTTCTGACGCCAGCGGCAGGGCGCGTGCGCCCTGCCGCCCAGGAGCCGGCTGACGCTGTTACCGAACCGCGGCCAGGACGGTGTCGTTGCCGTACTGCCAGACGACGCCGACCTGGGCGAACCCGGCGGCGCGCAACAGGCGGGCGTGGCCGGCGGCGCTGAGTCTGTTGCCGGTGTGTCCACTGTTGGTGTGCCGCTCCCGCTCGGCGACCAGACCGGCCAGTTCGGGGTCAGCCGCCGCCGCGGCCCACCAGGACTCCCAGTTCTCGTTGGCGGTGACGCCGGCACGCTCGGCGCGGGCCTCGGAGATGGCTTCGGCGAGGTCCCCGACAGTCGACTGCTCGTCGTAGAGGTGGTCGGCATTGACGAAGATCCCGCCGGGGCGGATGAGATCGGCGAGTTCGCGGTAGATGCCGGCTAGGTCGTCCTCGGCGATCCAGTGCAGCGCGGTGGTGGATACGGCGGCGTCGATCGGATCGGCGAGGCCGGCTACGGCCGGCCAGCCGGGGGCGGTCAGATCGGCGTCGACCCAGCGGGCGTCCGGGTGCGCGGAGCGGGCCAGCGCGAGCAGGAGCGGGTCGGTGTCGACGCCGACGATGGTCGCCTTCGGAAGCCGTTCGGCCAACCTGGTCGACAGGGAGCCTGGGCCGCAGCCGAGGTCGACGACGCTGGGCTGGGGCTGGTTCGCTGTGGCGGAGGCGACCAGGTCGGCGATGACGGTGAACCGCTCCTCGCGGTCGGCGATGTAGTGCTCCTGCTGGGCGTCCCAGCGCGCCAGCCAGGCCCGGGCGGTGTTGGTGTCCACTATGGTCAGCTCCGTTCGTCGGTGAGGTGGGGTGTGGCGGCAAGCAGCCGCCGCACCAGAGGGTGCGGATCCTCGTGCAACACCTGCCGGGTCGGGCCGTGTACGGCGATCCGGCCATGGCGCAGCAGGGCGACGGTGTCGGCGACTGCGGCGACCACACCGAGGTCGTGGGTGATCAACAGCAGCGCCAGTCCTCGTTCGCGGCGCAGGTCCCCGAGCAGTTCGAGGACGCCGCCCTGGACGGACACGTCCAGGGCGGAGGTTATCTCGTCGCATACGAGCACTCGCGGCTCGGCGGCCAGGGCCCGGGCGATGGCGGCCCGTTGCAGCTCCCCGCCGGACATCTGCGCCGGGTACCGATCGGCCATGGCCCGCGGCAGGCGGACGCTGTCGAGCAGCTCGCCGATCCGGCCGGGGATCGCGGCGCGGGCGGCGACACGGTGGTGGCGAAGGACCCGGGCGAGTTCGGCGCCGATGGTGCGCCGCGGGTTCATCGACTCGCCGGGCGACTGGCACACCAGCTGGATGTCCCGGCGGTGGGCGGCGGTACGGCGCCGGGCCTCGGCCGCCAACGGCTCGCCGCCGAGCGTCAGGGCGCCGGCGTCGGGGCGGTGCAGGCCGGCCAGGCACCGGCCGATGGTGGTCTTTCCGGAGCCGGATTCACCGACCAGCGCCAGGCAGGAGTGGGCGGGCAGATCGAGGTCGATGTTGTCGGCGGCGACCACGCCCCGCCGGCCGTCCCGGTGACCTGCCGTCAGACCTCGAACCCGGACAAGCGCCGCACCGTCGCCCGCCGGCCGGTCAGGCACGCGGCGCGCGTCAGGCACGGCGGCGAGCAGACCTCGGGTGTACGCGGCAGCGGGCCGCCGCAGGACGGTGGCCGCGTCACCCTGCTCGACGACCCGGCCGGCGTGCATGACCACGACCTGGTCGGCGATGCCGGCGGCGGCCGCGACGTCGTGGGTGACGTAGACCAACGCGGTGTTGGTCTCGGCGCGGAGCCGGTCGAGGTGGGCGACAACCTCCTGCTGGGTCAGCGCGTCCAGGCCGGTGGTCGGCTCGTCCAGCACGATCACCGCCGGGTTGAGCAGGAGCGCCTGGGCGATGACGACGCGCTGCCGCTGTCCGCCGGACAGCTGGTGCGGGTAGCGGCGTAGGAACCGCTTGTCGGTTGGCAGCCGGGCCTGTGCCAGTGCGCGGCCAATCACGGCGCCAGCGTCGGCGCGATGCCCGTGGGCGCGCAGGATCTCCGCGAGCTGCTTGCCGACGCGGCGGGCCGGGTTGAGCGCCTGCGTCGGATCCTGCGGCACGTAGCTGACCAGCGTCGAACGCAGTCGTCGGGTCTCCCGTTCCGGACGGCCCGAAATGACCCGGTCGGCGACGATGACCGTGCCGGCCACCACGACGGTGCCCGGGTTGGCGTAGCCGAGCAGCGCGAGCGCGGTCGTCGTCTTGCCCGAGCCTGATTCGCCAATGACGGCGAGGATGTTCCCGGCGGCCACCGAGAACGACACGTCGGTGACGATCGGCCGGCCGGCGGCGGTCTGCACGCAGAGCCCCTCCACCGCCACAGCGGGCCGGGTATCGACCCGGTCCGGCACGCTTGTCGCGGCCCTCATCGCGCCGCCGCCGGGACGTCGTCGGCGGCGGGCCGGAACCGCCGCCGCCCAGCGGCGCCACGCAGCCGGGCGGCGAGCTGGTCGCCGCCAATGTTGACCGCGATGGTGAGGACGGCGATGGCCGTGGCCGGGGCGAGCACCGCCCACGGCTGCAATGCCAGCCCGGATCGGTTCTCCGCCACCATCAGCGCCCAGTCCGCAGTTGGCGGCTGTAGCCCGAAGCCGAGGAAGTTGGCGCCGGCCACCATCGCGATGGCGGCGCTGACACGCGAGCCGACATCCGACAACATGGTCGCGGCGATGTTAGGCAGGATGTCCCGGCCGGCCACCGACAGCCACGACTCACCGCGCGCCAACGCCACCTCCACGTACCCCCGGGTCCGTGTCTCCAGCACCGCGGCCCGCACGACCCGGGCGATGCCGGGCACGTTCGCCAGCGCGGTCGCGCCGACGACGACCAGCATGCCGCGACCGGAGCCGGCGGCCAGCACCGCCAGGACCAGGAACGGAGGGACGGCCAACAGCACGTCGATCGGACGCATGAGCGCGGCGTCGGCACGGCCGGACAGGCCGGCCGCGACGCCGACGGCGGCGCCGGCGAACAGGCCGAGCGCCGTGGCCGCCAGGGCCAGACCGATGACCGTCCGGCCGCCGTGGAGCAGCCGGCTGGCCACGTCGCCGCCGAGGTAGTCGGTGCCCAGCGGGGCGCCCGGTCCCGGCGGCGCGAAAGGCGCGCCGACGACGTCGGTGGGCGGGTACGGGGCCAGCCATGGGCCGGCGATGGCCGCGGCGACCAGCAGCCCCAGCACGCCGAGCGCGCCCCGGGTCACCCAGGATCGGGTCACCGGCGCCACCCGGGCGTCGTGCGCAACCTCGGCGCCAGCGCCACCACCGCGAGGTCGGCCGCCAGGTAGCCGGTTGCCGTGACCACGGCGAACAGCAGGGTCACCGACTGCACGTACGGCAGGTCGCGCTGTGCGATCGCTCGCACCAGGTCCTGCGAGACGCCCGGGTAGTTGAACACTGTCTCGACGACGACGATTCCGCCGACCAGCCAGGTGATGCTGCCGGCCAGCAGCGGCATCGCCGGGGCGAGCGCGTTGCGCAGGGCGTGCCGGGTGACGATGCGCCGCTCCGGGATGCCGTGCAGGCGGGCCATCCGCACGTACGGCGAGGTCATCGCCTCGGCCATCTGCGCGCGCACCATGCGGATGGTCTGCGGCGCCATCACCGCCAACAGGGTGACGACCGGCAGCACCAGAACCTCCGGCGTGAGCAGCGGGCTCGTTCCCGGCGCGACCAGCGACACCGCCGGCAGCACCGGCCACGCGAACGCGAACACCGCGATCAGCAGCGTCGCGGTGACGAACTCCGGCAACGAGCCGAGCGTCACTGACCCGATGCTGATCACCCGGTCGCGGGCCGCCCCGGCGCGGGCGCCGGCCCACGCGCCGAGAGCGATCGCCAGCGGCGCCAGGCAGACCGCGGCCACGGCGGCCAGCGCCAGCGTGTTGGGTAGGCGGGCGCCGACGATCTCGGTGACCTCCCGACCGGAGAACAGCGACCGGCCGAGGTCGCCGCGCAGCACGCCCGACATCCAGTCGACGTACCGGTCGACGACCGGCCGGTCCAGGCCCAGCTCTGCGCGTAGCTGAGCTTTCTGCTCCGGCGAGACCGTTCCCGACCCGGCGCCCTTGGCGTAGATGACGTCGACGGCGTCGCCGGGAAGCAACTGCATCGCGGCGAAGATGGCCACCGACGCCGCCCAGACCACGCCGGCCGCTGCGGCCAGCCGACCGAGAACGTAGCTGGTCACAGCCACACGCCGCGGTAACTGCACCAGTCGTCAGTGGCCACCGTCGCCGGGACGTACCCGCCGACCCGCGGGCTCACGCCGTCGAGCCACTTGGCGTACGAGTGGATGATGTACCCGCCATCGGTCCACAGCTCCTGCTGGAGCTGGGCGTACCGCTGCCTGCGCAGCGCCGGGTCGAGCGTGCCGCGCGCGGTGGCGAACGCCCTGTCCCAGGCGGGCCGCCGCCACGCGGTCTCGTTGCTCGGGGCGTCGGCCAGCAGCGCCTGACCGTAGAACCACTCGAGCGCGTAGCTGCCCCAGCCGGTCTGGGTGAACGGCTGCTTCCGGTAGACGTCGCTGAAGTACGAATCCGGGGCCGACTTGGCCACCTCGACGGTGATGCCGGCCTTCTTTGCCTGCTCGGCGAACAGCAGCGCCGACTGCACGTACCCAGGGTTGACTTCGGCGGTGTGCAGGGTGACCGTCAGGTTCTCCTTGCCCGCCTCGCGCAGCAGGGCCCGCGCCCGCTCGGGGTCGTACGGGCGCTGCGGAATGCCGTCGGCGTAGTTGGGGGCGCCCTTGCCGTAAAGATCGTTGCCGATTTCGCCGTATCCGAAGAAGACCGAGTCCACGATGGCCTTGCGGTCGACGGCCAGCTTGAGCGCCTCGCGCACCCGCGGGTCGGTGAACGGCTCCCGGTCGATGAGCATGTTGAACGAGTGGAACGTGCCGACCGGCGACGGGTGCAGGGCCATCGCGGAGCTGCCCTGCTGCGCCCTGGCCTGCACGTAGGACAGCTCGTGGACGATGTCGGCCTGCCCGGACAGGAAGACGTTCAGCCGGGCGTCGGCCTCCACCGCCAGCAGGATCTCGACACTGTCCACGTACGGCTGGCCAGGCTCCCAGTAGTGCTCGTTGCGCACCAGGCGGGTCCGCTCGCCCGGCGACCAGCTGTCGAAGCGGAACGGTCCGGTGCCGACCGGGGGGTGCTGCCTGTCGAACCTCCTGGCGCCGTTCTGGACGACGTAGACGTACCAGCCGGCCAACAGCGCGCCGAGGTCTGCCGTCGGCTGCTTCATCCGCAGCTCGACGGTCAGGTCGTCGACCTTGCGGGACTTCGCGATGTCGACCATCTGGAGGTCAGCGGCGGCGGGAAGCTTGTTGGCCGGGTCCAGGATCCGCCGGACGCTCCACAGCACGTCGTCGGCGGTCAACGGCTTCCCGTCGTGCCACCTGACACCCTTGCGCAGGTGGATGGTCCACACCGTGCCGTCGGCGTTGGGCGCCAGCTGCTCGGCCAGCCGCGGCCGCAGCGTCAGCTCGTTGGTGTGGGCGACCAGCCGGTCGAAGACGTTCTTGGCCACCGCGCCGCCGCCCCACGAGCCCGCCAGGTGCGGGTCGAGCACGTCGTCGGTGGTGCTGGCTCCCGAGACGACGACGCGCAGGTTCCCGCCGCGGCGTGGGGGTCCGCCGGCGGGCCCACCCGCGGCGGCGGTCGTGGACCGGCAGCTGGCCAGTCCCGGTGCGCCCAGGATGATGGCGCCGGCGAGGGCGCCCCGCAGGAGGGAGCGGCGGCTGGGTCGGCTTGTCATGGCATCTCCCGGAAGCGTGAGCGGGCGCACGGACGCGGCGCGCCGGCGATGGCGCGACCGGGGCGTGGTGGGCGGCGGGACGGGGGGTGAGGCGGCGAGCTCAGGCGCGGGTAAGCACGGGCAGACTGGCGACCATGTGATCCATCCTTCGTGGAGTCAGCAGCGGCGAATCACGATGGGAGGTTTCCTGACTCCGCATCAACGCGTGCCCCGCCTTCCCGGCCGCGCGGCCAGTGGCGATGGTGGGGCTCACTCCACGGTTACAGTGGCGAGGACCGTGCCGGACTCACACCGGCTTCCCTGCCTCATCGTGGCACTGACCCTAACAGCCACTCCCCGACATTCGGGGACCCCGAGGTGTGTCACCCGCCACCGGGGTGATGATCCCTTCGCCGCGGCATCATCACCCGACGTCTCGTTCCGGCGGTCTTATCCGGACTGTGAGGGATCGCCGGGGGCGCTGGTCCGCTCGGGTTGGAAGACCTCTTCGACGCTCAGGCCGAACACGTCCGCGATGGTGAACGCCAGCGGCAGGCTGGGATCGTGCCGCTCGGTTTCGATGGCGTTGATGGCCTGCCGGGAGACCTGGCATCGGTCGGCCAGGTCCGCCTGGCTCCACCGACGGCCTGCGCGTAGTTCACGTAATCGGTTTCGCACTGGTTAACTCTTCTCAGCGGCGCAGGCGGGTGCGTAGGTCGGCGATGCCCAGCCAGATCGCCAACCCGCCGATGATGATGAGCTGGGTTACCTGGTGGATGGCGACAACGCCAGCGGCGTCGAGCAGAGTCGCCACCTGCAGACTCACGAGGACCGCGGCGAACGCGACGGCCATGCTCTCCAACTGGACCCTGCGTAGGTACTCGTCCGCGCGACGGAACGCCCGCAGCAGAACCCACACCACGGCGAGGCTGAACGCGGCGGTCGTCGTGATCCACCACGCTCGCTGACCGGGGCTCTGGTCGGGGTTGCTGCCAAGCGCCAGGGCCACCGCGCCCAGGGTGGCCACTGGCAGTCCGTCGACGAGGACAGCGCGGCGGGCCGCGCGTGCCACCTGACCTTGTTGTGTCTCTGCCTTCATGGCTTGAATGTAAGGTTCTCCTTCCATTACGTCAAGCACACCTGACACGATCGGAGGAATCCTGACACCGCCACCACTGGAACGGGCAGCGGGGCGCCTTGGCGCGGGCCGCGCGATACGGCAGGCTGGCGCCATGCCCGACGCTAGGCCGACCTCCGTAGACAACCCACTCGGCGACCTGTACCTGAGCTGCGTCGGGCGAGTCGACCGCCTGACGCGCGACCTCGACGACGCACGCGGCGCCGTCGAGGTGCCCGCTCTTCCGGAATGGACGGTGCGGGACACCGTCGCGCACCTCGCCGGAGTGTGCGCCGACGTGCTGGACCGCCGGCTCGACGGGGCGCCCGGACCCACCTGGACCTCCCGGCAGGTAGACGAGCGCCGCAGCCGGTCAATGTCCGAACTGCTGGACGAGTGGCACGGCAGAGCGTCGGCGATGGCGCAGGCCCTGGCCGACGCCCGCTTCGCGCGGGTCGCCATGGACGCCTGGCACCACCTGTACGACCTACACGGCGCGCTCGGCGAGAGCCCCGCCCCGGACCCGCGCGGCGCGGTGGCCGTGGTGGAGGTGCAGGCGCGGGCGCTGACCCGCGGGTGGATCAGCGGCCAGGGCGAAGGCTGGCCGGCGGACCTGCCGGCGCTCGTGGCGCGGGCGACCGACGGCGGAAGCTGGGTGCTCGGCGCCGGTGAGCCCACAGCGGAGGTTCGAGCGCCTGTCTTCGAGTTGGCTCGGGCCCTGATCGGCCGTAGGTCGCTGGAGCAGCTCCGCGCCTACGCCTGGTCCGGTGACCCGGAGCGATTCCTCCAAGCGATGGTGGTGTTCGCCCCACCGGCCCGACCGTTGGCTGTGTGAGACCGGACGTGCGGACCGCTCCACCTCGCCGGGCGAGGTAGCGTCCCGCAGCACTGATGAGGGTCGATGGCTGGGGGTCGGTAGATGACTGGTGTGGATGGCGGCGGCGTTGTGGCGGAAGAAGCCGCGCGTAGCTCGTCCGTCCTCGTCCGAGTTGCCTGTGGGGTGTCGCTCGCTGCGTTGGCGCCGTGGATGGCGGAAGCGTCGTGGGGCGGCTACCCAGTGACCTACTACCCCACCCTCGTCCTCTTTGGCGCCACCTTCTACGGGATGGCCGCGTTGATCATCCGTGAGGTCAGCCGACGGTGGAGCGGCGGGTGGCCGGCGATCATTCTGCTCGCCGCGGCCTTCGGCGTCATCCAGGCGGGGGTGGTCGACCAGAGCCTGTTCAACGTCGACTACCTCGACGACACACAATTCGACGCGACGCAGTCAGAAGCCGCCCGGACCAGCGTTCCGGTGATCGGCGTCAGCCTCTCCCAGGTCCTTGACTATGTGGGCAACCACATCGCGCTCAGCATCGCCGCCCCGATCGCGCTGGTCGAGGCGTTCGCCCCGCCGGCCTACCGTGATCGGCCGTGGCTCAGCCGAGGCGCGCTCGTGGCGATGGCGCCGGTGTACCTCCTCGGCAGCGCCATGATCTTCCTGGACGACGACGGTCGCAAAGGCTTCACTGCCGCCCCGGGTCAACTCGCCGGCGCGTTGGTGATCGCAGCTGTCGTGATCACGCTCGCCCGCCTGCCGCGCTGGCGGCGGTCGCCGGCCGCGCTGCCCGGACGTGTCCCCGCGCCCCTGGTTGTGGGGCTCGTCGCACTGATTCCCTTCTTCAATAGCCTGTCGAGCAACTGGACCGGACAGCTGCTGCGTATCGCCGTCTGGATCGCGTTCGTGATCGCGGTGCTCCGGTACAGCCGCCGAGCAGGATGGAGCAGGCGGCACACCCTGGCAGTGTGGTCGGCTGGGCTGGTGAGCGTTGCCGCCAGCGTCCTGGCCGTGCCCACATACTTTCCCGTTCCCCCGTCGATCGCCCTGCTCAGCGACATCATCGTCATGGCCCTGGCGGCGACGTTGATCAGCGTCGGATTCTGGCGACTGAGGCAGCGACCGGCCTGAACAGAGCCCTACCCGTGGGCTCCCTTATTGCAAAATACTTGCAGTTACGAAAAGATGGCGACGCTGTTTGATCGTGGCGACGCCCCTCATCG
Organism: Pilimelia columellifera subsp. columellifera; assembly: GCF_039532605.1. Taxonomy (NCBI): domain Bacteria; kingdom Bacillati; phylum Actinomycetota; class Actinomycetes; order Micromonosporales; family Micromonosporaceae; genus Pilimelia; species Pilimelia columellifera. Next base: position 259,158 of record NZ_BAAARY010000001.1, read on the forward strand.
GTCCGCGGCTCGCCAGCTATAGGAGGACCTGTGTTCGGGGTGCGTTGCTTGTCGGTTCGTCGGTCGGTCGCGGTTATGGCCGCGGCGGGCGTCGTCGGCGTGGCGGGTTGTTCAGCGGGGTCCACCCCGGCGTCATCGGGTGATGCCGCGACGCTGGTGGTGGCGACCGCGGGTGAGCCGGAGGCGTTGAACCCGCTGCTCAACTACGGGGTGGACGGCGCGTCGCTGATCTTCGACGGCCTCGTCGCCCGGGAGGGGAACAACAACCTCGTCGGGGGCCTGGCACGTGAGACGCCGGCGGTCTCTGCCGATGGCAGGACGGTCACGGCCCGGCTGCGTGAGGGGGTGCGTTTCCACGACGGCGCCCCGTTGACCTCGGCGGATGTGGTGTTCACCTACCAGGCGGTGCTCGACCCGAAGGTCGATTCGACGCTGCGGTCAGATCTGGACATGCTTGCCGCCGTCGAGGCGCCGGACCCGGCGACGGTCGTGTTCCGGCTCAAGCACCCCTACGCCCCGTTCCTGCAACGGCTCACCCTCGGCATCGTCCCGGCCAAGGCCCTCGCCGGGCAGGACATCAACAAGGCTGCCTTCAATCGTGCGCCGGTGGGCACCGGCCCGTACCGGGTGCAGTCGTGGACGCCCGGTGACCGGCTTGTGCTGAAGGCGAACGAGGCGTACCACGGCGGCGAGCCGAGCAACGCCACGGTGGTGGTGGCGTTCGTCGCCGATGACAACGTCCGCGCCCAACGCTTGCGGGCTGGCGAGTTCGACGCGGCCGAGCTGCCGCCGAAGCTCGCGGCGGGGTTCGACGCCGGCGGGCACAGGGTGCAGAAGACGCCCACCGCCGACTACCGGGGTGTGATGCTGCCGATGGGTGGCCCGATCACCGGCGACCTGGCCATACGGCAGGCGCTCAACGTGGCGGTGGATCGGAGCGCGATGGTCGCTGGCGTCCTCGGCGGGGCGGGCGAGCCGGCGTTCGGGCCGGTGCCGCCGTCGTCGCCGTTCGCCGAGCCATCCATAGTGGGTAGGCCCGGAGCCGACCCGGTCGCCGCCGCGGCGGTGCTGGATGCGGCCGGCTGGGCGCCGGGGCCGGACGGCGTACGGGGCAGGGACGGACGCAGGGCGGCGTTCACGCTGATGTATCCGGCCAGCGACAGCCTCCGTAAGGAGTTGGCGCTGGCGTTCACTGCGGACGCGAAGAAAGTCGGTATCGCCGTCACCCCCCAGGGTCTGACCTGGGACGCGATCACTCCGAGGATGCGGAACGACGCGTTGATCATGGGGTGGGGCACCCCGTACGACCCGGATTTCGTCTCCTACAAGCTGTTCGGCTCGGCGTTCGCCGGGAAGGGGTTCTTCAACCCGGGCTTCTACAAGTCGCCCGCGGTCGACCAGGCGTTGCAAACCGGTCGCGGCTCCGTCGACCCGGCCACGCGCAAGGCCGCCTACGCCACCTTCCAGAAGCAGCTCGCCGCCGACGTGCCCTGGGTGTTCCTCACCTACCTTCAACACACCTACGTGGTCCGCGACACGATCGTCGGGGTCGTCCCGCGGGTCGAGCCGCACGAGCACGACGTGGCCAACAGCTTGTGGTGGAACATCAACACCTGGACCAAGAAGCGGTGACCGCCGGCCACGCGAATCCGACACGACCGGTTTCCCGGCGCCGGTTGGCCGGAGCGGGGGTGGTCGTGCGCCGGCGGTTGCTGGTCGCCGGCCCCATCCTGGTGGCCACCAGCATGGGCATGTTCGCCCTCGGCGCGGCCTCGCCGATCGACCCGGCGCAGCAGTACGCCGGAGCGGCCGCGTTCACCGCCACCGAGGAGAACCTTGCCCAGATCCGCGCCAACTGGGGCGTCGACGATCCGTTGCCTGTGCAGTACGCACGCTGGGTCGGCAACCTGTTGCAGGGCGACCTGGGCTGGTCGACCAGCCGCCACGAACCCGTGATCTCCGTGCTGGCTGCCCGTGCCGGTTGGACGCTGCTGCTGGTCGCGACCGCGCTGGCGCTCGTGCTGGTGGTGAGCCTGCTGCTGGGCGTCTTGGCCGCGTACCGGCGTGGCGGCGTCTTCGACCGGACGCTGCGGGCCGCGGCGCACGCCGTGCAGTCGGTGCCGGTGTTCTGGCTCGGACTGGCCGCGATAGCGGTGTTCGCCCTGCACCTGCGCTGGCTGCCGGCCGGTGGGCTGACCGACGTCACCGCCACCACCACGTCCTGGACTGACGTTGCCCACCACCTGGTGCTGCCGGTGGCCGTGCTGGCCGTGGCGCAGGCCCCGTGGTTCGTGCTGTTCGTCCGCGATGCGGTCGCCGACAGCCTGCGCGACGACCACGTCCTGGCCGCCAAGGCCCGCGGCCTGCCCGGCCGCACCGTCCTGGCCGGTCACGCGCTGCGCACCGCGCTGCTGCCGTTCCTCACCCTGATCGGCACCCACCTGCCCGAGCTGGTCGGTGGGGCCGTCCTCGTCGAGACCGTGTTCTCGCTGCCAGGTCTGGGAGCGGTCACCGTGCACGCCGCCCTCGGCAGCGACTTCCCCCTGTTGGCGGCCACGACGCTGCTCACCACCGTCGTGGTGCTGGCCGCGAACCTGGCCACCGACCTCGCCTACGCCATTGCCGACCCCCGGGTGCGACTGCATGACTGACCTCGCCCAGCGCCCCATCCGCCGTGACCGGCCCCAATGGCGGGCAGGACAGGCCGGCGCCGCTGTCGCCGGCGCCGTGTTGCTCGCCGCGCTCGTCGCGTGCCTTCTCGCGCCGCTGCTGTGGCCGCTGGACGAGGCCGCTGTCCACCTCGACCAGACTCGGCAGCCGCCATCGTGGGCGCACCCCGCCGGCACCGACGACCTCGGTCGTGATGTCGCGCACCGCAGCGTCTACGGGCTGCGCGTCTCGCTGCTCGTCGGCGCCGTAGCCGCCCTCGTCGCCACGGTCATCGGCGGCCTGGTGGGCGCCGTCGCCGGCGCCCTCGGCGGCCGTATCGACCGCGCCCTCATGCGGGTCGTGGACACTGTCGCGGCGCTGCCGCACCTGCTGCTGGGAATCTTCATCGTCGCCATGCTGCGACCCAGCCTCGGCGCTGTCATCGCCTCGGTCGGGCTCACCCACTGGCTGTCCACCGCCCGGATCGTGCGCTCCGAAATCCTGAGCCTGCGCACCCGGCCATTCATCGACGCCGCGATCAACGGCGGCGCCAGCCGCGCCCGCGTCCTGCTACGGCACCTGCTGCCGCATGTGCTGCCCCGCCTCGCCCTCGCCACCACCCTGATGGTGCCGCACGCTGTCTGGCACGAGACCGCCCTGTCCTTTCTGGGCCTGGGCCTGCCCCCGCACCTGGCGTCCCTGGGCAACATGATCAACGACGGCCAGCGGTCGCTGCTGACCGGCGCCTGGTGGGCCAGCCTCGCCCCCGGCGTGGTCATCATCGTCGTCACGCTCGCGCTGGCCGCTGTCGCCACCCGCTGGCGGGAGCGCCTCGACCCCCGCGTGCGAGCGGAGCTGCACCTGTGACCACCAACCCGGCGACCACCATCACCGACGCCAGCTCGGGCGCCGGCCGGACCGGCCCGGTGCTCGACATCACCGGACTCACCGTCCGGTTCCAGCTGCGCGACTCTGTCGTCAACGCCGTCACCGACCTCACCATCGCGCTGAGCCGCGGGGAACTGCTCGCGGTCGTCGGCGAATCCGGGTGCGGCAAGTCCGTGCTCGCCCACGCCCTGCTCGGCCTGTTACCGGCGAACGCCACCATCAGCGGCCACGCCCGGCTGACCGACAGCCACGCAGGCCAGCCGGTCGCCCTGCTGGCCTGCGGCGAACGCCAACTCGCCCGCAGCGTCCGGGGACGACGCCTCGGCCTCATCCCGCAAAGCCCCGCTACCGCCCTGACACCGGTACGCACCGGCCGCCGCCTGCTCGAGGAGACCCTACGGGCGCACGGGCACACCCGCGCCAGCGCCCCGGCGGCCGCAGCGCAGGCGGCCACAGACGTCGGCCTCGACCCCGCCGACCTCGACCGGTACCCGTTCGAGCTGTCCGGTGGCATGGCGCAGCGTCTCGCCACCGCCCTGGCCGTGGCCCCCGACCCGGCCATTCTCATCGCTGACGAACCCACCGCCGGCCTTGACCGCCCGCTGGTCGATCACACTCTCGACCTGCTACGCCGCCGCTGCGACAGCGGCGGCGCGGTCCTCCTCATCACCCACGACCTCAGCGCCGCCCGTAGGGTCGCCGACACCGTCGCCGTCATGTACGCCAGCCGCATCGTCGAACACCAGCCCACCGAACAGCTGTTCACCGCGCCGGCCCACCCCTACAGCGTCGCGCTGCTCGACGCCCTGCCCGAACGCGCCTTCACCCCGATCCCCGGACACCCGCCCATGCTCACCAACCTGCCCGCCGGGTGCGCGTTCGCGCCCCGCTGCCCTCGGGCCGACCAGCGCTGTGCCACGGCCCCGGCCACCACACGAGCCGGCCACGGCACGGTGGCCTGCCACCACCGACAGCGTGCAGCCGCATGAACGACACCGCACGCCTGGCCGCCGAGAACGTCACGGTCAGCTTCGGCCAACGACGCGTCCTGTATGAGGTCACCCTGCACGTCGGACGCGGCGAGACCGTAGGACTGCGCGGACCCTCCGGCAGCGGAAAGTCCACCCTGGCCCGCGTCCTTGCCCTGCTGCGCCGACCCGACTCCGGTCAGGTCCACCTCGACGGCGCCCCGGTCACTGCCGCACGCCACCGCGTGCCGGCGCTGGTACGGACCCGCGTCGCCCTGCTGTTCCAGAGCCCCCGCGCCGCAGCCGACCCCCGCCTGAGCCTCGCCGACCTCATCGCCGAACCGCTGCGCGCGACCGGCGCCGACCGGAGCCACACCCGTCGCCAGGTCGCCGAACTCGCCGAGCGTGTCGGGCTCACCGCCGACCTGCTCACCCGCCGTTCGCACGCCGTCAGCGACGGCCAGCTCCAACGCGCCTGCCTCGCCCGCGCTCTCGCCCAGAAACCCGATTACCTGCTCTGCGACGAAGCCACCGCCATGCTTGACGCCTCCACCCAGGCCCAGGTGGCCCACGTCATCACCGACTACCAACGCGAACACAACATCGGGGTCCTGCTCATCACCCACGATCCCGCCCTGATGACTCGATGGGCCGACCGTGTCGACCACCTTCCGACCATCGCCGGCATGCCCGAAGCCCTACCCGTTCAACAGGACCGAAGACTGCTGTCAGAAACCCGACAGCTGTGACCTTCTTCATAGGACTGAGCTCTATCGTAGGTGGCTCGGGCTCCAAAACGGGAGGAACTCTCATGGCGCTTTCTCGTACCGCGTTGGCCACCGCCGCGCTGACCACCGCCGTCCTGGCCGCCAGCCTGCTGGCGCCGACCGCCGCCGCCCATGCCGGTCCGGCCGGACGAGCCGACGTCGGGTCTCCGGCAATGGGTTACCTGCTCGGCGCCGGGTCGGGACTCGCCCACAGTGCTGACAGCACCGCCCGCTGCACGGCAGGTTTCCTGCTGCGGGTGAACGGCGAGCGTCAGGTCCTCGCCTCCGGGCAGTGCGCCGGCCCGGCGGGCGGCGCGGTGCTGAGCCTGGTGGCGCACGCGGGCCTCAACATCGGGACGGTCACCACGAACGGACTTCTCCCCGATGCCGGCGCCAGGCCCCTCGACGCGGCGATCTTCGCACCGCGCCCTGGGATCTACAGCGGCAGAGAGTTCCTCACCCGGGAAGGCCGGGTTTACGGGCTGGTCACCAGCGTGGCATCCGAGGGCGCCCTCGTCGGGTCGCGGTACCTGCGCAGCGGCAAGGGGACCGAACTGACCGAAGGCGTGGTCACCGACAGCCGCCTCATCGACGGCCAACGCCACTTCTGCGGTGACGGGCCGACGATGGCGGCGGGCGACCTGGGCGGGCCGGTCGTCCTGCGTGGACCGCGAGCCGGCTACTTCGCTGCTGCCGGCATGGCCACCACGGTGGGTGACGATGGGCGGATGTGCTTCCTGCCCATGGGCACGCTGCTGACGCGCTTCAACGCCGAACTCGGCCGGCCCGGGAGCGACTGAGCCCGGGCGGCGACGCCCACCGGCAGGTTGGCGTCCGGCTGGGGGCGCCCAAGCCGTCGCAGGCGATCGGACGGTCGGAAGGGGCGAAGCGTCATCCTGGTGCGTGGCGGTCGTCACCGGCTGACCGGCATTTCCCGGCGTGAACACAGGCAAGAGTCGGTCGAATTCGGCGGCACCGGGCAGGAAGCTACGGCCTGGCCGTCGCCGGGGAGCTGATCACCCCCGGGGTCACCGGCCAGTTGTGGACCAACAAGCACGACCTGCTGCGGATCCTCGGCCAACGGCCGCCACTGACCAGACAGCTACCCGACCGCTTCGCAGCGATGAGCGTCCGGCCCCGCGGTGACCGGGCGCCCGGCGTGCGGCGGCGGCCGGCCGGTGCCGGTGTCGCCGCCGCACGGGCCGTCAGCGGGCGGACGGGCCGATGTAGAGCAGCTTGTTCGGCGAGTCGGTGCCCACGCCGGTGATCGCGTCGCTGGTGGCCGCGTCCGTGAGCAGTGTGGACATCTGCGCCGGGGTCGTCTCCGGCTTGTCCGACAGCACGACCGCCATCACGCCGGCCACGTGCGGGGTGGCCATCGACGTGCCGTCGATCGTCCGGGTGGCCGTGTCGCTGCCGATCCACCCCGACTTCACCGACACGCCGGGCGCGAAGATGTCCACGCACTTGCCGTAGTTGGTGAACGACGCCGACCGGTCGCGGCTGGTGCTCGCTGCCACCGTCACGGCCTCGGTGACGCGCGCCGGAGTGTGGTTGCACGCGTCCTGCGGGCGGCCGAGGTCGTCGCCGTTGCCGGCCGCCACCGCGAACGAGATGTTCTTGGTGGCGACGGCCTTGCGGATGGCGTCGTCGATCGGCGAGAACGGGTCGCCGCCGATGCTCATGTTGACCACGGACGGGCCGCTGGCGTTCTCGATGATCCAGTCGATGGCCTTGGCGACGCCCGGGTCCGGCCCGGAACCGTCGCAGTCGATGACGCGGACGCCGACGAGCTTGACGTTCTTCGCCACGCCGTAGGTCTTGCCGCCGACGGTGCCGCCCACGTGGGTGCCGTGCCCGTGGCAGTCGACCGCGCCGCCGCCCTCGGTGATCGCGTCGAGGCCGGCCACGGCGCGGCCGCCGAACTCGGAGTGGGTGTACCGCAGGCCGGTGTCGACGATGTAGGCGGTCACGCCGGTGCCATCGTTGGGGTAGGTGAACTTCCGGTCGGCAGTGACCTTGCGCTGGTCGATGCGGTCCAGGCCCCAGACGGGGTTGTTCTGGGTGCCACCGCCGTCGACGTGGCGCATTCCCGACTGGGCGACGTACCGGACGGCGGGGTCGGCGGCGATCGCGGCGGCGTCCCGCGCGTCGCCCTTGAACTGGAAGCCGTGGAACGCGTGCTGGTAGGTGTAGCCGACGGCGCCGCCGTGCGCGGCTGCCATCGACGCGGCCACGTCGGGCACGGCAGCCGCGCGGACGGCCGCGTCGTGGAACACGACGACGTAGTCGTTCGTGATCGGGTGGCTGGCGGTCGCGAGGAGCTTGCCGGGAGCGGGGGTGGCCGCGGCGGCCGCCGGGGCGGCCTGGGCCGCCAGGGCGGCGGTGGTGGTCAGGGCGGCGATCAGGGGTAGAATCCGGCGCCTGCGCAGCAGCGTCATGTGCCGTACCTCCGGTGTGAGGGGTGGTGGTGGCATCGGCGCCGTCCAGGTTCATCCGATCGACGGTCACCGATCCGTATACACTAGAACGTCACCGTGCGCACCACCAGGGTCACGACGCGCAGACACCCGACACCGGCGCCTCTCCCGAGGCCTCCAGCGGCATGCCAGGAACGCCCGTGCGCTCAGTAGGCGCCGGAGGACCGCAGCACCGCGGTCACGGTCCGCAGCAGAATCACCAGGTCGAGGGTGAGCGACCAGTTCTCGACGTGCCGCAGGTCCAGCCGGACCGCCTCCTCCCACGACAACCCGGAGGCGGACGGCGATTGTCCAACCGAAACCGCAGCGCAGACGATCACTTTCTCCTATGACAGCGTGATCGCATCACCGGCGGCGGCTACACGTCTGACGACCTGAGCCGGACGACCACGGTTCCAGCCAGCGGCCATCCGATGCTGATGACCGTCGCCGCCGACGGCGCACTCTGGTGCGCCCAAACCGACGATCGGCTGAGGCGGCGAGACGCCTCCGGCGGCACACGGTGATCGACCTGGAACCGGGATCGGCGACCTACGGCGTCGCCGCCGCGCCCGACGGTGGAATCTGGTTCACCGCACCGGGGCTCAACCAGATCGGCAGGGTCACCGCAGCGGGCGACCTCGCTCTGGTCGGCCCGATGGTTCCGGATGCGCGCCAGCGCGTGATCCAGATCGACGCGGTTCCACAGCGTGATGTAGTTCAAAGCAAGGCCGAGCGCGTCGGCGGTTGGCGAAACCCGGCAGGCCGGTCGTCCTGCGTGGACCGCGAGCCGGCTATTTCGCGGCTGCTGGCATCGCCGCCGCGGTGGGTGATGACGGGCGGATGTGCTTCCTGCCCATGGGCACGCTGCTGACGCGCTTCAACGCCGTCCTCGGCCGGCCCGGGAGCGACTGAGCCCGGGCGACGACCGCCACCGACAGGGAGGCGTCTGATTTGTCCGAACTGCACGCTAGCGCGGCTTCCCACCCTCAACCGGTATCGTTCACCGGCAGGTTGGCGTCCGGCTGGGGGCGCCCAAGCCGTCGCAGGCGATCGTACGGTCGGAAGGGGCGCTCGTGGCACAGTTCTACGTCAGCAACGAACCCCGGGCGTTCCACGGCGACCCGGACGCAGGCTGGCAGGTCGGCGCCCGGTTCGCCCCCGCCGGCTTGGACGTGGCGTCGCTGGACGAGTCAGCGGATTGGTTCGGTGGCGTCAAGAATTCCCGAAGCCTCATCCTGGTGCGTGGCGGTCGTCTCGTCTACGAACGCTACTTCCACGGCGGCGGCCCGCAGCAGAGCAACAATGTGCACTCGGCATCGAAGAGCGTCCTCCAGGCGGTCTACGGCATCGCGCTGTGCCGCGGCGACATCGCCAGCTACGACACGCCCATCGGCCACTACCTGCCCGCCGCCGTCGCGGCCGGCAGCACGAAGGCCGGCATCACCATCCGGCACCTACTAACGATGCGCTCCGGCCTACAGTGGTCGGAGGACGAGACCGAGTACGCCATCGAGAACGGTAACGACTGGGTCAAGGCGATCCTCGACCAGCCGCTGGCGGCGACGCCCGGCGCCCGATTCCACTACAGCACCGGCGACACCCACCTGCTGTCGGCGGTGCTACAGGCCGCCACCGGCGTCACCCTCGAACGGTACGCGTCCGTCCACCTCTTCGCGCCGCTCGGCATCGGCCACCAGGCCTGGGGCTGCGACCCGCAAGGCGTCGCGTCCGGCGGTTGCAACGTCTTCCTGCCCGCCCGGGCGCTGGCCCGCTTCGGCGAGCTGTACCTACGGAACGGCGTATGGAACGGGCAGCAGGTAGTGCCGGCCGAGGCCATAGCGTTCTCCCGCGCCTACTCCGGGCACAAGGAGCAGGACCCCCGCTACCAGTACGGCGCGCTGTGGTGGCTGGCGACCGTGCGGGGACATCCGGTGCAGTTCGCCTGGGGCTGGGGCGGGCAGTACGTCGCCGTCATCCCCAGCCTGGACCTGGTCTTCAGCTCCACCCAGGACACCACCGGCAAACCCAGGAAGGTGGAGGATCGGGAACTCGACCTCCTCGCCTTCCTCGACGAGGACATCCTGCCCGCAATCAGCTGATGGAGAAGCGGCGCCGTTGCTGGGGACTCTCCGCCACGGACGGGTCAGTCGGCGCCGCGGACTGCCGGCGGTGCTCGGCGAGCATCCGCAGACCCTTTCGGGCGGCTGTCATCTGTCCCGGGTCCAGGTCAGTCAGCAGGACGCGTTCGATGTCGCCGCCGGCATCGGCCAGGCGGGCTCCGCCAGGTCCCCAGACGGCGGTGCCGCCACGACAGGGCCGGTGCTCGGGTCCGCCCACCGGGTTGATGAAGGCGCAGTAGATGGTGTTCTCCAACGCCCGGCTGGCGAGGTAGATGGCGGCGCGGTGCTCGGCCCCAGCGGCGAAGGCGCTGGCGGCCACGTACAGGTGGGCGCCGCGGACGGCGGCGGCGCGGGCGTGTTCGGGGAAGGACATGTCGTAGCAGATGCCGAGTCCGATTCGCCACGGGCCGACGTCGAGGTCGGCGGCTGTGCCGCCCGCAGTGAAGAGCGTGTTCTCGTCGTGCCAGAGGTGCGCCTTGTCGTACACGACCTGGCACCGGCCCTCGACGCTGAGGATCAGCGAGTTCGTCAGTCGACCGTCAGGGCGGCGTACGGCGGCGCCGAGAAGGACCGCCACGTCGGCGCCGCCGGCACGGGCGGTGAGCGGACGTAGCCGCTCGTCGCGGACGTGTCCGTGCTGGTCGGCGGCGACCTCGGCGGTGTGGTCGGTGGCGAGCGCGGCCAGGTGGTAGCCGCACAGGTGCAGCTCGGGGAACACGACGAGTTGGGCGCCGTCGGCGGCCGCGGTGGCGGCGAGCGTCGCGGCGTGGGCGGCGTTGTGGGCGACGTCGCCCGGGACGGCCCGCGCCTGGACGGTGGCCACCCGCAGGGGGATGGACGGCACGGGGCTCATCGACGTGGTCCGGGTCCGCTGACGCGGGCGGTGCCGGTCGCGGCTTCTCCCCGGGCGACAGTGACGGACGAGCCGACCACGTCGGCCGCGGTGAGATGCCTGGGCAGCGCGATGTCGGTGAGCAGGTCACCGTGGCCGCTGGCGTGGTGTTCGCCCAGGTCGACGTTCGTGCCGTCGGGCCGGTTGAGGGTGACCCGCCAGCCGGCGCCGTGGGTCGACGGTGGCGCGGTGGCGCCCACCCGCAGCGCTCCCCGCGGGGTGATCGCGGCGGCCGCGATGACGGCGCGTCGGGCTGCCGGCGGGCCGAGGGTGAACATGCCGCCGTGCTTGACCAGGGGGTGTACCGGCTGGTCGGGTTCGTGCGCGGCGACGACTTCACCGATGTACATGCGGTGTACGGGCATCGGCACGACCTGCCGCAGCACGCACTCGACCGCGAGAACGCCGCCGGTGACCCACGGGACGCCGTCGGGGGTCGGTTCGCCGAAGGCGAGACCCTGGCTGGAGGTCTTGTCGAGGTCGCGGGCGGTGAAGCTGCCGGCGAAGTCGGCGAGGTCTGCCTGGTGTTCGCCGCAGAACGTGACGGCGAAGCGCCCGGCGGTGGCGAGGAGGACGTGGCTGACGGCGCGGGGGCCGAGGACGACAGCGACGTAGAGCGGTTCCTTGTTGACAAAGTAGGACCACTCGGCGGACATGACGTTGAGGCCGTCGCCGTCCGGGACAGTGACGAGCCCGACGGTGCTGGTGAGTTTCTTCCACAGCTGGGTCATGGGCGTTGTCCCGGGTCGTGGCTGGTGGCCAGCCGGAAGCCGATGGGGTACAGGGGGCTGGGGTAGGGGCCGTGGCGGCGGCTGGCCCGGGTGAGGTCGCCGTAGCGGCAGAAGCTGCCGCCGCGCGCGACGCGGTACGTGCCCACAGCGTCGGTGAGGTCGTCGCTGACCGCCTCGGCGCCGGGGTAGGGGCGGTACGTGTCGGCGACGAACTCCTCGACGTTGCCGCCCATGTCCATCGCGCCGCACCAGGAGCGGCCGGCGGGGAACGCGCCGACGGGTGTGGTGGTGTGGACGCCGGTTTCGCGGGTGTTCGCCGCGGCCGGGTCGAAGGCGTCGCCCCAGGGGTGTTCGCGTCGGTCGGGGCCGGCGGCGGCGTGTTCCCACTCGGCTTCGGTGGGCAACCGCCACGGGTGTCCGGTGCGAGCGGTGAGCCAGTCGGCGTAGGCGTCGCCGTCCTGGGGCTCGACGCCCGCCACCGGGTGGTTGGACCGGTCCCACGGGTAGGCGCCCAGCTGCCAGGTGCTCGGCCGCCGTGAACGGCCGGTGTCGTGCAGGAACCGGGCGTACTCGCCGTTGGTGACCGGGTAGCTGGCGATCCAGTAGGGGGCCAGCCGTACGGTGTGCGCCGGGGTCTCCTTGGCGATCCAGGCCGGCTCGACACCGACGTGGCGCCACGCCGCCACTACCGCGGCGACGCCTCCGGGCGCCAGGCCCATTGTCACCGGGCCGCCCGGCACCGGGCACACCGGGGGCGGATCGGTGAGGCGCGGGTCGCCACGCACGGCCAGGATCTGACCGGCGGCCAGCCGCGCGGCCAGCGGGACCCGCGCGTCCTCCACTGTGGCCGCCAGTCGGTCGACGTCGGTGTCGGGCAGCGCGCCGGGCGGCACGGCGAACGCCGCCGGCTGGGCCGGCGCGGCGTGTTCGGCCAGATGCGGGCTCGGGTCCTCGACAAGTGGCGCGCTCGGGTCGATCATGCGGTCCCCTCCGGTGGAAGCGGTAGGTGATGGCCGGCCCGGACCGCTTTGGCGGCCAGGTAACGGGCATTGTGGGTGGTCAGATGCACGGCGGTGGGCAGCACCTCGACAACGTCGATCCCGTGCTCGCGAAGCTGCCGCACCTTGTCGGGGTTGTTGGTCAGCAGTCGCACCCGGGTCATGCCCAGGGCGTGGAGCATGACGGCGGCGACCCGGTAGTCGCGGTGGTCATCGCCGTAGCCGAGCAGCCGGTTGGCGTCGAAGGTGTCCACGCCGCCGTCCTGCAACAGGTAGGCGTCGAGTTTGGGGTAGAGGCCGATACCGCGGCCCTCCTGCCGCAGGTAGAGCACCGCCCCGCCCTCCGCGCCGATCCGGCCCAACGCCTCGGCGAGTTGCGGGCCGCAGTCGCAGCGGGTGGAGCCGAGGACATCGCCGGTGAGGCACTCGCTGTGCAGCCGCACCAACGGCGCCCCGGCCGGACGGACGCCCGGCAGCAGACAGGCCAGGTGCTCGCCCGGGTCTGGCAGGCCGTTGAAGGTCACCAACCGCGCGGCTGGCCCGCCCGGACCGTCCAATGTGACGGGAACGCTGGCACGGACAGCCGCCGACCGGGACGGCGTGCCCGCGCCGGCCGGTCCACCGGGACGGCTGGACCGGCTCATGCCGGCGCCTGACCGATGCGGGCCAGCAGGTCGGCGACCCGGTACCGACGCCCTATGCGGACTCCGCCGTCCGCCCCGGCGTGCAACAGGACGAGCTGGCCGTCCCAGCCGGCGACCACGGCCCGGTCCCGATCCAGGCGGACCATGCACGACACCGCCTGGTCGAGCTGCGTGACAAGATCCCCGCCGCGCAGCGCGCCGGCCGGTTGGGACCAGTCGACCCGCCAGGCGTACACGCCGAAGTCGTAGGAGCCGGCCAGCACCGTGGGGGCGCCCGGGTCGCCGAGCACGGCCACACACTTGACCGACTCGTCCGGCCCCAGCAGGGACAGCACCGGCCCGGTGACCTTGCCGGCCGCGTCCCGGCGGCCGACCTTGACCGTGTGATCGCGGGACGCCGTGGCAACCACCTCCCCACGACGATCGGCGGCGACGGCGTTGACCAGGTTGCCGTGCTCCCACAGTGTGGTCCGCCGGCGCCAGTCGCCGCCGGCGACGGTGCGGTCGGTGGCCGCCGACAGGAAACCTCCGGGCGTCGCGGTCAGCGATTTCACCGAGCCGCCGTGGCGGCGCAGGCGCTCGCGGACGGCCAGGGTGTCAGGATCCAACAGCAGCAGGTCCCCGTCATAGGTGCCGACGACCAGCCCGTCGGCGGTGAGGCACATCGACGGCGCCGGCGACCCCACCTGCGCGCTCGTTCGGGCGCCGGTGTCGGTGACGGCGTGGACACGACCGTCGTAGCTGCCGGCGTACCACTGTTGGCGGCCCGCAGCCACGGACAGCACGGGGCTGTCACCGAGCCGGTGCGCGCCCACGTCGGGCCGGCGGGGGTCGCTGTCGAGATTGAGGGTCAGCACCGTGCCGGAGTCCAGGCCGATCAGCAGTTCGCCGCCGCGGCCGGCCACAGCGTTGGGGCCGTAGGTGGCGGTTGCGGGCTCGGCGAGCGCCACGCCGGAGAGCCGGTCCAGCAGCATCGGGGTGGCTCCGAACGTGCCGGCGGCGACGATGTCGCCGTGGGTCGCCACCGAGCGGGGCCACACCCGCGCATCCCGGAAGGTCGCGAGGAGACGGCCCGCGACGTCGAAGGTGCGCAGCGTCCCGTCGTAGGCGCCGACGACCAGGGTCGACTCGTCGGCGAAGGCGACGGAGCGGGCGGCGCAGTCGGCAGCGCTGATGCTGACCAGGTGGGCGCATCCGGCGGTGAGCAGGTCCACAGCGCCGTCGTCGCGGGCGACGGCGAGGAGGTCCCCGGACGGGGACCAGGCACAACCTTCCACCGAGGAGTCGTAGCGGCGGCTGGCGACCGTGCTGGCGGCGTCCGGGTCGGTGACCACCACCAGCCCGTCCTCGCCGACGGTGGCGATCAGACCCTGCCTGCTGGTGGCGACCATCATGCAGTGGGCGGCGTGGGCGCCGATCTCGCGGCACAGCGCGCCGGTCCCGGCGTCCCACATGGTGGCGCGACCGTCCTCGGAGACACAGACCAGGTGCCGCCCGTCGGGCAGCCACGCGACGGCGTTGACGTCGTCGGTGTGCCGGGCCAGGACCGTCACCGGCACGGGGCCCTCGTCGTCGAGGCGCCACACCGCGACGGTCTTGTCGGCCGAGGCGGTCGCCAGCCGGCGCGGGTCGGTGGGGTGCCAGGCGGCGGCGTTGACGAGCCGCCGGTGCCGCATCGTCGCCAGGCGGGTCGGATCCTTCGGATCGGTGGTGTCCCAGATGATGACGGTCCCGTCATAGGAGCAGGTGGACAGTCGCCGCCCGTCGGGGCGGAACGCCACGTGGGTGATGGGTGCGGCGTGGCCCTCGCGCTCGGGCCCCAGATTGATCACGCGCATGCCGGTTCCTTGAGTGTGAAGGGGAGTTCTTGCAGGGCGATGTGGGCAGGGGTGCGGGCGAGCCAGTGGTCGCGGAGTTTGGTCAGCGGACCGCCGGGCGCCGCGCGGTCGATGTGGTAGGTCGACAGCAGCCCGCCACGGCAACCGACCAGCAGATAGCGCCGGCCGCCGTCGCGCGCCACGGCCAGGGCCTTGGGGTAGTCGGGCAGGTCTTCCACCAACGCGAGCAGCTTGGCGCTGCGATAGTCGTAGACGCCCAGTTGCATGCCGTAGGAACTGGCGACGACCAGGTCGCCGGTCACCACCGCGTTCTCCACCGTGTTCGACATCAGACGACTCCACCGGCACCGGACGCCGCCGCCGATCGCGATCTCCTTGAGCCCGCCGTCGCCGACCACGTACAGGAGCCCGTCCTGCAGCCAGGCCCGTTTGGGGTAGTCGCCCTGGTCGAACCGCCACCGTTCGACGCCGTCGGAGTCGACGACCACGATCACCCCGTTCCGGGTGATCAACAGCCGCTCGCCGGAGGGCAGGTACAGACCGGCCCAGACCGGTAGGCCGCCGACGTCCAGGAGTGCCAGTCGGGCGCCGTCGGCGGTGTTCAGCTCGACGGCGCCGCCGTTGGTCGCCACCAGCGCGCGCCGCCCGTCGCTGTCGACGGCGACGGTGTGCGGCAGGGCCGGCAGCGGGGTCTGCCACAGCACGGCGCCGTCACTGTTCATCCGGAAGGCGTGGCGATCACGACTGATCCCCACGACGCCCCCGGCGAGGGCGGCGACGCGGCGGGTGAATCCGAGCCCGGTGCGGTGCTCGGCGGCGACGACCGGCAGCGGACCCCGCGCGTCGATGCCGATCGCGACCGTGGCGACACCGGTGTCGGTGGCGCAGTAGACCGTCGCGGGGTCGGCGCGGTCGGCCTGGATGTCCCAGACGGCCTGCCTCGGGAATCCCATCGTCGCCGTCAGTTCGCCGTCAGAATCCAGCCGCGTCACCTCACCGTCCTGGCACAGCACGTAGAGGCTGCCGTCGGCGGCTACGGCGCAGTCGATGAGCTGGTGGCTGAACCCGGTCACCGTCCGGTGCAGCCGCAGCTGTCGGTCGGAGTTGTCGAGAACGTGAAGCTCGCCGTCGAACCCGCCGGCGTACGCACGCCGTTGATCCGGCGCGAACACCACGAACTCCACGTCGTCACGGGCGAACAGCAGCCGGTCCTCTACCGTCCCGTCGGCGTCGAGGACGAGCACCCCGTTCGCGATGTCAGCGTCGGCGCCGGCGCCGAAGTCCTGGGTGGCCCAGAACCTGTCGTGGCGCGCGTCGTAACGCACCCGGTGGATGTTGCCCTCGTCGAGCTTGACCGCCGGACCGAACTCCATGGTGGCGAACGACCCGAACCGCAGGTTGCCCTTCTTGTCCGACACCGCGTGGACGCTCGGGTGCTCGGTGCAGGCCCACTCCATCGGCGAGTCCCCGGTGGGGTTCGGCCGCACCTGCAACACCTCGAAGGTGTGCAGGTCGAGCACGAGCATGTGCCGGTGGTAGCCGCTGGAGACGAACACCCGGCCGTCCCAGACCCCGATGCCGCGGGAGCTGGCCGGGGCCGGTTCCTCCCGGGGAAGCAGCAACGCGCGGTCGACGGCCGCGGCGGGATCGAGGCGGTCGGCCAGCTCCAGCGTGTCCAGCCGCCACCGCAGGATCGCGCCGCCCCTGTCCTTGCCGATCACCCAGCCGTCCGCCACGGCAAGCCCGTACACGGGCCGACCGTGGCGCACGAACGGCGAGGACCGGACCACCCGAAGGCCGTCATCCAGGAGGTGGATGCGCCCGTAGACGTCGGCAGCCAGCAGACCGTGACCGTCGACGTGCAGGATGCGGATCAGCCGGTCGGAGACGATCATTTGTTCGGCTCCGTGCCCGGACGAACCGGCCCGTCATCGTCGTCATCGTCGTCATCGTCGTCATCGTCATCGTCATCGTCATCGTCATCGTCGTCATCGTCGTCATCGTCGTCATCGAAGGTCGAGCCGCTAGCGGCGCCAACGCCCCCCTGCCCGTCAGAGCTCTGCCCCCTGCCGGCCGGGGCTCCGAAAACCTGGCCGGTGACCGCATCGACCATCGCCGTGCGCAGCCGGCTGCCAGAGACGAACCGCACCTTGTAGAACGCCTGACCGCCGACCTCAGTCAGCTCCACGCCCACGACCCGGCCCCCGCCGGCCGCCCGTAGAACCTGGTTACCTGCCTGCGCGGACGTCATCGCCGCCGTCGGCTCGCCTGCCCGGGCGGAGCTCACGCCGGTCCCGGTTGCCGGCTGGGTGCTCTGGTCGGCGAACGCCAGGCTGGTGCTACCCAGCACCAAACCCGCGGTCGCCGTGACCAGGACTGCTTTTCGCATCAGTACCTCCACTGTCGCTGTTGCCTAACCACCAGGCAGTACGGACAGCACGAGCCGACAGGTGGGGACATGGCGCAACCCTGACCAACCTTGGGAAGTCCTGGCCGTCTCCTGGCCATGTCCTGGCTTTCGCGCCCGGCCACGCGTTCCGATGGCTGTGTCTGCCGAAGCGGCCAGGCTGGCGAGACGGTCCGGCGCGTACCAACGAACGAGCCTGGTTTGGTTCAGCTGACGTCGTCCGCTGCCGAAGCGGTGGACGATATCCCTAGCCCTCCGGTCGCCTCGGCGAGCTGGTCCGGCCAGTCGAAGGAGCCCGCGTACGATGAAGGTGCTGCTCGTCGAAGACGACGACTCGATCGCCGACCCGCTCATCGACGGGCTGGCCCGCTACGGCATCACCACCCAGTGGGTCACCACGGGCGCGGAGGCCCTGGCCGCCCCACGGCCCGACATGGTGCTACTGGATCTCGGCCTGCCGGACATCGACGGCATCGAGGTATGTCGCGCGATCCGGCGCACCGACGACGTCCCCCTGATCATGCTGACCGCTCGCGGCGACGAGGCCGATCGGGTCGCCGGGCTCGAACTCGGCGCCGACGACTACCTATCCAAGCCGTTCAGCGTCCGGGAGCTCGTGGCACGGATGAACGCGGTTTCTCGCCGCGCCCGATCCGAAACGGCCGCCGCGCCCACCCCGGCCCCTGCCGGCGGGGACACCAGACGGCAGGTCATCGGCGACCTCGTCATCGACACCCGGGTGCGGGAGGTGCGGCTGGCCGGCCGACTGTTGGTCCTGGCGCCAAAGGAGTTCGACCTGTTGGCGTATTTGGCTCGCGACCCTGGCGCAGTCCTCCGGCGGCGGCAGATCCTGGAGACGGTGTGGGAGCCGAACTTTTTCGGCCGGGGCAAAACTCTGGACTTCCACGTCGCGAGCCTCCGCAGGAAGCTCGGCGACCCGGCGTGGATCGAGACCCGCCGCGGCGTCGGTTTCCGACTGGTCCCCCGGTAGACCGCCATGGTCCGGCGGCTGCTCTTCACCTACCTGTCGTTCGCGCTGCTCATCCTGCTCGGCCTGGAAGTACCGTTCGGCTACCTGTACGCCCGCAGCGAGGAGCAGCGCGAGTTCGCCAGGCTGGAACACGACGCCGAGGTGCTGGCCGTGTTCCTCGACGCCGCGCTGCGCGAACGCCAGCTCGGCCAGGTCCACCTCCTGGCGCGGGAGACCGCCAAACGGCTGAAGGGCCAGGTCGACGTCGTCGACGCTCGCGGCGAGATCCTCTCCAGCACCCATCCGGGCCAGCACCGACCCGGAGAGTTGGCCGCCGCGGAGGACATCCGCACCGCCCTGACCGGCCAGGGCCGGGTGAGCACCCGCACCGCCGAGTCCGGCGGCGAGAGGTTCATGTCCGTGGCCGTGCCCGTGCGGCCCGGCGAGCCGGGCCAGGGCGCCATCCGGGTCACCGTCCCCATGGCGACCGTCACGGACCGCATCTACCAGGTGTGGTGGATCCTCACGGCCGCGGGCCTGGTGGTCCTCGCCGCCGCCGCCGCGGTCGCTGTCGCCCTCGCGCGCTGGATCAGCCGCCCCGTACGCGAGTTGGAGACGACCGCGCGGCAGCTCGCCGACGGCGCCCCGCCACCGCCGACCCCCGTCACCGGCCCCCCGGAGCTGCGCCGCCTGGCCGCCACCGTCTACGCCACCGCCGCCCGTCTGCAAGCGCTCACCCAGGCGCAGAGGTCGTTCGCCGGCAACGCCTCCCACCAGCTGAGAACGCCGCTCGCGGCCATCCGGTTGCGTCTGGAAAACCTGGAGAACGACATCGACACGTCGGGCCGCAAACACCTGCACGCCGCAGTCCGGGAGACCGACCGGCTGGCGAGGATGGTCCAGACACTGCTCGACATGGCCCGCTCGGGACACCCCAGTAGCCGACGGGAGGCCATCAACCTCCGCGACGCCGTGACCGAGAGAGTGAGCCTGTGGCAGCCGCTGGCCGTCCAGCGGGGGGTACGCATCCAGCACACCAACATCGCCGACGTCAGCGTCTCGGTCGTGCCCGGAGCGCTCGACCAGATCCTGGACAACCTCCTGTCGAACTCCATCCGACACGCGCCCACCGACTCGCCCATCACGATCAGCACCCGCCCCACGGCCAGCCCCGAGGACGCCGCGGTCGAACTGCACATCGCCGACAGCGGACCCGGGCTGCCTCCTGACCAACGTGATCAGGCTTTCAGTCCGTTCTGGCGCGCGCCGGGCGCGCCGAAGGGCGGCACCGGGCTGGGGCTCTCACTGGTGAAGCAACTCGCCGAGGCGAGCGACGGCGAGGTGCGTCTGGAGCCAGTCGAACCCACCGGCATCGACGCGACAGTGACGCTGCCGACGGGGCCCGTTCAGTCTCCGGTGTAGAGCAGCCGGTTCGGCGTGCTGCTGGTGTTGGTCACGATGCCGGGCGTCGCCGAGGTCTTCAGCCTCTCGGCGATCTGCGCCGGAGTCAGCTGCGGTTGCCGCGACAGGAGCAGCGCCGCGGCGCCGGCCACGTGGGGAGTGGCCATGGAGGTGCCGGTCAGCGTCTTGATCGCGGTGTCGTCGGCGCTGGTGGCCGACACGATGTTGATTCCCGGGGCGAGGATGTCAACACATGACCCGTAGTTGGAGAAGTCGCCCATCCGGTCCTTGTGGTCGGTGGCCCCCACGGTGATCGCGTCTGGCACTCGCGCGGGCGAGAACTTGCAGGCCACGTCCATGATTCCGCGGGGACCCCCGTTGCCGGCGGCCACCGCGGCGGTGACCCCGGCGGCGATGAGCTTCTTGACGGCGTCGTCGACGGTCGTGGAGGCGGGCCCGCCGAGGCTCATGTTCGCCACGGCCGGCTTCTTGGCGTTGGCGATGACCCAGTCGATGCCGGCGACGAACTGCGACGTGGTGCCCTTGCCTTCGCAGTCGAGTGTTCGCACCCCTACCAGCGTCGTGGTCTTCGCCACGCCGTAGGCGGCGCCGCCCAGGGTTCCGGCGACATGCGTGCCGTGACCATGGCAGTCCGCGGCGTCGCCGTCGTTGTCGACGACGTCCGTGCCGCTGACCGCCCGGCCGCCGAAGTCGGTGTGGGTGGTACGGATCCCGGTGTCGACCACGTAGGCATGGACACCGTTGCCGCCCGGGGTCTGCTGATACCGCTTGTCCAACGGCAGCCGGCGTTGGTCGATCCGGTCGAGCCCCCAGGACGCCGGGTCGCTACGGGCCCCGGACACCTGGAACAGCTGGTCCTGCTCGACGTAGGCCACCGTCGGGTCGGCGGCCAGCCGGCGCGCCTGGGCGGGCGTGGCGGAGATCGTGAAGCCGTTCAGGGCATGCTGATAGGTGCGGGTGACCTGTCCGCCGAAGCTCCGGACGAGGGTGGCGGCTTGCTCGGCGCCGGCGCCGGGCGACCACGCGACAATGTAGCTGCCGGCGACGGCGAGCGGGCTGTCGGCGTGGCGGATCGGTGCTGTCGCCGCCCCAGCGGGCGCCGCGGGGGCCGAGACCACTGCCAGCAGGGCGCTGAGAGTCACAGCCAGCGGGAATCGTGTCATGGTGGCCTCCGGATCAGGGTCAGCGGTGGAGCGGTGGTCAGTCGCCCTGGCCGCAGGCGACGCCGTCGCGGTTGCGGTCGAGAGCGTGCGGGTCGCCGGCCCGCACCGGCAGGCTGGTCAGGCCCCGCTCGCGCAGGTACCCGCACCGGTCGACGACCATCGACGGGAACGTCCGCGGGACGCACTGACTGCCGTCGCCGTAGCTGCGGACGCAGCCGTCCACCCCGGCCGGCACCGTCACCGCGCGCGGGCGGGGTGCGGCGTCACGCCGGGCCGGCGGCACCCGCGTGGCCGGCGCCTCGATCCGCACCCACTGGGCCGCCGACGGCACGCCGCGCTTGTCGGCGGCGTACAGCATGTACCAGCCCGGCGGCGCCAGGTTCGGGTTCGGGGTCAACGCCACATCGATGTTGCCGTCGTCGTCATCATCGACGATCGGCAGTCGGACGTACCGCTGGTTCGGGTCCGAGGAGTGGGTGACCGCGGCCGGCCGGATGAGCGCCACCTCGGCGATGTCACCCTCGACCGTCAGCCGCTGCGTGCTGCCCACCTTCCACGTTCGCGACGCGACCGAGGTGATGGCGGGCCGGTTCTTCTCGAACAGGTACCAGGGTGAGTACACCGAGATCCGGTTGTCGAACGAGCCGTCGCCCGGGTTGTCGCCGACCGCCATCACCCGACCGTCCGGGAGCAGGAACGCCGACGAGTGGTACCCGCGCGGCACCGGGTCACGCGCCATGCCGTCGGTGAACCGGTTGGTCTCCGGGTTGTACATCGAGGCCTCGAACACCGGGTCGGCACGGTTGTGCACAGCGCCGCCGGTCTCGAAGACCTTCCCGTCGGGCAGGATCACAGTCGAGACGTACATCTTGCCCTCGTGGGCCTTCTGCCGTGCCCCGTCCTCGCGGAAGCCGGTGGGCAGCTTCGGCCCGGCCCGGTACCGGGGCCGGTTAGCGCTCAGGTCGACGACGTCGGTGTGGCGGACGGCGTCCAAGTTGGACACCACGTTCCCGCCGCCGACAGTCAACACCCGCTGGTCCTGGGCCGGCGGCAGCAGGACGCTCATGGACTGGTCACGCCGGTCCTTGTCCTGGAGGCCCGGAACGTCGGTGATCTTGCCGGTGGTGTGGTCGTAGAGGGACGCGCCGGCGCCGGGCAGACCGTCGCCGAAGACGTGGCTGCCGGAGTAGAACAGCCTGCCGTCAGCGGTCAGGATCATCGCGGGGTACAGGCCCCAGAACCGGTAGGTCTGGGTGACCTCGTTCGGCGCGAGCCAACGCCGCTGGGTCGACGAGAAGTACTCGGTGCCCACCGCGCCCTCGGACCGCTCGTTCAAACCGCCGACGGACAGCACGTCGCCGTTGCCGAGCACGGTCGCCGACGGGTACCAGTGCCCCTCGTTCATGTCGTTCATGCGGGTGTAGGCGTTGGTCTCCGGGTCGAAGATGTACGACGCCCGCAAACCCTTGTAGCCGTGCGATCCGTCAGCCGCCGGGTACGAGGCATTGCCGCCGAGAACGAGCAGCCGCCCGTCGGGAAGTTGGGCGTGACCGCCGCAGAACAGGTCGTCCGGCGTCGGGACCGGCGTGAACGAGCCGGCCTCCGGGTCGTACAGGGTCGTGCTGAACTGGCCCTTGGCGAACTCGCCCGGGTCGTTGCCGGAACCGGCGATCAGGAGCACCTTGCCGGTGCGCAGCACCGCCGCGTGGATGCCGCGGACCGGCGACTGGTACGGCATGACCTCCCAGGCGCCGCTCGGGCACCGTTCGCCAGGCGCGCAGATCGGATTCGCCGGGGGCTTGCCGGCCTCCTTCATCCGGTAATCGTCGGTGGTCACCACGCCGGCCCCGGCGAGGCTGACGCCCCACTGGATCCGGGTCGTGCCCGCCGGGACGACCGGCGTCCGTGCGGTGGCCTCGGTGTACGTGGCGGCGGCGGGCAGGTTGGCCAGGTCAGTCCAGTAGTGCCACCCGGCGCCGTCGTGCCGGAACAACGTGATGGAGCCGCCTGGCGCGTTGCTGCGGTACCAGACCGACAGGTCGTAACGAAGCCCCGGAGTGACCGCCGGGGCGCAGCCGGCCCGTTCGGCCATCATCGCCTTGGCGTCGCCATCGGTGTACGCCGTCACCCGCAGCGTCATCCCGCGTCTGCCGGAGTGCTCGTCCGAGGTGCTGACGAGCGCCGCCGTGTTGGCGCCGCGCTGGTAGAGCTGCCAGCACGCCGGTCGCCCGTCGTCCAGCTCCTCCACGCCTGGATTGACCACCAGGTTGGAGGGTGGCGCCGACGAGGCGGGTGGAGGAACGCCCTCGGCGAGAGCCAGAGTGAGACAGAGCAGGCCCAGTGTCAGGCCTGCCATTCGACGGATCATGGCGTCGCCTCTCTCAGATCGGCGTGGACGCGGCGGACCTCGATCCGCTCCTCTCCTTCGCCGAATGCGGCCACCACGTCGGAGCGCGTGATGGCCTCGGTCAGGGTCGGCAGGCCGGCGGGCCGCTGCCGCATCATCGGGGTGACCACGACGTAGTGCAGGTCCCGCCAGCCGCCGGGCAGGTGGATCATCACCGCGGGGTCGAGGTCGAGCTTGTAGAACCAGATCGCCCCCGTCCCGGGGTTGAAGCCGGCGCGGACCATGTCCGGCCACAGGGCGTCATCGACGACGATCCGCGTCCCGTCCGCGTGCACGTGGTCGCGGACCCACCGACCGGCGGCGGCGTACTCGGCGTTGGCGTCGTCGCGCCACAGTCGTCGATTGCCGTCGTGCCAGCTGACCCCGACGGCCAGCGCCAGCGCGCCGGCCAGCGCCAGCGCCGCGAGCCGCACCGGAAGGCGCAGCCGCGGCGGTGCCCAGGCGCCGCGGCGGAACAACACCACCGCGGTGTGCGCGAGGCCGGCGAGGCACAGCGCGTAGAAGGGCAGCGCCTGCGCGATGTGCATGGCCGGCAGGTAGCCGCCCGGGCGAAGCCCCATCAACGAGATCACCATCGCCGCGACCGCCGGCGCCCGCAGCCGCCGTACGGTCAGGGCGAGGGCTGACGCCGCAGCGCCGGCCAGCACGATCACCGGGTCCTGGTACAGCCAGGCGTCGACCGTGCGATAGGAGTCGCTACCCACGTCGAAGACGCTGCCGGAGGAGTGCCGCCCCGCGACCTGGTGGAACGCGGCGCCCAGCAGCGACACGTGCCCGTCGCCGGGCATCAACTCGCCCTTCAGCGCGGCGTACAGCGGGTACACCGACAGGGTCAGCACGAACGCCGCCACGAACCCCGTCAGGCAGAACGCCCGGGTGCTGCGGTGGCTGCACCGCCAGATCGCCAGCGCGACGGCCGGCACGGCCAGGAGGATGGTCTCCTTCGACAGCACCGCGCCCGCCGCGCAGCCCCCGGCGCCGATGTAGTGCCACAGGTGCCGGCGCCGCGACAGGGCCAGCAGCAGAGCGCCGAGCAGCCAGGTCACCGCGATGTTGTCCAGATAGACCTGCCGGTGCAGGGCCAACGCCAGGGGCGACAGAACGAACAGCGCCACGGCCGTCGCCGCCGCCCAGGGCGCCAGCCGCAGCCGCCGCGCCACCAGATACAGCAGGACGACGCTGGTCAGCGCGAACACCATCATCGCCGCCCGTCCGGCCACGAGCGCCGGACTCCCCGACAGCACCAGGTCCGGCAGCCAGCCGAGCGCCGCGAGCTGGATCCAACCGAATGGCGGGTGGTCGTACCAGTAGGTGTAGTGGGCGAGTCCGATCCCCTCGCGGACCGCCCACGCCTGCGCCAGGTAGGTGCCCTCATCGGCGCCGAACACGGGTCCGGCGCCGAAGTTCACGCCGTGGGCGAGCGCGGCGAAGGCGGTCAGGCCCAACAGCAACGGGCGGTCAGCGCGGACGCGGCGGCGGGCGAGCACGGCGGGCGCGGTCGGTGGCTCCGGCCGGGCGGGCGGAACTGCGGCAGCCGGCGCCTCGGTGACTACAGTCATCAGGCGTTCCTTCAGGCGTCCGCGGCGGCGGGTGTGGGCACGTCAGGCAGCAGGTGGGCGCCGACGTGCCTGGTCAGCTCCCAGTCGCGCCGGCCACGCCACTCACGGAAGACCGCACGGGTCGCGGCCCCGGCCAGCAACAGCATGTAGACGGGGGCGCCGGCGATCAGCTTGGCGTAGTCGACGGCGCGGATGCGTAGGCCGTACTGGCGTCCGAAGTCGTGTAGCCCGATGACCTCGAAGAACAGGTTGCCGACGGTGGGCAGCAGCGGCAGGTAGGACAGCAACGCGATGCCCGCGGGCAGGTTGAACAGAACGGCCATCGTGAACCCGGCAAGCGTCGTCACCCCGGTGAACGCCTGTACGAACGGGGAGGCGAGCGTGTACCGGGCCAGCAGCCGCTGACGGCGGCTGGGCAGCTGCCGCCAGTCGCCCTTGCGCAGCACCTGGAGAAAACCCTGGTTCCACCGTGTCCGCTGCTTGAACAACGCCGTCGCCGTGTCGGGCGTCTCTTCCCGGGTGACAAGCAAGGCGTCGTAGGCGACGACGACCTTGCAGCCGATACTGGACAGGCGCACGCCCAGGTCGCAGTCCTCCGCGAGGCATTGCGGGTCCCAGCCGCCGACCTCGCGCAGCGTGTTCGCCCGGACGAAGACGGTATTACCGCCAAGCGGGATGAATCCGCGTTGGGCCTGAAGGTGTAGTCGGCTGCGGAACCAGAAGAAGTACTCCAGGCAGTTGCGGACGCTGAACCAGTTCGAATGGAAGTTGATGAGTTGCACGCCGCCCTGGACGACAGTCGCGTCGGTCGTGCGGAACGCGTAGTCAACGTGGGTGAGCAGGTCGGGGTGGACCTGGTCCTCGGCGTCGAAGACCCCGACGATGTCGCCGGTGCAGCTCGGCAACGCGGTGTTGAGCGCCTTGGGCTTGTTCTTCACCGCGTGGTGATCGACGATCACGCTGACCTGCGAGTGCTCGGCGGCCAGTTCGTGGGCGACCGTTGCGGTGGCCGGATCGTCATGGCCCACGATCAGAATCAGCTCGAAGCCCTGGTGCCGGGACTGGAGCAGTTTCCGCACGGTCTGGGCGAGCACGGCCTCCTCGTGCCGGGCCGGCAGAAGCAGGGAAAAAGTGTGCCCATGACTACCGTCGGGCGGCGCGAACCGGGTCGCGTACAGCGTCTGCGGGGTTCGCCAGGCGTGCAGCGTCCACCAGAGCGTGATTGTCGCCGCCATAAATAGGATTCCCGACATTGCTACGGCAAGGCCAGTTAGAACCACCGTGCACCCACCCGTTCGCGGACTAAGGACGGATACGGCCCCACACCGTCCCGCCATCGAGCGCGTCCGCCGTCGCTACGAAATGCGCAGCGTCACATTCCCCGAATGCCGCGCGGACCCGCACGTCGATGGCATCCCCAGTCACCGACGTGTGAGGCCATCCTTGTGGACCGGCCCGACCGCTGGCAACAGCCATCGATGGGTAGAGGAGCGCGCTCGCGACGCGATTTCCTACACATTGGCCGGAGGGGTCGAACCACTGTGGCGTCACTACCTGGCCCGACGTCCGCGCGCCTGACTATCGGGCCGACGTTCCACTGTGGCGTAAAACACAGTTTAGCCAGCGACCCACGACCACCCCAGCTACCGGGCGATCACCGAGTAGTGGGCCCGCAAGGTCCGCCTCCTTGAAACGGATGTCGGGGACGACTCAGGACTTTCTGCAGGTAAGACCGTCGGTGTCGGCAGGCAACGGGGTGAACCCGCAGCGCCGCAGCGTAGGACGGCAGGCAGGTGTCCAGAACGTTGTAGACCTCACGCGTCGCGGGGAACGCCCCGGTGATCACCGTGGCATCCGGGTGATACGCGCCGACGCCATCCGGGCCCGAGACCGGCTGCTGGCCGTCGATGGCGCCTACGACCGCGCCACCTCGGCGGTCGACCCCTGCCCAGTTGGCCTGAGCCACCCATGCGGCCACCGAGTACGGCAACACCGCGTTGGGCCGGTCGGCGGCCGGCACGCCTGCCCCGTCGTTCTCGGTGGTCGCCCTGATCTCACCGCAGCTGGTGGCGGGCTCGGCGCCGAGGACAGCGCCGCCGAAGAGACGTTGGCGCCAGGCTGAGCACCAACGCCACAGCAACGGTTCGGGAGTCGTGTCGCATGACAGGTCAACCCTTTCGACAGGCACCCCATTCAGGCGTGCGCCCCCAGTTACGCCGGCTCAGGTGTCCACAGCCGAGGCTGAAGATGAAGGCGTAGTGACGCTACGGCGGGCGGGACACCGGCGGAAGGCTGGTGGCCCGTCCGGTGGTTCGCGTCCCTGGTTCCTTGCGGTGACCGAGTACGTGGGTCGCGTGATTCTTTGACAGATTCGTCGCGACCCACCCTGACAAGCGGCCGCGACGGAGCGCACGGACCACTTGTGGGCGCGTCAAGGGGAGTCATATATTGATGCCCATCACTGCTTGGTGAAGGTTGCCGCGGAAGGCCCGCTGTCCCGGCTCCCGCTGCGCAGCGTGCGACGCATCCCGGCGCCCGGGCTGGCCCCACGGCGCCGCCCCCCCCACCCACGCCAACCGATCGGAGCGCCGTCGATGAATCGCAAGCACAGCGCCGTGGCAGTCGCCGTCCTGGCCGCTCTCAGCATCCCCGCACCGGCCCAGGCCGTACCGGACCCGCATTCGGGCGGTGAGCGGATCGTGGACGGCAAGGTCACCGAGAGCGCTCCGTGGGCGGCGCAGTTCTACCGGGGCAACGGCAGCTCCGGCGGGCCGTCCTGCTCCGCGTCGGTCATCGCGGTGGACTGGGTGCTGGTGGCCGACCACTGTCTGACCTACGGCCACAGCGGCAAGGTCTTCTCTGTGAAGGTCGGCAGCCTCAAGCGGGGCGAAGGGACGGCCTACCAGGTCGAGCGGTACCTCAGCAAGTACGACGTGACCCTGCTGAAGCTCGCCACGCCGATCCAGGACCCCGTGATCGCCCCACTCGCCGACGCCATCCCGGCGAAGGGGTCCCAGGTGGAGATCTACGGATGGGGTAAGACCTGCATCGTCAGCGCGCAGTGCCCCCCGTCGCCGGTGCTCAAGCAGGCGACCCTGCGGGTCGACGGGACCACCAGGGACCACAAGGGTGGGCCGGCGCTCCAACTCACCCACGTCACCGGAAACGCCTCCAACGGCGACTCCGGCGGCCCGGCGTGGTTCGACGGCAAGGTCGTGGGGGTCGCGTCGACCGCCGGCGCGCGCAACGCGCAGTACTCGAGTGTCGCGGTCGCCGGAACCCGCGAGTGGATCCGGACCAACGCCGGCGTTTGAGCCGCTGTCCCACGGAGCCAGGCACGCACTCCAAGGCAAGGTCAAACGGCGGGCGGCGGTGGGGCGCGTGAATGCGCCCCACCGCCGCCCGCGCGGCTAGCTCCCCCGTCAGCCAGAGATCATCGACTGCGCGGAGACGAAGCTGTACCCCTTGGACCTGACCCCCTCGACGACCTGGTCCAGGTAGCCGGTGCCGAGGTACGGGTGGTAGAAGAAGCTCGCCACGCCGTCGCGGATCACCAGGTTACGGTCGGCTGAGGCCACCAGGTCCGCCGGAAGCCGCGCCGGGTGGTTGTTGAACGCGTCCGGCTCGACGTTGCCGATGTTCTCCGGAACGATCACCGTGCCGTACACGTCGCGGACGGTGTAGGGGAAGAACTGTCCCGTCGCGCGGGTGTAGTCCGGCTTGCCTCCGGTCAGCAGGCCCGGGAAGTACAGGGTCCGGTCGTACCGCTTGCCGAAGATGTCGTCGATCGCCTTGTAGTCGACCGCGCTACCAGCGTAGTGCGGGAACTCGAAGATCGTCGGCTGCTTGAGCCCGGAGAACGCGAACTGCAGTTTCGCCGCGTTCACCCGGCTCGCCACCATCGTCGCCGAGTCGCCGGGCACGGGCCCGTCGTAGATCACCGAGTCGTTGGCGTCGACGTGGGCCTGGTAGAACTCGAAGTCGTTTCCGCTGGTGCCGTCGTACGGGTTGATCAGGCTGGCGAACTGGTGGGTGTAGCCGTGCATGATCATCGTGCCGCCGCGGGCCTCCATGTACTTCAGCGCCTTGATCACCTCGGGCCGCTGGAGCAGCGTGTAGTCCTGCGCCTTGCCGTTGTTCTGCTTGCCCAACGGGTCGCGGTACCGGGTGTAGACAGCCACGCTGAACGGGACCTTCTTCGCGTACAGCAGGTCGGCGATCGCCCTCAGCTCGCCCGGGTCGGAGTCCGGGCCGGCGTCCTCGATCCGGACCAGCGCCCGCTTGCGGTCGTTGCCGCCGGGCGGCGTGCCGAGCGAGTCGAACAGCAGGTCGGCGTAGGCCAGGTAACGGTCGTCGTGGGTGACGTACGAGAACGGGATCTCGCCGAGGTAGGTGAAGTTGCCGGAGCGGACCCCCCACGGGAACCGGCTGCCGTCAGCGCGCACGGCCTCGGCGATCGCCTTGGTCTTGGCCGCGTCGGTGATCTCCACATCCATGATGCCGCCGCCGTTGCGGGTGTCGCGGGTCAGCTCGCGACCCTTGTAGTCCACCTGGGCGACCGGCGAGACGTCGAACTGGCGGTAGGTGAAGCCGCGCTTGGCCGCGAAGTCGGCGTCGCTGGCGGCCAGTTGCCAGATGTTGTTGTACATCCAGGTCACCGACTTGGTGGTCTTGGTCACGTCGTCAAGGAAGGCCACCGGCAGCGGCTCGTCGTAGGTCGAGCCGACGTAGATCACCGCGGTGTAGGCGTTCAGGTCGCCAGCTTTGTACCCGGTCACCGGAGCGGCGGCCCAGGAGCCGAAGTGGGAAGCCAGGTTCACGGCCTCGATCGCGTAGACCTCGCCGAGCCAGCCGAACGGCCCGGTGCTGTCGTACAGGACCAGGGTCTTGGCGGTCCCGCCGCCCGGCGCGGCAGCGCCGGTGCGCTTGGTCGTGGTCGTGGTCGTGGTGGTGCGGCTAGTGGTAGTGGACCCCGTCACGCTGGCCTTCACCGCGCTGAGGATCTGCTGGATCGGCCGCAGCCGGGTCGGCGCCGGCGGGGCCGGCAGGTTCGAGCTTTCCGGGGTGGCGGCGGTGGTGGTGCTGCCGACCAGGCTGATGCCCGATGTGACGGTGGT
Source organism: Pilimelia columellifera subsp. columellifera (assembly GCF_039532605.1). NCBI lineage: Bacteria > Bacillati > Actinomycetota > Actinomycetes > Micromonosporales > Micromonosporaceae > Pilimelia > Pilimelia columellifera. The sequence goes on from NZ_BAAARY010000001.1 coordinate 289,160, forward strand.
GAGCCCGATAGTCGAGGTCAGGCCCAGACTGAGAGCGGCGGCGAGGACGACCGCGCCGCGGGACAACTTCTTGCGGATCATTGGGCAGCTCCGGGGGTGAGGACGAACGGGGGCAGGGCGACGGGGCGGGTGTCGAGGCCGAGCAGTGCGGCCGTGGCGCGGGCGGTGCGGGCGGCGGCGTGGCCGTCGCCGTACGGGTTGCCGGCGGCGGTCATGGCGTCGCGTCGGCCGCGGTCGTCGAGCAGCGCCGCGGCCTCCTTGACGATCAGGTCCTCGTCGGCCCCGACAAGCAGGGCGCAACCCGCGTGCAGCGACTCGACCCGCTCGGTGACCTCGCGAAGGACCAGCGCGGGGACGCCGAACGAGGGCGCCTCTTCCTGGATGCCGCCGGAGTCGGTGAGCACGAGGTACGCCTCGGACAGCAGCCGGGACAGGTCCGGGTACGACACCGGGTCGGTGATCGTCACCCGCGGCAGTCCGGCCAGCGCCGCGTCGACCTGCGCGCGGACGGCCGGGTTCGGGTGGCTGGGCAGGACGACCTCGATGTCCTCGTACCGCTGCACCAGCGTCCGGACGGCGGAGAGGATGCGGTCCAGCGGCTCGCCCCAGGACTCACGGCGGTGCGCGGTGACCAACACCAGCCGACGGCCGGCGACCGCCGGCCGGGCGGCGAGCGCCGGGTCGGCGAACGGCAGCCGGCGCCCGGCCACAGCGAGCGTGGCGTCGACGACGGTATTGCCGGTGACCAGCACGTCGGCGGCCGGGATGCCCTCGTCGAGCAGGTTCTGCTCGGCCAACGGGGTCGGAGCCAGGTGCAGAGCGGCGACCTGCGCGACGAGCCGCCGGTTAGCCTCCTCCGGGAACGGCGAGTCAAGGTCGCCGGAGCGCAGGCCGGCTTCGAGGTGCACGACCGGGATACGCCGCCAGAACGCGGCGAGCGCACCGGCAAGGCTGGTCGTGGTGTCGCCCTGGACGATCACCGCGGCCGGCGGGCGCTCGGCGAACAGGGCGTCGAGCTGCGCGACCATCGCGGTCAGCAGCTCGGCCTGGGCGCCGCTCTGCCGGCTGACGGTGAGGATGACGTCCGGGGTGAGGTCGAAGGCCGCCAGGGCCTGACCGACCATCGTGGGGTGCTGGCCGCTGGCGACCAGGACCGGCGTCAGCAGACCGGCGGCCCGCATGGCGGCGACGACCGGGGCGAGCTTGACCGCCTCGGGCCGGGTACCGGCGATGAGGTGAATCTCGGGGAGCGACATGTGTCCTTCACTTTCTCCGTCTGCTGTGCGGGGGCACGGCCGGCGGTCCGGGGCGCGGGGTGAGTGCAGGTCAGGCGGCGATTGCCAGGGGCGTTGCGACGCCGATGACCTGCGGTGTCAGCTCCTCCGTGAGCCTTTCGGTCTTGGCCCAGGTCTGGCGCCCGGCGGCGTGACGGAACACGGCGCGGTAGGTGGCGACCAGACCCAGCAGTAGGAATGCGGGGTAGGCGAAGGCGGCGACGATGAGCCGGATGAGCGACTCGTCGCCGAGGCGGCGGCGGTGCACCAGCGCCCAGACGAAGCCGGGGAACAGGGTGGCGGCCAGCCACACGCCGGCCATGCTGGCCAGGGACCCCCAGGTCGGCAGGAAGCTCATCGGCTGGTCGGCGAGCAGGCCCGCGACACCGGCGCTGGTCATCACCGCGAGGACCAGCGAGATGACGGCGTTGGCCCACGGCGACAGCAGGTAGTGCAGCATCTCGGCCAGCGCGCGCGCCCGGATGACCGGCGAGGTGACCAGTTGCGGCAGGTACCGGGCGCACTGGATGTTGCCCTGCGCCCAGCGGGTCCGCTGCCGGGTGAGCCGGCGGACGTCCACGACGGCCTGCTGGGTGACCGAGGCGCGGGTGGTGTACCGGATGCTGAGGCCGGACAGGTGCATCCGGATACCCAGTTCGAGGTCCTCGACCAGGCATGCCGACCACGGCGAGTGGCCGAGGGTGAGCAGGGCGCCGAGCCGGGTGAACTGGCCGTTGCCACCGAGGCCGACGGTGTCCAGGTCATCGCGGACCCGCTGGAACGCGTTGACGACCGCGCCGAACTCCAGATCCTGGACGGCGCCGAGCAGCCGGGACCGGTTGCGGATACGGACCTGGCACTGGAGCGCGCCCACCTTCGGATCGCGCATCCGGCGGCTCACCTCGATGAGCAGGTTGGGGCTGCCCTGGCCGTCGCCGTCGATGATGCCGATGACCACGCGCTCGGGGTCGATGCCCTCCTCGGCCGCCCTGGCGGCGATCAGGCGGTACGCGGCGTTCAGCGCCTCGCCCTTGCCCTGACGGGCCAGCGGCAGGTCACGGCGCAGGATGTGCAGACGGGGGTGCCCGATGGAGGCGAGGATCTCCGGGGTGCGGTCGTCGGAGCCGTCGTCGATTACCAGCACCCGGACCTGAGTGTTGACCGGTCCGCGCAGGCCGAGGGCGGCGCCGACTGTGGCGGCGACGACCACTTCCTCGTTGAGGGCTGGGATGACGATCCAGAACTGGCTCGGCGATGCGCCGCCGGCGGGCAGTTCGTTGACCGCGGTGACGCCACGGACCGCGGTGTACCGACCGGCTACGCCGGCGAGGATCACGGTGAGGGCGGGCCACGCCAGCAGGATGGCGTGGCTGACGACGATGAGCAGCCAACCTTGTGATGCCGACATCCGGTCCTCCCCCACTGGTTGCGGTGACTGTTCGTAGTTCGGTACGCCCGAATTGCCCGTATGAGCGGCGCAAGTTCGACGTTAGGGAGTCACCGAGCGTCACACAATGGGGGCTAACCGACCGCCGTCGAAGACCGACTCGATGGGCGACGTGGAACCGGACGCCGGGCACATCCGGCCACCCTGCTGGAAACGAGCTGGGTCTACGTTCCGTACAGGTCAGCACCGAAAATAAGGAATAGAGGCCCGAAACCGGGCACGATTCTCACCACGAGTGAGGTTCGAGGCTGGCTCTTCGCCAGCGCCTACCCGACTGTCGGGCGATGGCCGGCGGACAGGCTCTCTCGACTACTAAAAGTGACGAAAGAATGACCCTAGTTGCAATCACTACGAGTGACCAACTGAGGTCGTTAGGTAAGGGGTTTGCGGAAGGCTGCGCCAGCGATGGCGCCCGCCGGGCAGCTCAGCCCGTGGCCATGACCTCGAAGGCCCGCGCGTGGCAGCGGGCTGACCGTCACGGGGTAAACAGCCGACCAGAGAGGTACTTCAGGCCGCTGTCCACCTGGACGGTCACCACCCGCCGGCCGGGGCCGAGGCGTTCCGCCAGGCGCAGCGCCGCCACGAGGTTCGCCCCCGTCGAGGGACCGGACAAAATGCCCTCCGTGCGCGCCGCGGCCCGTGCCATCGCGAACGCATCCGCCTCCGACACGGTCACGACCTCGTCATAGTCCGCGGCCGTCAGGAGCGGCGGCTCGTGCCCCACGCCGCCGCCCTCGATGTTGTGGCTGCCCGCCGGGCCGCCGGAGAGTACGGCCGACTCCACCGGCTCCACCACCACCCGCAGCAGCTCCGGGTGCTCCTTGCGCAGCGCACGCGACGTCCCCAGGAAGCAGCCCGCCGTGCCTACATAGCTGCAGAACGCCGCCACCGGCAGCCGCCCGTCGAGCTGATCGAGCAGCTCCTCGCCCAGTCGTTCGTACCCCGTGACCATGTCGACGTTGTGGAACTGGTCCACCAGGAACGCCCCGGTCTCCGCGACGATGTCCCGCGCCCGGCCCAGCATCGTGGGGATCAGGTCCGGAGTCATCCCGTGCGGGCTCGGCACCAGCTCCACCTCGGCGCCGAACGCCCGCATGGTCCGGATCTTCTCCTCGGCCGCGGCCGAGGAGGAGACGATGCGCAACGGGTACCCCTTCACCGCGCACACGAACGCCAACGCCGATCCGGTGCTACCGACACTGGCCTCGACTACGAGCTGCCCCGGGCGCAGGCGCCCGTCGGCCTCGGCCGCCTCGATCATGGACAGGGCCATGCGGTCCTTGTACGAGCCGGTCGGGTTGGCGCCTTCCAGCTTCACCCACACCTGCGCGCTACGGGCATCCGCCAACCGCGCTAGCCGGACCACCGACGTTCCGCCGACGGCGGCCAACCCACCAGGACGTTCCACGGCGCTCCCCCTCCGCATGCTCGCACAGGACGAGCACATCATCGCACCGCCACCCGGCGCCCTCAGGCCCGCCCGGCGGTCACCCGCGGATCAGGCGGTGAGCCGGGTTGGGTCGGCACCAGGACCCGGAAGGAGGCGCCGCCATCGGCCGGACCGCGCAGCTCCACCCGACCGCCGTGCGCGGTCACGATCGCCGCGACGATCGCCAGGCCGAGTCCCGTGCCGCCGCCGGAGCCGCGGCCGCGGCTGGCGTCGGCCCGGTAGAACCGCTCGAAGACCCGCGCCGCCTGCCCCTCGGGCACGCCGGGCCCGGTGTCACTGACTTCCAGAACCGCCCACGGGCCGTCAACGCGCCGATCGTTCGCCGGAATTCGCGCCTGCGGGGCGCCGATCGCCGCCCGCTGGACCTGACCGACGCGGACCGTGACGGTGGCCGGAGCCGGCGCATGGTGCAGGGCGTTGGCGACAAGATTCGCCGCGACCTGCCGCAGGCCCGATTCGTCGCCGGAAACGGTCACCGGCTCCAGGGTGGCGTCGTCGTCACGAAGCGCTGTCAGGCGGATGCTCCGCCGCGGCGCCCGGACGTGGGCGTCCCGCACGGTGTCCGCGGCGATCTGCAGCAGATCGACCGGGCCGCGCAGCGGCTCCAGGCGCTGGTCAAGGCGGGCCAACAGCAGCATCTCGTCGGCGAGCACCGCCAGCCGGGTGGCCTCCTGCTCGATGCGGGCCATCGTGTCGTCCAGCGTCGGGCCCGGTGGCGCGCCGCCACGACGGTACAGCTCGGCGAAACCGCGGATCGAGGTCAGCGGGGTACGCAGCTCGTGCGAGGCGTCGGCCACGAACCGGCGTAGTCGTTCCTCCGAGGCCCGCCGCGCGGTGATCTCGGACTGGATCCTGGCGAGCATCGAGTTCAGCGCGTCGCCGAGCTGGCCGGCTTCGGTACGTGGGTGGAGGTGGTCGACCCGGCGATCAAGGTCGCCGTGGGTGATCGCCTCGGCGACCTCGACCATCCTGGTCAACGGTCGAAGGCCCAGCTTGACCACCGTCCGGCTGACCAGGCCGAGCCCCAGCAGGATGACCAGGGTCACGCCGATATCGATGCTCAGCAGCTGGTCGGCGGTTTGGTCGACCTCGTCGAGCGGTGTGCCGAGGACCACCACGCCGCCGGTGGAGGGGACCCGTACCGCGACCACCCGCCAGCGGGTGTCACCGTGGGTGGCTGGGGCGGTGTACGGCTCGCCACGGTTCGCCCGCCCGGCGAGCGCGTCGAACGGCTCCAGAGCCGGCGGCGACACGCCGCTGGCTCCGTTCTCGGCCGCCCGGCGTTGCCCGTCGGGTCCGAAAGCCACGACGATGCGATTCGTCCCGAGCCGCTTGGCGAATCGGCGCCCGCCGTTGCGTGGCGGCGCATCGGCGTGTCGGGATCCGCGGGCGTAGCTCTGGCCCAGACCGATGAGCTGTTCGTCAATCTTGTCGGTGAGGGAGTCGCGTAACAGGACGAGGCCGACGATGTTGGCGATCAGCAACGCCATCGCCGTTAACACGACGGTGACCAGGACAAGCCGTCCGCGCAGGGTCCACTGTCTCCAGCGCCGGCTGGCCGACACAGCGCGCCAGGCCGGCCAACGTTGCGGCACCTCTCAGCCCCCGTCGCGGGGCAGCCGCAGGGTGTATCCGACGCCCCGGACGGTGTGGATCAACGCTGGGCCCTCGACGTCGACCTTGCGGCGGAGGTAGTAGACGTACGATTCCACGATCCTGCCGTCGCCGCCGAAGTCGTAATGCCAGACACGGTCCAGGATCTGCGCCTTGCTCACCACCCGCCCGGCGTTGAGCAACAGGTAACGCAGCAACTTGAACTCGGTGGGGGACAGGTCGATCCGACGGCCGCCGCGGTGGACCTCGTGCGCGCCGTCGTCGAGCTCCAGATCGGCGAAGGTCAGCCCGGACGCAGCGGGAGCGCCGCCAGCGGGTTGGCTGCGGCGCAGGACCGCCCGGATACGCAGCACCACCTCCTCCAGGCTGAACGGCTTGGCGACATAGTCGTCGGCGCCGACATGCAGGCCGCTGATGCGGTCCTCCACGGCGTCCCGCGCGGTGAGGAAGATGATCGGCAGGCGCCGACCGTCGGCCCGGATCCGGTCGGCGACCTCGAAGCCGTTCAGGTCAGGCAGCATCACATCCAGGACGACGAGGTCGGCGGGGAAGGTCTCCAGGGCCGCCAGCGCCGCTGCGCCGCTCGCGACGGTGCGGACGTCGAAGTCGGTGAGCCGCAGCGTGGCTGACAGCAGCGCGCAGATGTTCGGCTCGTCATCGACGACGAGCACCCGGGCGCCTCGGGCGAACGGCGCGGTCCGGTCGGCCGCCAGTGCAGTGAAGTCTGTCCCGTTCGTCGCGAGGCGCATCCGTCTTCCCGTAGCGATCGTCATGAATGTCTGCCACTGGAACTCTACCGTTCGCTCCACACGTCACGCCCCTATCGATATATGCCCTTCAATGCTGATTAGGTGGCCAGGAAACTGTTCCGAGGTTTCTCCTAGGTTGCTTTGAGGTTTCCCGGAGAGTGGCTCGGTTAGATATTCAGCACATCCATCCCGCCTCCCCGCGGCAGCGTGATCCACAATGGAGGAAGGCTCGCCGATGACGGATCTCTGCCTGCACGAGATGTTCGAGACAACCGCGTGGAAGACCCCCGACGCGCCCGCGGTCGTCTGTGGCCCCCGCACGACGACCTACGCCCAGCTGGATGCCGCAGCCAACCGGCTGGCCCGACGCCTACGCTTCCTCGGCGTCGGCCGGGGTGACTATGTGGCGCTATTTCTCACCCGCTCCGACCTTGCGATAGCGGCCATTCTGGCCTGCCACAAGGCCGGCGCCTGTTACGTGCCGATCGATCCCGGCTATCCCGACGACCGCATCCGTTACATCACCGGCGAGCTGGGCGTCGCGTTGGCCCTGACCGACGTCCACCTGGCCGCGCGAGCGCCGCAGGCGTACCCGCTCACGCCGGTCGAGGTGCTCACGGCGGAGGACGACCATGTGGCGCTCGACGCGCCGGCGCCGGCGTTGGCCGACCGGGAGCCGTCGATCGGTTACGTCTCTCCGCACGACCTGGCGTACGTCATCTACACCTCCGGCACCACTGGCCGGCCCAAGGGCATCATGACCGAGCACCGCATGGTGACCCGGTTCGTGAACGCGTTCAACGAGGTCTGCGCCACCGGTCCGGCCGACCGGGTGTACCAGGGCTTCTCGCTGTGCTTCGACGGGAGCATCGAGGAGATCTGGATGGCGTTCTCGAACGGCTCCACGTTGGTGGTGCCGGAGCCGCACGCGCCGAAGTTCGGCGACGACCTCGCCGCGCACCTCGGCGAGCTGGGCGTCACGTACTTCTCGACCGTCCCGACCGTGCTGGCCACCTTCGGCGAACCGACGCCGAGCCTGCGCACCGTCGTCCTGTCCGGCGAGGTGTGCCCGCCGGACCTGGTCGCGCGCTGGGACCGGCCCGGGGTGGCGCTGTGGAACGTCTACGGGCCGACCGAGGCCACCGTCAACACGACCGCGCTGCGGTGCCGCGCCGGCGAGCCGATCACCATCGGACGGCCGCTGCGCGGCTACCACCTGGAAGTGGTCGACGATGACCTCCAGCCGGTCGACGACGGCGAGTGCGGCGAGCTGGTCATCCGTTCCGAGACGCTGGCCCGCGGCTACGTCGGCCAGCCCGAGCTGACCGCGCGAACCTTCGTCAAGGCCGGCTGCGACGACTCCCGGCGGGTGTACCGCACCGGGGATCTGGCCCGGCGCACCTCCGCTGGTGACTACGAGTTCCTCGGCCGGATCGACGGCCAGGTGAAGATCCGCGGCAACCGGGTCGAACTGGGCGAGATCGAGTCGGTGCTGACCGAATGGCCACAGATCCGGACGGCCGCGGTCCGGGTTCTGGAGATCGACGGCATCCAGCAGATCGCCGCATACGTGGTAGCCGACGTCGCGCCCGACGAACTGGACCGTGACGGCGTCCTGCGACTGGCCCAGGACCGGCTGATGCCCTACATGCTGCCGGCCTACCTGGACGTGCTGCCGGAGATGCCGCGCACCACCAGCGGCAAGGTCGACCGCAAGCAGCTTCCGGCGCCCGCCATCCCGCTCACCCGGGAGCTGACCGACGTCGTCCCGCCGGCAACCGCCATGGAGGCGCGGCTGGTGGAGGTCTACGCCGAGGTGCTCGGCCTGCCGGCGGTGAGTGTGACCGCCGACTTCTTCACCGACCTGGGCGGTCACTCGCTGCTGGCCGCGCGGGCGGCCACCCGACTGCGCGACGTCGCCGGGCACCCGGTGACGGTCCGGGAGATGTACGTGCACCCCAGCGTCCGGGCGTTGGCCACGCACCTGGACTCGCTTGGCCCGGTCGACCCGGGCGGCCCGGGCGGCCCGACGGCCGGCCCATCGGCGGGTGAGGTCTACGCCGGACAGTCCCGTTGGACGCGTGGAACGACCTGGGCGTTGCAGGCGCTCTCGCTGTACGTGTTCGGCGCCCTGTCCTCGATCGTGCCGGTGCTGCTGTTCTTCGTCACCGTCGGGTGGGTGCTCGGCTCGACGAGCACCGGCCGGTACCTGGCCATCATCGGACTCGGCGCGGTCGCCATCTGGCCGTCGCTGATCCTCCTGTCGATCGCGGCCAAGTGGGTCCTCGTCGGCCGGTACCGGGCGGGCGAGTACCCCCTGTGGAGCTTCTACTATCTGCGGCACTGGCTGGTCGGCCGGTTCGTCGCGACCAGCGGGATCGGATCGCTGTCCGGGACCCCGGTTCTGCCGCTGTACCTGCGGCTGATGGGGGCCAAGGTCGGGCGCGGGTGTCACCTGATGACCACCGAGATCGGCGCCTACGACCTGCTGACCATCGGCGATGACACCAGCGTCGGCGCCTCCACCCACCTGCTCGGCTTCCGGGTCGAGAACGGCCTCCTCAAGGTCGGACGGATCGACATCGGTGACCGCTGCTTCGTCGGCGTCCACTCGGTGCTCGGCCTGAACGCCGCCATGGAGGACGACAGCGCGCTCGACGACCAGTCCCTGCTCCCCGACGGCGCGGTCATCGCCGCGGGGCAGGCCCGCCGGGGCGCGCCCGCGGTCGTCGCGCCGGTCGAGCTGCCCGCGACGACGACGCACGCCGGCGCCGCGCGCCGGTTCTGGTACGGGTGCCTCCACGTGGCGACGATCTACTTCATGTTCTCCGTGGGCGTCGCCTCCTTCGTCGGCCTGGCCTTCGGGTTCCGGCGGGTGCTGCTGGAGCAGGGGCTGCCGTTCGCATTGGGCGTGCTGGCCGCGACCATCCCAGCGCTGATCGTGCTGGGAGCGCTGATCGGCGCCGGCGGCAAGCGGCTAGTCCTGTCGCGCATCGCTCCTGGCGAGTACCCCACGGAGAGCCTCATCTACCTGCGCAAATGGCTGTCGGACGGGTGGATGGCAGGGGTGAAGCAGGCCTTCCTGCCGATCTACACCACGATCTACCTGCCGCCGTTCCTGCGCCTGTTCGGGGCCCGGATCGGCCGGCGGGCCGAAATCTCCACGATCCTGAGTATGCAGCCGGAGCTGACCGAGATCGGGCCGGAGAGTTTCTTCGCCGACGGCTCGATCATCGGCGGCAAACGGGTGCACCGCGGCGTCTTCGCCGTCGGCTGGAACCGCATCGGCGCGCGCAGCTTCGTCGGCAACTCGGCGATCCTGCCGATGGGCAAGAGCATGGGCGACAACAGCCTGCTCGGGGTCCAGTCGCTGCCCCCGGCCGGCGTAGACACCACCCCGGACGGCTGGGAGGGCCTGGGCTCAGAGGCGTTCACCCTGACCCACCGGGTGAAGGTGGAGTCGTTCGACCCGACCGTCATCTACCGACCCACCTTCTCGCTATACCTCCAGCGGTGCCTCATCGACGGACTGCGGGTGCTGATTCCCTACTACATCGCCCTGGGCGCTCTGGTCGCGTACCTGCACGGCGTGTGGTGGGCGTACACCACCGGCGGTCTTCTTCGCGTGGTGCTCGTCGTGCCGCTGATGGCGTTCGCGGTGGCGACCGCGGCGATGCTCCTGGTGGCGTTCCTCAAGAAGACCATCATGGGAACCTTCCAACCGACCGTCAGGCCACTGTGGTGCCGCTACGTCTGGCTCAACGAGATGATCAACGGAATCTACGAGTCGGTCTTCGCGCCGGCGGTGGCGTCGCTGCTCGGCACCCCGTTCTGCGCGCCGTTCTTCCGCCTCATGGGTGTGCGCATCGGACGCCGTACGTACCTGGCCACGACGCTGTTCTCCGAGTTCGACCTCGTGGAGATCGGCGACCATGCGGCGCTCAACCATGGCGCGGTCCTTCAGAACCACCTGTTCGAGGACCGGGTCTTCAAGTCGTCCAGCCTGCGGATCGAGGCCGAGTCCGCGGTGGGGAACATGGCGATCGTCCTCTACGACTCGGTGCTGTCACGGGGCGCGTCGCTGGGGCCGCTGTCGCTGCTCATGAAGGGCGAGACGCTACCGGAGCGCACGACCTGGCACGGCATCCCCTGCGAGCGCGTCGGCACGCCCGTCGTCGCGACCCGGCCTGGTCTGAGCCGCCCCGTCCCCAGCGCTCGCACGCCCGAGCCTGGGCCCTTTGACCGGGCACTGGCCAGCGCCGGCCGCTGACGGGGCAGCTCCACGCTGCGCACATGTGCCTGACCGCGTCCACATCTCCCTGGCCCACCAGGGCGCCGCCAAGTGGATCACTGACACGACCGGGATCGCGCCGACGCGGGCCGGCAGCGCCACCAACGTGGCCCGCGCCAGCCGGTAGACCCACCTGGCGTGAGGGCGCCACGACTCAGCCGGACCCGTCGCGGGGATTCCCCGACCCGCTACGACGCCTCAGCGCGGTCGCGGTGGCCACGGCGCTCGCCGCGGCCACCACCGCCACGAACACCGCCGGACCGGCGCCGCCGACGACCGTCGCCAGCCACCGCTGGGCCGACGAGGCGGCGTCGATGACGGGGTCCTGTGGCTGGTCGCCGCGCAGCAGTCGAACCTCGTGCCAGCCGTAGTAGGTGACATAACCGCCGACCAACGCCAGCAGACCACCGCTGAACCGTCCCAGCACCGGCCCGATTCGGCGCAGGCGGGCCACCGACGCCGGCCGGGCCAACGCCACCGCCACCGCCGCCGCCCCGACGACCAGCCCCATCCCGACCGCGTACCCCAGGAACGCGCCGCCGGCGGTCAACCAGGACGACGACCGTCCGGCGGCCACCACGATCGCCAGGAACGGAGCGATCGTGCAGCTCAATGACGCCAGCGCGTAACCGGCGCCGTAGCCGAACATTGAAACAGCCGTCTGACGCACCGGCGCCGTGCTCACCGCGCCGGTCGTGGGCAGACCGGGCAGGGACCGGCCGGCGAGCACCCAACCACCGGCAGCCACCAACGCCACCCCCAGCCCGACGGTCACCCACGGCAGGTGGCGTTGGATGCCGCTGGCGGCCGGACCGAGCACGAGTCCGAAGGCGCCGAACACGGCCACGAACCCGCCGGTCATCGCGGCGGTGGTCGCCACCGCCCGGCCCACCGCCCGGGCCCGCGCGGTCGGCTCGTCGCCGAGGACCAGCAGCGACAGGTAGGCCGGCAGCAAAGCGAATCCGCACGGGTTCACGGCCGCGAGCATGCCCGCCGCCAACGCCAGCCCCCAGGTGCCGGGCTCCATCAGATGACGAACACGTCGGCTGTGCGAACAAGCATGGCGGGGCCTCCTGAACGAACCAGCGGCGAGGTGATCCTCCCGGCCGGCAACCAGCGCGACAGCGACTGCGCCGCTCACCCATGGTGGCACTACTGCCGGTCGGCTGACGCCCGCCCACCTCGAAACGAGGCCCCATGGCGCCCGTCGCTCACTACCGCATCCAGAGTCGTCGTTGGAGTTCGAACGAAGCGTGGGAGACTCGTACCGAACCTTGAGAGCTCCTTGAATGCGCTGGTACGGGAGCGGCAGATCCGATGGCGGAGCCAGGCGGCGGAGGCTGGATTGACGGCGGAGTTCGGTGTGCTCGGCGTGGTGGCGGCCCAGGTCAGCGGCCGGTCCGTCGACCTGGGGCATGCCCGGCAACGGTCCGTCCTCGGCGTGCTGCTCGTGGAGGCCGGCCGCCCGGTTCCGGTCGACCAGCTCATCGACAGGGTGTGGGGAGAGAGCGTCCCCCAGCGGGTGACCAACGCGCTCTACAGCTACATTTCCCGACTGCGCCGTGCGCTCGCCGACGCCCCGACGGTGGCGATCCAGCGACAGCCGGGCGGTTACCGGGTGACCGCCGATCCCCAGACGGTGGACCTGCACCGGTTCCGTCGACTCGTCGCCCAGGCCCGCAACGAGGCATTGGACCAGCGGGCCACCGAGCAGTACGCGCAGGCGCTCGGCCTGTGGCGCGGCGAGCCCCTGGCTGGCCTCGAATCCCCATGGCTGACCTCGATGCGACATGTGCTGCTCCGCGAGCGGTTCGCCGCTGAGCTGGACCGCAACGACGTCCTGCTCCGACTGGGCCGGCACGCCGAGCTGCTCCCGGACCTCGCCGCCGCCGTCACCGACCATCCGCTGGACGAGCGCCTGGCCGAACAGTCGATGCTCGCTCTCTACCGGTGCGGTCGCCAGGCTGACGCCGACGAGCAGTATCGGCGGATTCGCCGTTGCCTCGCCGACGAGCTCGGCAGCGACCCCGGCCTCGCCCTGCGCAGCCTGCACGAGCGGATCCTCGCCGCCGACCCGGGCCTCATGGCCCCGCCGGCCGGCGCCAACGCCAGCGGGGCGCGGCTCGCCGCCGTCGCCGCCGCAGCGCCCGCGCAGCTCCCGGCCGACGTGCGCGCGTTCACCGGACGGGCCGAGGAGTTGGCGGTCCTGGACCGGCTGCTGCCGACGGCCGGCGGCTCTGACACGACCACGTCGACGGGCACGGCCCCGACGATCGCGCTCCTCTCCGGCACCGCCGGGGTCGGCAAGTCCGCCCTGGCCGTGCGGTGGGCGCACCACGCCCGACCGGCGTTCCCGGACGGGCAGCTGTACGTGGACCTACGCGGCTACGACGCCGAGCAGCCCGTGGCCGCTGCCGATGCGCTGGCGTGGTTCCTGAACTCGCTCGGTATCCGGGGGCCGGAGATTCCGCTGGAGGTCGAGGAGCGGGCGGCCAGGTACCGGTCCGCGTTGGCCGGTCGACAGATGCTCATCCTGCTCGACAACGCGTCCTCGGTGGAGCAGATCCGTCCGCTGCTGCCCGGCAGCGGTTCGTGCCTGGTGCTGATCACCAGCCGGGACTCGCTGCCCGGCATGGTCGCGGTGCACGGGGCTGAACGGGTCAACCTCGATCTGCTGCCGTTGGCCGAGGCGGTCGGGCTGCTACGCCGGTTGATCGGCGCCCGGGTGGACCGCGAGCCGTCCGCCGCCGCCGAACTGGCTGCCGCGTGCGCACGCCTGCCGCTGGCGCTGCGGATCGGCGCCGAGCTGGCCGCGACGCGCACCGACGCCACGCTCGCCGAGCTGGTTGTCGAGCTGGGCGACCACAGCCGGCTCGATCTGCTCGACGCCGGCGGCGATCCGCGCGCTGAGGTCCGCGCCGTCTTCTCCTGGTCGTACCAGAACCTGCCCGCGGACGCGGCGCGGGTGTTCCGGCTGTTCGGGCTACAGCCGGGGGTCGACGCGCACGTCGATGCGGTGGCTGCGCTGACCGGCGTCCGCGCCGCCGAGGCGCGGCGGCTGCTCGGACTGCTGGCCCGGGCCAGCCTCATCAACGCCTGCGGCCCGGGGCGGTACGGCATGCATGACCTGCTACGCGCCTACGCCGGCGAACTCGCCGCCGAGCACGACCCCGCGCCGGACCGGCGGACAGCCCTGACCACCCTTTTCGACCACTACCTGGCCAGATCCGTCGCAGCGATGGCCGCGCTGTACCCGACGCCGACGGCCGAGGTCGGCGACCCCGATGCCGCCCGGCGGTGGATCGCAGCCGAGTGGCCCAATCTGGCCGCCATCTGCCTTCACGGCGCCGCCCACGGCTGGCGCCGGCACGCCATCGCGCTCGCCGAGACCCTCTTCCGCTACCTCGACGAGGGCGGCCCGGTCGCGGAGGCGGTGACCGTCACCAGCGCAGCGGTGACGGCTGCCAGGGCCGAAGGCGACCTGCGCGCGCAGGCCCAGGCGCTGAGCAACCTCGGCCGACTGCACCGACGGCACGGCCAGCTGGACCGGGCGGCCGAGACCTACCGGCAGGCGCTGGCCCGCTACGTGGGCCTCGGCGACCGGGCGGCTGAGGCCGGGGCGCTCCGCAACCTCGGCAGCGTCCGCTGGCGGCAGGGCCACTACCGGCAGGCGGCCGAGCACTACCAGCAGGCGTTAGCGCTGTACCAGGGGGCCGGCGACGAAGCGGGCCAGGCCGACGCGCTGGTCAGGCTGGCTCTGGTCGACGAGCGGCTCGGCGACCAGGAACAGGCGGTGGAGCGGCTCCAGCCGGCCCTCGAACTCTTCGCCCAGCTCGACGATGAGTACAGCGAGGCCTACGTCTTCTCCCTCATCGCCCGGCTGCGCCGCCGGGAGGACCAGCTTGAGCTGTCCGCGGCCCGACTCGAGCTGAGCCTGGCCGCGGTCCGCGAGATGGGCGGCCGCACCGGGGAGGCATACGTCCTGACCGACCTGGCCGCGGTGTACGCGTGCCTGGGCCGGCCCACCGACGCCGCCGGTCACCTGCGGCAGGCCCTGCTGCTGCATCGACGGATCGGCGACCGCGCCAGCGAGGCCGAGGTCCTCAACGACCTCGGCCGCGTCCTCGGCGCGGCGGGTAATCCGGCGGGCGCCCGCGCCCAGCACGCCGAGGCCCTCGCCCTGGCCAGCGAGATCGGTGACCGGTACGAGCTGGCCAGGGCCCACGACGGCATCGCCGCCACGTACGAGAACACCGACGAGCCGGACCTCGCCCGTCCCCACCACGAGCACGCCCGCGAGCTTTTCTCGGCCCTGTCGGTGCCAAACGTGCCGGGCCACGCCGGTCCGGGCGACACCGGGGCCGTGAACCGGCAGCCCACCGACCAGAGCCAGCATGCCCCGTAGCCCCGCCCCGGACGGTCAGGCCCGGAGCACGCCGTCCACCCACAGCACGGTCACCGGGCGGCCGCAGGAGCGGGCGTACGCGACAACGTCCGCGGTGCCGCCCTGGCCGCGGGCTGGCTGGCCGTCCCAGACGGCGAGGAGGTGGTCGCATCGGTCGACCAACACCTGGCCGGCCGTCAGAAACGCCTGCCCGTCAGGCTTCGAGGACGGCAGCGTGATCACGGTCGCGGCCGCGCGACGCAGCTCCTCAAGCCGGGCGCGGCCGCCGTCGCTGCTCAGCGAGCTGGCGTAGCCGGCGGACGGCAGGATCGCCTCCAGGGCGCCGCCGACAGCCAGGACGTGCGCGGCGAACAACTGATCGGCGCCCTCGGCGAGGCTGGATACCCCGTACAGCTGCGGACCCGTCGGTAATTCCCTGCGCCAATGCTCCATCGCGTGGTCCACAATCCTTAGTGGGAGGACCCGATGACCTGTGATGCCGAATCGCACTGTAACCCCCGTACAACGTCACGAAACTCTTGAAACACGATATTCCCGTCGCCGTCCGGGGCAATGGTCCCACCACTATTCGGGTTGGTGACGGTGTGGAGAATCGGTTGACCGACCATACCGACTTCGGAGGCCGTGGCATGACCTTCAATGGGTTCATTTCGTACAGTCATGCCGCCGATGGGCGGTTGGCGCCCGCGCTACAACGTGGTCTACACCGGTTAGCGAAACCCTGGCATCGACGCCGCGCGTTGTGGATCTTCCGGGATCAGACCGGGTTGGCGGTGACCCCGGGCCTGTGGTCATCCATCCAGAACGCTCTAGACAACTCCGACCACTTCGTGTTGTTGGCCTCACCAGCGGCGGCCCGCTCACAGTGGGTGAACCGGGAGATCGAACACTGGGTAGCCACCAAACCCCACAACAGGATCCTGCCGGTAGTCACCGACGGGCACTGGCAATGGGACCCCACCCGGGCCGACTTCGCCGACGACTGCACCGCCGTGCCCGCCGCCCTACGTGGGGTGTTCGTCGAAGAGCCGCTGTTCCTGGACCTACGGTGGGCCCGCCAGGAACAGCAGCTGAGCCTGCGCCACCCCAGGTTCAGGGACGCGGTCGCCCAACTGGCCGCCCCGATGCACGGAGTCAGCAAAGACGACCTCGAAGGCGAAGACGTACACCAACAACGACGCGCCCGACGCCTACGGTCGGTAGCCGTCGCCGGCTTGCTGTTCCTGTCAGCGCTCGCCTCCCTAGCCGGCCTGCTGGCCGACCGCAACGCCGACCGGGCCGACCTCAACGCCCAGGAAGCCCAACGGCAGCAACACGCCGCCTCCCAGGAACGCGACAGCGCCGAACGCTTCGCCCAGGAAGCACAAGCCCAACAACACCACGCCCGAACCCAGGAAACCAAAGCCAGGAACGCCGCCGCCGAAACCCAACGCCAGGAACAACTCGCCCGCACCCAACAAACACTCGCCACACAAGCCGCAGCCGAAGCCACCCGCCAACAAGCCAACGCCCGACGCCAGCAAACCATCGCCACCCAAGCCGCAACCCAAGCACACAGACAACAACAACTCGCCACCAAAGCAACCACCGAAGCCCGCCGCCAAGAACACCTCGCCAGACAACACCAACAACGAGCCGAGAAAGCGCGGGAACAGCAACGGCTCGCCGAACAGCAGCATCGCCTGGCGATCAGCCGGCGGCTGATCGGCCAGGCCAAGGCCGCCGCCGTCCAGGACCCCAGAATGGCGCTCATGCTCGGCCTGGCCGCCCAGAAAATCCAACCCGACGCCCAAACCCGGAGCGAACTGGTCGGCGTCATGACCTCCACGCACTACACCCGCACCCTCAGCGGAGCCTACGGATTCGCGTACGGCAAGAACGGTATTGTGGCGGTCTGCGACAGCCGCATGCGCGCCACCTTGTGGGACATGACCGACCCGGCCAAACCGGTCCGACTCCCCCGTCTCGACAGCGAGTGCCGGGCGGCCGGTTCCCTGACCTTCAGACCTGACGGGCGTATTCTCGTCGTTATCACCGACGGCGGACCCGTGCTCTGGAACGTGTCCGTTCCGCGCAGCCCGGTCCGCCTCGCCCCGCTATCCGAAGGTAGCGAGGTCTGGCAGGCCATGTTCAGCCCTGATGGGCGCACCTTGGCCACGATCACCGCGGATTTCAAGGCGACCCTGTGGGACGTAGCCAACCCGAGTCAACCGATGCGTCTCGCCACGCCCGCGCTCGATGGTGCCACTGTGGAACACTTCGTGTTCAGCCCTGATGGACGGACAGCGGTGACGCAAGGCCTTGGGACGATTCAGGTTTGGAGGATCACTGATCAGCGGGGTCTGGTCCGTCTCAAGACACCGGAGATTGCGGCTCAAGCGGTGGCCTTCAGCCCAACCGAAACCATCCTGGCCGCCGGGGAAGGGGACGGAGCGATGACCGTCTGGGACTTGACCAACCCAGCACAGCCGCAGCGGCGCGCCAATCTGACAGGCGCCGCCGAAGCCATCCGATCAGTCGCGTTCAGCCCCGACGGCCGGTTCGTGGCCGGCGGTGGTGTAGAAGGAGCCGTCATGCTGTGGGACACAGCCGACCCTTCGCAACGACGGCGACTTACGACCGGGCACGGTACATCTGTCGATTCCTTGGCGTTCAGCCCCGATGGTCGGAACTTGGGCACTCAGGACAGCTATGGAACGGTGACGATGTGGAACGTGGGCGGACTTCGTGGCACCCCCCAATCGCTCAGCGAGCTCACCGGCGGTTCCAGCAAGGTGTGGGCGGCGGCCTACAGCGCCGACGGACGCTGGTTGATCACAGCCGACGCTAAGGGGTGGGTGACATTCTGGGACGTCACCAACCCAACCCGACCCGTTCGCGACGCGATATCGCCCACCACCAACACCCCGATCACCTCAGTTGCGTTAAGCCAGGACGGACAGCGCCTGGCCAGCGGAAACTCAGCCGGAGAGATCATGCTGTGGGATTTGAGCGACCGGGCACGCCCCAAGCAGCTCGCCACGTTCAGAGGGTTCCTCGGGCGGGTGGTGAAGCTCGCGTTCAGCCTCGACCGAAGAACCCTCGCCATCGGCGACGAGGGCGGCCAGAGGGTAGGGCTGTGGGAGTTGAGTGGCGCCTCCACCCCTCGCCGGCTCGCCCCCTTGGCCGGCTACACCGGGCAGTTGAAATCGGTGGCATTCAGCCCTGACGGACGCACCTTGGCAACGATGAACCTCGTCGGCACAGCGACTCTGTGGGACGTCGCCGATCGGTCCAGACCCGTCCGGCTCGCCACCCTGGTTCGCTGCAGCATCTGGGGAAAGTTGGTGGCGTTCAGTCATGACGGGCGCACCCTGGTGACAGGGTCCTCAGGTCACATCTTAGTTCTCTGGGACATCACCAACCGCGCCAAGCCGATCCGACTGGCCAGCGTCAACCACAGCAAGCTCCAGACCGACGCAGTCGCGTTCAGCCCCGACGGACGCACGCTGGCAGCTGGCGGGGATAACCGGATTGGGCGCCCCGATGTCGCGCTCTGGGACTACACGGAGTTGAACGGCCTACGCGCCGACCCCACCAGGCAGGCATGTGCAGCGACGAGCCGTGGCCTCACCCCCGCCGAGTGGGCTTTCCACATTCCGGAACTCACCCACCAACCGACCTGCGGCCACTGACTGGTCCGTCTGCGGGCTAACCACCACAGGCCCGGCGTTTTCGGACTGCCACCAATGGGCATCAGGGCACGAGGGGCGGAGTGGCGAGGCTAGCCAGGAGGTGCGGCGTGGGGCTTGAAGCGCACCGAGACCGCAGGTTCCGACATCGCGAGCGCCGGGCGCAGCTCGTCGGCATCTGGCTGGTAGCGGCGCTCCTGGTGGCAGGCGTCCTGGGCCTGTTCGGGGCCACCGGGCCGCTGAGCGCCCGCGTCGTCGGCTCCGCTGACCGAATGCTCTCCGTGGAGTATCAGCGATTCCCGCATCAGCACGCTGAGACGTCGATCCGGGTGACAGTCCCGGACGAGGCGGTCCGTTCAGATCGGACGGCCGTCGGTTTGAGCGCGTCGTGGATGGACGCGACGCAGGTGTCATCCGTCAGCCCGGAGGCGGTGGAGCAGATCGTCGGCGCCGACGGCATCTGGCTGGCTCTGGCGACCACGCCCGGCGCGTCGCTCACCCTGACCATCAACTACCGCCCGACGGACGCTGGATCGCGGCCCGGATGGGTCCAGGTCGGGACTTCCCGGGCAGCGTTTCACCAGTTCGTGTATCTGTGACGAGGGGGTGCCGCAATGGACGCTGTGCTGCGGGCAGTGGTGGTCTTCGGCATCCTGCTGGTCGTCTTCCGGATCTTCGGAAAGCGGACGCTCGCCGAAATGTCGCCGTTCGACTTCGTGCTCATCCTGGTGGTCAGCGAGGCCACCCAGCAGGCCCTCCTCGGCGAGGACTTCTCGATCACCCAGGCCGCCCTGGTCGTCGCCACGCTGGTCTTTCTCGACAAGGCTCTCGACTACCTGTCCTGGCGGTTCGCCTGGTTCCGGGCCGTCGCCGAGAGCCGTCCGGAGATCATGATGTGGGACGGCGAGCTGGACCGGGACGCGATGCGCGCCGCCCGGGTCACCGACGAGGAGATCCTTCAGGCGGCGCGCAGGACGCAGGGTCTGGAGCGGATGGAACAGATCAAGCATGTGGTGCTAGAGACCTCCGGCGGTCTCAGCGTCATCCCCCGCGGTTAGCCGGGATGGGTCTCCCCGCCGACGGGCGCCAGCACCTCGCCGCTGTAGTACGACGACATCCGCTCCGCGGCGAAGAACACGTACGACGGAGCGATCTCATCCGGCTGGGCGGCCCGTCCCATCGGGGCCTGCTCGCCGAACGAGGCCACCTTGTCGGCCTCGAAGGTGGCCGGGATCAGCGGCGTCCAGACCGGGCCGGGCGCGACGCAGTTGACCCGGATTCCCTTGTCGACCAGGGACTGGGCCAACGAGAAGGTGAGGACGTGCACGGCGCCCTTGGTGGCCGAGTAGTCGATGAGGTGGGCGTTGCCTCGGATGCCGTTCACCGACCCGGTGTTGATGATCGCGTCGCCGCGGCCCAGGTGCGGCAGGGCCGCCTTCGTCACATGGAAGTAGCTGCCGACGTTGACGGCGAAGGTGTGCTCCCACTGTTTGCCGGAGATCTCCTCCAGCTGCTGCGCCGGCTGCTGGTAGGCGACGTTGTTGACCAGGACGTTGAGCCCGCCCAGCTCGGCGACGGTCCGCTCCACCACCTCGGCGCAGTGGTGCTCCTCGGCCAGGTTCCCCGGCAGCAGCAGGCAGCGCCGGCCCTGGGCTTCCACGAGGTCGGCGGTGTGCCGGGCGTCGTCGTGTTCTGACAGGTACGCGATCGCGACGTCGGCGCCTTCCTTGGCGAAGGCCACAGCGACCGCACGGCCGATCCCGGAGTCGCCTCCGGTGATCAGCGCGATCTTGCCTTTCAACAGGTCTCGACCCTGATAGTCGGCCATCTCGTCACGGGGCTTCGGAGTCATCGCATCAGTGCGGCCCGGGTACTCCTGCGTCTGGGGCGGTTGCTCGCTCTGCTCAGTCATGGCCTGGCCGTTACCCTGCTGCCACCCCGACAAACCCATCGCCTGGGCTGACCTGCCGGATCGGGCGTCACGCGACGACCTGGTCCAGCGGGCGGCCGTGGAACCGTGGTCCAGCGAGCGCCGTCAGCACACTCTCGATCCAGCCGGGGCCGGGGGCGCCGTCGCCATCGTGCCTGAGCACGCCCAGAGCGACATCGCCGCCGTTGGGTAGGTGGGCAGCCGCCAGCAGCAGCTCGCCGGCGCCTGCGACGGCGATCGGCTTGCCGTGCTTGTACGCCTCGGCGACGAAGTGGACCGCGTGGCCATCCGCGGCGAGATCCGGCACGCCCTTGCCCCCCGGCAGCACCACCGCGTCGTACAGGACCGAAGCCGTGGTGAACAGCGCCCGGGTGGCCGGCAGCTCACCGCCGCCGGCGACCGCGACCGGCCCGTCCACCGGGGCGAGCAGCTCGACTACGGCTTGCTGGCCGTGCAACGCCTCGGTGAGCGGGGCCAGGAACGCGGCGTCGACCCCGTCCGCCGCCAGGACGGCGATCCGCATGCCCGCGATGCCGCTGCCGGTCAGGGCAGTCTGGCTCAGCCGCGGGGAGATCCGGGGCTTGTCCGTCTTCGTCGCCGCGGGGGCGGGCACGCCGATTCCGGCCGCGACCTGGGCCGCCAACTGGTGGTCAATCTTGTTGAGCTGTTCGACTGTCCGGGACCGGATCTCGGGCCGGACGACCTTGCCCAGCTCGAACCGGTACGCGGCGACGATGTGCTCGCGCTCCCACGGGGACATGCTGTGCAGGAACATCCGGGCCTGGGTGTGGTGGTCGCCGAAGCTCTCCGGACGTTTGCGCAGCTTGGGGCCCTCGACCGGCTCGGGGAAGTGCCGGTAGGCGTTCGCGCCGTCGGCCAGGACCGGGCAGCCGCCGGAGATCGAATTCGGGTGGTAGTTGGCCTGGGCGGCCGGGACGCTGACGTTGTGGAAGCCGTCCTGCTGGTGGTTGTTCACCTCGGCCAGCGGGCGGTTGATCGGGATCTGGGCGAAGTTCGGGCCGCCGAGCCGGGTGAGCTGGGTGTCCAGGTAGGAGAAGAGTCGGGCCTGGAGCATCGGATCGTCGGTGAACCCGATGCCCGGGACGACGTTCTGGACGCAGAACGCCACCTGTTCCGTCTCGGCGAAGAAGTTGGTGGGGTTGCGGTCAAGCACCATCCGGCCAACGGCGGTGACCGGGACCAGCTCCTCAGGGACGATCTTGGTGGCGTCGAGCAGGTCCAGCTCGGGGGCCTCGGTGGCGAGCCGGGCCACGTCCGCCTCAGTGATGAGTTGCAGGCCCAGCTCGTACTCGGGGAAGATCCCAGCCTCGATCGACTCCCACAGGTCGCGCCGGTTGAAGTCGGGGTCCTTGCCGGCGATCTTCTGGGCCTCGTCCCACACCAGGGACCGCACGCCGCGCCTGGGCGTCCAGTGGAACTTCACCAGGGTCGACTCGCCGGCGGCGTTGACTAGCCGGAAGGTGTGCACGCCGAAGCCCTGCATGGTGGCGTAGGAGCGGGGCAGGGCGCGGTCGGACATCAGCCACATGACGTGGTGCATCGTTTCGGGCTGCAACGAGACGAAGTCCCAGAACGAGTCGTGCGCCGACGCGCCGGTCGGCATCTCGTGATGGGGCTCCGGTTTCACCGCGTGCACGACGTCCGGGAACTTGATGCCGTCCTGGATGAAGAAGACCGGCATGTTGTTGCCGACCAGGTCGAAGTTGCCGGCCCGGGTGTAGAACTTGGTGGCGAAACCGCGCACGTCCCGGACGGTGTCGGCGGAGCCGCGCGAGCCCTGCACGGTGGAGAACCGGACGAACACCGGGGTCCTGGCGGCTGGGTCGCAGAGGAAGTCGGCGCTGGTGTAGCGCGCCAGGGACTCGTACACCTGGAAGTAGCCGTGAGCGCCAGAGCCGCGGGCGTGCACCACCCGCTCGGGGATCCGCTCGTGATCAAAGCGGGTGAGCTTCTCGCGCAGGTGGAAGTCCTCCAACAGGGACGGACCCCGCTCGCCCACGGTCAGCGAGTTGTCGGTGTCGTCGACCAGGACGCCCTGGTCGGTGGTCAGCGCGGATCCGCCGTTGTCGACGCCGTGCGCGGCGAGCTGACGGTCCTTGTCGGTGCCCGGACGCTGGGCGGAGTCATGGGTCATGACGGGCCTTTCGGTCGCTACGGCATGGCCGGTGGCCAGGCGCGCCGGCCCGGGCCACCGTCATCTGCGTTACCCGCGCCGGCCCGGGCTAACCGTCAGCCGACCACCTCGCCGGGGGTGGGTTCGGAGGAGCGGGCGTAGACGCGGCGGTGCGCGGCCCCGATCAGCCCCTGGTAGGCCAGGCCCAGACCCGGCCGGGCCCGCAGCAGCGCCGCCCGGGCGGCGTTGGCGCCCGGCGCCCCGTGCACCCCGCCGCCGGGATGGGCGGAGGCGCTGGCCAGGAACAGCCCGTCCACGACGGTGTCGGCGCGGCCGAGGCCGGGCGTCGGGCGCAGGAACAGCTGCTGGTACGCCGCCGCGGTGCCGCCGCCCAGCGCCCCGCCGACCAGGCTCGGGTTCTGCGCCTCCAGATCCGCCGGCCCGGCCACGTGCCGGCCCACGACCAGCTGCCGGAAGCCCGGCGCGTGCCGCTCCAACGCCTGCTCCATCAGCTCCACATGGCCGGCGATCTCCTCCGCCCGCCACCGGCGACGGAACGGCAGGTGGGTGTATGCCCACAGCGACTCGGTCCCCGGCGGCGAGTGCGCCGGCTCCGCCACCGACATCTGACCGACCAGCAGGAACGGCTGCGATGGCAGGTCGCCGGCGGCCAGCTCGCCGGCGTACCGGGCCAGCCCGCCGACGTCCGCGCCCAGGTGCACGGTGCCCGCGCCGGCCGCCGCCGGGTTGCGCCAGGGCACCGGCGCCGACAACGCCCAGTCGACCTTCACGGTGCTGCCGTCCCAGCGGAAGTGCCGCAGGTCCTGGACGAGCCGCGGCGGCAGCGCATCCTCCCCCACCAGGTCCAGGTAGAGAGCGGGCGCCGGCACGTCGGCCATGACCGCCCGCCGGGCCCGCCAGGCCCGACCGTCGGCGGTGATAACGCCCAACGCACGACCGTGCGACACCGGGACCCGCACCGCCCGGGCGTCGTAGACGATCTGTCCGCCGCGCTCGCGCAGCCGGGCCACCAGGGCGTCGGTGATGGACTGGGCCCCGCCGGCCGGCACCGGCCAGCCGATCTGCTGGCCCAGCATCGCCAGCAGCCAGCCGTAGGCGCCCGAGGCGGCCTCGTCCGGGGACAGATCGGTGTGCAGGGCGCAGCCGGCCAGCAGCGCCTGACCGCCGTCGCCGGCGAACAGCTCCTGGCCCAGCTTGCGCGCCGGCAGCAGCAGGCTGCGGGCCAGCCGCAGCGCCCCGCCGACGCCGGTGCGGCGCAGCAGCCCCACGGCGTGCCGCACCGGCGGGAACGGGGTCAGCAGCAGCGGCACGAACCGATCGGCGACCCGGGTCCACTGCTCGTACGCGGTCCGCCAGCGCTCGCCGTCGCCGTCGGCGAACGCCTCCAACGACGCGGCAGTCCGCTCCACTTCGCGGTTCAGCACCGCGACCCGGTCGTCCGGCAGGAGGTGCGCCACCACGTCCGGGGCGTGCCGCCAGCTGAGGCCGTGCCGGTCCAGGCTCAGCGCCCGCAGCGCCGGCGAGGCGTAGCCCAGGGGGTAGAACGAGCTGTACAGGTCCGACAGGTACCCGGGCGCGGTGACCTCGGCGGACCGCACCGCCCCGCCCGGCAGCCCGGTGGCTTCCAGCACCACCACCTCCCAGCCCGCGTCGGCCAGCAGGTTCGCCGCCACCAGACCGTTGTGCCCCGCTCCGATCACCACCGCGTCCACCGCGTCACCTCCACCGGCGTTCCTACCCCGCCGGCCCGGCCGTACCCGCCGAGCGGCCAACCTGAATTCCAACGGCCCGACCAACGGACGGGGTAGCCGCGCCGGGACGGGGTAGTAGCGGTCCATGCGACCTGTGGTGGTGGTGACCGGCGCCTCGGCCGGAGTGGGACTGGCGACCTCGTTGGCGTTCGCCCGCAGAGGTTGGGCGGTGACGCTGGCGGCCCGCGACCCCGCCCCGCTGGCGGTGGCGGCCCGACGATGCGGGCCGACAGCGCTGGTCGTGCCCACCGACGTCGCCAGCGAGACGGCCGTGAACGAGCTGGCCGACGCGGTGATGACCCGGTACGGCCGGATGGATGCCTGGATCAACAACGCGGCCGTTGCCTCGTTCGGCCCGGTCGAGGCGACACCGGTGAGCGAGGTCCGGGCGATCCTGGAGACAAACGTGATCGGCTACCTGAACGGGGTGCGCGCCGCGCTGCCGTGCCTGCGCCTGAGCGGCGGCGGTGTGATCGTCAACGTCTCGTCCGCGGTCGGCGCGATCGGGCACCCCAGCGGCATGGGTTACGCGATGAGCAAGTTCGCAGTTCGTGGTCTGGCGCGCAGCCTCCGGCAGGAGCTGCTGCTGGCCGGCGAGGACAACATCAAGGTATGCACGGTGCTGCCGTCAAGCGTGGACACCCCGCTGTACGGCAACGCGGCCAACTACTCCGGGCTACGGCTGCGGCCCATTCCACCGGCCTACCCGGCTGAGCGGGTCGCCCGGGCGATCCTGCGGATGGTCGGCCATCCGCGCCGGGAGGTGTACGTCGGAGCGGCGGGACGGCTGACGGCGGGGGCGTACCCGTGGGCGCCGGGGCTGATCGACCGCCTCTACGCCAAGATGGTGGCCCGCACCCAGCTGGGCCCCGAGCCGGCCCCGCCCACCAGTGGGAACCTACGCCGCCCCTGGCACAGCGAGCTTCCCGCGAAGCTGATCCGCTCGGCAGCCGAGCTGATGCCGGTGTGAACGGCGGCCGGAACGTTTTCGGCCCTCGGGGCCCGGGTACCCCACCGACATGACACGCGAAAGCACCAAACACGGACCCCGGCTCGATGACGAGATGACCAAGGAGACCGAGGGCTACGTCCGCGGCGCTCCCACCGGCGGACGGGCCCAGGAATGGCGTCATCCGGAGCCGCCGGGAGAGGACCAGCCAGATGTGACTGCCTTTCCGGAGGGCCCCCGGCCCGGTGGCGCCAGCGGCGGCCTGACCGCCGAGGAGCTGGAGCGGCGTTCGCAGTTCGGCACCTACATCCGGCGTTCGATCCTGCCCGCGGACGCCGTGGCGTTGCGCGCCGACGCGCGGGACAACGAGGCGCCCGACTGGGTCCTCACCGAGCTGGACCGGCTACCGGAGGGCCAGCCCTTCGCCACCATCAGTGACGTTTGGGTGGCCCTGGGGCACCACGCCGAGACCCGCACCTGAGGGGCCCGGTCGCCGGTCAGCTGGAGGTGGGCACGTCCGCGTAGCGCAGCACCACGGCCAGCGGCGCGCCGCCGGGCGCGTCGTCTTGGTCGAGCATGACCAGTTGCGCGTCCGTGCCCGCCATTGCCCGCGCCAGCGCTGCGTCGGCCCGGTCCCGCTGCGGATTCTCCACTCCCATCGCGGTGAGGTCCTCGGCGCTCAGTGCCAGGTGGGTGGCCTCCGGACCGATCCAGATCGGCTCGGCCAGAAGGTGTGGCGCGGCCGAGAGCACGGTCTCCGCCTGGCCCCGTTGCAGGGCGGCGACCACCGCCGGCAGGCCGGTGCCCTCAAGCTCCGGTTGGCCAAGCTGGACGCCGAACCGGTCCAACACCTGGTCGGTGTGCCGGCGGGCAGCGTCGGTGATCGCGGCGGCGGTGGCCTCGTCGATCGCCTCCGGGTCCGCGCCCGGCGCCCGGGAGCCGGCCTCGGTGCGCACCACCCGGCCCTGCCAGTAGGCCGGCAGCTGCTCCATGAACTGCTGAACGGCGCGCACGTCCCCGCCGACCACCAGGATCTCCGCCCCGATCTCCCGACCGAGGGCGTCCGCGGCGGCGGCCACGTCGCCGGCGTTACGCTGCCAGGTCACCTCCGCCGCCTGCTGGTAGCGGCGACTGGACCAGCCCCCAGGCTTGACCTTGCGGATCGGGAAGTCCTCCTGCCCGATCACCTCGTCCCGGCGGGCCACCCCGCCTGTTGAAACGCCCTCCAGGTCCGCGCCGGTGCGGTCCGCGACCACCCGGAGCCAGGAGATCTCCTCGCCGCGCGCCGCCAACAGCGGCATGACGTCCGGAAGCGGGGCCCACCGTGCGGAGTCAGCGGGCGGCGGCGCCGGCAGCGTCTCGTCCATGACGACGAGGCCGTCGCTGGCGAACACGACCAGCCCGTGGCGGCCCGGCGTAGGCTCGCGGCCCAGGATCGCGTCGTCGAGCGCCGCCACCGTGCCCGGGTCGGCCCCGTCGCTCACCAGCTGCTCGCGCAGCCTGCGCCAGCGCAGCTCCCGCTCCGCGGGCGCGGTCGGCACGTCGGCGGTGATGTCCAGGTACGCCGAGGCCCACGGCCCCGGGCGGTCGTAGAGCGGGCGCAGAAAAGACAGATCCATCGTCAACACCTCGACGGGTCGCAGGGCCAGGTACCCGCGTCGGCTACCCCGAAGCCGCCGGGCTAACCGGGTTCCAGCGCCGGGGATCCTGCTCACCGGGCCCCCTCCGCTTCCGTCGGCTGCGTCGGGAACGAGGTACTACAGCGTCAGCTCTGCTCCGGCGGCTCCGCGGCCCGCTGGGCAGCCGTGTATGCGAACTGGAGGAAGTCCGAGCCGGTGACTGCTGCCGCGCCCGTCATCACCATGCGGGTCGCCCGCGGCGCCAGCACCAACCCGCCGGCCAGCGCCGTGCACACCCAGACGCCCAGGCAGAACGGGCAGGTCAGCAGCTCGCCGACGGCGTGCCGGACTACCTGGTGATCGCGGACCTCCTCCATCACCTCGCCGTGGCCGATCGGTTCCTTGAACCGGGTGAACGGCGCCCGCAGCGGGCTGGTCACCGAATCCTTGGCGATGAGGCGCGCGAGCTTGTGGGTGGCGACTGTCAGCAGGGCCAGGTCCGCCGGCCCCACCCGGTCGGGGAGTCGCCGCCCGGTGAGGCGGGCCGCGCCTGCCAGCGCCGCCAGCAGGACGCCGTAGCCGGCGAGTTCGGCCACGTAGCCGCCCAACGGGCGGCGTTCGGTCGGGGCGTATTCGGCGCTCAACTTCCTGAGCCGCTGGGAGAAACGCCGGGTCAAGGTTCCAGTAGTCATCGGCGTGTCAGCTCAGGTCGTCACGCGAGGTGGGGCGACTGGAGATCGCGTCGCGCACCCGGTCGATCAGCCCGGCGCCCGGTGCCAACAGCATGTTCCAGGGGGGCGTGTCCGGCGCGGAAGGGTGTGGCCGAGTAGGGGCGGACGTTTTGGCCATCTCCGCCGCGCCGGCCAGCCGTCCGAGCTGTTGATGCGAGCACGCTTCCCGCAACCGGGGAAAGAGCGTCCTCTCCTCGTCCCGAACGTGCTCGCGGACGGTCGCCATCAGCTCAGCAAGAAGCTGTTCGAACTCCACGTGCTCGGGTTCCATCGACTCCAGGCGCTTCATCAGGCGCTCCATCTCGGCGTGCTCGCCCAGCTCCCGGTCGGCGAGCGCCTCGCCGTCGGAGAACACCTCCCGGGCCGTCGGGTACAGGTACTCCTCCTCGGCGACCGCGTGCCGCACCAGCTCGGCAATCGCCACGTCCAGCAATCGGCGCCGATCCTGCGGACTGCGACCGACCGCCTCGATGTCCGCGAACAGCGACTCCACCTCGGCGTGGTCTGCGGTGAGAATGTCCACCAGATCGCGGTCGGTGGTTGGACCTTCGGTGCCACCGAACATAACTGCCTCCTCGGTCGCCGGAATCATTCCAGCCGCCGGGTTACCCGTCGGGGCACCGGAGAAACCGCCGCCCGGAGGGCTGGCGATCGGCGGGAAGTTTGTGAAACACCGTCCAAGGGCGGGCCAGGTGGTCAGGACCTGGGCGCGGTGGCGGTGGCCGGGGCGTCGAGCTGGTCGCGGGCGGCCCTGCCCAACGCCGCCGGGCGGCGCTCGACGATGTCGGCCAGCCGGCGCAGCCCCTCGACGTTGCGCCGGTGCATCACCAAGTCGTTGATCTTGTTCTGGACCCACTGCAACGGCCCGGCGACGAAGTGTTCGCTGATGACCACCAGGGTCCGGCCGTCGGGGAGCGGTTCGAGCCGGATCGTCACCGTGGCCTCTCCCATCGGCCACAGTCTCGGCCGAAGCACCAGCTCGGCGTTCGGGACCGCGGACTCGCAGACGGTGCTGTCGTGCAACGACAGCGGCCACGGGCCGGCCTTGTGGTAGATCTTGGCGCCCGGCGCCGGCCAGTGCCGGTCCACGCCCCGGATGTGGGCGGTGCCGACGACCCAGTCGCTGTAGGTCCAGCCGTCGGCGAGCACCGCGTAGACCTGCTCCGGCGAGGCGTCGATGATGCGGTTGGTGATGGCCATGGCCGTGTTCTACCCGCAGCACGGCAGGCGTAACGCCGCCGTGGCAACGGAATCGCTCGGCTATGGCTGAAGGAGCACCTTGACGGTGCCGTCGGTCTTCTTCTGGAACGCCTCGTACGCGTCGGCGGCCCGTTCCAGCGGAATCCGGTGGGTGGCGAAGTCCTCGACGCCCAGCGGGTCGGCGTCGGTCAGCAGGGGCAAAATCTCGGGGACCCACCGCCGGACGTTCGCCTGCCCCATCCGGATCTGGACCTGCTTGTCGAACAGAGTGAGCATCGGCAGGGGGTCGCTCTGGCCCCCGTAGACACCCGAGATCGAGATGGTGCCGCCGCGCCGGACGGACGCGATGGCCAGGTGCAGCGCGGCCAGCCGGTCCACCCCGGTGGTCTTCATGAGCGGCTGCGCCACCGCGTCGGGAAGCAGGTTGGTCGCCTTCTGGGCGAGGCTCCCGGCTGGCGATCCGTGCGCCTCCATGCCGACCGCGTCGACCACGGCGTCGGGGCCGCGTCCGCCGGTCAGCTCGCGTAGGGCCGCCGACACGTCGTCGTGCTCGGAGAGGTCGACGACCGTGATCCCCCGAGCCCGGACGCGGGCCAGGCGCTCGGGCACCAGATCAACCCCGATCACCCGGACCCCGCGGTGGTGGGCGATCCGGGCGGCCATGTCACCGATCGGGCCCAGGCCCAGCACCGCGAGCGTGCCCTCGGGCGGGACGTCAGCGTAGGCGACCGCCTGCCAGGCCGTGGGCAGGACGTCGGACAGGTAGACGTACCGGTCGTCCGGGCCCTCCCTTGGCACCTTGATCGGGTTGTAGCCGGCGTGCATGACCCGCAGGTACTCGGCCTGGCCGCCCGGGACTTCCCCGTAGAGCTTGGTGTATCCGTACAGGGCGGCGCCCATGCCGTGCTCGCGGACCTGGGTGGTCTCGCACTGGGTCTGTAGCCCCTGCCCGCACATGAAACAGTCGCCGCAGGCGATCTGGAACGGGATGACCACCCGGTCGCCGGGGCTCAGGTTCCGGACCGCCGCGCCGACCTCGACCACCTGCCCCATCGGTTCGTGGCCGAGGATGTCGCCCTCGGTCATGAACGCCCCGAGCACCTCGTACAGGTGCAGGTCAGAG
This sequence comes from Pilimelia columellifera subsp. columellifera, assembly GCF_039532605.1. Taxonomy (NCBI): domain Bacteria; kingdom Bacillati; phylum Actinomycetota; class Actinomycetes; order Micromonosporales; family Micromonosporaceae; genus Pilimelia; species Pilimelia columellifera. The sequence continues at coordinate 319,519 of NZ_BAAARY010000001.1, forward strand.
CCGCAGACGCCCGTCGAGGTGACTTTGATGATCGCGTCGGTGGGCTCCTTCATGATCGGATCCGGGACGGTGTCGACGCGCACGTCCCGCCGGCCGTGCCAGGTGACTGCTCGCATGCCATTCTCCTTCCTCGTCTGGAACCGTGCGCCGATCGCCGGAGGCGCCTTCGGGGGCCGGGATCAGGGCCGGCGGTGAAAGCTCGGCCCGGGCAACGTTGTCCCGCCAACCCGGGCCGAAAACCCGCTGGTGGCGGTCAGGGGCTGACGTTCCTGGCCGACTGGGTCGCCTTCCCGCGGATCTCCCCGGCGGCATCGGCGACATCCTGCTTCGCCGCGGCAGCCGCGTCGGTCGCGGTGGTCGTCACCGCCTCCATCGCCTCCCTGGCCGGCTGCTCCAGGTTGCCCTTGAGGTCCTGGGCGACGTGGGTCAGCTCTTCCCTGAGCTGGCCCGCGTGCTCCTGGGCGACGTCCTTGAGCTGGCCCACAGCGCGCCGCTCGGTCGCGCTGGCCGGGATCAGCGAGGACACCAGCCAGCCGGCGCCGAAGGCGATGAGGCCCACGGCCAACGGATTGCCCTCAGTCTGACGCCGGATGGTCTCAGGCGCGTGCGCCGCGGCCTCGCCAGCCGACCGCATCGCCTCGGACGCCTTGTCGCCGAGCTCGCTGGCTCTGTCTCCGAGGTGGCCGCCGGCGGCGCTCACCGAGCTGCCGGCGCCTTCGGCGGTACCCATGACGTTGTCGCGGATACCGCGCAGCGCCCCGGTGACCCGCTGCTTGCGCTCCTGCACCATGCGGCTCGGGCTGGCTTTGTAAGCCAGCGCATCCACGTCGTAGCTGAGGTTGGCGCGGGTGCGCTCGATGTCACGACGGATCTGGTCCGGTTCGGCGGTCATCAGTTGGCTCCTCGGTTCGGCTTGAGCGCGGCAGGGATCTTCTCCACGGTCTCGGCGGTGCGGGGCAGGCCCTTGAGCTTGCTCAGTTGGGCGCGGCCGCTCACGTACGACAACGCGCCGATGACCCCCCAGATGGTCGCGACGATGAGGCCGGCCCAGCCGCCGCCCGTGACGTCGGACAGGCCCCACCACAGGGCGATGGAGAGGAACAGCAGGACCATGTGCCCAGCGACGCCGGCGGTGGCGAACAGGCCGCTGGCCTTGCCCGCCTTGACCGCGTCCTCTTTGAGTTCCGCCTTGGCCAGCGCCATCTCCTGGCGCACCAGGGTGGACAGGTCGTCGGCCACGTTGCCGAGCATGTCCCCGAAACTGCGCTGGGCGACGTCGCCCAGTCGGCTGGCGGTCGTCGGCGGCGCGTCGTCGATGAACTGGCTCACGACCGGTACCCCCCAGTCGGCTCGCCAATGCTGGAACCGGTGCTGTCGGCCGGGCGCGGGCCGGCGCCTTCGGTCGGGTTGAGGTTGCGGGTCAACCGGCCGGCGGCGACGCCGAGGACCGCGGCGCCCAGCAGGAAGGCGCCGGGTTTACGGCGGGCGTAGTCCTTGACCTCGGCCAGGACCGCCCCGGGCTCGCGGTGCTCCAACCAACCGGCCAGCTCGGTGAGCTTGTCCGACGCCTGTCGGACCAGGTCGGTGGCGGCGCCGCCGGACTCGGCGTTCTGGGTCAATGACTTCAGCTCGTCGCCCATCGCCCGCAGTCCGCCGGCTGCGCGCTGCTGCTGCTGTTGCGCCTGGGCGCTGAGCTGTGATGTGGCCTCGCTGGCGAGGCTGCGTGCCTGCCGGCCCGCCTCTGCTGTCACCTCGCCGGCCTGCTCCTTGACGGCGCCCAGCGCCTGTGCGCCTTCGGCCTTCGCGGTTTCGGTGACCTTGCGGGCCTCGGCGCCGGCGCCGCCGGCCGTCGTTGACGGCCCGGCGCCAGCACCGGGAGAACGTGATGTGACGACCTCCGTCATCGCTGACTCCTCGTCTGCTTGGGATGGTCGCGCAAGTCGCGGCCGACCTCAGACCTACCCGCGTGACCCGCCGCTCATGCGCCACGGCGACGAATTACCGACGAGGGCCGTTTAGGCTGGCACGATGCCGACCAATCCGCAGTCGTCAGCGCCACGCGTCGCCGACAGCCACGACCTGATCCGGGTGCACGGCGCGCGGGTGAACAACCTCAAGGACGTCAGCGTCGAGATTCCCAAACGCCGGCTGACGGTGTTCACCGGCGTCTCCGGCTCGGGCAAGAGCTCGCTGGTGTTCGGCACGATCGCGGCGGAGTCGCAGCGGCTGATCAACGAGACGTACAGCGCGTTCCTTCAGGGTTTCATGCCGAGCCTGGCCCGGCCCGACGTCGATGTTCTGGACAACCTGACGACGGCGATCATCGTCGATCAGGAGCGGCTGGGCGCCAACGCCCGTTCGACCGTCGGCACCGCGACCGACGCGAACGCGCTGCTGCGCATCCTGTTCAGCCGGCTCGGGCAGCCGCACATCGGCTCGCCGCAGGCGTTCGCGTTCAATGTGCCGTCGGTGCGGGCCAGTGGCGCGATCACGGTCGAGCGTGGGGACAGGACGAAGACCGAGAAGGCGGTCTTCAACCGTCTGGGCGGGATGTGTCCGCGCTGCGAGGGCATGGGCTCGGTGAACGACATCGAGCTGTCCGCCCTGTACGACGACAGCAAGTCGCTCAACGAGGGCGCGCTGACGATCCCGGGCTACAGCATGGACGGCTGGTACGGCCGGATCTTCCGGGGCTGCGGTTTCTTCGACCCGGACAAACCGATCAGCAGGTTCACCAGGAAGGAGCTGCACGCCCTCCTCTACCAGGAACCAACCAAGATCAAAATTGACGGGATCAACCTGACGTACGAGGGCCTGATCCCGAGGCTGCGGAAATCGTTCCTGTCCAAGGACGTCGATGCGCTGCAACCGCACATCCGCGCCTTCGTGGAGCGGGCGGTCACCTTCGCCGCCTGCCCCGAGTGCGGCGGCACCCGGCTCAGCGAGGCCGCCCGATCCTCGAAGATCAAGAAGATCAACATCGCGGACGCCTGCGCGATGCAGATCAGCGACCTGGCCGACTGGGCCGACGGCCTCAGCGAGCCGTCAGTGGCGCCGTTGCTCGCGACGATCCGACGCACTCTCGACTCGTTCGTCGAGATCGGGCTGGGATACCTCTCCCTCGACCGGCCATCCGGCACCCTGTCCGGCGGCGAGGCGCAGCGGGTCAAGATGATCCGCCACCTCGGGTCCTCGCTCACCGACATCACGTACGTCTTCGACGAGCCCACCGCGGGCCTGCATCCCCACGACATCCAGCGGATGAACGGCCTGCTGCTGCGGCTACGGGACAAGGGCAACACGGTGCTGGTGGTGGAGCACAAGCCGGAGACGATCGCGATCGCCGACCACGTCGTCGACCTCGGGCCCGGCGCCGGAGCGGCCGGCGGCGCCGTCTGCTTCGAGGGAAGCCTCGACGGGCTGCGGTCCAGCGGCACGGTCACCGGCCGCCACCTCGACGACCGGGCGGCGCTGAAGGAGTCGACCAGGACGCCCACCGGTCAGCTGGAGATCCGCGGGGCGACCGAGCACAACCTGTGCGACGTCGACGTCGACATCCCGCTCGGGGTGCTGTGCGTCATCACCGGTGTCGCCGGGTCCGGAAAGAGCTCCCTCGTCCACGGCTCGGTGACGGGGCGTGACGGGGTGGTCTCGGTCGACCAGGGCGCGATCCGCGGCTCGCGGCGCAGCAACCCGGCGACGTACACCGGCCTGCTGGAACCGGTCCGTAAGGCGTTCGCGAAGGCCAACGGCGTGAAGCCGGCGCTGTTCAGCGCCAACTCCGAGGGCGCCTGCCCGGAGTGCAACGGCGCCGGCGTCGTCTACACGGACCTGGCGATGATGGCCGGCGTCGCCACCCCCTGCGACGTCTGCGAGGGCAAGCGCTACCAGGCGGCGGTGCTGGAGTACCACCTCGGCGGCCGTGACATCAGCGAGGTGCTGGCGATGGCGGTGACCGAGGCCGCGGAGTTCTTCGGCGCCGGGGAGGCGCGCACGCCGGCCGCGCACGCCATCCTCGACCGGCTCGCCGACGTCGGCCTCGGCTACCTGCGGCTCGGTCAGCCGCTGACGACGCTGTCCGGAGGCGAGCGGCAGCGGCTCAAGCTGGCCACCCAGATGGCCGACAAGGGCAGCGTCTACGTCCTCGACGAGCCGACCACGGGCCTGCACCTGGCCGACGTCGCGCAGCTGCTGGGCCTGCTCGACCGGCTCGTCGACTCCGGCCGCTCGGTGATCGTCATCGAGCACCACCAGGCGGTCATGGCGCACGCCGACTGGATCGTCGACCTCGGCCCCGGCGCCGGCCACGACGGCGGCCGAGTCGTCTTCGAGGGGACGCCCGCGGATCTGGTCGCCGCCCGCGCCACCCTCACGGGCGACCACCTGGCGGCCTACGTCGGTGCGTGAGCGCCAGGCTGACCAGCGCGGCGAATGCGCCTGATCGCGGTGGCCCGGGCTGCCCGATGGACCATGCTGTGGCTGTGGTCAGCACACCGGCAGAGCGGCCCGCCATCCGGGCAGCGCTCGGTCGCACGGCGGCGTTCAGCGCGATATACGCCGCCGCCGTCGTCGCTGGTCGGCTGGCGCTGCTGGATCTCACAACGTTGGGCCTGATCGGGCCCGCGGCCGGCGTCGGCGCCATCTGGTTCTGTGTACAGCGCCGGGCGCCGACATTCTGGGTCGATATGCTCGCTTTGTCTGGTTTTCAGTACTTTCTCAACCTGACCATGGGCGCCAGCATCAACGAGGCGGTGGTGGTCGCCGCCGCCAACCTCAGCCAGGCGCTCGTGATCGTGGCACTGATGGCGCGCTGGCTGCCGCACGCGTGGGGCGGTGGTGGCCGCGATCCGCTGCGGCGGCCACGGGACCTGTGGCTGCTCGTGGCCGCCGCGGTCGCCAGCGCCACGGTCGGCGCCGTGGTCCGGTCGACGGGCGCCTGGCTGCTCGGCGACGACTCCGAGGTGGTTGGGGCCGGCATCTGGCTCACCCGCAATGTCGTCAGCATCGTCATCATCGTCGCCTTCGCGATGTCCGTCGGGAACCTGATCGCCGTCCAACACGCCAGAAGGGCCACCGTCGCCGGTTGGCTCCGGGGCCTGGCGGCGGAGCTTGCCGCCACCCCGGGTTGGCGGATCGCGGAGCACGTCGCCCTGGTCGCCGCCGCCATCGCCTCGTACGTCCTCGTCTTCGCCAACCGGGACGGCCTACCCCTGCTGTTCCTGCTGTTCGGGCCGACGATCTGGGTGGCGGTGCGGCTCTCCACCGCCTTCGTCACCTTCCACAACCTCGTCGTCACGACGATCGTGGTCCTGTTCACCCTGAACGGCTCAGGCCCGCTGGCGGCCATCGAGGACCACGCGAGCCGGGTGGTCGTCACCCAACTCTTCGTCGGCATGATCGCCGTCGTCGGGCTCGTCCTGGCGCTCAGCCGGGACGAACGTGCCGCGCTCGCCGACGAGCTGGTCCGCGACAAGGGCGCCCTGGCCAGTCAGACCGCGGACACGTCGCGCCATGCGGAGCTGATGAGGGCCGTCATCGACTCGATGGCCGACGGGCTGGCCGTGGTGGCCGACGACGGCCGCGTCATCCTGGGCAACCCGGCCGCCAGACGGCTGCTCGGGCAGCCCCGCCTGGACCAGGCGACCGTGGCCAACATCCATTCCGGCCTCACACACCCCGACGGCCGGCCCGTCGACAAGCATGAGATGCCGCACATGCGGGCGCTCGCCGGCGAACCCGTGCAGGCCATGGACGTTGTGGTCCGCAACCCGGGAATCCCGCACGACCGGGTGCTGCGCGCAAACGCCACCACCGTCGCCAACGGGGAGGGCGGACGCGTCGCGGTGGTGCTGTTCCACGAGGTCACCGCGGAGCGACGGCACCGGGACGAGTTGGCCAACTTCGCCGGCGTCGTCGCCCACGACCTGCTCAATCCGCTCGGCGCCATGGTCGCCTGGGCGGACGACGCCGACACGGTGCTCGCCGCCGCGCCGCCGGGCGAGGCCGTCGCGGAGGCGCGGCGCAGTCTGGCGCAGATGCAGCGGGTGGCCGGGCGGATGCACCTGCTCATCAACGATCTGCTCACGTACACCACCGCCCGCGACGCCACCCTGCGCCCGGCCGACATGGACCTTGCGGCGATGATCCGCGACGTGGTGACCGCCCGGACCGACATCGCGCCCGACCAGGCGGCTGGCGCCCCACGCATCACCGTCGGGACGATCCTGCCGGTCCACGGAGACCCGATTCTGGTCCGGCAGCTCCTGGACAACCTCATCGGCAACGCCATCAAGTACACGGCGCCGGGCGCGCCCGCGCGCCTGACGGTCAGCTCCACGGTGGACGGGCCCCTGGTCCGGGTCGCCATCGCCGATCGGGGCCTCGGTATCCGGCCCGGCCAACACGCGGCGATCTTCGAGAACTTCTACCGGGCGCCCGGGACCGACGACTACAGCGGCACCGGTCTCGGCCTGGCGATCTGCAAGCGGATCGTCGAACGCCACGGCGGGACGATCACCGCCGCCGACAATCCTGGTGGCGGCGCGGTGTTCGCGTTCACCCTGCCCGGCGCGGCGGGGCCGGTCGGCGCCCCTCAGCGGGCTCCACGGGATGCGGCTAGAGCGCTGCGCTGACCGCTATCGGGCGACCCGGCCGCGGCCAGCAGCACCGCGTGGAACTGTTCGAACAGGTAGTCCCGGTTGAACCGCTCGCCGCCCAGCCGCGCGGCCGCGGCTCTGGCCGAACGGAGCCGGTCCGGCGCGCCGATCAGCTCGGCCAGCCGGCGCGCGCCCTCAGCGGGGTCGTGCGGCGGCAGGTGGATGCCGGCGCCGGCATCCACGAGCTGGTCGGTCAGCCAGCCGCCGTAGTTGACGGCCACCGGCCGGCCGGCCGCCAGGGCGTCGAAGACCTTGTTCGGGGCGCTGCCCTGAAGCGACGGCAGGTCGCGTAGGCAGGAGACCGCCATTGACGCGGTGGACAGCCAGGCCGGCACCTCCTGCTTGCTCACCTGACCGACGACGAAAAGGTTCCGGTCCAGCACCCCGCTGGCAGCGGCCTGGCGGCGTACCGCGTCCAGCTCGCCGCCGCCTCCAACGATCACCACAGCGGCCCGGTGGTCGTGGCGCCCGAGCTGTTCGGCGACGCGGACCAGGTAGTCGACGCCGTTGGCCAGGCCCACCGTCCCGGCGTAGAGGATGACGGGCCGGTCCCCGAGCCAGCTGTGCCGCTGCCGCAACGCGGCGGTCTGGCCGGCGTCGACGTCGAACAGCTCCAGGTCGGCGCCGTTGGGGACCAGGTGCACCTGGCTGCCGGGGAACCTGTCCCGGATGCTGTCGACGATTCCCGGCGTCAGCGCGATCACCGACGCCGCGTTGCGGTAGGCCCAGGACTCCAGCGCGAACGCGGCCCGGCGGCTGACCGGTGACCGTAGCGCCCCGAAGTCGATCGGCAGTTGCGGCCACAGGTCGCGCACCTCCAGCACCATCGGCGCACCTCGACGCCGGGCGGCGACGACGCCCGGCACGGCGATGGTCAGCGGCGTGCTGGTGGCGAACACCAGGTCGTGTCGTAGGCGGGCGGCGACGGAGCTGGCACGAGTGGCGAAGCTGGCGAAGGCGCGCATCCGGGCCTGAAAGGACATCTGGTTGTCACACAGGACCGGCAGCCACCGCACCGTGACGCCGTCCTCGTCGGTGGTGGTGTCGCCGTCCAAGAGGTCGGCGCCGGGCGATCCGGAGACGACGGTCACCTCGTGACCACGGTCGACGAGCCGACGGGCCATCTCGTAGGCGCGGGTGCCGCCAACCATGCGAGGCGTCCGGAAGTACTGGGTGAGGTAGGTAACTCGCATCCATGTATCGACCCATATAAGACAAGTTTTATGGCCCCAAAAGCCCTTAACCAGTCGATCGATGATTCCAATTTCAAATAGTTATTTTTTCTATCTTATCTTGCTAAAGTGGGCCGCGGATGAAGCCTGAACGCCCGCCCTCGCTGCAGCGGTCTGACCCGGCGCCGCACGCCGCGACCGCTGGTCAGACCGCCCTACGGCTCGCCGCGGGGCACGGGACCATCCTGGTCGCCAGTCTGATCGTCACTACCGCGTCCGCCCACGCCCTCGGTCCCAGTGGCCGCGGGGAACTGACAGCCGCCCTCCTCATCACGTACATCGGCGCTATCGTCGCGCTGGGCGGGACCGACCGCGCCTATCCCGTGGTGATGGCGCACGAGCCGGTCACCTTCGGGCAGGCGCGCGCCGACCTGCACCGCTGCGCCGCGCCGGTCACCGGCGCCCTGATCGCCAGCGGCGTGGCGATCAACCTCGTGCCGGCCGGCCCGGACAGCCCGGCCCGCTTCGGCCTGGTGGTCGCCGCGGCGGTCGCCGGCGGCGTCCTCACCACCGCGGTCCGGACCGCGGCGGCGGCGACCCGGCGCGGCGGCGCCTACCTGGTCACGACCACGGCCACCCAGGGACTGCTGGTCGCTGCGGCGCTCACCCTCACCTTCACCGGCCAGGACGAGCCGGCGGTCTGGTTGTGGGCGTACGCGGCGGCCCCCATAGTCGTCGCAGCGGCGACGTGGCCCTTCCTGCGCGACCGGACCAGGCGACCTCGCTCCCGGCAGCAGCTGAGGGACCTGCGGCGCAACGGCCGACGACTCCTTCCCGCCACGCTGGCCGCCTACGCCACCCAACGCGGTGACCGCCTGCTCATCCCGGTCCTGGCATCGACGGAAACCCTCGGGCTCTACGTCGTGGCGGCCAGCTTCGCCGAGATCTGCGCGATCCCGGTGCAGAACGTCGTCGACGCCCACCTCACCACCTGGCGCCGGCAGGCCAAGACCGGCCAGCTGCGCATCCGGCGGATTCTCGGGCTGGCGCTCGGCTACGCCGTCGTCGCGGCAGTGGTGGTCGCCGTGGTCGGCGTCTGGTGCGTCAACCGCCTGTTCCCGCCGGAGTTCGCCGTCAGCGCCGAGGTGCTGCCGCTGCTGAGCGTCGCCTGCGCGGCCTGGGCCTTCGCCCGGGTCGCCGCCGGACTCGCCCTCGTACGGCGGCCCCCCGGACAGATCTCTCAGGCGGACGTGGCGACCGCCGTGCTGACCGCGGTGGGCCTGCTGGCCCTGGCGCCGCCGTTCGGGCTGTGGGGCGCGGCCGGCGCGGTGGCGCTCGGCTACGGGACGAACGCCGTGCTGATGGCCTGGCTGGCGACGGCGCGCGTGCCGATCGAGGAGAGCAGGTGAGCGTCGGTGTCGACGACAAGTGACTCAACAAAGCTCGTCACGTTGACCGTTCTGGTCGGCGGATTGTTCGCGGTGACGCTGGCCGGCCGCTTCTCCTTCGCGGCCGAATCAATGAGCGAGCTGGGGTTGGACCCGCGCGTGCCGCTGGTCAGCCTGCTGCTCTGCCTGGCGTTGCTCGCCTGGGGCGCCCAACCGCCGCCACGGCCCGCCCCACAGCTGACGCTCGGCGCCCTGATGCTCCTCGGATACCTGCTGATCAGCTCGCTGTGGGCCCACCCGGCCGCCCGCGTCGCCGAGGTGGGGCTGGACCTCGTCCTGCTCGCCGGACTCATTACGACCGCCGTGCTGGTGGCCGCCCTGGATCCCCAACGCGTCATGCGCCTGTTCTTCCAGCTCAGTCTCGTGGCCGCGGGGATCTTCGCGTTGGCCGCGATGGTGTCCACCTCCGACCAGCAGGGCCGGTACGCGGCCTTCGGCGGCGGTCCGAACGTCTTCGTGCGCATCCAGTGCCTGGGGATCATCGCCGCCTTCGCCCTGTACGCGTGGCGCCGTCGCTGGGTGTACCTGCTCCCCGTGCCGCTGCTGCTGCACGCCGCGGTGGCGTCGGGCTCACGCGGCGGGCTCGCCGCGCTGGTGGCCGCGGTAGCGCTCGCGATCGTGCTGGCTGGTCGGCTCCGCACGGCGCACACCGTCGGGGTGCTGGTGACCGGCGGAGGATTCGCGCTGTTCGTCTACGCGTTCGGCAACAACCTCAACGAACAGGTGTACCGCAGGTTCAGCCTCAGCCAGTTACAGGACACCGACTTCTCGACCCGGCCCGAACTCCTACGCCACGCGTGGGTGGTCTTCACCGAGCACAAGACCGCCGGCGCCGGACTGGATGGTTTCTTCGCCCACATCGGCCAGTACATCGGCATCACCTACCCGCACAACCTCGTGGCCCAGGTCGCCGCGGACGGCGGGCTCATCGGCCTGGCCTTGCTCGCCGCCGCGGCGGTCGGTCCGCTGTGGCGGTCCCGGCACGCCTCCTGGCAGCGCTGGGACACCTGCGGCGCGCTCGTCTCCGCCGCATACATCGCGACCGCCAGCATGTTCTCGGGCAGCTACTACGACGCCCGCCAGGGCTGGATCTACCTGGCTTTCCTCGCGGCGCTGGCCGCACGGGCCGGGGCCCAGACGGACGTCGCCGCCGGGGCCGGGCCGGGCACGCTCCCGGCCGCGTCCGTCCGGACCACGCCCAGAACCAGGCGGCTTACGGCGCCCGACCGCTCGCGTCGGCGCCCGGTGACCAGCGGACGGGGAGGACCTGGATGACAGAAAAGCTGGTCATCGTGGGCGCGGGGGCGCTCGGCCGTGAGGTGTTCCAGTACGTCGGCCAGGCATTCCCGGACGGGGCGTTGACCGTCGCCGGGTTCCTCGACGACCGGCCCGGACCAGCGACGCTGCCGGCGCCGCTGCTCGGACCTGTCAGCGCCGTGCGCCCCGACTGCCGGACCGCTTTCCTCGTCGCGGTCGGCCAAGCCGGGGCCCGCGCCGCCCTGGCCGCGACGGTCACCCGACGGGGCGGTGTCCTCGCCACGCTCATTCACCCGAAGGCACACGTCGCTCCAGACGCCCGGATCGGGCCCGGCAGTCTGCTGTGCCCGTTCAGCTTCGTCGGCGCCGGCGCCCGTGTCGGCGCGAACACGGTGCTCAACACGTTCGCGTCCGTCGCGCACGACTCAATCACCGGGGCGCACTGCGTGTTCTCCCCCTACGCGACGGTCAACGGTTCGGTCACTCTCGGCGAGGCCGTCTTCCTAGGCACCCACGCCACCGTCGTTCCCGGACGTCGCATCGGCCCCGGGGCCCGGATCAGCGCCGGGGCAGTCGTGTTCTCCGATGTCCCAGCCGGCCACACCGTGGCCGGGAACCCGGCTCTGGAGCGGATCACGACAGCGGTCTGAGCGCCGTCATGATCGGCGCCCCTCGGCGAGACGACCCCTACCCGGCCCGGTTCAGCCTTCCTTTCTGGACCGGCTGCGCGCCGCGCGGTCCGGCCGCGGGGACGCCAGGAACCGGCGCAGCTCGGCGAACAGGTGCTCGACCGCGTCGTCCGTCGCGGCTGAGCCGTTGGGGAGCACCAGCCCGGACGCGTCGATCCGGTCGGCCGCCCCGGTGAGCGCGGTCGGCGCGTCGGTGTAGGCGGGCTGCCGGTGCATCGGCCGCCACATCGGTCTGGTCTCGACGCCGGCGGCGGCGAGCGCGTCGGCGAGCTGCCCGGCCCGCCAGCCGGCGGCGGGGTCGACGGTGATCGCGGTGAGCCAGCAGTTTCCGCCGGGGTCGTCGCCGCCGAGGACGGCGATCTCGGGACGGTCGGCGAAGGCGTCCAGGTACCGCTCACGGATCGTCCGTCGGCGTTTCATCATCCCCGGCAGCCGTTGGAGCTGGGCCCGGCCGAGCGCGGCGAGGACCGCGCTGAGGCGGTAGTTGTAGCCGACGGCGTCGTGCTCGAAGTGGGCCACCGGCAGCCGGGCCTGGTTGGCCAGGCGTCGGCACTGTGCGGCCAGGTCGCGGTCGTCGGTGGCGACCGCGCCGCCACCGCTGGTGGTGAGGATCTTGTTGCCGTTGAAGGAGAAGATCCCGGCCCGTCCGACGGCCCCGGCCGCCCGGCCGGCCAGGCTCGCGCCGAGCGCCTCGGCGGCGTCGCAGACCACGGCGACCCCGTGGCGCCGGGCCAGCGGCAGCAGCCGGGGGTAGTCGGCGCAGTGCCCGAACAGGTCGACCGGGATGACGGCGGTGACGCCCCGGTTCGCGTCGAGCACGTCGCCGAGCAGGTCGACGTCGATGGTCCCGTCGCCGGGGGCGACGTCGACGATGAGCGGCTGTGCCCCCACGTAGTGGACGGCGTTGACGGTGGCGGCGAAGGTGAGCGCGGGCACGGCGACCACGTCCCCGGGCCCGATGCCGGCGGCCAGCAGCGACAGGTGCAGGGCGGCGGTGCCGGAGCTGACGGCGACGACCTCGGCGACGCCGACGAACGCGGCGAGCTCCCGCTCGAACCGCTCGACCTCGGGGCCGCCGGGCGCCGGCCAGGACGAGCGCAGCGCCCGGATCACGTAGCTCTCTTCGAGGTCGGTGATGTCAGGCGGCGACAGGAGCATCGAGTTAGTCATGGTTTGCCCGCCTGTATCGAGATATGACGTGTATCGGGTCAGTCACAGTGACACGATGCTCACGAGATCGCCCACCGGAAGGAGAAGCCGCTTTGCGGACGAAGGTGCAGATCCTGCTGGTGTGCCGGGCCAACCTGTGCCGGTCGCCGATGGCCGAGCGGCTGACCCTCCAGCTGTTGTCCGATCGAGGCGTGCTGGACGTCGCCGTCCACAGTGCCGGCGTCCACGGGCGCGACGGGATGCCGATGCACCCGTACGCCAAGGAGGCGCTGCGCTGGAACGGCCTGCTCGACGGCGACTTCCGCAGCCGTCGCCTCCGGGCTGGGATGATCACCGATGCCGATCTGGTGCTCACCGCGTCGCGGGCCCACCGCGCCGAGTGCGCCCGGCTGGCCCCGGCGGCCGTGCGGTACACCTTCACCATGTTCCAGTTCGCCCGGCTGGCCGCCGCGACGCCGCGGGCCGTGCTCGGCGGCATCGAACCGGCCGAACGCCTGGGGCAGATGATCAAGGCGGTGCCGCAGGTGCGGGCGCTGACCCCGCCGTACACCCTCGCCGACGAGGATCTCCAGGACCCGGTCAACGGGCCGGTGACCGGCTTCCGCCACTGCGCTGACCAGATCCAGCAGGCGATGGAGCGGATCACCGCCCTCATCGCCCCGCGCTGACCGGCGCCTCCGGACGGTCAGCTGCCGCGTCGAGCAGCTCCCGCACCGACGCGTCGGTGTCGGCGCGTCCGCTGGCGTGCCGTCCGCTGCTGGGGCTCACGCTGCCGTATCCGTAGTAGCTGTACGGGCCGCCGTCGGCCGGCTTCACCATGTTGAAGACGCAGCCCAGGAGGCGGGCGTCCACCGAGCCCAACGCGGCGGCCGCCGCCGCCACCTCGGCCTGGGTGGTCTTGCGGGCGCGGGTGACCAGCAACGCGCCGTCCGCGCGGGCCGCCACGATGGCGCCGTCGGTCACCGGCAGCAGCGGCGGGCAGTCCACAATGACGATGTCGTACTGGGACCGGAAGTGCTCCAACAGGTCGGCCATGTGCTCAGAGCCGAGCAGCTCGCTCGGGTTCGGCGGTTGGAAGCCGCTGGGCAGCACCCACATCCCCGACCCCCACGGCTGCGCCACGTCCTCGATCGCCGCCTGGCCGGCCAGGATCGTGGTGAGGCCGACCGCGCCCTCGATGCCCAGGTACTCGGCCACCTTCGGCCGACGCAGGTCGGCATCAACGAGCAGCACCCGCCGGCCGGCCTCGGCGAACAGGGTGGCCAGGTTGCAGGCCGTCGACGACTTGCCCTCCCCGGCGACGGCGCTGGTCACCACGACGGTGCGGATCGGGTGGTCGACGTCGACGAACTGGAGGTTGGTGCGCAGCTGCCGTAGCGCCTCGGCCCGGGGAGAGTGCGCCATCGTGGTCACGAGCCGGTGCGGGGCGTCCTTGAGGCCGGAGTCGACCGGCACGACCGCCAGCACCGGGGCGCCCGCGGAGGCGGTCAACGACTCGGTGGTCTTGACGGTGGTGTCGAGCACCTCACGCAGGATGGACAGCCCGGCGCCGGCGAGCAGCCCGAACAGGCCGGCGAGCAGGAGGTTGCGCACCGGGCGCGGCGAGACCGGGGTCGGGTCGGTGGTCGGTCCGGCCACCACCTCGACCTTCACCGAGGACAGCTTCTGGTCCGGCGGGGTCTCCAGTGTCTCGACGAGCGCTTTGAACTCGGTGGCGAGCAGGCCGGCCAGCTGCCGTGAGCGGTCGACCGACTCGTCGGTCACCGTCGCGTTGAGCAGCACCGTCTCGGGCGTCGGGCTGGCGTCGATCCGGACCCTGATCTGGTCCGGGGTGAGTCCGGTGTCCGCGCGCCTGGCCATCGCCGCGGTGAGGCGGTCGCTGGTCAGCAGGCTGGTGTACGACTTGACCCGCTGTTGGGAGAAAAGACCACCCTGGTAGACCTCGTTGATGCCGCTGTTCGGGGTGGTGATGAAGAACGTCACGGAGGTGGCGTAGGTCGGCGTGGTGCGCGCGTTCACCGCCGCGGCCGCGCCGAGCCCGATGGCCACCATGCCGAGCACCAGCCACCACCGTTTGCGGAGCACCCGCAGCACTTCTCGCACGCCCACCGGCTCAACCCCACTCATCAGAATGCGCTGAACCGACTATATTGGCGATCTTTCGGTCATATGCCTTATCACGGCAAATTCATGTCGGTAGAGGTAGCCGGGCCCGGTCAGCGACCGATCTCACCGCCGTCGAGCCGCCACACCGTGACCACCGCGGGCTGGGCGAACGTGCCGTGCGGCCAGGTCGAGGCGGGGTCGTCGACCGTGGCGCCGTCGATCTCGCCAGGGTGCTGCACCGAGACGAACGCCGTCCGGTTGTCCGGCGGCAGGTACGCCGACGCCTGCTCCGCGCCCCTGGGCACCGTCAGGAACTGCTTGACATGCCCACGCCCGGGGCCCTCGACCGGGACGGCGAACAGGCCGTCGTTGGCGCCCAGGGCGTTGCCGTCGGTGGAGATCCACAGGTTGCCGTGCACGTCGAACTCCAGGTTGTCCGGGCAGGAGATCGGCGACACCTGCGACTTGTCGAACCCGGCGAAGTAGCTCGACGGGTCGGCCGGATCGCCGCAGACGATCGGGACCGACCAGCCGAACGTCTCGGCCGCGCTGTCCCCACCGGCCTCCACGATCTCCAGGATGTGCCCGTGCCGGTTGTCGCTGCGCGGGTTGGGCTCGTCCGGGCCGGGCTGCCCGGCGGCGCCGCGCCGGGTGTTGTTCGTCAGCGCGACGTACACCTTGCCGGTGCGTGGGTTCGGCTGCACGTCCTCGGGCCGGTCCATCTTGGTCGCCCCGACGGCGTCCGCGGCGAGCCTGGTGTGCACCAGCACCGCGTCGACGCTCATGCCCGCCACCAGCGACCGGTTGCCGCGCGCCAGCGGAATCCACCGGCCGCCGCCGTCGAACGCCCCGTCGGACGGCAACGCGCCGCTGCCGTCGATCTCCCCCGCGGACGTCGCGTCGAACTTGGCGACGTACAGCGTGCCGGATTCCAGCAAGGTCAGGTTGTGCGCCTTGTCGGCCGCCGAGTCACCCCGCCGGATCCGCTTGTCGGAGACGAACTTGTACAGGTAGTCGAAACGCTCGTCGTCGCCCATGTACGCCACGATCCGCCCGTCCGGGGCCAGCATGATCTCGGCGCCCTCGTGCTTGAAGCGGCCCAGAGCGGTGTGCTTACGCGGCGTCGAGCGGGCGTCGTACGGGTCCACCTCGACGATCCAACCGAACCGGTTGGCCTCGTTCGGGTTGACGGCCAGGTCGAAACGGGCGTCCGCCCGCTCCCACCTGCGGGAGCCGGCCGGGTACCGGGCGGTGGTGGTGATGCCGTACCGGTTGAGCGCCGGCTTCGCCGCCGCCGGGACGCCGTCGCCGCCGACGAAGTACTGGTTGAAGTTCTCCTCGCCGGAAAGGACGGTGCCCCACGGCGTGAGCCCGCCCGCGCAGTTGTTCAGGCTGCCCAGCACGGTGACGCCCCGCGGGTCGGCCGCGGTGCGCAGCAGCGAGCTGCCGGCCGCAGGCCCGGTGAGCCGCATCGGCGTGCGCGCGGTGATCCGGCGGTTATGACGGCGTGGGCCGGTGCGGACCGGCCGCCACTGCCCGGTGGCGCCGACCCGCTCGATCTCCACCACGCTCAACCCGTGTGCGGCCATGGCGATCCGCAGCTGCTCGACAGAGAGCGCCTCCACGCTGGTGAAGCCACGGAACATGAGGTCCTCATTGGTGTACTCGTGATTGACGACCAATAGCGCCCGGCGACCGCCGCGGCCCAGTGGCGCCGTCGCGAGCCAGTCGTTGTTGAACCCGAACTGCCGGGCCTGGGCGGCGGCGCTCTGCCGGTCGACGCTCCACGCCGGAGCGCCCGGCTCGACCGGATCACCCCAGGTCATCAGGACGGCGTGGTCGTAGCCGTTGGGGACGACGACGGCGTCCAGCGTGTTCGGAGGGACCGCCCGGAAAGTCAGCGCTCCACGGCCGGTTGGGCCCGGCTGCGCCGGCGGGGCCACTGGCGGAGCGACGGCCTCGGCGGCCCCGCCCTTGCCCAGCCCGGATCCGAGCGTGACACCCGCGCCGATGACCAGGGCGCCCAGCGAGCCCACCCGCAGCAACCCCCGCCGGGAGACCGCCGCGGCCGCTACCTCGCCGAAGTACTCGTTACCCGAAGTGTTCGGCGCCGGGTGGGCGCAGGCGTTGCCGCACCGGTACAGGCAGGTCATGGCGCTGCGACCGCCGTGGCCCGGCAGCAGCGGCAGCGAACGTGGCGGGGGGAGCGGGGCCGTCATCGGGGCCTCCCGGCGGATGGATCGTCGACTGTCGACCCGACGCTAGGCGCCGCAGGTGCACCGGGCGCCGACCTCCGGCGTCAACCGCCCGACCAGCAGATGAACTGCGGACACCCGCCCCTCGTGCCGTCCCGGGACCGTCAGCGACCTGGGCGCTCGACCCCGGCGCCCAGGTCCGGGGTGCTGTTGTCGTAGACCGCGTACCGCCCCTTGCCGGTCTGTTTCGCGTAGCGCATCGTGGTGTCGGCCGCCCGTAGGACGCTGTCCGCCGTGAGGCCGGTGGACCCAGCGATCCCCACGCTCACGCTGACGGTCAGCTCCCGCCCGCCTACCAGAACGGGTTGACGGAGCATCTCCAGGAGCCGCTGGGCGACCAGGGTCGCCTCGCCAGCGGTGGTGCGCGGCAGCAGGGCGACGAAGTCGTCGCCGCCGAGCCTGCCCGCCACGTCCGACCCGCGCAGGCAACTGAGCAGGCGGTCGGACAGCGCCATCAGCGCCTCGTCACCGGCCTGGCGGCCAAACGTCTCGTTGATGGCCGTGAAGTCGTCGATGTCGACGGCGAGCACCGAGACGTACGGGGCCTCCCGCCCGGAGCGGCTCTCCAGCGCCTCGCTGAGTTTCTCGGCGAACAGCGTCCGGTTGGCGAGTTGGGTGAGCGGATCGTGCGTGGCCTTGTGGCGCAGCAGCTCGTGAACCTCGCCGGCCGAGGTGACCTCGCGGCTGTTGCTGACCAGACCACCCACCTGCGGGTCCGCGAGACGATTAGTGCTGACCACCTCAAGCCACCGCCACGAGCCGTCGGCGTGGCGGTAGCGGGCCTGGTGGCTCTGAAGCTGGCCCGGGTTGGCGAGCAGCTTCCGTAGCTGCGCCTCCGCGACCGCCCGGTCCTCGGGGTGGACCAGGGTCGCCGGGGACCGGCCGACGAGCGCTCCCGGCCGGTAGCCGAGGACCCGCTCGGCGGCCGGGCTCACGTACCTGAGCCGCACGTCGGCGTCGACGATGGTGGCGATGTCGGAGGCGTTGGCCAGGAGCGCGTCCGCCAGCGCCTGTTGTCCGCCCGGGCCACCGTGGCGGAACCGCCCGACGATGCCCGCCCAGCGACGCGACGCGACCGGCGACGGTCGTGGCTGATCAGTTGGCGTCGTCATTCGGCACCATTGCCTTCCGGTTGGTCCGCGCTCCCAGTCGGCCGACCTCTTCTGGGAACCTAGGTCAAAGCCGGGACGCGGGCCTGCGTTTTCGCCAACGACCGGCCGAGGCATGGCGGGCCGTCCTACTGCTCGATGAGCGTCCGCACGCCGCCGACCCCGACGCGGCAAACCCGCGCTCCTATCCATTTTTTCGATGCTGAAACGTGCTTATCGGCCATTCTTTGATGCCAGATAGCCCGACCGCCGCGCATGCCGGAATCGACAGTTTCGTGCAGTGGAATGGGCAGCCCACCAGCAGATAGTTCTGACTTTTCACGCAGAGTCATAGTCTCACCTCACAGCGGGCCTGAAACCCTTGCTGAGCAGTGCTTTTGACCAACCGGCAAGCCGGAGGAGACTAACCGCCGACAGCTCCCGACACATCGGGTACCGACGGGTATCACCACTGCCGAATAACATCAGACATATTGCCGATAATCATCGTGAAACAATTTCTTCGCGTTCTCGAGAATCGACGCACGGCCCGCAGGTCCGTAGCTACTGTCGGCGGCATGAGAAAACACATCGCAGCCATGGCAATGGCTCTCGCAGCATTCGGAACTAGCGTCGCGGTCTCCGCGCCCGCCTCCGCGGCGCCGCAGGCCGACCTGACCGTCGCTGGCGACCCGTATCCCGGGCACCGCGGTGACTGGCGAGGCGACTGGCGGGGCGACTGGCGAGGAGACTGGCGGGGTGACTGGGACCGCCGGGGGGACCGGTGGCCGGGACACGGCTACCACTGCCGTCCGGGTCAGCGCTGGGACCACTGGAACCGCGGCCCCGGCCGCTGGAACCAGGGCTGGAACAACTGGCGCTGGGACGGTAACCGGCACTGCCGCAACTGGCAGGGCCACTGGCGCCCGGGCCCCTGGAACGGCTGACAGCCGTAACCAGGCGGTCGCCTGACCCGAGCGCCACCTGACCAGAAGAGATCAGCGGGTCCGCGCCCGAGGGCGCCCCACGATGACCAGGCTTCCTGCCTGGTCATCGTGGTCTTTCCGACCTCTGCGCGAACGCCCGGGAACCGATCCGTCGGCTGCCGTTAACCCCGGTCGGGTAGGTTCCGGCCCCGACATGCCCGGTCCGAGCGCCGCGTCACCGGCCCGCACCGGCGCGACGGGACGTCGGGTTGGGGGATGCGCGTTGACCGGCAACGTCGAGCTGGACCCGAGACCGGCGCCGGCGGGCGGGCGGGCGGTCTTCACCGCTGGTCGGGCCGCGCCCGCCCGGACTCTGCTGCACATTCTGGATGACACCGTGCTGCTGCACGGCCACGAGGCGGCCATCGACGACGGATCGGTGACGCTCACCTACAGCGAGCTGCGCGCGCTGGTGACGGCCTTCGCCGGCCGACTCCGCGAGGCCGGGGTCGGCCGGGGCAGCCGGGTCGGGGTGCGGGCGCCGTCGGGGACCGTCGACCTGTACGTGGCGATCCTCGGGGTGCTGTCCGCCGGGGCCGCGTACGTGCCGGTCGACGCCGAGGACCCGGACGAGCGGGCTGAGCTGGTCTTCTCCGAGGCGCGGGTCGGGGTGGTCGTCGGCGCGGACCGGACCCTTACGCACCGCGCCGACCACACCCACGCCGCGGCGGCGCCGCCCGGACCCGACGACGACGCCTGGATCATCTTCACGTCCGGGTCCACCGGGAAGCCCAAGGGGGTGGCGGTCACCCACCGGGCGGCAGCGGCGTTCGTCGACGCCGAGGCGCGGCTGTTCCTGACCGAGGACCCGATCGGCCCGGATGACCGGGTGCTCGCCGGCCTGTCGGTGGCGTTCGACGCCTCCTGCGAGGAGATGTGGTTGGCCTGGCGGCACGGCGCGTGTCTGGTCCCGGCGCCCCGGTCGGTGGTGCGCTCCGGGGTCGATCTGGGCCAGTGGCTGGTGGATCGGGAAATCACCGTCGTGTCGACGGTGCCGACGCTGGCCTCGCTGTGGCCGACCGACGCCCTGGACGACGTCCGGCTGCTCATCTTCGGCGGTGAGGCGTGCCCGCCGGAGCTGGCCGAGCGGCTCGCCGTCGACGGGCGCGAGGTGTGGAACACCTACGGGCCGACCGAGGCGACGGTGGTGGCCTGCGCGGCGCCGCTGACCGGCGCGCCACCGGTGCGGATCGGCCTGCCGCTCGACGGCTGGGACCTGGCCGTCGTCAACGAGCGCGGCGAGGTCGTCGCCATGGGCGGGCAGGGCGAGCTGGTCATCGGTGGGGTCGGCCTGGCCCGCTACCTGGACCAGGAGAAGGACGCCGAAAAGTACGCGCCGTTGCCGTCGCTGGGTTGGCAGCGGGCGTACCGCAGCGGCGACCTGGTCCGCGCCGAGCCCGAGGGCCTGATCTTCCTGGGTCGGGCCGACGAGCAGGTGAAGCTGGGCGGCCGACGGATCGAGCTGGGCGAGGTGGACGCCGCGTTGCAGGCGCTGCCCGAGGTCGCCGGAGGGGCCGCCGCGGTGCGGACCACCCCGAGCGGCCGGCAAATCCTGGTCGGCTACGTCGTGCCGACGGCTGAGCCGTTCGACCTGGAGCACGCCGTGGACGCGCTGCGGGCGGCGCTGCCGGCGGCGCTGGTGCCGCTGCTCACGGTCGTGAACGCGCTCCCGACACGCACGTCCGGCAAGGTCGACCGGGCCGCGTTGCCCTGGCCGCTGCCCGCCTCAGCTGACGACGCCACCTGCCCGGACCTGGACGGGGTCGAGGGTTGGCTCGCTCAGCTGTGGCTCCAGGTGCTCGGCGCCCCGGTCGGCGGCGCCGACGACGACTTCTTCCGTCACGGCGGATCCAGTCTGGCGGCCGCGCAGCTGGTGTCGCTCATCCGCGAGCGCTACCCGCAGGCCGCAGTCGGCGATGTCTACCAGCATCCGACAGTCGGCCTGCTGGCCAAGCGCCTCGAGCTGTTGGAGACCGCGCACGCCGGCCAGCGCATGGTGGCGCCGACCCCACGGGTCGCGGGGGTGGCCCAAACCCTGCTCATGCTGCCGATGCTCACCCTGACCGGGCTGCGTTGGGCGCCGCCGCTGGCCGCGGTGGGCAACGTCCTGGCGTGGCAGACCGGTCAACCGTGGGCGCCGACGGTCCCGTGGTGGCTGGTCGGGGTGTCCTGGCTGCTGCTGTGCAGCCCGCCGGCCCGGCTGGCTGTCGCCGCGGTCGGCGCCCGGCTGCTGCTGCGCGGGGTCCGACCCGGTCGGCACCCCCGCGGCGGGGCCGTGCACCTGCGGTTGTGGACGGCGGAACGGCTGGCGGCGGCGGTCGGGGCGACGCACCTCACCGGCGGTTGGTTGACCTGGTACGCCCGCGCGTTGGGCGCCCGGCTCGGCGACGACACCGACCTGCACTCGCCGCCGCCGGTGACCGGGTGGCTGCGGCTGGGCCGGGGCGCGGCCGTCGAGCCGGAGGTGGACCTGTCCGGGCACTGGCTCGACGGGGACGTCCTGAATCTCGGTCGGGTCCGGATCGGGGCCGGGGCGAGCGTCGGGGCGCGCAGCACGCTGCTGCCCGGGTCGCGGGTCGGCAAGGGCACGCGGGTCGCCCCAGGGTCGTGCGTGGTGGGCTCGGTCCCGGCCGGGCAGCGCTGGTCGGGCGCGCCGGCGAGCCGGGTCGGCCGGGTCCGTCGCGGCGGTGGGGAACGGCCCCGGCGCAGCCGCGCCTGGACGCTCGGCTACGGCGTCACCGCGTCCGCGCTGGACCTGCTGCCCGCGGTGGCGCTTCTGCCCGGCCTGGCCGTGCTGAGCTGGTTCGTGCGGGACGCCACGACCGCCGGGGACGCCCTCGGCCGGGCGCTGCTGGCCGTGCCTGCGGCGACGGTCGCGGCGGCCGCCACGTACGCCGGGCTGATCCTGGCCGGGGTGCGGCTGCTGAGCATCGGCCTGCGTGAGGGCCGGCACCCGGTGCACGGGCGGGTGGCCTGGCAGGCGTGGGCCACCGAGCGGCTGATGAGCGCCGCCCGGGTGGGCCTGTTCCCGCTGTACGCCAGCCTGTTCACGCCATGGTGGCTGCGGGCCCTGGGGATGCGGGTGGGCCGCGGCGTGGAGGCCTCGACGGTGTTGGCGTTGCCGAGCATGACCACCGTCGGCGACGGCGCGTTCCTGGCCGACGACACCATGGTCGCCTCGTACGAGCTGCGCGGCGGCTGGCTACGGATCGCCGCCGCCCGGATCGGCAAACGGGCCTTCCTGGGCAACTCCGGGATGACCGCCCCGGGCCGGCGGGTACCTGCCCGGGGACTGGTCGGCGTGCTGTCCGCCGCACCGAAGCGGGCCAAGCCGGGCAGCTCCTGGCTGGGCATGCCGCCGATGAGACTGCCGCGCGCCGTCGAGGAGACCGACGCGAGCCGCACCTTCGACCCGCCCCGACGGCTGGTCGCCGCCCGGGCGGCGGTGGAGCTGTGCCGGCTCGTGCCGGTGATGTGCTCGGCGGCGCTGGTCGTCGGCGTCGCCGCCGGCTTCGGGTGGCTCGCCGCCCGGCACGGCGCGGTCGCGTTGGCGTTCGGCGGGTTGCTCCTCGGCGCCGCCGGGATCGTCGCCTGCCTGCTGGCGGTGCTGGCCAAGTGGCTGCTCGTGGGCCGGTTCACCGTCACCGAGCGGCCGTTGTGGAGTGGGTTCGTCTGGCGTAACGAGCTGGCCGACACGTTCGTCGAGGTCCTGGCAGCGCCGTGGCTGGTCAACGGGCTCGGCGGCACCCCGCTGATGAGCCTGTGGCTGCGGGCGCTCGGCGCCCGGATCGGCCGGGGCGCGTGGTGCGAAACGTACTGGCTTCCGGAAGCGGACCTGGCGCGCCTCGGCGACGGGGCGACCGTCAACCGGGGCTGCGTCGTCCAGACCCACCTGTTCCATGATCGGATCATGCGCATGGACACGGTGACCCTGGAGGACGGCGCGACCCTTGGCCCGCACGGCATCGTGCTGCCCGGCTCGACCATCGGCGCGCACGCCACCGTCGGACCGGCGTCGCTGGTGATGCGCGGCGAGAGCGTGCCGGCGCGCAGCCGCTGGCTCGGCAACCCGATCGCCCCGTGGCGCGGACGCCGGGGCCGGGGCCGGTGACCCCGGACCAGGGCGTCACCGGCGCGCCCCGGTCCGCCGACCCGTACCTGCCCGGCCACGGCAACGGCGGCTACCGGGTCCAGCACTACGACCTGGCGTTGGAGTACCGGGTCAGCTCAGGGCGGCTCAGCGGTCGGGCCCGGATCACCGCCGTGGCGGAGCAGGCGCTCGTCGGGCTCAGCCTGGACCTCGGCGGGTTCCGGGTCGAGCGGGTGAGCGTTGACGACCGGCCCGCCCGGCACCGGCACGCCGCCGCCAAACTGACCGTCCGACCAGGGGCGCCGCTGGCGGCGGGGCAGCCGTTCACCGTCGAGGTCCGGTATGTCGGAATTCCCAAGGCGATCCGCAGCCACTGGGGCGACCTCGGCTGGGAACACCTCGACGACGGGGCGATGGTCGCCAGCCAGCCGATCGGCGCGCCATCCTGGTTCCCGTGCAACGACCACCCCGCCGACAAGGCCAGCTACCGGATCGCCGTGACGACCGCCGCCCCGCTGACCGTCGTGGCCAACGGCCGCCTCATCTCCCGACGGGTCGGCGCCGGCAGCGCCACCTGGGTCTACGAGCAGATCGCGCCGACCCCTACCTACCTGGCGACCGTCCAGATCGGCCAGTACGAGCTGGTCAACGGCGCGGCCGGGCCGATCCCGTTACGGGGGGCCGTCCCAGGCCGCCTCGCGGCCCGGTTCCGGCACGACTTCGGCCGCCAGGGGCAGATGATGGCGGTCTTCCAGGACCGCTTCGGGCCGTACCCGTTCGACGAGTACGGCGTCGTGGTCGTCGACGAGGCGCTGGAGGTCCCAGTGGAGGCCCAGGGCCTGTCGGTCTTCGGCGCCAACCACCTCGACGGCCAACGCGGCCATGAGCGGCTCGTCGCGCACGAGCTGGCACACCAGTGGTTCGGCAACAGCGTCACCCCGGCCGACTGGCAACACATCTGGCTCAGCGAAGGTTTCGCCAGCTACGCGGAGTGGATCTGGTCGGAGGCGGCCGGCGGCGAGCCGGCGTCCGTCCACGCCGCCAGGTGGCACGCACGGCTGTCGGCGCTGCCGCAGGACCTCGTCCTGGCCGACCCGGGCGTCCGGCGGATGTTCGACGACCGCCTCTACCGGCGCGGGGCGCTGACCCTGCACGCGTTGCGGACGGTCGTCGGCGACGAGGTCTTCTTCAGCGTGCTCCGCGGCTGGGCTGCCGTCGGCCGGCACAGCGTCGGGACCACAGCGCAGTTCACGGCGCTCGCCGCGCAGCACGCCGGCCGGTCTCTGGACGACTTCTTCGCCGGGTGGCTGTACACCCCGGCGCTGCCGGGGCGCCCGCCACGCTGACGGGCCGCCGGGACCCCTCAGGCGTAGAGGTCGACGCCGCCCGGACGGACCACGTGGGCCATGGCCACCGAAGCCTGCTGGGTGCCCTTGAGCGCCAGCAACAGGTCCGCCTGGGCGTTGGCCTGTGCCTTCTGGGCCTGGGGGTCCGGGGCCTTGCCGACTGCCGGCGTCGTGAAGGCGGCGGACGCGGAGCTGGCTGAGACGGGTGACATGTGACCTCCCGGACTGGCAGTGGCCGCCGCGCGGGGGTGGGCGGCCGATGAGGGAGTGATCGGCGGCCCCGGCGGCGTTCTGAGGGCTTCAGGCGGGGAAACAGTCACCCGGATCGCGCTCGCGGCTGGGCCGGTGGTGGTTCGACGCGACGTCAGGGGCCGACCGCCCGCGTCGCCCGATCGGGCGTCGCCAGAGCTTTGAACCCGATGACTCGCCGTTACTGCGAACCCCGATTCGGCAAGGGAGAATGACTACCGTAGCGTCTGTTACAACACGTTCAACGATTAGGGGTCACCGTGGCAACAGGCACCGTCAAGTGGTTCAACGCTGAAAAGGGCTTCGGCTTCATCACCCCGGACGACGGAGGGGCGGACGTTTTCGCTCACTTCTCCGCCATCCAGTCCCAGGGCTTCAAGGAGCTCCAGGAGAACCAGAAGGTGGAGTTCGACATCGCCCAGGGCCAGAAGGGCCCGCAGGCGGAGAACATCCGCTCCCTCTGACGTTTCGTCAGTAGTTTCACCGAGCGGCGATTTCGGGGCTACGCGACCGCGTGGCCGCCGAGATCGTGCCGGCGTTGCCGGCACGGTGGAGACCAGCAGACGCAGCCCGGCCCGCAGTTGGCGGCCCGGGCTGCATCATGTTGTCCGCACGGGCCCGGCCGTTTGTCCGCCCGAGCCTCTCCAGACGCCACCCCGGCGCGTCAGGATTCACCCGTAAGAGTGAACTTTCGGTCCCGGGCGCTGCGCTACCGAGCCTGGGTCACCGCCAGTGGTCGCGACTCGGGCGCAGACCGGTGTACCGACCAGCGGACTGCCATTGATCAACACCAACCGATATGGTGCGCCCGTGTCAGGGTGATTCATCGGACTTGGACGATGCGGCCGCTCCCGCCCCTCCGGCGCGCGCCGGTCGGGCCGGAGGAGGTCGCGATTTGTCGCAGCGCGTGCCCGCCGTCCGGCGAACCTTTCACCTCGTCGCCGCCGTCCTGCTGGCGAGCGCCGGCGTCGGGTGGGTGCTGACCAGTTTCTGCTCGCCGTGGGCCGCCCCGCTGTGGGGGTGGGCGCCGCCGGTCGCGAGCGCCGCCGTCGCCGCGTCGGCCTGTTGGAGCACGGCCGAATCGCCGGCGCTGGCCCGGACGGGGCGACGGTTCTGGCGCCGGGTCGGCGTCGCGATCGGCGTGATCGGTTGCGGCGGCGTCACCAGCGCGATCGACTGGCTCGGCGGCGCCGACCACCCCACGCTGCACAACCGGCCGGGAACCCTCACCCTTTACGTCCTGGGCGTGCTGATCCTCCTGTTCGCTCTGCTACGACTGCCCAACAAATCCTCGCTGTCGCGGTCCCAGCGGCGGCGGTTCCTGCTGGACATGGCGATCGTCATGACGACGACCGGGTTGTTCACCTGGTACCTGTCGTTCCGTCAGGTCGAGCGGTGGTCGACGCTCACCGGCTGGGCGGCGGCGGCGATGGCGACGCTCCTTCTGGGTTTCGCGGCCACGGTGGCGTTCAGCCGGGTGGCCCTGACCGGTAGTGGCCCGGCTGACCCCCAGGCGTTGCGCGTCCTCGGGATGACGGCGGCGGTGGGGGCGTTCGTCGGATCGTTGTCGCCGCTGATGCAGAACAGCCCGCACCTCAACAACGCGATGCTGTCGATCCCGTGCACCGCGCTGGTGATGGTCTTCGCCGCGGACCGCCAACGGCGGGCGGCCGCGGGGGCGGCGGGGCGGGCAGCCGGACCGCCGCGCGCCTACAGCGTCGTCCCGTATCTGGCGGTGGCCGCGACTGATGTGCTGCTCCTGGCGACGACGTACCACCGCGAGGGCGAGGCGGTGATCGTGGCGTTGTGCGCCGTCGTGATCACCGGGGTGGTGGTGTACCGGCAGATCACCGTGCTGGCCGACAACGCCCGGCTGCTGCGACGGGTGGACGCCAGTATGCGCGACCTGCGCCAGGCGCAGGGGCAGCTGGCGCATCAGGCCCATCACGACAGCCTGACCGGGCTGACGAACCGTCGCCTGTTCGAGCAGCGGGTCCAGGGCTCGTTGACCGCTGGCGAGGCGTTCAGCGTCGCGCTCATCGACCTGGACGACTTCAAGATCATCAACGACCGGCTCGGGCACGGCGCCGGCGACGCCCTGCTGATGACGGTCGGTCAACGGCTCCAGGAGTGTCTGGGGCCGGAACACGTCGTGGCCCGGCTCGGCGGGGACGAGTTCGCCGTCCTGCTGACGGGTGTGTCCACCACCGACGCCTCGCCGGACCTCGACCGGATCGTGGCCGCGCTGCGCCGCCCGATCAGTGTCATCGGCCAGGAGCTCAGCGTCGGTTCCAGCATCGGCGTCGCCGACGGCGCCCCGGGCATCGCCCCCGCCGAGGTGATGCGCCGGGCCGACCTGGCCATGTACGCGGCCAAGGGACGCGGCAAGAACCGCTACGCCCGCTACGACCGGGAGTTGGAGCGGCACGCCAACAAGGAGGCCCGGCTGGCCGCCGACCTACGGCTGGCCCTGGGCCGGGGCGAGTTCTGCCTCGTCTACCAGCCGGTGGTCGCGCTGCCCCACGGCCGGCCGGTGGGCGGGGAGGCGCTGGTGCGCTGGCGACATCCGGACCGGGGCCTGGTGCCGCCGAGCGAGTTCATCGGCGTCGCCGAGCGGACCGGCGTCATCGTCGCGTTGGGGAGCTGGGTCCTACGCGAGGCGTGCCGGGCCGCCAGCGGGTGGCTGGCGAGCCCGGCCGCCGCCTCCGGCCCGTGGCGACTGAGCGTCAACATCTCCGCGCGCCAGCTCCGCGAGCCGACCTTCGCCGCCGAGGTCGCCGCGGTCCTCGCCGAGACCGGACTGCCGCCCGAACGACTCGTCGCCGAGGTCACCGAGACCGCGGTCTTCGACAACGAGCCGGCCGTTGCGGCCCTCACCACGCTACGCGGCCTCGGGGTGTCCATCGCTCTGGACGACTTCGGGACCGGCCACTCATCGCTCGGGCTGCTGCGCACGATCCCCGCCACCGTCCTGAAAGTCGACAAATCGTTCGTGGACAACATCGCCGGAGCGGAGGAGGAGGTCATCGCCACCGCCATGCTCCAACTGGCCAACGGACTACGTATGGACGCCGTCGCCGAGGGGGTCGAGACCTCCGCCCAGGCCGACCGGCTGCACCAGCTCGGCTACCGACAGGCGCAGGGCTTCTACTTCTACCGTCCGGTCGGCGCCGCCGACATGGGGGCGCTGCTCGCCGGGACCGCCGCGATCGCGGCGACCAGCCCGGGAGCAGCCTCGACCCAGTGAGCCAACGCGCCGCCGGGGCTCAGGTCAAGGAGCGGGCCGGCCGATAGACGAGGCATGACAGGACCGCACACGGAGCCGGGCACAGCGGCGCAGCGCCCGGCAAGTCTCGGCGTGACCGAGCTGACGCGGGCGGTGACCGAGCTGGAGCTGGTCCCGTACCACGCCCCACAGGACGCTGAGGCGCCAGCTCAGGACCTGGAGCGACGCGCCCGTGAGCTCGGCCTGGAGTCTCTGGTGGTGCGGGCGAGGCTCATCACCGCGGACGTCCGGGCCCGGATGGGGGACAACGCCGCCCTCGGCCGGGTCGCCCACCAGGCGCTGATCTGGGCCAACGCGCGCGGCGATGTCGAGGTGCAGGTGCGTTGCCAGCGACTGTTGTCGGCCTTCTACGGGCGCCTGGGCGACACGGCGACCTCCCTGGAGCATGCGGTCCGCGCCGTCGAGCTGTTACCGGCGTCCGCGCCGGCGCCGTTGCGGGTCCGCCACTACATGGGCCTCGCCGTCGCGCTGATGCTGGCGCGGTCATTCGACGCCGCCCGGGACCGTTTCGCTGTCACGTTGTCGATGCTCGACGAGCGCGACGACCCCGATGTCCGGGTCGCCGTCCTCAATAATCTCGCGTACCTGGAGCTCACGGCCGGTGACACCGGGGCCGCGATGCGGGCGGCCGACCAGATGCGCGCCGTCGGGCAGCGGCACGGCATCACCATGGACGCCGTGTACCTGGACACCATCGCCAGGGCGCAGATCGGCGCGGGGCGCTTCGCCGCCGTCGAGCTGACCCTGGCCCCGATCCTGGAGTCCGACGACGGGTGCACCGAGCCGCACGACCTGGCAGAGGCCCTGCTCACCCTGGCCGAGAGCCAGCGGCTGGCCGGCGCCCTCGACCAGGCGCTCGGCAGCGTGCGTCGGGCGCTCCACGAGAGCCGACGGCGCGGCATCGAGAGCTTCGTGGTGCGCGGCCTCAGGGAGCACGCCGCCGTGCTGGCGGCGAGGGGCTCCTACGCCGAGGCGTACGAGCAGTTGCTGGCGTTCCACACCGCCCACGAAGCGGTGCAGTCCGCCGAACGTCAGGCCCGCGCCCGCACCCTGCATGCCGCCTTCGCCACCGAGGAGGCGGTGCAGCAGAGCCGCCGATATCGGGAGATGTCGCTGCGGGACCCCCTGACCGGCCTGTACAACCGCCGCTACATCGACGACCGGTTGCCGGCCCTGCTAGACCACAGTCGGCAACGCTTCGGCCACCTCTCCGTCGCGATCATCGACCTGGACCACTTCAAGAGGGTCAACGACGAGGTGTCCCATGACGCGGGCGACAAGGTGCTGGCAAGGCTCGCCACCCTGCTGGAGGCAGCCGTCGGCGGCGACGGCAGCTTCGTCGCACGGCTCGGCGGCGAGGAGTTCCTGCTCGTCCTCCACGCCGACTCGGCCACCGCCGCCCGCGTCTGCCAACAGCTGTGCGACACCATCCGCGCCAAGGACTGGAGCGACCTCGTCGGCACGATGCCGATCACCGCGAGCGTCGGCGTCGCCACCACGTTCGCTGGCGGCGACGCCGCGATCGCGCTGCTGAGCACAGCGGACCGGAACCTTTACCGCTCGAAGGCGAACGGCCGCGACCGGGTGACCGCCTGACCGGCGGCCCCGGCGCGCGTCAGCCTCGGGCCGGCACGTTCAGGCAGGCCAGCCGGGCGCCGGCGGTCCCGGCCTTGCCTGGCTCGGTGCTGGTGGTGGAGGCATGCACGATCACCGACCGGGGCGTGTTGGTGAACGTGCCGCGGTGCTTGGTCGTGACCGTCGCGCCGCCGGTGGCGTCCGTACGGAAGTCCAGCCAGATCTCGTTGGTCGAGTTGGCGTAGCTGGGGTCGACCGACGGCGGCGAAGCGGACGCGGCCGGGTCCGGCGACTGCTGGAAGTGCGGGCCGGCCGCGTCACCGGTCGCCCCGCAGGGCGCGCTGTGGATATGCGCGCCGTAGGCGCGGTTGGCCACGAAGCCGCCGGCGGTCAGCTCGACTGTGGATTCGTCGCCCGCCGGGGTGATCGCCACCGACAGGGTCGCGTTGAGCGGTGCGAGTTTCGGGTCGTAGGTGATGGCAGCGGCGCCGGCGGTGTAGGCGGCGAGCGCCCCGGACGCCACGATCGGCGCCCCGGCGGTGGCGCTGGCGCTCGGCGGCGGCGTGGCGGACCCGGTCGGTTGTGGAGCGTCGTCGTCGCCGCATCCGGCGGCGGCCAGCGGTGCGGCCAGGAGCAGAAGTGCGGCAGTGGCGCGTCGCATGCGATTCTCCCAGGTGTAGAGCTGCTGATGGCGATGCCGCACGGCCCCGGTTGGGGCTCGCGCGGCCGTTGATGACAGTGGGCTACGGCTGTTGAACGACGGTAGCGTGTCGCAGAGATTGTGGCGCGCCGAAGTCCTCCGTGGCGCTCAGAACCCCCGGCCGCGCGCCGATATGGAGGTATGTCCTTGGCCAGCCTGCTCGCCCTCGGCGCTGAGCCCACCGGGGCCCGCGCCGCCCGCATCCGCCACTCCCCACAACACGTCGATGGCAGATTCCGGAACGCGGGCGGGGCCATCCCGTCCGGCGAGCCCGCTGTGAGCGCGTTCGCGGAGTGGCGCGGACGCGGCGCGGCCCGTCCCGACGCCGTGATTCCGGTCGTCCGACCCGACTTCGCCGACCGGCCAGCGGACGGGCTGCACGCGGTGTGGCTCGGCCACGCCGCCGTGCTCGTCGAGATGCAGCGACGGCGGGTCCTCATCGATCCGATCTTCAGCGACCGGTGCTCCCCGGTCGGCTTCACCGGGCCCCGACGGCTGCACCCTTCCCCGCTGCCGCTGGCCGACCTGCCGGAGATCGACGCGATCGTCATCTCGCACGACCACTACGACCACCTCGACCTGCCCTCGATCGTCGCGCTCACCCGCCGGCACGCGGCCCCGTTCCTGGTCCCGCTCGGCGTCGGCGCCCACCTCGAACGCTGGGGAGTGCCGCCGGACCGGATCATCGAGTTGGACTGGCACGAGAGCGCCCGCGTCGCCGGCCTCACGTTCACCGCGACGCCCGCCCACCACTTCTCCGGGCGGGGTCTCACCCGCGACCGGACCCTGTGGGCCTCGTGGGTGATCGCTGGCGGGGAGCGCAAGGTGTTCTACACGGGCGACTCCGGTTACTTCGCCGGGTATGCCGACATCGGCCGTGACCACGGCCCCTTCGACCTGACCCTGATGCAGGTCGGCGCTTACAGTCACGGCTGGCCCGACATCCACATGACGCCCGAGCAGGGACTCCGGGCCCACCACGACGTCCGTGGGGGGCTGCTGCTGCCGGTGCACTGGGCGACGTTCCGGCTGGCTTTCCACAGCTGGGCCGAGCCCGTCCAGCGGCTGGCCGCGGCGGCGGCGTCCGACGCCGTGTCGCTCGTGGCGCCACGACCGGGCGAGCGCCTCGACGTCGACGCGCCGCCGCGGCTGGACGCCTGGTGGGACGCGCTCGTGCCGGCAGGGTTGACGGCCCGTTAGCCGGGGTATCAACAGGTCATGCATTCAGACAGACGCTTCGGCCTGGTGTCTGAGCCGCAGGCCGACGGTCTGCCCGACACCGCCGACCACGACTCCACCGCGTACGACGACATCCACTCGGCCCGCGAGGCCGACGGGCCGAGGCCGGCGGCGTTGCCGGTCGACCACGCCGTCCGGTTGGACGCCTTCGGTGGAACGCCCGCCGAGGCGCGGGCAGGCACGCCGCTGGACCAGCGGCTCGCCCAGGAGCAGCCAGACCAACTGCTGACCGGCCCGGACGCCCGCTGGGACGACGAGGAGCGTCCGGACCACGACGTCCTCGATCCGTCGCCGCGTTTCGACCCCAGCAACCCCGTCTCGATGTACGACCGCCCGTTGGACGATGGCGACGTCGCGCCGATCGGGCGGCTCGCCGCCCCCGACGCCGGCAGCGGCTTCGACGAGGAGAAGGACGAGGTGGCCCGGGACATGGGGCCGTCGGGGGGCGGCCCGACCGTCGAGGAGGCAGCCATGCACGAGACCCACGAGCTGGACTGACCAGACACAGCTCCGCTATCCGCGCACGCCCGGCTCACGCTGACCCGCCCGGGTCGCGCCGAGCACAGTGGACGTGCGATTCCAGAGTGTGGCACCGGTATGGGCCGTCGACAGCGCTTCCGCGCTTCGGCGGCCCCTTTCTGGCGGCGGCCCATGTCTGGCAAGTGCCGTTCCCTCCAGGCTGACAATCCACACCAGTCTATGTAGAGTTCTACGGATAAGTCTGAGGGGGAGTCTGATGGAGCCACATGTGTCGTCCGCGTTGCGCCACGGCCCGTTCCATCACGCGCTGCGCGCCGCCATCAAGGCGCGGGGTCTGCCTCTCGAACGACTGCGTCAGTGTCTCGCCGAGGCGGACATCGCCGTGGGGGTCGCCACCCTCAGCTCCTGGCAGTCCGGACGGCGACGGCCGGAACGGCCCGATTCGCTGCGCGCCGTCGAGATCCTCGAGGAGATTCTCGACCTGCCGGAACGATCGTTGATCGTCCTGCTGGGCGCGCCCCGGCGCCGTGGTCCCGCCCCCCGGCGGGAGCACGGGGCACGGGGCTACGCCGAGCTGCTGGACGCGGCCGATCGGCTTGCCAGGCTTGTCCAGCAGCTCGGCTGCCGGGACGGCCGGCTCCGGGTGCTCAGCGCCCACGACATCGCCTACATCGGCGCGGACAGCTCGCTCGCCTCCCTGGAGACCACCGTGGTGATGGAGGCCGTCGAGGAGACCGACCGTTACGTCGCCTTCTATCAGGGCGGGTCGGGGATCGACCCGACCGGTGGCGGTTCCGTCGAGTTCATCCCGACCGGGAACTGCCGGGTAGGCCGGACCAGGCACGACCCGGCCAACGGGCTGTTCGTCGCCGAGATGCTGCTGGACCGCCGGTTACGGCCGGGCGACACCTCGGTCACCAGGTACCGGGTGACCGACCGCACCGGCGCCGGCGGCGGCGAGTACGTCCGCTTTCTCCGGTTCTCCGCGCAACAGGTGGTCATCGAGGCGCGGTTCAGCGCGGACGCGCTGCCCCTGCGGTGCTGGAGCTTCACTCGCGCCAAGGAAGGCCATCCGGACCAGACCCACGAAGAGGTCACGCTCGGGGCCTACCACGAGGCCCACGTCGTCGGCGCCGACCTGTCCGCCGGTCTCATCGGCATCGGCTGGGACGCCGTCTGAGACGATCGCCGTCCGACGACTGGCGCCGCGTCCGCAGCCGAAGCGGCCGATCGACAGCGGCCGTTGTATTGACATTCGCTCAGCCTTATAGCTGTATAGATGCAGATCGATCGGACTGGGTGTCCCCACCCGGCCGGCCGATCAGTTCCCCAACGGCGAAACACCGCTGAGCGCCTGCCGAAACGACCATCTGTCCCGTCGCCCGCCCCAGGCGTGCCCGGCAGACCGCTCGGCCGACCACAGCGCCTAACCCCCGAGGTAGCTGATGAGCCAGCAACGGAAAAAGTGGTCGCTCGTGGTCGCGGTGTCAGCCGCGCTCACCGCCACCCTCACCGCGCCCGCCGGCGCGGGCCTGCCCCTGCCCGGTATCGACGTCGCCGAACAGCAGCCGGCGAGCGCCGAGCCTGTCACCACCTACGTCTACGGCGTCCAGGCGCCGACCGCGGCCGACGCGGAGAAGCTGGCCCGCCAGGGCTTCGACCTGCTGGAAGACCGGGACGGCGACACCCTGTTCGTCGCCGGCGACGCGGCCGTCGGCAAGAAGCTGGCAGCCGCGGGCTTCCGCGCCGAGGTGTTCGACACGATGCGCCCGTCCTGGGAGAACCCCGGCGGCCTCATCGGCAACCCCGACCCGAAGAACGCGAAGGTCGCCGACACCTTCTACGGCGGCTACCACACCTCGATGGGCCACATGAACCACCTTCAGCAGGTGGCGTCGGCCAAGCCCGACCTGACCAGGATCCACAACCTGGGCAAGACCTACACCGGCAAGTACGACGTCCGGGCGATCTGCATCACCAAGCTCGCCCAGGGCGACTGCGAGCAGCGCAACGACGGCGCCAAGCCGAAGTTCTTCCTGATGACCCAGACCCACGCCCGCGAGATCGCCGCCGGCGAGATGTCGTACAAGTTCATCGACCACCTCACCAACGGCTACGGCTCCGACGCCGAGGTGACCGCGCTGCTGGACTCGACCGAGGTCTGGGTGGTGCCGATCGCCAACCCCGACGGACTCGACATCGTGGCCCAGGGCGCCCGACCGTCGATGCAGCGCAAGAACCGCAACCCCACCGGCGGCAACTGCACCGGCGACAGCGTCGGCGTCGACCTCAACCGCAACAACGACAGCCACTGGGGCGGGGCCGGAACCTCGAAGAACCCGTGCAACGACACGTACCTCGGGCCCAGCGCCAGCAGCGAGCTGGAGAACAAGGCGCTGCACAACGTCTGGGCCAAGATCTTCAAGAAGCAGCGTGCGGGCGGCAACTCTCCCGCCCCGGTCACCGCCACCGGCTACATGCTCTCGATCCACACCGTCGCCGGGATGAACCTGGTGCCGTGGCAGTACGCCAACACGCCGGCCCCGAACGACAAGGCGCTCAAGGCCATCGGCGCGCAGATGAAGTCGTACAACGGGTACCAGACCGGGCAGGCCCCGCAGATCCTCTACGCGGCCTCCGGCGGCCATGACGACTACATCTACGACAAGCTCGGCGTCGCCTCGTCGACCATCGAGCTGGGCGGCGCGGGGCAGTGCGGCGGCACCAACTTCCACCCGCCGTACAGCTGCGTCGAGACGTACTGGAAGGCCAACAAGTCGGTCCTCATGTACCTCGGCAAGATCGCCAAAGCGCCGTACGCGGCCTCGTTCGGCCCGAACGTCCGCTCGGCCGAGATCACCGGCGCGAACCTGTCGGTGACCGTCGACGCCCGCACCTACGAGAACGCGGCGAAGGGCCGGGAGAACGTCGGCGGCGACGCCACGACCGTCGAGTACTCGTTCGATCCGACGTTCGCGTCGGCGTCCCCGCTGGCGCTCAAGCGCTCCGGGGTCACCGCCACCGCGAGCGTGGCCGTCAACGCCGCCGGCCAGCCGGCCGGGCGACGGATGGTCTACGTCCGGGCCAAGGACAAGGCGGGCAACTACGGCCCGACCACCGCAACCTGGATCACCGTGGGCTGATCTCACAACAAGCAAACAGTCAGGGCGGCCGGTACACCCCGGCCGCCCTGACTGTTTTCCAAACCCTGCCCTACGGGGCCTACCTCACTGGATCAGTAGCGGTAGTTCTCCGGCTTGTACGGGCCGTCGACCTCGACGCCGATGTAGTCCGCCTGCTCCTTGCTCAGCTCGGTGAGCGTCGCGCCGACCGCCTTGAGGTGCGCCCGCGCCACCTTCTCGTCCAGGTGCTTGGGCAGCGTGTACACCTCCTTGGCGTACTGGTCCCGCTTGGTGTGCAGCTCGATCTGGGCGATCGTCTGGTTCGAGAACGACGCCGACATGACGAAGCTCGGATGCCCGGTGGCGTTGCCCAGGTTGAAAAGCCGGCCCTCGCTCAGCACCACGATGGAGTGCCCGTCCGGGAACTTCCACTCGTGCACCTGGGGCTTGATCTCGATCTTCTCGATACCGTCGAGCCTCGCCAGCCCGGCCATGTCGATCTCGTTGTCGAAGTGACCGACGTTGCCGACGATGGCGTTGTGCTTCATCCGGGCCATGTGCGTGGCCATGATGATGTCCTTGTTGCCGGTGGTGGTGATGAAGATGTCGCCGGCGGCGACGACGTCCTCCAGCCGCACCACCTCAAGGCCGTCCATCGCCGCCTGAAGCGCGCAGATCGGGTCGATCTCGGTGACGACGACTCGCGCGCCCTGGCCCCGCAGCGACTCCACCGCGCCCTTGCCGACATCGCCGTAGCCACAGACCACAGCCAGCTTGCCCGCGATCATGACGTCGGTGGCCCGGTTGAGGCCGTCGATCAGCGAGTGGCGGATGCCGTACTTGTTGTCGAACTTGCTCTTGGTGACCGAGTCGTTGACGTTGATGCCCGGGAACAGCAGCCGGCGCTCGCGGGCCAGCTTGTAGAGGCGCTTGACGCCGTTGGTGGTCTCCTCGGTGACACCGATGATCGACTTGGCCATCTCGGTGTACTTCTTCGGGTTCGCGACCAGCGAGCGCCGCAGCGTCTCCAGCACGATCCTGTGCTCTTCGGAGTCGTCGGCGGAGTCGGCCGGGACAGCGCCCGCGGCCTCGTACTCCACGCCCAGGTGGATGAGCAGGGTGGCGTCGCCGCCGTCATCGACGATCGAGTCCGGGCCGGAGCCGTCCGGCCAGACGAGCAGCTGCTCGGTGCACCACCAGTACTCCTCCAGCGTCTCGCCCTTCCAGGCGAAGACCGGGACGCCCTGCGGGTCGTCCGGAGTGCCGTTCGGGCCGACGACGGCGGCGGCCGCGGCGTGGTCCTGGGTGGAGAAGATGTTGCAGCTCACCCAGCGGACCTCGGCGCCGAGGGCGACCAGGGTCTCGATGAGCACAGCGGTCTGGGTGGTCATGTGCAGAGAGCCGGCGACCTTCTTGCCGGCCAGCGGCTGCGTCGGACCGAACTCCTCGCGCAGCGCCATCAGGCCGGGCATCTCCTGCTCGGCGAGTTCGATCTCCTTGCGGCCGTAGGAGGCCAGGCTCAGGTCGGCGACCTTGTAGTCGCTGACGCCGCGGGCCACGTCCGGGGTCAGGGTCACGCTCAAGTTCGATCTCCTCCGTCAGCTAGGGCGCCGGGCGCTTGTCGACCTCATCGCGCCCCGTCGTGGAGCCGTCAACCGGGCTTCCCACGCGGGGCGGAGACTACCAGTCTGGGGAGTTGGCCGGCGTTCGTGCCGCGGCGCCGGAACCGCTGTTCAGCCCCGCTTCATGAGCCGGCCGATCGCGGCCATCATCTCCTCGGCGACCTCGTCGGCGCGGCCGGTCCTGGCGCCCTCGTGCATGCAGTGCCGGGCGTGGCCGTCGAGCAGGCCGAGTCCGACCTTGTCCAGTGCGGCCTGGACGGCGCTGATCTGGGTCAGGACGTCTATGCAGTAACGGTCGTCGTCGACCATCTTCTCGATGCCGCGGACCTGCCCCTCGATGCGGCGCAGCCGGGCCGTCAGTTGATCCTTGGTGGCGCTGTAGCCGCGCTGGGGTGCAGTCATGCAGCCATGGTAACGACACCCCGTGGGGGTATGAACGGGGTCGCGAGCGCAGTCAGAGCATCGCTGGTTGGCGCATCGCCGCGAGCAGGGCGCGGCAGGAGCTCGCGCACGCCTGGCAGACCGCGGCGCAGATCCGACAGTGCTCGTGCTGGTCGGCGTGCTGCTCGCACTCGTCGGCGCACGCCACGCAGGCGGCCAGGCACGCCTCCAGCAGGGCGGCGTTGACGACGGCGTCGAAGCCGGTCTGCCGGGAGAGCACGCGAGCGGTGGTGGCGCAGATGTCGGCGCAGATGACGCCGCTGCTGATGCAGCGGGTCAGGTCGGCCACCGACTGTTCGCTGAGGCAGGCGTCCGCGCACGCCGTGCTGGCCTCGCT
Source organism: Pilimelia columellifera subsp. columellifera (assembly GCF_039532605.1). NCBI lineage: Bacteria > Bacillati > Actinomycetota > Actinomycetes > Micromonosporales > Micromonosporaceae > Pilimelia > Pilimelia columellifera. The sequence goes on from NZ_BAAARY010000001.1 coordinate 356,833, forward strand.
GCACCCGATGAGGGCGTCGATGGTGTGCGCGAGTTGGGCCCGGTCAAGGTTGACCGGGCCGGGGTAGACGTCCATGAGGCGCAGGGTCGGAGCTGTCATGTCAGGTCCCTTCGGTCCGTGGAGCGTCCGGTCGGCTACCCGCGCCCAGCTCCGAGAAACCACCCAAGGGTGTGTGTGGGTGCAGGGGGGGTGTACCCCTTGGGGGTATTGGTGTTACAGTCGGGTCGAACGCAGGATACCCCCTGTGGGTATTTACCGAAGGAGCACATCATGGATGCGATCACCACTACCTACGCCATCGACGGCATGACCTGCGGGCACTGTGTCAGCGCCATCTCGGCCGCGCTGGGCGAGCTGGACGGGGTCAGCGCCGTCGCCGTGGACCTCGGCGCGAAAAGCGCCACAGTCACCAGCGACCGCCCCCTGGACGTCGAATCCGTCCGCGAGGCCGTCGACGACGCCGGGTACGAGCTGGTCAGCCAGCGATGAACGTGCCGACCAAACTGGGGCTGTTCGGAGCCGCGCTGGTCGTGGCCTTCGGGGTCGGCGCGGGCGCCGGGCGGCTGGTCGGCCCCGTGGACCGTCCGGCGCCCGCCCACACCGGACAACCTCCCGAAATCCCCGGGCACACCGCCCCGCCAGGGCCCCACGACCAGCCCAGCACCCAGGACCAGCCGGACGCCCACAACCAGCCCGGCAGCCATGGCCAACCCGCCGCCGCTGGCCAGGCCGGCGCCGCCGGAGCGGCCGGCGCCCCTGAAGAAGAGGCTCACCGATGAACGCTGGCTCCGCCAGTGACCTGCCCCGGGCAGCGAACCAGATCGAGCTGGCGATCACCGGGATGACCTGCGCGTCATGCGCGTCCCGGATCGAGAAGCGGCTCAACAAGCTCGACGGCGTCGCCGCCAGCGTCAACTACGCGACCGAGAAGGCCACCGTCGCCTACGACGACGTTGTGGCGGTGGACGACCTGGTCGCCACCGTTCACAGGCTCGGCTACCAGGCGCGCGTCCCCACGCCGGCCAGCGCGCCGCCGACTGCTGGCGCGGCGGCGGCCGCCGAGCCTCCGTCGGACGATCTCAGGCCGATGCGGGACCGGCTCGTCATCTCAGCGGTCCTCAGTGTGCCGGTCATCGCCTTCGCGATGATCCCGCCGTTGCAGTTCACCTACTGGCAGTGGCTGTCGCTGACCCTCGCGGCGCCGGTCGTCGTCTACGGGGGCTGGCCATTCCACCGGGCGACCTGGGCGAACCTGCGGCACGGCGCCGCCACCATGGACACCCTGGTCACCGTGGGCACGCTGGCCGCGTTCGGCTGGTCGGTGTGGGCCCTGTTCCTGGGAACGGCCGGTCAGCCCGGGATGCGGCATGAGTTCGCCTTCGCGGTGCAGCGCACCGACGGCGCAGCCAACATCTACTTCGAGGCCGCCGCCGGGATCACCGTCTTCCTGCTCGCCGGGCGGTACTTCGAGCACCGGTCCCGGCGTCGCGCCGGGGCGGCGCTGCGGGCGTTGCTGGAGTTGGGCGCCAAGGACGTGGCGGTGCTGCGCGGCGGTCAGGAGACCCGGATACCGGTGGACCAGCTCGTGGTCGGGGACCGGTTCGTGGTCCGGCCCGGCGAGAAGATCGCCACCGACGGGCAGGTGGAGGACGGCGCGTCCGCGGTCGACGCCGCGATGGTCACCGGTGAGTCCGTCCCCGTCGAGGTGGGCCCCGGTGACCCCGTGGTGGGGGCGTGCGTCAACGCCGGGGGCCGGCTGGTCGTGCGGGCCACCCGGGTCGGGGCCGACACCCAGCTGGCACAGATGGCCAGGCTCGTCGAACAGGCGCAGACCGGCAAAGCCGCCGCGCAGCGCCTCGCCGACCGGATCTCAGCCGTGTTCGTGCCGATCGTCATCGTGCTGTCAGCCGCGACGCTGGGCTTCTGGATCGGGGCGGGCGGGGGCGTGGCGGCCGCGTTCACGGCCGCCGTCGCGGTGCTCATCATCGCCTGCCCGTGCGCGTTGGGCCTGGCCACGCCGACGGCGCTGCTCGTCGGCACCGGTCGCGGCGCCCAACTCGGCATCCTCATCAAGGGACCGGAGGTGCTGGAGTCGACGCGACGGGTCGACACCGTGGTGCTCGACAAGACCGGCACCGTCACCACCGGACGGATGGCGCTGGTGGACGTGGCCACCGCAGACGGCGTCGAGCGCGGGGAGCTGCTCCGGCTCGCCGGAGCTGCCGAGCACGCCTCCGAGCACCCGATCGCCCAGGCCATCGCCGCTGGCGCCGCCGAGGCCGGCGAGCTGCCGGCCGTCACCGGGTTCGCCAACGTCGAGGGGCTGGGCGTCACCGCCACCGTCGATGGGCACGCCGTCGTCGTCGGGCGGGCCCGGCTGCTGGAAGAGCGCGGCATCACGCTGCCGCCGCGGCTGACCGGCGCCCTGGCCGCCGCGCAGGAACGCGGCCACACGGCGGTGGCGGTCGGCTGGGACGGGCGGGCCCGCGGGCTGCTCGTCGTCGCCGACGCGGTGAAGGAGTCCAGCGCGGCGGCGATCGCCCGGCTCCGGGAGCTGGGACTCACGCCGATCCTGCTCACCGGCGACAACGCCGCCGTGGCCCGGACCGTCGGCGCCGCAGTCGGCATCGACGAGGTGATCGCCGAGGTGCTGCCCCAGGACAAGGTTGACGTGATCCGGCGGCTCCAGGGCGAGGGCAGGGTCGTCGCGATGGTCGGCGACGGGGTCAACGACGCGGCGGCGCTCGCCCAGGCCGACCTCGGCCTGGCCATGGGCACCGGCACGGACGTGGCCATCGAGGCCAGCGACCTCACCCTCGTGCGCGGCGACCTCAGGGCCGCCGGCGACGCGATCCGGCTGGCCAGACGTACCCTCCGCACCATCAAGGGCAACCTGTTCTGGGCGTTCGCCTACAACGTCGTCGCCCTGCCGTTAGCGGTGGCGGGGCTGCTCAACCCGATGATCGCGGGGGCGGCGATGGCGTTGTCGTCGGTGTTCGTGGTCTCCAACAGCCTGCGGTTGCGCCGGTTCCGCGCCGACCTCAGGTGACGGCCGGCAGAGTGGCGATGAGGCGCTCGACCCGCTCGCGGATCTGGTCGCGGATGGGGCGGACGGCCTCGACGCCCAGGCCGGCCGGGTCGTCGAGCTTCCAGTCCTCGTAGCGGATTCCGGGGAAGGTGGGGCAGGCGTCGCCACAGCCCATGGTGACAATGACGTCGGCGGCCTGGGCGGTGTCGTGCTCCAGCAGCCGCGGGATCTGGCCGGTGATGTCGACGCCGACCTCACGCATCGCCGCGACCGCGGCCGGGTTGACGGCGTCGGCCGGCGCCGACCCGGCCGACAGCACCCGCACCCGGTCGCCGGCCAGGTGGCGCAGCCAGCCGGCGGCCATCTGGGACCGACCGGCGTTGTGGACGCAGACGAACAGGACAGTGAGCTGGACGGTCATGCGGTCTCCTCGGTCGGGGAGGGGTGCGGGACGACCACGTCGTCGGCGGCGCGGCCGGCATCGGGGTACAGGGCGACGACCAGCCCGAGGCCGACGAGCAGGCCGACGAGTTGGGCGGCGACGAAGCCGGGGACGGACTCCGGGGCGATCCCGGCGAAGGTGTCGCTGAACGCCCGGCCGACGGTGACCGCCGGGTTGGCGAACGAGGTGGACGAGGTGAACCAGTACGCGGCGCCGATGTACCCGCCGACGGCAGCCGGGGCCACCGTGGCCCGCCCGGAGCGGGCCAACGCGAATATCAAGGTGATGAGCCCGACGGTGGCGACGACCTCGCCGAGCCACAGGTGCCCGCCGGTCCGCTCCTTCGTCGACAGGGTGACGGCCGCCAGGTCGAACATGAGGTTCGCCAGCACCGACCCGGCGACCGCCCCGAGGGTCTGGGCGGCGACGTAGCCGCCGAGGTCGGCGGCGTTGAGTCCCGTGCCGGTGCGCCGGCCGAGCCACCAGTCGGCGACGGACACGACCGGGTTGAAGTGCGCGCCGGAGACCGGCCCGAAGGTGAGGATGAGCGCGCCGAGGCCCAGCGCGGTGGCGACGGAGTTCTGTAGGAGCTGGAGGCCGATGTCATCCGGGGAGAGCGTGGCTGCCATGACGCCGGAGCCGACGACGGTGGCGACGAGCATCGCCGTCCCGACGAACTCGGCGAGCAGCCGGCGGGGCAGCGCCGGCGCCTGGGCGGCCGGTAGCGACGCCTGCGGCGCCGGCCGGGTGGTCACGGGCACTCCCGGCGGGCGTCGGTGTTGGCGCGGGCGCGGTCAGCCAGGTCGGTGAGGCGGGTCGCGGCGGCGGCGAACGGCTCGGGCAGCAGACGGTAGTAGGTGAACCGGCCGTGCGGCTCGGCGGTCACGAGGCCGGCTTCGCGCAGGATGCGCAGGTGGCCGGAGATGTTGGGCTGCTTGGCGCCGGTGTCCTCGACGAGGTGGCAGGTGCAGGCCGGGCCGTCGGCGAGCAAAGTGACGATCTGGAGGCGGAGCGGGTCGGCGAGCAACCGCATCAGATCAGGGGCTTCTGATATCAGCACACGATGATACAAGCACGGAGGGCCGCACCTGGCAAGAACGACGCCTGGTGGCGGGCTGGGATACGCTGCCCAGTTCTGGTTAGGCGCCGACTGCCCAACGACCCGACGGAGCCCCCCATGCGGCCACACGACCACGCAGCGGACATCGACGACCGGCGCTGGTTGCAGCGGGCGATTGACCTCGCGCACCGGTGCCCGCCCGCGGACGGCGCCTACAGCGTCGGCGCCGTGATCGTCGACGCCGCCGGCAACGAGATCGCCTACGGCTACTCCCGGGAGACCGATCCTAAGGTCCATGCCGAGGAGTCCGCCATCGGCAAGCTGGCTGGCGACGACCCGCGCCTGGCCGCCGCGACGATCTACAGCAGTCTGGAGCCCTGCTCCCGACGCGCGTCACGCCCACGCCCCTGCGCACAGCTCATTCTCGACGCCGGAATCGGCCGGGTCGTCACCGCGTGGCGCGAGCCCAGCCTGTTCGTCGCCGACTGCCAGGGGGTAGCGACCTTGCGAGCCGCCGGGGCACAGGTCGTGGAGATACCGGAGCTGGCGTCCGCCGCCATGGCGCCCAACCGGCACCTGGGCCTGTAACGGAAGCTCAGCAGATAACCACGATCGCGGTCACCACCAGCCCCGACCCGACGGCGTACCGGCCGGACAACCGGCCCAGGTCCACGCCCTCGAAGCGGGCCGGCGGCGACAGCCGGGCGGTGAAGGCCCCCGCCAACGGGTCGGCGGACGGTGTGAAGACGACCTCCGCCTCCTCGAAGCCCAGCCAGCGCCGGGCCACCGGGAACCACGCCTTGTAGACCGACTCCTTGGCGCTGAACAGCAGCCGGTCCCATGCCGGCGCCGGCTGAGCGGCGGCCATCGCGGACAGGTGGTCCCGCTCGCCGGCCGACGAGACCAGGCCCAGGACGCCGTCCGGCAGCGGCCCGTGCGGCTCGGCGTCGATGCCCACGCTCACTACCTCGGACCGTCGGGCGACGGCGGCCGCCCGGTAGCCGTCGCAGTGGGTGATCGCTCCGACGAACTCGTCCGGCCAGCACGGCTCGCCGCGCTCGCCGCGTGGGATGGGGCCGGGCTCCACCCCGAACTGACGCAACGCCGCACGGGCGCAGGCCCGGGCAGCGGCGAACTCGTCGACCCGTTTGGGCACCGCCTTGGCGACCCACACCGCCTCCTGCGGGAACAGCGCCGCAGGCGCCGGCGGTCCGTACGCCTCGACCGTCGCCACCGATGACGGCAGCAACGCGCGCAGCAACGGCGGACTCTGCCGGGGGAGGTCGTCAGGCACGGCGTCAGCGTAGTCGGAACGGCCGCGCCGCCCGGCCAGACGAACACCGGGCGGCGCGGGTCACTGCGAAAGGCGTCAGCGACGGGCGCCGACCGCCGCGAAAGCGTCCACGATGCCCGAACCGTAGAAGCCGTTGAAGCGTGCCGTGCCCTCGCACAGCGCGTCGAACTCCGGCCCGCGGTCCTCGTTCTTGTATGAGACCAGCGGCGGCGCCGGGCAGGCCCGGGCAGCCGCCGATCGGGTCAGCTGCCGCTCGACGTCGCCGGGTGGCATCGTCAGCCCGCCGAGGTCGGCGTCCCGGGTCCCGAACCGGCTGACGATGAGCGCGGCCACCCCGGCCGCGTGTGGGGCGGCCATCGAGGTGCCCTGTAGATGGGTGTAGTAGCCGCAACGGCCGTCGGCGGCGCAGCGCTTGAAGGCGGTCTCCTCGAATCCGGCGACGATGTTGCCGTCGGCGTCCACAATGCCCTCGGTCTGCAACGCGCCGCGCGGGTACGACGACAGGATCATGTTGCCGGCGGTCCGGTAGGTGGGTGTGCCGAAACCGTCCCGGAAGTGACCGCCGGGCGCCGCGACCGTGACCCGCTCCAGGCCGTAGTTGGAGAAGTCGGCCTTGCGGCTCGACGGGCCCAGCGCCGAGACGCCGATCGCGTGCGGACCCTCCTGCGGCAGCATGAGGCAGTCGGCGTTGTCGACGACCCGCCGGTACGGGGCCACCGGACCGGTGTCCGGGCTGGACTCGTCAACACCCGGCCGGCCCAGGTCGGAATGCTCGTTGCCCATCGCCACGACCATGGTCACGCCGCGGTCGTGGGCGTAGTTCATCGCCCGGGACATCGCGGTGACGATGGCCCGCTGCTCCGCCCGCGCCTCGGCCGAATCGGCCGCGTTCGACCCGCAGTTGTACAGCCACGGGTCGACGAAGAAGGACATGTTCACCACGTCGAGGCCGGCGTCGGCGGCGTAGGTGATCGCGTTGACGACCGGGTCGAGGAAGAAGTAGCCGGAGTCCTGGCCGCCCTTGAGCGCCACCAGGGTGACATTCGGGGCGACGCCGGACAGGCCGAACCCGTCCGCGGCGGCGCCGACGGTACCGGCGACGTGCGTGCCGTGCCCGTTGTCGTCGACGTGCACCGGGTCGACGCAGCCGGCCCACTCGCAGGCGCCGTCGATGGACGGGATGTCCGGGGCGAAGTTGCGCGACAGCGTCGTGTCGAAGTTCGGGGTGAGGTCCGGGTGGGTGGCGTCGACGCCGGTGTCGAGAATGCCGACGGTGACCCCGCGCTCGCCGCGCTCACGCTGGCGGGCCAGGTCGGCGCGGACCATCCTCAGGCCCCACAGCCGCTCGTCCAGCGGGTCCATGCCGACGACCGGGGCGCGCGCCCCGCCGGAGGGGCCGTACCCGGTGGCGCTGCCGGGCCGGACGGCCCCGGGCACGAGGTGCTCGGTCTCGACGCGGTCACGCAGCCGGGGGGCGGCGCCGATGGCCCGGTCGCCGGTCGCGCCGATGAGCGACGTCGCCGCGGCGGCGCGGCGGGCGAAGTCGGAACGACGCGTGGTCACCTGGTAGGTGCCGGCGGCCGCGTTGCGGGCCACCACGGCGCCGCCGGCGGCCTCGATCGCGGTGGTCGCGGCGCTGGCGCTGACCCCGGCCTCGGCGACGACCGTGAAGCGGGTCAGCTCAGCGGCGTCGGTGTGGGTGGGAGCGGCGGCCGATCCACTGGCGCCGGCGAGCACGAGCGCCCACCCCAACGTCCCGGCGGCGATGGCGCGCAGTCGCCTGCCTGCCATGGGTCACGTCCTTCCGATTCGGTGATCACTGACCGAATCGGATACCGCGCGACGGACGCGTCAAACCCACCGTCACCCCCACGGGGCGCCGGTGGGGCCGAAACCACCCGGACGGGTCAGCCGCCGAGCAAAGCGCGCACCCGCTCCGGACCCACCGCCAGCAGCAGGGTGGGCAGGCGAGGGCCGGTCTCCCGGCTCACCAGGAGGCGGTACAGCAGGGCGAAGAACGTCCGCTGCGCGACCTTCAGCTCCGGGGTGGGCCGGGTGTCCAACGGCAGGCCCAGCTGACGCTTGGGCACCCCGTAGACCAGGCTGGTGAGCCCGTCGAGGGACCAGTCGTCGGTGAGGTCGGCGCACAGCATCCGCAATGACTGCCGCTCCGGCTCGCCGAGGCCGGCCAGCAGCGCGACGTCCGGCTCGGCCCGCACGCGGGTGCGCTCCTCGGCCGGGACCTGGGTGAGCATCCAGTGCTGGGCACAGTCCAGCCGGGGGCGCAGCTCGTCGATCGAGCCGATCGGGTTCGCCGGATCCAGGTCGTTGAGGATGCGCAGGGTCTGGGCCTCGTCCCCGGCGGTGACGTCGACGACCGAGGCGATCGTCCGGTACGGCAACGGACGCGGGGTGCGCGGCAGCTCGCCAGCCGCGGTGCCGACCGCCCGCTGGTAGGCCACCGCGTCAGCTGGCGCGGCGGCGCCGTCGGCGACCCTGCGGGCGAGGGTGTCCCACTCGTCGTACATCCGCTGGATCTCGGCGTCGAACGCGATCTTGAAGGCCTGGTTGGGCCGGCGCCGGGCGTAAAGCCACCGCAACAGCGGCGTCTCCATGATCTTGAGTGCCTCGGCCGGGATCGGCACCCCGCCCTTGGAGCTGCTCATCTTCGCCATGCCGGAGATCCCGACGAACGCGTACATCGGGCCGATCGGCGGCTGCCCGCCGAAGACCTCGGACACCAGATGCCCGCCGACCACGAACGACGACCCCGGCGACGAGTGGTCCACCCCCGAGGGCTCGAAGTCGACCCCCTCAAATGCCCAGCGCATCGGCCAGTCGACCTTCCAGACCAGCTTGCCGCCGGTGAACTCCGACAACAGCGCCGTCTCGGCGTGGCCGCAGGCGCACTCGTAGCTCAGCGCCGTGGTGGCGTCGTCGTACGCGGTGATCGTCGTCAGGTCCCGCTTGCAGGCCGTGCAGTACGGCTTGTACGGGAAGTATCCGGCGCCGGCGGCGCCGTCGTCCTCGCTGGCCGCCCCGGAGCCCTCCGCCGCCTCGACCTCAGCCGCCTCGGCGTTCTGTGCCAGCTTCACCCGGCCCTTGGTGCGGTAGCGGTCGAGGACGGCGTCGATGGTCTTGCGCTCGCGCATCGCGAGCAGGATCTGGTCGCGGTACGCCCCGGACGTGTACATCTGCGTCTGGCTGATGCCACGGAACGCGATGCCCAGGTCGGCCAGGGCGGCGATGAGCGGCGCCTTGAAATGCTCGGCCCAGTTCGGGTGCTCGCTGCCCGGCGGGGCCGGCACCGACGACAGCGGCTTGCCGATGTGCTGCTCCCAAGACGGGTCGACGCCGGCCGGCACGCGCCGGAACCGGTCGTAGTCGTCCCAGGAGATGAGGTGCTCGCAGGGCGCCCCGCGGCGCCGGATCTCGTCGGCGACCAGGTGCGGGGTCATGATCTCGCGCAGGTTTCCCAGGTGCACCGGGCCGGACGGGCTGATCCCCGAGGCGCACACGATGGGCGCTCCCGGCTTTCGCGCCTGCGCCCGCTCGATCACCTCGTCGGCGAAACGCGCGACCCAGTCCGCGCCGTTCTCCTTCGTCATGATCGCCCCTAGCTGTGCTCTGGCGGTGCGCCCGCGGCTCCCCGGCCGTCGGGGAGGCGTCCCATTCTCGCGGTGTGGTCCGGTTGTCGTCACGGCGGTATCCGGCCCGTCGCCGTGGGGTCGCCCCGACCGAAACCGGCGATCCGGATACTCCGGGCTGAAGCGGACGGCCGGCGCGCCGTCGGACATCCCGGACCACGGCTGTCGGCCAGCCGGCCCTCGTCCGTCGGGCCGACCGGTGTCGGCCACCTGAGGCGACCGGCGAACAGCCGTGACGAAGTCGTTCGACCGGCCCGGCCAAGGCGACTGAAGCGACGCCGGACCATAGCTTGAACGCGAAACCCTCTCCAAGCTTTGAACCAACACGTCACCCCGTTCGTACCCGGAGAGGTTCTCGAAGATGGCTTTGGCAAACATGATCCGCTCGCGGCACATGGCCACCGCGATGGCGGCGCTGCTGGGCGCCGGGGGCCTGGTCGTCGGTCTCCAGAGCCCCGCCGCGGCCGAGGAGCCCGCCGCCACCGGCAGCGTCACCTCGGGACCGACCCGCTACTCGACCACCACGCTCGGCCGCAAGATGATCCAGATCAAGATGCGCGGCCACTCGACGACCGGCGGCAGCGTCCTGGGCGTCGACACCACCAGCCACGGCCGTCAGCTGGCCTACTGCGTCGAGATGCGCACCGGCGTCCGCAGCGGCAGCCAGATGATCACCGCGCCGTGGTCGTCCTACCCGGGCGCCAACGCCGCCGACCAGTCGCTCTCCCAGATCCAGTGGGTCGTCAACAACAGCATCGACGTCGTCGGCCAGCAGGCGATGGAGAACGCGGTCAGCTCCTGGCTCGCCGCCCAGGGACGTCCACGCCTGGTCAACGGGCTCCAGATCAACGAGGCGCTCGCCGCCACCCAGGCCGTTATCTGGAGCTACACCGAGAGCACCAGCGTGGAGCGGTTCCAGACCACCGACTCGCGCAACACCGCCGACGGCGCGGTCGCCGACTCCATGTCGATCTACCACTACCTGCGGGCGATGGCCGGCAGCAGCAGCGTCAAGACGGGCATGTGGATGTCCGCCGAGGAGATCGCCGGCGCCAGCGGCACCGTCATCGGCCCGGTCACCGTCCACACCACCGGCACGAAGGCCCGGCTCAGCTCGGACCTGCCGGCCGGCGTCACCCTGGTCGACAGCGACGGGAACCCGATCGACGTCAACAACATCAAGAATGGTCAGAAGCTGTACGTGAAGGTGGCCGCGGGCACCGCCGCCGGCAGCGCCCAGATCCAGCTGACCACCGATGACGCGGTCGTCAAGGCCGCCGGTCAGATGTTCAAGGGCCGGTACACCCGGACCCAGACGCTCATCATCGGCACGCCCACCGTCGGCGCGGCGAGCGCCAAGGTGATGGTCCGTTGGACGACCGCGACCACCCCGCCGCCGCCAGCCACCCCGGAGACGCCGACCGCCGGGACGCCGACCGTCACCACGTCGGCCACCGACAAGGCCGATGGCGACAGGCTGATCGCGGGCAAGGGCGGAACCGTCACCGACGTGGTCACGTACACCGGTCTCAAGGCTGGCAAGAAGTACACGCTGTTCGGTGAGCTGATGGACAAAGCCACCGGCCAGTCGACCGGCATCACCGCGACCAGGAAGTTCACGCCGCCCGCCGCCAACGGCACGGTCACCCTGGAATTCAAGGTCGACGCCAACTTCGCCGAGAAGACCATGGTGGTCTTCGAGACGATCCTGCGCAGCGGCAAGGTCATCGCCGAGCACAAGGACATCAACGACGCCGCGCAGACCGTGGTCGTCGACAAGTCGTCCGGCGAGGGCGACGGTGGCACTGACGGCAACACCGGCGGAAATACCGGCGGCGGCTCGGACAACGGCGACGACGGGTCGAACAGCGGCGACAACGACTCGGACGACGACACGTCAGGCGGCCCGAGCCTGCCGGTCACCGGCGCCTCGCTCGGCGGCGTCATCGGCGCCGGCGTCCTCGGTCTGGTGATGGGCGCCTGGATGCTCATCGCGGCCCGCCGTCGCCGGGCCACCTTGGGGGCCGAGCTGGTGCGGTGACGCCACGGCAGGAACTACAAGGCGCGGCAGGAACAGGGACAGCAAGGGGCACGGCAAAGGGCGGCGCTGCCGCGGTCACCACACCGGTGACCGCGGCAGCGCCATGTCCGGCGTCCGGTCGGGTCAGATCCGCAGCATGAGGTCGTGCACGCGCACGCCGTCGCGGCGGTCGGGGCGGCCCGATCCCAGGTCCATCACGAGTTCGAGGGCGGCCAGAGCGTCGAACCCCGCGGCGTGCAGGCAGCGCAGCGCGGCGACGTTACGGGCCGCGGGCGACACTGTCAGGGAGGTCATCCCGCGACCTCGTGCCGCCTCGGCGACCTGCCGCGCCAGAGCCGCGCCGATGCCCGCGCCGCGGGCCGGGGCGGTCACCACGACCGGCCAGACCTCGCCGCCGCGTTCGTGCAGCACCAGGCCGGCGAGGCCCAGGACGTCGCCGCCGGGACCTTCCGCGACCCAGACGCCGGACAGGTCGATCCGGGCCAGGTACTCCTCGATGCCGGCGCCGGCGTCGCCGCCGACCGCCGGGCTGCCCGGGTACTGCCGCTCCTGCTCCTCGGCCAGCTCGGCCCACAGGCGGCGCGCCGCCTGGTGGTCGGTCGGCCGGTACGCGCGTACCGTCACCTGCGCCCGCTCACCAAGCGCGGTCACGCTGCTACCTTGCGTCATCTCGTCATAATGAACCCGATCCGGGCCGCCCGCGCCCGAAGTGGGGAATCGACATGGACCTCGCCTACCTGCGCGCCCACCCCGGCCACCTGCCGACGTTCCTGCTTCACCAGCGGATCCGGGAGACTCCGGTGACCGGCGGCGACACCTGCGTGGCATCCCGCCTGACCCTCGACGACGGGAGCTCGGTCTTCGTCAAGACCTGGCCGGAAAAGTCAGACCGAACCCGGCCGGACGGCTTCTTCGTCGCCGAGGCGGACGGGCTGTGCTGGCTCGCCGACAGCGGAGCCCCCACCCCCGGCCTGATCGCGGGCCTGCCACAACTGCTGGCGCTCGACTGGATCGAGCCCGGGCCGCCGACCGCTGAATCCGCCGCCCGGCTCGGGCACGACCTGGCGGCCATGCACCGCTTCGGCGCCCCCTCGTTCGGGGCAGCATGGCCGGGGTGGATCGGACGACTGGCGCTGGACAACACCCCGTCACCGGGCCCGTGGTCGGTGTGGTTCGCCGAGCGAAGACTGCTGCCGTACCTGCGTGCGTCGGTGGACGCCGGGGCCCTCACCGACGCCGACGCCCGACTGGTGGAGGAGGCCGCCGGGCGCCTCGGCGCCCTCGGCGGCGACGAGTCACCGTCGCGACTGCACGGGGACCTCTGGCCGGGCAACATCCTGTGGGCCGCCGACGGCACGGCACGGCTCGTCGACCCCGCCGCCCACGGCGGACACCGGGAGACCGACCTGGCCAACCTCGCCCTGTTCGGCGGGGCGCCGCACCTGGACCGGCTGCTCGCCGCGTACCAGGAGGCTCACCCGCTGGCCGCCGGCTGGCAGGCCCGCCGGCCGGCGCACCAACTGCACCTGCTGCTCGTGCATACCGCACAGTTCGGCGGCGGGCACCGCGACGCGGTGGTGGCGGCCGCTTCAGCGGCGCTCCGGGGTTGACGCGATACCGTTCAAGGTGATGGCCACCAGTCTGATCGACCAGTACGGCCGCGTCGCCCGGGACCTGCGGATCTCGCTCACCGACCGGTGCAACCTCCGCTGCTCCTACTGCATGCCGGCCGAGGGCCTCTCCTGGCTGCCCGGCCCGGACGTGCTCACCGACGACGAGGTGATCCGGCTGGCCCGGATCGCGGTCCAGGACCTTGGCGTCACCGAGATCCGTTTCACCGGCGGGGAGCCGTTGCTGCGACCCGGGCTGACCGGGATCGTGGCCGCCGTGGCCGCGCTGACGCCACGGCCGGAGATCTCGCTGACCACCAACGCGGTCGGCCTCGCCGGCGTCGCGGACGCCCTCCGGGCCGGCGGGCTGGACCGGGTGAACGTGTCGCTGGACACCCTCGACCCGGACCGGTTCACGACGATCACGCACCGCCGCCGGCTGCCGGACGCGTTGGCCGGGCTGGCGGCCGCCGCGTTGGCCGGGCTGACGCCGGTGAAGATCAACACGGTGCTGATGCGTGGCGTCAACGACGACGAGGCGCCTGAGCTGCTGCGTTTCGCCCTGGAGAACGGTCACCAGCTGCGATTCATCGAACAGATGCCGCTCGACGCCCAGCACGCCTGGCAACGCGACCAGATGGTCACCGCCGACGAGATCCTCGCCTCGCTGCGCTCGCGGTACACGCTGCTGCCCGACCCGGTCGCCCGCGGCGCCGCCCCGGCCGAGACCTGGCTCGTCGACGGACACCTGGACGCCGCCGGGGCGCCCGCCCGGGTCGGCGTTATCGGCAGCGTCACCCGGCCCTTCTGCGGCGACTGCGACCGGACCCGGCTCACCGCCGACGGTCAGGTCCGCTCCTGCCTGTTCGCCCGCGAGGAGACTGACCTACGCGCCGCCCTACGCGGCGACGCCGACGACGCGGAGCTGGCCCGGATCTGGCGGACGGCCATGTGGGGCAAACTGCCCGGCCATGGCATCGACGACGAGACGTTCCTCCAACCCACCCGCCCGATGTCGGCGATCGGGGGCTGAGTGCTCACCGTCCGGTACTTCGCCGGGGCCCGCGCCGCGTCCGGCCGGGCCCAGGAACAGGTCACGGCCGGACGGCCGCTCGACGAGGTCCTCGCCGAGCTGGGCCGTCGACACGGGCCCGCGCTGGGCCGGGTGTTCGAGGCGGCGAGTTTCCTCGTCGACGGCGTCGCCTGCCGTGATCCGCGGGCCCCGCTACCGGCCGGCGCCACCGTCGACGTGCTGCCGCCGTTCGCTGGCGGCTGACCCGGCCAGACCCCCGCCCGCTACCGCGGCGCTGAACAGCGCACCCTGCGCGCAATTGGGGGCAGGTACCGTCTGGGCGAGGCGGCCGTGCTGACGGTCCGCGCGAGAAAGGAACGTTTCCCGGTGCTGGGCTTCGTCGTCTTCATCAGCGTGGTGCTGCTCCTGGTGGCGGGCATCCATCTCTATCTGTGGCAGCGGCTCGTCCGGGACACCACCACTGCGGGCGGACGGGCCCGGCGGGTCGGCTCGTGGGCGGCGTTCGCGCTGGCGGTGAGCGTTCCGGCGTTGCTCATCGGCGGCCGGAGCGGGATCGGCTGGCTGGCCTGGGGGTACGTGTGGATCGCTGTGATGTTCTACCTCCTGGTGGCGTTGGTGGTCCTGGAGCTGCCGATGGCGCTGGCCCGCTGGCAGCTCCGGAAGCGGTCGGCCGGGGCCGCAACGTCGGCGTCGGCGTCGGCGTCGGCGTCGGACCACGATCCGGAGCGCCGGCTGCTGCTGGCCCGTGGAGCGGCGATCGTGGCTGGCCTCACCGCGACCGGCGTCACCGCCTACGGCCTCAGGTCGGCCCTGGGACCGCCCCGGATCGCCCGGGCTCAGGTCCCGATCGGCAAGCTGCCGCGGGGCATGGACGGGTTCCGCATCGCCACCGTCTCGGACATCCACCTCGGCCCGCTGGCCGGACGGGCGCACACCGAGCGGATCGTTGCCATGATCAACCAGCTCGACGCCGATGTCGTGGCGATCGTCGGCGACCTGGTCGACGGCAGCGTCGGGGAGTTGGGTCCGGCGGCGGCGCCCCTGGGCAACCTGCGGTCCCGGCACGGGGCCTACTTTGTCACCGGGAACCACGAGTACTTCTCCGGCGCCCAGCAGTGGATCGACGAGCTGCCACGGTTGGGAATCCGGGTGCTCGCCAACCAACGTCAGGCGATCAACGGCCTCGATCTGGCCGGCGTCCACGACGTGGCGGGCGAGACCGAGGGCATGGGCCCGGACTTCGACGCCGCGCTTGGCGACCGCGACCCGGCCCGGCCGGTGGTGCTTCTCGCCCACCAACCGATCCAGGCCAGCGAGGCGGCCAGCCGCGGCGTGGATCTTCAGCTGTCCGGGCACACCCACGGTGGCCAGATGGCGCCGTTCAACCTCCTGGTGAAGCTCCAGCAACCGGTGGTCTCCGGCCTTGGCGAGGTCGACGGAATGCCGCTGTTCGTCACCAACGGCGCCGGCTTCTGGGGGCCGCCGGTGCGGGTCGGCGCTCCGCCGGAGATCGCCCTGGTGCAGCTACGCAGCGCCTGACCGGCTGGCTCCGAGCCAGGACCGGGACAGGCGTGGGTGTGGCGATCACATGGGCGGGGCGAGCCGTGTGGCAGGATGCGGCGTGCCCCCGCTGCGTGCCGAACCGGTTTCCACTCCCGGCCGCCTCCCCGCCGGTCTCCCGTCTGACGGGTCGCCGCTGGGCCTGGGCCTGCCTTACGTCGCTGACCTGCACATCCATTCGTCCTATTCGCGCGCCTGTAGTCGCGAGCTGACGCTTCCGAATCTTGCCTGGTGGGCCCGGCGCAAGGGGATCTCGCTGCTCGGCACCGGGGATTTCACCCACCCCGCCTGGTACGACCATCTACGCGAGACGCTCATCCCCGCCGAGCCCGGGCTGTACCGGCTCCGGCCACAGGAACAGGCCGATGTCGACCAACGCCTGCCGCCGTCGTTGAGCGCGCGGAGCGAGACCGATGATCCGGCCACCCGGTTCATGCTCCAGGTGGAGATCTCTACCATCTACAAGCGGGACGACCGCACCCGTAAGGTGCATCACCTCGTCTACCTACCGGATCTAGGCGCAGCCGCGCGGTTCAACCAGGCCCTCGGCCGCATCGGCAACCTGGGCTCGGACGGACGGCCGATCCTCGGCCTCGACTCCCGCGACCTGCTGGAGATCGTGCTCACCGCCAGTCCGGACGGATACCTGGTGCCAGCGCACATCTGGACGCCGTGGTTCTCCGCCCTCGGCTCCAAGTCGGGCTTCGACGCCATCGCCGACTGCTACGCCGACCTCGCCGGGCACATCTTCGCGGTGGAGACCGGCCTGTCCAGTGATCCGGAAATGAACTGGCGGGTGTCCAGTCTGGACCGCTACCAGCTGGTCTCCAACTCGGACGCCCACTCCCCGCCAGCGCTGGGCCGGGAGGCGACACAGTTCACCGCGCCCATGGACTACCACGCGATCCGCGAGGCGCTGCGCACCGGCGAGGGCCTGCACGGCACCATCGAGTTCTTCCCCGAGGAGGGCAAGTACCACGCCGACGGGCACCGGGCGTGTGGCGTGAGCTGGTCCCCGGAGCAGACCCGACAGGCCGGCGGGTGCTGCCCGGAGTGCGGCAAACCGCTCACCGTCGGGGTGCTGTCGCGGGTGGAGGCGCTGGCGGACCGGCCGACCGGCCAACCCCGCCCGAACGTCCGTCCGGTGACGTACCTGACCCCGCTGGCGGAGATCCTCGGGGAGATCAACCAGGTGGGGGCACGCAGTAAGACCGTCGCCGGCCGCTTGCGGCATCTGGTCGCCGAGATCGGGCCGGAGCTGACGATCCTCACCGCGGCGCCGGTGGAACGGATCGCCCGCGTCGGCGGCGAGCGCCTCGGCGAGGCGATCGGGCGGCTGCGACGCGGCGAGGTCCAGCGCGTCCCTGGCTTCGACGGCGAGTACGGCTCGATCACCCTGTTCCGGCCGGACGAGCTGCGGAAGGCTTCGGCGGGGCAGACTGAGGCGCTGTTCGACCTCCCGAGCCAGCGCGGCACGACGGCCGCTGGGACCGCGGCGGCGCCCTCCGATTCCGGTGGCGCGGGCACACCGGGTGGAGCGCGCCCGGCGGGCAGCCGCGGCGCGGCTGGCAGCGCGGGAGGCGGTGGGCGCGGGGCGGACGGCACAGGCCGGGGCGCCGGGGTCGCCACCCGGGCACGCTCGACGCAGGAGCACCTCGAACACCGGGCGACGGCGTCAGCGAGGTCGCCGCACGAGCCGTTCGAGCCGATGCTCGCCGGGATGGAGGAGGTCGGCACCGGGCTGCTGGACCGGTTGGACGCCATGCAGCGGGTCGCCGCGTCGGTCCACGGCGGCCCGATGTTGATCGTGGCTGGTCCGGGCACCGGAAAGACCCGGACGCTGACCCACCGCATCGCCTACCTGTGCCGGGAGCTGGATGTCGCCCCGCAGGACTGCCTGGCGATCACCTTCACCCGCCGCGCCGCCGACGAGCTGCGTCACCGGCTGAAGGATCTGCTCGGCGACCCCGCCGACGAGGTGACCGTGACGACCTTCCACTCGCTGGGTCTGGCGTTGTTGCGCCAGCACCCCCAGCGTTCCGGACTGGTCGACGGGTTCGCCGTCGCCGACGACGTCCAGCGGGAGCAGACGCGAGCTGAGGCTGGCGACGACGACGTCCGGTACCGGACCATGCTGCGCGGCCGGAATCTCGTCGATCTGGACGAACTGGTGTCGCTGCCGGTCGCGACGCTCAACGCCGACGCGGACCTGGCCGCCGACGCCCGCGCCCGCTGGCCCTGGATCTTCGTGGACGAGTACCAGGACGTGGACGCCGACCAGTACGCGCTGCTGCGTCTGCTGTGCCCGCCGTCCGGGAACCTCTACGCGATCGGCGATCCAGACCAGGCGATCTACTCGTTCCGGGGCGCGGACGTCGAGTATTTCCTGCGTTTCGGGCACGACTTCACCGATGCCCGGCAGGTGCGGTTGACCCGTAACTACCGCTCGTCAGCGCCGATCGTGGCGGCGGCGGCGCAGGCGATCGGCCCGTGGTCGTTGGTGCGGGACCGCCGGATGGACCCGGCCCGGCTCGATCCGGAGGCGCCGCTGATCGGCCGGTATGCCGCCGCGACCGCCGCCGACGAGGCCGAGTTCGTCGCCCGTGCCGTTGATGAGCTGGTGGGCGGCCTGTCGCATCGTTCATTCGACGCCGGTCGGGTGGACGCCCGAGCGGTGGCGCCGGACGCGGTCTCGTTCGGCGACATCGCCGTCCTGTACCGCACCGACGCGCAGGCGGCGGCGATTGTCTCGGCGTTGGCCAGGGCGAACATCCCGGTACAGAAACGCTCGCACGACCGGCTCCGGGACCGGGCGGGGGTGTCGGCGCTGATCCGGGAGCTGCGCCTTGCCTCCGGCGGCGGTCCGTTGCCGGAGCGGTTGCAGTCGGTGGGTCGGGAGTTGGCCCGCCGGTGCGCGATGCCGACGCTGGACGGCGTGAGCGCTGCCGCGGTGACGGCTGAGCAGGTGTGGAGCGCGGTGGATCTGCTGCTGCCGCTGGCCCGAAGGCGCCGTGACGACCTGGCCGGGCTGCTCACCGACGTGGCGACCGGCGCGGAGGTGGACGCGCTCGATCCGCGCGCCGAGGCGGTCACGTTGCTGACCCTGCACGCGGCGAAGGGTCTGGAGTGGCCGGTGGTGTTCCTGGTCGGCTGCGAGGACGGTCTGCTGCCGCTGCGGATGCCCGGCGACGAGCCGTCCGAGGGCCTGGTGGCCGAGGAGCGGCGGTTGTTCTTCGTCGGGATCACCCGGGCCCGGAACCAGCTGTACGTGAGCCATGCGGCGCAGCGGTTCCGGTTCGGCGCTGAGCGGCAGACCCGGCCGAGCCCGTTCCTGGACGCGATCGACTCCGGCCTGTTCAACCGGCTCGACGACGCCCAGCCGCGCGCCCCGCGGGACCGTCAGCTACGGATGTTCTGACCTCCGACGCGATCCTGCCCCGGATGCCGGCGACCTTTCGGAAATGTCGGTCGTGGGGGTTCTCACGGATTGCGAACAGTGGGATGTCCTCCGGAGGGTCGGAAGCGTTGGTCAACCCGAGCGCGCCGCCCGTCCGCCCCACCGCGCGCCGCCGGAGGAGCTGACATGGTCCGAGTGCTCATCGCCGACCCGCACACGGTGGCCCGACTCGGGTACGCGGCGGCCCTGGCCGCCACCCCGGGCCTGGAGCTGGTCGGCCAGGCCGACCGGGCCGGCGGGGCCCGTCCGCTGGTCGTCACCGTCCAACCCGACGTGGTGCTGCTCGACGCGGACCTGCCTGATGTGGACGGTCTCACGTTCGGCGAGTCGCTACGCTCGGCGCGGCCCAACCTGGGCCTGGTGCTCGTCGGGCCGCCGTCGGACGACATGCTGTTCCGGGCGCTGGAGGAACGGTTCTCCGCATACCTGCCCCGGTCGGCCAGCCTGGACGTGATGATGTCGGCCGTCCGCCACGCCGCCGCCGCGCCCACCTCGTTCACCGCCCCGGACCTGGCCGTCGCCCTCGGCCGTCGGCGCGCGGTGAGCAGCGCGCTCAGCCCGCGGGAGGCCCAGGTCCTGCGGCACCTGTACGTCGGGTCGAACAACGCGTCGATCGCCGACAAGATGCACCTCACCGAGTCGACGGTCCGCACCTACCTGGCCCGGGTGTACGACAAGCTCGGGGTGCGCAGCCGCGCCGAGGCGCTCGTCGCGGCCACCCAACGCGGGTTGCTGTGAGCCATCGTCATCGGTAGGACCCAGGCGGACTCGACGACGGCGCCACGGTCGGGCTGTCTCGCGACGCCGGTCAGGAGTTGAACCCGTCGACGGCGCGCTGGAACAGCTCCGCCACCTGCTCGCCGAAGAGCGCGACGGTGAGGGCGATGACGGCCGCGATGAGCGACGCGATGATCACGTACTCGGCGGCGGTGGCGCCGCGGTCGGACCGCGGTCGTGGTGGAGATCCGGTGCTCATCTGGCCTGTTCCCCCGGCGGTCGGATCGGTTGGGCGGACGTCCCGGCGGGCGGCTGCCCCGCGTTGCTGGTTCAGGTGGCGGGCAGCATCAAGCATGTGGGGAAACCTCCCGAGACGGCCCGGTTTCGGCCGGATGCGGTGGCCGCGACTCAGACGGATGGGGCGTGGCGCTTTCGCCGGCCGCACGTGCCCACCCTGTCGAGAACCGGTCGCGGGCACACTCGGTCAAGGCGGCAGCGATGGCGGCGCTTCGTGCGCGGCGGGTCCGCGGGCTGTTGTCGCCCAACCGCGACAGTCACTGGTCCGAAAGGCCGACGAACGGGTGAGCCGTCAGCCGGCGGGAAGATCGGCCCAGGCATGGGCCGCCACCGCCAGCAGCCAGCCCGCCAGCAACGCCGGCCCCAGCGGCAGCTCAGTGTGGCGGCTGGCCTTCCCCCGCAGCAGGAGCGACAGGGCGACCGGGCCGTTCAGCAGGTGCGGGAGCACCGCGCCCAGCAGGAGCGTCGGCCAGCCGAACCAGCCCAGGGACAGGCCGAGAACCGCCGACAGCTTGACGTCGCCGAGGCCCAGGTTCGCCCCGGGCAGCAGCGCCAACACTAGATATGCGCCGGCCATCACCAATCCGCCCAGGACGGCCCGCTCCAGCGGCGCCCAACCGGCCCCGGTCGCGGCGGCGGCGATGAGCAGCCCCAACTCGGCCACCGCCAGTCTGGCCACGATCGGATCCGGCAGCCGGTGCGCCGCAAGGTCGATGACGGCCAGCAGCAGGCCCACCACCACCATCACCGTTCCGGCGCCCAGCACCAGCAACGACACCACCAGCGTCGGCCCCGTCCCGACCGGCGCCAGCGCCCAGCCGACAACGCCTCCGGCCGCAGCGCCCACAGTTGCGGTCAGCCACCACGGCGCGCCCAACCGGGTCCGGCACCGCCGGCACGCCACGCCCCACCAGCCGCGGGCGCCCGCGGGCAGCGGCGCGGCGCACGCGCCGCAGGCGCCACGCGGCGGCTCCCCGTAAGGCACCGCCAGGCGGTGACCGGGACGGACCGCCAGCGCCCCGGCGACGGCGCCCAGCAGGGCGACGACGAGAACTGACGGCGACGACATAACCGGCAAGGCTAGGCCGCTCCGATGTGGTCAGCCAGCCGCCGCCAGCCCCGGGGTCAGCCCTGCCAACGGGCGCCCGTCGCACGGCGGCGACGTTATCCCCAGGAAAGGGACCAATCGTCAGCCCTTTCTGCTGATGCGGGGAGCCGATCCGTTACGGCCGACGTCCCACCCCCGGGTGACCCACATACGGCGGGAGGACCGCCCCTCGCCTCGCGCACGGCGTCGCGCGGGCACGCTACCGTGACGGGACGCTGGGTCAGACCCGGGAACCAGGAGGACAGATGTCGCACGACGCAGCCTCGCGGGGGGAGCAGCCGAGCGACCTCTCCGACGAGGAGTACCACGAGCCGGCCGACCCCTGGAGCGCCACCGGCGGTCCGATCGTCCCGTGGCCCGCGGCCTCCACCGAGCAGTTTCCCGCCGACGCCGACGGCTACCCCGCCGTCGGCGTCGGCCACCCGTGGCTCGGCGCAGGCCAGGGATCGCCCAGCCAGTCGACGGCGGGCCCCCACCCGACGCCGCCGACCGGCGGGGCGGCGCCGCCCCGCCGCTCAGCCGCTGGTCTCGTCCTGCTCGCGTGCCTGGTGGCGGCGCTGGCCGGACTCGGCGGCGTGGTCGGCCTTTATCTGCTCGGTGATCGCAGCCCCGGAACCGCGCCCGGCGCCAACCCGACCATCGCGGCCAGATACCCGACCGAGGCCACGGTGGAACCGACAGCGTCCGCCACGTCCAGCGTGGATGCCCGGGCCGCGGGCAAGGGCGACTGCCTCGTCAACGACGGCACCGAGAAGCGTCCGGTGATGCGGGTCGCCAAGTGCGGCAAGGGCGCCTTCCAGGTGCTTGCCCGGTTCGACGGCACTAAGGACTTTCGGGGCAAATGCAACGGAAAGGTCAACGGCTACCAATTCTATTATTTCTTCGACACCGAGCCCGACAGCGACGACTTCGTCCTCTGCCTGCGCCGCCGCTGAGTTCGGCAGTACCTGCATCCGCGTGTCGACTCGCCCGATAGCGTTCGCTGAGACGCACACTGTCAGTTCTGCCGGAGCCGGCGACGAGTGAACAGGGAGCCCCATGTCCGAACCGCCTCAGCCGCCGTCGCCGGGTAACCAGCCCGAGGACCCGACAGCGCCGATCCCGCCCCGGCAGGACGAGCCCACCACCCCGTTGCCGCCAGCCGCCGCGGGCGCCGACGAGCCGACGCGGCCCATGCCGCCGCAGCCGCCGCCCAGCCCGCGCGCGCCGCCCATCCCGCCGCAGCCGGCGCCGGCCGCGCCGCCGCTGTACCCGCCGCACCCCGGCCCCCCGCAACCGCCGAGCGCGCCCCAGCCTTACGCCCCGCCGCCCGGCGTGCCGACTGGCCCGCCGCCCGGTAGCCAGCCGCCGGCCTGGGGTGGGCCGCCCCCGCCGGCGGGCCCTCCGTCCTGGGAGGCGCCGCAAGGACAGCCGCCGGGCCAGCCGCCGCTGGGCGCGCCGCCGTTCGGTCAGCCGGACCTGTACGGCCCGCCCGGTCCCGGATTCGGGCCGCCGCCGCAGAAGAGCAAAGCCGGAAAGATCATTCTGATTGTCGGCATCGTCGCGTTGCTGCTGCTCTGCGCCTGCGGCATCGGCGCCTTCTTCCTCATCAGGGAGGGCGCTGACAAGGCCAGCGAGACGATCGACTCGCTGCCATCGCTGGCGCCGACCCCCTCGGCCACCGAGCAGTTCGCAGAGGGCGAGTGTGTCGTCAACGACGGCACACCGACGGACGCCAAGCTCCGGGTCGTGCCCTGCGGACCGGGCGCCTTCGAGATCGTCAAGAAGATCCCGTTCACGATCGATGAGAAGCAGTGCGACCTGCCGTTCCGTGGCGCCGGGCCGGGCAATTACGACTCGACCTACAGCCACAGGGACCCGAACGCCCTGGCCAACTACGTGCTCTGCCTCAAGAAGACGCCCTGACGCGGCGCTGGCCGACCGATAGGCGGACGCCACGGCTGATCGGCCGTGGCGTCCGCCTGTCATCCCCGGATCAGGGGCAGTTGACCCACTCCTGTGTGCCGTCGTTGAACACCTGACGCTTCCAGATCGGCAGCCGCTCCTTGACCAGGTCGACGAGGTCGGCGCAGGCGGCGAAAGCCGCCGCCCGGTGGGCCGTGCTCACCGCCGCGGCCAGCGCCACGTCGCCGATCGCCAGAGCGCCGATCCGGTGGCTGACCGCCACCGCGTAGACGTCGGGGCGGGCGGCGAGCTCCTCGGCGACCTCCCGCAGGATCTGCCCGGCGCCCGGGTGGCCCTCGTATTCCAGCTCGGTCACCGGGCGACCATGGTCGTGGTCCCGGACCACCCCGGCGAAGCCCACCACCGCACCAGCCCGCCGGTCGTTGACGGCGGCCTCATGATCGGCGACACGCAACGGGTCCGTGGTGACCTGACAGATACGGATCTCGCTCATCGCGGCGCCTCCCCTGGCGTCAACGGCAACGGCAACAGCGGAACGGTGTCCCCGGCCCGGCCGGTGGCGCCACCGGCGATAACGGCGAACCCCACCGCCGATGACAGCCCGCGCAGCATCGCCGAGCCGACGTGCCGCAGCGGCCACGCCACCGGCCCGTCCACGCGGACCAGCGAAAGGTGGGTGTCCCCGCCGCGTCCGGGGATCGGCTCGCCCAGCGTGACCTCGCCCAGTGGCGGCGGCGGTCCGCCGCGCAGCCCCGCCAGCAGCGGCGCCACCAGAGTCAGCAGCGCGATAATCGCCGACTGTGGATTACCGGGCAGCCCGGCGACGAACCTGGCCCGCCCGTCCGGTCCGGACACGCTGGCCAGCAGCATCGGGTATCCGGGGCGGACCGCGACGGTGTCGACCAGGTAGGTGGCGCCGAGCCGACGCAGCGCCGGGTGCAGGTGGTCGACCGGCCCGTGCATCGTCCCGCCGGTGGTGCAGACGAGATCGGCTTCGCCCAGGGCGTCGCGAACGGCTGCGACATGGGCGTCGAGGGTGTCGCGGATGGGTGGCGGCGCGGTGGTGGGGTCGGCGCCGAGCCGGCGGAGCCAGGACGGCAGCGCTGGACCCAGGGCGTCCCGGATCCGGCCGTCGCGTGCTGGGCCTTCGGTGAGCAGCTCGTCGCCGAAGACACGGACGGCGACGCGGGGCCGCGGCCGGGCGGAGAGGGTGTCGTGTCCGGCGGCGGCGGCCAGGCCGATGAGGGCCGGCGTGACGTTCGCCCCCGCGGGCGCGAGCTGGTCGCCGAGGGTCGCCTCGTCGCCCGGGACGCGCCACTCGCGGGCGGGTCGTGGGTCTCCGGTGACGCGCCCGTCCGGGTCGCGGTGTGACTCCTCGGTCCGCAGGATCGCCTCGGTCCCGGCCGGGACCATCGCGCCGGTCGCGATCTCCACGGCGACGCCCGCCCCGTCAACGGGCAGCGGCGGCGCCACGGTCCCGGCGAGCACCCGACCGACGACCCGCCACGGGCCTGGCCCGCGGACCGCCCAACCGTCGACGTTGGAGGTGGCGAAGGCCGGAAGATCGGTCCCGGCGCGTAGCGGATCGGCGAGGACGAGCCCGTCGGCGTCGTGGATGGGGACGGCCTCCGCCGCGCCACGGGCCGTAACCCCGGCCCGGTGGGCGAGGTCGCGCGCGCCGGTCCAGTCGACGCTCACCGGGGCTCCTCCGCGTTCGGTGTGGGGTGGTCGCCGCCGCGCAGCTGGTCGACAGCGTGACCGAGCAGCGGTCCGAGGACGGCAAGGCCGTCGCGGACGCCGCCGGTCGACCCCGGCAGGTTCACCACGAGCGTACGGCCGGCCACGCCCGCGATGCCCCGGGACAGCGCCGCGGTGGGGACGCTCGCCCGACTGTGGGCGCGAATCGCCTCCGCGATGCCGGGCAGCTCCCGGTCGAGGACGGCGCGGGTCGCCTCCGGGGTGCGGTCGCTGGGAGAGATGCCGGTGCCGCCGGTGGTGACGACGAGGTCGAAACCGTCGGCGACGGCGGTCCGCAGCGCCTCGGCGACCGGCTCACCGTCCCCGACGACGACTGGCGCGTCGACCTCGCAACCCAGCCGGGCGAGTCCGGCGGCCAGCAGGGGACCACTGCGGTCCTGGTAGACCCCGGCGGCGGCCCGATCGGAGGCGACGATCACCCGCGCTCGCACGGGCGCTCCCACAGTCCGGTCTTGCCGCCTTCCTTGAGCAGCACCCGCACCCGGTCGAGCGTCGCCGCCGGGTCGACCGCCTTGACCATGTCGATGAGGGCGAGCCCGGCGGTGGCCACTGCGGTGAGGGCCTCCATCTCGACGCCGGTGCGGTCGGCTGTCCTGGTGGTGGCGGTGATCTCGACGGTGTCGTCGGTGAGGGCGAGGTCGACGGCGACGCCGTGCAGCGCGATCGGGTGGCAGAGGGGGATCAGGTCCGGGGTGCGCTTGGCGCCCATGATTCCGGCCAACCGGGCGACGGCCAGGGCGTCGCCCTTGGGTAGCCCGTCGCGGCGCAGCAGGGCGATCACCGCGGCGGTGGTGCGCACCTGGCCGGCGGCGACGGCGCGGCGGGCCGAGACGGCCTTTCCGGCGACGTCGACCATATGCGCGGCGCCGCTGGAATCGGTGTGGGTGAGGTGTTCGCCCCGCGCGCTGTCCGGTTCATTCGTCACGTCTTCACTCGTCACGTCGTGATCATACGTACCGGGGCACTGGCGACAGTTCTATGCGACAACGCGTCGTGAACGAGCGGTGACCAGGCGCCCACAAGCCGCGGACGCCCAGGCCACAGCCCAGGAGCTGGGGCCGGGCGGAGGCGTTGTCGGGGTTCCTCTCGCGGACGCGATGGGACCATCTATTGATTACAGGGCGCCATTAGTCGGTAGTCTTATGTAGACAATTTATGACAGATCATGCCGGCTTTATCGGAATCTGTATAAATGGACATTTATCGGTACCCAACGGACCGATCGCCCACTAACGTTCTCCTCGTTGCGAAACAAGGACTTTCCCTTAGCCGCTAACTTGGAGGATTATCATGCGTGGTATTGACTGGGACTGAGCCCGTTGGCTCCCCGCAAAGGAATCTCAATTCCCCGACGAGACACAACCCCTCGGAGCCCGGGCGAGAACGTGACGAGATCGAAAGACGAGGCGACCGACCGGCAGTTACACAGGCTGGTCGGGCTCGTCGCCCTGCTGGCAGTCGTCGTGCTGGGCGACCTCACCCGCCAGTTCGTCAGTCGAGACGTTCACCCACCGTCACCAGCGCTCCTGGCCGCGCTGGTCCTGATTGCGGTTGTGGCGCGCCTAGCGAGCGTACGGGTCCGCCTGCGGACGACCCATTTCTCCATCAACTGGAGTCTTGCCGCCTGTGTTCTCGCACTCAGCACGACGTCGGTGCCGTGGGCAGTAATGACGGCCACGGCCGGTATCCTGATCGCATATGTGGCGCTGCGCCGAAAACCAATTCAGATTCTCTTTGCCGCGTCCAAAGCTGTCGTCGGAACGGCGGCCGGCGGCGCGGTTCTCACCGCTTTCGGAATGCATGCCCCAACAGATCCTCCGCTCGACAACATCGGCGCTGTCATTGCCGCCTACTTCGCTACCGAGATCGTCGACGAACTACTGGGGAACCCCGTTGTAGCACGGGCGAACCGAACCCCGGTATGGCAGTTGTTCGTGTCCTATTGGGACGTCCGCGCGATGTCCCTGGCCGCACGATTCGCCATGGTGATGCTCAGCCTGGCGATCATCACATTCAATAGCGCGCTGCTGTTGTCGCTGCCGCCGCTGGCGTTCAGCCTGCATTTGTGGAATGCGCAGCGTATGCGCGCTCGCGCGGAGAGTGAGACCTGGCAGCGGCTCGCGTCAGCCACCGAAGGCATCAACGACGTCGACCTCGATCGGGTGCTGCGGCTGGGGGTGACCCGGGCCGCTGAGCTGTTCTCAGCCGAACAGGTCGACATCGAGATCCAGCTTCGCGACGCGGCCCGGCTGGTTCGCGGCGACGGCGCCGGAATCATCGTCGACGGTGCAGCGCTGAGCGCCGCGGACGGACTTCCGCACGCCATCGCGGTCGCGCTCAAGGGCAACGACGACACCACCCGCCTGGGGGAGCTACGGCTGCGGTTCCGGGGTGAGGTGAAGCTGTCCGAGCGTGAGCAGTACACGCTGCGCACGTTCGCGTCGGCGCTGTCGACCGCGCTCCGTAACGCGGCCGCGTACACCGAGCTGGAACGGATCGCCGCCGAGCACGCGCACGCCGCCGCCCACGACGCGCTGACCGGTCTCACCAACCGCCGTGCGCTGCTGGACCAGGGCGGCACGATGCTCGCCCGCCGCTCGGAGCACGGCGTCATGGCGCTGCTGCTCATCGACCTCAACCACTTCAAGGAGATCAACGACACCCTCGGCCACGCCGCCGGCGACCTCGTGATCATCGCGGCTGCCCACCGGCTGCTCGCCGCCGCCGGCCCCGACGACCTCGTGGCCCGGCTCGGCGGGGACGAGTTCGCCGTCCTGCTCACCGGCCTGCCCGCGCCCGCCGTCGCCAGCCACCGCGCCGAGGCGCTGCTGGCCGCGCTGCATCATCCGGTGGACATCGAGGGGATGCGGGTCGGCATGGAGGCCAGCGGGGGCGTCGCCGTCGCCACCGGCACCAGCGGCATGGTCGAGCTGCTGCGCCGCGCGGACGTCGCCATGTACCAGGCGAAGCGGGCCGGCGAACGGGTCGCCGTCTACACCCGGCGCCGCGACTCCGTCGAGGTGGGTCGGCGAACGCGCGACGGCGAACGCGTCACCACGACGCTGGACCGACCGTTCGCGGTGAGCTTCCAACCCATTGTCGACCTGGCGACCGGCGAGGTCATCGCCGCCGAGGCGCTGG
Source organism: Pilimelia columellifera subsp. columellifera (assembly GCF_039532605.1). Classification (NCBI taxonomy): domain Bacteria; kingdom Bacillati; phylum Actinomycetota; class Actinomycetes; order Micromonosporales; family Micromonosporaceae; genus Pilimelia; species Pilimelia columellifera. The sequence continues at coordinate 384,931 of NZ_BAAARY010000001.1, forward strand.
CGCGGTGGCGGGACGGCGCCCGGCGCCCGGACGATCCCCAGGCGATGCTCGAGGCCGTGGACCGGGGCAGTCTCCTGCCGGAGATGCGTGCGGCGGTGCTCGACCTCGCGCTGCTGTCGGCGGCGAACTGGCGGGACGCCGGCTTCGACATCCCGGTGGCGGTCAACATCGCCCCGCACAGCCTGCTCGACGCCCGCTTCCCGGAACTGGTGCTGTCCCGGATCGCCTGCCACGAGCTGTCCCCGGACCGGCTCATCCTGGAGTTGACCGAGGCCCTGGCCACGACGCAGCTCGAGGTTGTCGGCGGGGTGCTGCGCACCCTGCGCACGGCGGGCGTCCGGCTGGCGTTGGACGACTTCGGCGACGGCGCGGCGTCGCTGTCGATGCTGTCGCAGCTGCCGGTGCACCAGATCAAGATCGCGCCGGAGTTCGTGCACCGGGTCAGCTCGTCTGACGAGGCCAAGGCGGTGGTCCGGTCCAGCGTCGAGCTGGGCCGCAGCCTCAACGTGGCCATCATGGCCGAGGGCATCGAGACGGAGCGCCAGCGCCGCGACCTGTGGGAGCTGGGCTGCGCCGCCGGACAGGGCCAGCTGTTCGGTCGCCCGATGCCGGCCAGCCGGCTGCTCGGCGCCCTGCACCGTGGCTGCGCCGGACGCCCGGGCGCGTTGGCCGAGCCGCTCCACAACGAGGGGTCGGTGGTCCGTATCCCGACCGCACGCCGCGCCAGCCCCCGCGGCGACCGTCTGCCACACTGACCGGCGTGATCCGCAGTGGCTGGTGGCGCCGCGTCGACCGGGCCGGAGGCGGCCTGTGGGCTGACCTGTCGCTGTACGGGGCGGGCGCGGTCTTCGCCCTGGTCACCGCGGCGGCGTCCACCCTCGCTCCGCACCAGGCGTGGGGCCGGATAGCGGCCCCGGTGTACGCGGTCGCCGCAGCGTGCGTGGTGGTCCAACTGGCCAGGCGCGGACCATGGTCCGCGCCGCCGGCCCGGGCGGCGCTGGCGGCGTTGACCTGGATCGGCACGACGCTGGTCCCGCTGGTGGCGCAGGCGGTTCAGCGGTCGGCGGGGAACCCGGCCCGGGCCCAGGAGGAGGTCCCGGTCGTCGAGGACGGTGGCCGCCGCCTCGTCGAGACCGGGACGCCGTACCTGTCCCAGGACGTCATCGCGGGCCTCCCGCCGGTCGAGTGGCTGGTCAGCTACCTGCCGTACCAACCGGGAATGGCGCTGTTCGGACTGCCGCGCGCCGTGGCCGGCGACCTCTGGTGGAGCGATGCCCGGATCTCGTTCCTGCTGGTCACCGCCATCGCGGTCGGCGCCGCGCTGTGGCTGCTACGGGAGGCGCCCGCCACGACGCTGGTCCGGGCCGGTCAGGCGGTGGCGGCGTTGCCGATCTGCGCGCTGACCCTGGCCACCGGCGGCGATGACCTTCCGGTGCTGGGACTGTGTCTGCTGGCCATGGCGCTGCTGGCCACCGGTCGGGTGACGGCCGCCGGGCTGGCGATCGGGGTGGCCGGGTCGCTGAAGCTGCTGGCAGCGCCGGTGATCGTGGTGCTGGCGGTCACCGTCATGGCGCGCCACCGGGCCCGGCTCTGGCGGTTCCTCGCCGGCGCGGTGCTCCTACCCGCTTTCGTCATCGTGCCCGCGCTGGTCGTCGATGCCGGCGCCCTGGTCGACAACGTGATCCGCTTCCCGTCCGGCGACGGTCTGGTCACCAGCCCGGCCCGCTCGCCGCTGCCCGGGCACCTCATCGCCAGCGCTGTCCCGGGGGGTCGGGCGCTCGCCGTCGCGGCCCTGGGCGTCGCCGCCGTGTCCATCGCGGCGCTGCTGTGGCGGCGGCCGCCGCGGGACGCCGCGCAGGCGGCGGCCGTCTGCGCCTGGGGGCTGCTCGCGGCGATCGTGCTGATGCCGGCGACCCGCTTCGGCTACCTGCTCTATCCGGCCGTCCTGGCGTTGTGGGTTCCGGCCCTGGCCGGGGCGGCCTGTCGCGTGACGCCGCCCGGAGGGCGGCCCGCCTCGGCGGCACTGGCGCGATGACGCGTCCGCCGCTGGCGCTGGTCGTGGCTGTCGCCGCCGGCGGCGCGGTCGGCGCGTTGGCCCGTTACGGCGTTTCGGTGGCGGCGCCGGGTCCGTGGGGCACTCTCGGTGTCAACGTGGCCGGTTGCCTGGCGATCGGTGGGCTGCTCCAGTGGCTCGCCGACCATCCGACGTCGTCGTGGTCGCACCGTCTCGCCCGGCCCGCGCTGGGCGTCGGGCTGCTCGGCGGCTTCACCACCTTCTCCACCTACGCGGTGGAGTCGGTGGCGCTGGCCCGGTCCGGGCAGGCGCCGGCGGCGGTGGCGCATCTGCTGGGCACCGCGGTGGCCGCGGTGGTGGCGGTCTGGGCGGGCGCGGCGCTGGCCAGGGCGGGGCGGCCGTGACGTTCATGCTGGTGGCGCTGGGCGGGGCGGTCGGGGCGACGGTCCGCTATCTGGTCGACCAATGGCTACAGGCCGACCGGCCGGTCTGGCTGCCGTGGGGGACGCTGACGGTGAACGTCGCCGGCTCTGGCGTGCTGGGCGCGCTCAGCGGAGTCAGCGCCGCCAGGCCGGGCTGGGTCTGGCCGCTGGTCGCGGTCGGTTGGTGCGGAGCGCTCACCACATACTCGACATTCGGGTTCGAGACGTTGCGCCTGGCCAGACAGGGACGGCTGCTGGCCGCGGTGGCGAACGTGACGCTCAGCCTGGTTCTCGGCGTCAGCGCGGCCGCCGTGGGCTGGTTCCTGGCTTCCTGACTTCGGCGACGGGGAGTTCCCGAATCAGAGTGCCATGTCGACGAAGCGGGACAGGTGCAGCTGCGCCGCCACGGTGATCGTGTCAGTGGGTCCGTTTCGGTGCTTGGCCACGATGAAGTCCGCCTCGCCGGCCCGCGGCGACTCCTTGTCGTAGTAGTCGTCACGGTGCAGCAGGATGACGACGTCAGCGTCCTGCTCGATCGAGTTATGGGCGACGACCCCGTCGGCGATGAAGTTGTGCAGCCCGAGCACCGTCGCGTCGTAGACGTCCTGCTCGCCGATCGGCTCGATCGCGACGACCGGATCCCAGAGCACGTCGTTCGTCGCGTGAATGTCCAGGTCCACGGCGTCCAGAACCTCGACGACCTGTGCCAGGGCGCCGCCGCTGGGAGCGGTCAGCAGCTCCCGCACCCGGTCCCAGGTGACAGCGGCCGGCGCCGCGTCGGCCGGGACGCTGGGTCGGCTCTCCAGAACGGCCCGTAGCGCGACGCACGCCGCCCGGTGGCCGCCATGACCGCCGATCTCCCGGACGAACCTGAGTTGGTCGTCCCGGCCGGAGATCTCCAACGTGGCGCCCGACCGGACCGTCGTGACCCGACCGACGATGCCGAACCGCAGCAGCAGCCTCGCCAGGTCGTCGGCACAGCGACGGCTGGCCGCCCCGTAACGGACCTCGCCGCCGCCGGCCGCCTGGTCGACCGTCACCGACCCGCCCTTGGCCCAGAGGCGCCGCAGGAACAACGCGACCTGCGCGCGGGCAAGACCGAACACCTCCGTCGGCACGCGACCGCCGGTCGTCTCAGCGGCCTGCGCCACCAGCCCGTCCGGGACGATCGTCGGTTCGGTCGGGGCCGGCACGTGCCGGGGCACGGCGATCCGCGACCCGGCGCCCAGCGTCGCCAACGCCCGCCACCCGTCCACGGTGAGGAATCGGTGGTTGGGGGTCGCCTCGACCTGACGTCCGGACGCCAGGCTCATCCGGAACACCGCCTTGCGTCCGCTCGGGAACGCGTGGCTCAACATTCGCGGCACGCAGCGCAGCGTCTCGTCCACCGCCCAGACCGGGATGTTCCGCGCGCCGGTCGCGACCAGCTCGCCAAGGGTGGTCTCGGCGCCGTTGTCGGCCCGCAGCAGCCGGGTCGACGCAGTCAGGCAGCCGGACTCACGGAGGTCGCTGAGCTGCGGACGCTTGTCGGTGCGTTGCTCCGGGCCACGGTTCAGCTGCGACACCGCGATGACCGGGCACTCGACCTCCTTGGCCAGCAGCTTGAGACCACGCGACAGCTCCGAGACCTCCTGCTGACGCGACTCCGTCTTCTTCGGCGACGTCATCAGCTGCAGGTAGTCGACCACGATGAGCTTGAGGTCGTGCCGCTGCTTGAGCCGCCGCGCCTTGGCCCTGATCTCCATGAGGTTCATGCTCGCGGTGTCGTCGACGAACAGCGGCGCCTCGCTGATCTCGCCCATCCGCCGGGCCAGTTTCGTCCAGTCGTCGTCGGAGAGCTGCCCGGAGCGCAGCACGTGCAGCGGCACCCGCGCCTCCGCCGACAGCAGTCGCATGACGATCTCTACCTTGCTCATCTCCAGCGAGAAGATGCAGCTGGCGAGGTTGTTCTTGAGCGAGGCGGAGCGGGCGAAGTCCATCGCCGCGGTGCTGTTGTGGGTCGGAATCATCGATCGTCCGGCCAGGTACAGGTGATCGGCGTTGGCGACGCTGACGCACCGCACCGGCACGCTGGGCACCGGCCGCACCTCGACGATGGTCCGGACGCCGGCCCCCCCGTCGGCCCGGCGGCGGCGCTGGTGCGTGAGCCTTTTGCGCTCCGACCGGAACACGTCGTGGACCGTAGCGAAACTCAGGACGAACGCGGACGTCGACACCGGGCGGCCCCCGGCCGGCGTCGTGTTCAGCGCGCAGCGGTACCCCAGGCCCACGACCAGCTCGTAGACGTCGTCCGCCAGTTCGGCGCAGGTCGTGCGGTACCGGACGTTCCCGGTCGGACCCACCTCCCCGTCGGCGTCGAGCAGTCCGGCGAGCAGGTCCCGGCGCTGGTCCTCGGCGGCGCGCAGGTAGGCGGCCGGGATCCGCCCGCCGCCCAGCAGCGAGCCCACGGCGTACGGCGGGACGGGCAGGTCGTCGCGGCGCGGCAACGCCAGCGGGGCTGCGGTGGGGATGCTGTGGTTGGGCTGGTGGTTCTGGTCGCGCAGCGTCCGCCGGATCTGGGCGGTGGTGCGGACCTGGACGACTGCGGCCCGCCTGGGTCGCCGCGACCGTGTCGACCAGCGGTGGTCCGCGTCCGCGACGATCACCGAACCGTCGGAGAACTCGACCGCGAAACAGGAACGGCCGTGCTGCGTCGCCGTCGCGGCGGTGACTTCGACCGGACGCCCGTCCGCGCCGATCAGCAGGTCCCCGACCCGCACCGCGCCCATCGTGGTCCAGCCGTCCGGGGTCGGCAACGGGGTGTCCAACGCCAGCGCCTTCCCGAGGCCTGGACGGCCGGCGACGATGACCAACTGCCCGGCGTGCAGGCCGTTGAGCAGGCGGTCCAGGTCGCTGAAGCCGGTGGGGACGCCGGTCATCATCCCGCCGGACGCGCCGACCGCCTCAATCTCGTCCAGGGTGGGTTGCAGCATGTCGGCCAGGACGGCGAAGTCCTCGCTGACCCGCTTCTCGGTGACGTCGTAGATGGCCTGCTGGGCCAGGTCGACGATGTCGTCGACATCGCGGCCGTTGTTGCCGTTGGCCCCGTATCCGAGCTGGGCGATCCGGGTGCCGGCCTCGACGAGGCGGCGCAGGATCGCCCGTTCCCCGACGATGCGCGCGTAGTAGGCGGCGTTCGCCGCGGTGGGGACGGCGGCGATGAGGGTGTGCAGGTAGGGGGCGCCACCGATGCGGGCCAGGTCGCCGGCGTCGGCCAGCGACGCGGCGACGGTGATCGCGTCGGCGGGCTCGCCGCGACCGTAGAGGTCCAGGACCGCGTCGAAGACGGTCGCGTGGTGGGGTCGGTAGAAGTCGCCGGGTTTGAGGATCTCGATGACGTCGGCGATGGCGTCCTTGGACAGCAGCATGCCCCCGAGGACGCACTGCTCGGCGGCCAGGTCCTGGGGCGGGGTGCGGTCGTAGCCGGAGTCGGCCGGTCGTCGGCCTTCAGGAATCACCGCTTCGGCACGGTTGCCGCCCGGCTCGTCCCGCCCCGGCGGGCGGCTGGACGGTCGACTCTCTGGTCGGGTCTCGTCGCTGACTGACACCGTGTCCTCCTCAGCCGGCCGGGCTCCAGGCGCGGGCGTCTGAGGCAGTCGCGTCAGACGTGGGGGCGAGTCGAGGACGCGCGTGACCAGGGGTGAGCCGGACCAGGGGTGAATCGCACGAACGCAGAGGCCGCGCGACCACGATAGGAGAGCGACGGCGCCACTGCCAGTCGGGCCCCCGGGCCCCTGTGGGAAAGCTGTGGAAACACGCCGACGAGCCTGTGGATAACCCTGTGCACAACGTGTGGACAAAGAGGTGAACCGCGCCCCACATAGTGGTGTTGACCTGCCGTTTCTTCATACACAGGCTGTGGATGAAGGAAACTTGGCCAGCCTGTGGATAACGTGTCCCCACGATCGGTGGCCGGCGGCTCGCTACCGGCGGCGGTCCGGGCGGACTACGCTTCCCCTCACAGCCAGCGCACCCTGGTTCCTGGCTGTCCAGCCCATTGTCAGATCATCACGAAAGCGAAACGATCCCCTGGTGAGCTACCGAGACTGGGAGGAGGGCCCGTACGCGCGACCGGCCCACCGTTCCGATGACGGCTGGCTCCGCGGTGGCGGCCCGTACTCCACGGATGCGGACAGCACGGACGGCTGGCGACCAACCCGCCGTCCCGGTGACGACAGCTACCGATCGGGCGAGAGTTGGAGCGGCCCGAGCTCAGCTCCCGCCTGGGACGGGCCTGCGCGCCGCGCTCTCTCCGGCCGCGACGAGGACACCGCGTACGTCGGCGAGGTCCTGCCGGCGGTACGCCGCGGCAGCGACGACGGTTGGAGCGGCGGCTTCCGTCCGTCGTCGACCTCCGGCTACCGGGACCCGGCACGCCACGGCGCCGCCGCCTACCAGAGCGACGCCCCTCGCGACGGCGCGCGCGGGCCCTACCGCGCCGACGACTCCTACGACTCCGGCGGCCCCTACGTGACCCCGGAGTCGTACCGGGGCTCGACGCCCCGGCAGGGCGCTGCCCCGTACCAGGCGAGCCCCACGGGTTACCAGTCGGGCGCCCTCGCCGACCCGTACCAGCCGTCCTGGGAGCGTGCGGCGTCGCCACACCCGTGGTCGGACACCGGCGGCCATCGCGCAGCCGAGGACACCTCCACCAGCTACCGCCACCGCGGCCCGAGCCTCGACACCCCGCCCTACCAGGACCGGGGCTACCTGTCCGAGTCGGTTGGTCGAGGCCGTAGCGACGACCACGGCACGCCCGCCGGCTATGCCGAGCCCGGCCACTACACTCCCCGACGCGCCGCGTACGACGATCCCGACCAGCGTGGCGGCCGGTCAACCGACGACTCCGGCGGATACCGTCCGCGCCGGGCCCTCCGCGAAGAGGCCCAGGCGCCGCCGGACCCCGGCTACCGTCCACGGCGCTACAGCGACTCGCCCGACGACTCCCGCGCGTCTGCCTCTTACGGCTCCCGCAACGTGCGGCCGGACGATGGCGGCGGCGGCCCCTACCACTACGGGGTTTCGGACACTGGACCGCTCGCCGAACCGCCCCGGCGGCGTTATCTCCCCGACGACCCGCCTGCCTCGTTTCCCGGGCAGCGGCAGTCGCCTCAGCCAGCGGCTGACTGGCGCACGCCCCCGGTTGATCCGCCGCGGGAGGAGTACCAGCCTCGCCGCCGGCGCCGTGAGGAGCCCGCCCGACCGCCCGAGCCGCCGCCGACGTACCGAGGGTCCTTCCCGCCGCCGGGCCAACGTGCCATCGGCGGCTCGCCCGCGCCCGCGTCCGCTCCCTCCGACGCCCCGACCCGCCGACGTGGACTCCCGGCGCCCCGTGACGGAGACGCCGCTCCGCCTCGTGGCCGCGGCGTTGATCCCACCCGCGGGGCCGGTGGGTACCGCGGCTCGGCCAGCTACGCTCCGGCAACGGACCGACGCGCCGAAGCCCCCGCCGAGCCGCCGTCCCGACGCCCCGACTACCGGCGTGACGCCGGGAGGGCGCGGTCCGCCGCCGCTTCGCCGTCCTACCGTCAGGATGCGGAACGCCGTGCCTCGATGCCCTCGACCCAGAGTCGGATCCGGGCGTACGAGCCGACGGACGAAGCCGCGGCTGAGTCGCCCGGATGGCTGGGTAACTACGGCGCCGCCGTGGCCTACACGGTGATGTGGTTCGCGGTTCCCGTGATCGCCTGGGTGCTGTGGAGCCTCACGCTGGGGCCGGAGGCCCAGGCGAGCTGCGTCAACGGCGCCCGGTGCGCCTCGCAACAGGCAGCGGCGTTGGCCACGCTGGCGGCCAGCCTGCCGAAGATGCTGGGCGTGCTCGTGCTCAGCGCAGGGGTCGCAGTGGTTTTGCGGAAGGTCAGCAGCTCGTGGAAGTCACGGACCGTAGGCTTCGCCGCCGCGGTGGTGGGCGGCGGGCTGGCGACGGTCGCCGTCTCCGTCATCACGGGCCAGCCCCTCGGCTGACGCGGCCGGCCGCCATTGTCCGACTTCGCCCGCTCAGTAATCCCCGTTGCTCACCAGACAGACAGCGGCCGTGTGGAACGGATCCGTTCCACACGGCCGCTGTTCGGCGCTGGTTACTTGGACTTGGTGACGTCCAACGTGAACTTCGCGGTCACCTCGGGGTGCAGCTTGACCGAGACCTGGTAGTTGCCGAGAGATTTGATCGCCCCGGGCATCTCCAGCCGTCGACGGTCGAGCGTCGGGCCGCCAGCGGCGGTGACGGCCTCGACGACCTCGGCAGCGGTGATCGAGCCGAACAGACGACCGCCGTCACCGGCGCGCGCCTTCATGCCGACCCTGAGGTTCTCAAGCTGGCCCCTGACCTCGGTAGCCTGGCCGAGGTCACGGATCTCGCGGCTCTCACGGGCCCGCTTGATAACCGTGACCTGCTTCTCAGCTCCCTTGCTCCACGGCATCGCGAAGCCCTGGGGCAGGAGGTAGTTACGGCCGTAGCCGTTCTTGACCTCGACAACGTCGCCGGGAGTGCCGAGCCCGGACACCTCGTGGGTGAGGATGATCTTCATGTCCGTGCCCCCTCTCAGCGAGCCGTGGTCGTGTACGGCAGGAGCGCCATCTCGCGGGCGTTCTTGACCGCGCTGGCGATCTGACGCTGCTGCTGGCAGGTCACCCCGGTGACCCGGCGGGCACGGATCTTGCCCCGGTCGGAGATGAACTTGCGCAGCAGCGCGGTGTCCTTGTAATCGATGTAGGTGATCCCCTCTTTGTCGAGCGGGTTCACCTTCTTCTTGGGCTTGCGCAGAGCCGCAGCCTTAGCCATGTCGTTTCCTCAGTCGTCTAGAACGGTGGCTCATCGTCAAAGTTTCCACCGGATCCACCGGCTGGTTTGCCGGCTGGCGCGGCGGTCGCCCAGGGGTCGTCGAAGTTTCCTCCGCCGCCGCCCTGGTTGCCACCGCCGGAGGCGCCGAACCCACCGCCACCGGAGCGCGACATCTTCTGCACCTTCGCCGTGGCGTACCGCAGCGACGGGCCGATCTCGTCGACCTCCAGCTCGATGACGGTGCGCTTCTCACCCTCGCGCGTCTCGTACGACCGCTGGCGCAGCCGGCCGGTGACGATGACGCGGGAGCCCCGCTGGAGGGACTCGGCGACGTTCTCCGCTGCCTGGCGCCAGATGTTGCACGCCAGGAACAGCGGTTCGCCGTCCTTCCACTCGCCGGACGCCTTGTCGAGGAACCGGGGCGTCGAAGCGATCCGGAACTTGGCGACCGCGGCCCCGGAGGGGGTGAAGCGCAGCTCAGGGTCGTCGGTCAGATTGCCGACGACCGTGATGGTGGTGTCTCCTGCCATTGCCAACTCCTCAGCACGCTCAGCTCGTTGCTCGACCACCGTTGCACGACGGTCTGACATGAGGCTGATGCTGGTCCGGGGGAGCCGGGCGTCGCGTCAGCGAACGTCCGGCCGGATCACCTTGGTGCGCAGGACGGACTCGTTCAGACGAAGCTGACGGTCCAGCTCGGCGACGGCCTCGGGCGAAGCCTGAAGGTCGATGACGGCGTAGATGCCCTCGGCCTTCTTGTTGATCTCGAACGAGAGCCGGCGACGGCCCCACACATCGAGTTTCTCCACCGAGCCACCCGCGGTGCGGATGACGTTGAGGTACGTGTCCAGCGACGGGGCGACAGTGCGCTCCTCCAGGCTGGGGTCGAGGATCACCATGATCTCGTAGTGACGCAAGACGTACTCACCTCCTCTGGGCTAGTGGCCGCGGCACCTCCGCGGCAGGAGGTCTGGCGTCTGTCCGCCGCACATGAAGCGACGAACCGAGTAAGGATACCGGGGGCCCGGCGCCTACCGCGGGCAGGGCAGTCGCGGCCGGCGACGCCGCTGGCAATGGACGGCGCGCAGTAGGACCGCGGGGCGCTTGGTCCGCATTCCTAGGGTGGGACCTGGGGAGGAACGACCACACCGACGAGCGTGGACACCGCGCCCCGCGGAGACGACAGCGGTCATCGGGAATCGGCGGGACGTGCTCCACGGAACGGAAGCGTCGGCACGAACATCCGATAAGCACCTTTACATGCTACTTGTCCTAGTTGACCGCTGAGCGAGAATAGCACGAATCGCCCCGGTCAGAACCCCTGAGATGCAGATCAGGGCCAGCAGCCCCAGAAGAGTGATCGGCCCGCGGTCAACCACCGGATCCACCGCCGCCATGGCCTCGGCCGGTGGGTTGTTCGGCAGAGTCCGACCAGCCCGGGTCAGCGCGTCACCCATCGGCACGTCCACCGCAGCTCCTCCCGATCCCGCGCCGCCCCCGTTGGACGGTCGCGGACCGCCCACGGGCGCGCGCCCGTCGACAACCTCCGGATTGTCCACGGCGACAGGCGCCGTGTCACCCGCCGTCGGGGCCGGCGACTGCGGCGTGGCGCCCGGCCTGACAGGGCCGCCTCCCGGCGGAGCCGGCGCCGTGCCCTCCGGAGGCGCGCTCCCGGTCGGCCGTGGCGCCGGTGGCTCCACCACCTGCACCCGGACAGTGGCCTGGCTGGTGACCACACAGTGCGGCTTCAGCGACAGCTCGACCGGTCCATGGTGGAACAGCACCTCCGCCACTGCCCGCTTGGCGACCTCGCCGAACGGCTCCCCGTCCAGCAGGAGGGTGGCCCGGTGCCCCGTCCGGTTCCGCACCCGCAGCGTCGTCTCGGCCTGGATGACGACGGTCTCGGTGTCGACGGTCGAGGCGCACCGCAGGCCGAGCAGACTCCCGCCGTTGAAGGTGACGACCCGGCCACCAAGGCCGACCTCGGTCGCGGCGGCCGGGCCGGCTGCGAGGACGAGAAGCACCCCGGCCAGCGACCCGACCGTCGAACGGCCCACCTGACGACGTAACGCGATCCGTGCCACGATCCCACTCCCCAGCTCTGCCTTCTCGTGGAACACCAGCAAGCTGTGCAACGACACGCGTCACTTGCGAGTGACGTGAGAGGGCGTCCGACCGCCCCGGAAAGAAGGGACTTTCTCCGTCGAGCATGGACAAAACACCGGGTTTGGGTACTCCGTCAGTGGGACGCCGTAGGCTCCCAGGCATGCGCATCGGAGCCCATGTCGATTCCGCCGACCCGCTCGCCGAGGCCGCCGCCCGCGGCGCCGACGCGGTCCAGTTCTTCCTGTCCGACCCACAGGGCTGGAAAGCCCCGACGGCCAGGGCCGACGCGGCCGCGCTCACGACCTCCGACGTGGCGATCTACATCCATGCGCCGTACGTGCTCAACGTAGCCACCACCAACAACCGGATCCGGATTCCCAGCCGCAAGCTCATGGTCAGCCACGCCCGGGCGGCCGCCGCCGTTGGCGCCGCCGGGCTCATCGTGCACGGTGGACATGTGAACAAGGGCGACGACCTCGCGGTCGGTTTCGACAACTGGCGCAAGACGTTCGCGTACGCCGCCGACAACGGCGGTCTCGATACGCCCATCCTCATCGAGAACACCGCCGGTGGCGACAACGCCTGCGCCCGGCGGCTCGACGCCCTGGCCCGCCTCTGGGACGCCATCGGCGATCACGAGGTGGGCTTCTGCCTCGACACCTGCCACGCCCACGCCGGCGGGGAGGAGCTGCTCGGGCTGGTCGACCGCGTCAAAGCCATCACTGGCCGGATCGACCTCGTCCACGCCAACAACTCGAAAGACCCGTTCGACTCCGGCCGGGACCGCCACGACAACCTCGCCGCCGGCGTCATCGACCCCGAGGTGCTGGCCGCCGTGATCGCCGCCGCGGGCGCCCCCGCGATCGTCGAGACGCCGGGCGGCGTCGACGGCCAGGCCACCGACATCGCGTACCTGCGCGGAAAGCTCGGCGGCTGATGGCCGACGACACCCCCGACGGACCCCCGGCTGGACCGGTAACGCCCGTGTCTGGCCCTGCCGACCCCAGCGCGAGCGACCCGTTCGCCAGGTTCGCTCCGGCCGCTCCGCAGCCGCCCAACCGCCTCGCCCGGGCCGGCCGCGCCGCCTGGCGGGTGCTCCGACACGAGTGGACCCTGGCCGCGCTCACCAGCCTGGCGCTCGCCGCGCTGATGACCTGGCCGACGTTGCGTCGACCGATGACCACCATCCCCGAGGACGCCATCGACCCGTCCCTACAGGCATGGCAGATGGCCTGGTCGGGCCACGCGCTCAAGACGGATCTGGGCAGCCTGTGGCACGCCAACGGCTTCTACCCCGAGCCGTACAGCTTCGCGTTCTCCGACACCCTGCTCGGCTACGCCCCGGCTGGCCTGGTCGGCGACGGCTCAGTGGCCGCCGTGATGCGCTACAACATCATGTACGTGCTGGCGCACGCACTGGCGTTCCTCGGCGCGTACGCCCTGATCAGGCAACTCGGCGCGGGGCGTGTCGGCGCCGCGATCGCCGGCCTGGCCTGTGGGTTCGCCCCCTGGCGGCTGTCCCAGGCCGGACACCTGCATGTGCTCTCCAGCGGTGGGATCGCCCTCGCGCTCGCGATGCTCGCCCGCGGCCACGGCTGGTCGTTGCGGCACGGTTACCGCCCCGAGCGCCGCCGGCCAGGTTGGGTCCTCGCCGGCTGGCTGGTGGCGGCCTGGCAGCTCAGCCTCGGCTTCGGCATCGGCCTCGGCTTCGCCTACGCGCTCGCCCTCATCGCTGTGGTCGCCGCGGTCTGGTGGACGGTGAGCCGGCTGCGTCGGGGCGCCGCGGCGATGCCGTTCGGCTGGCCGCTGCTCGCCGCCAACCTCGGCGGCGGCCTGGTCTTCGGCGCCGTCGGCGTTCTCATGGCGCTGCCGTACTACGAGGTCGCCGAACTTCACCCGTACGCCAAGCGCACCACCGGGCTGCTCGACATGTACTCACCGCCGCTGCTCGGTTTCGTCACCGCTCCCGAGCACTCCCTGATCTGGGGCCCGGACCACGCCGCGCTGCGGGAGCGGCTGGCCTGGGCGCCGGAGATGGCGCTGCTGCCCGGATTCACCCTGTACGCGCTGGCCCTCACCGGGCTTTTCTTCTCGGTGTGGACGCTGCGACAGCGCCTGTTCCTGGTCGCCGCCGTCCTCGGCACCGGCGCGCTGTCGATGGGCACCCAGTTCTTCGGCGGCGAGTACGGCTACCTGCTGCTCTTCGAGTACCTGCCCGGCTGGGAGGGGGTGCGCACCCCCGGCCGGCTGATGCTGTGGACGACCCTGCTGCTCACCGTGCTGGCCGCCGGCGCCGTCACCGAGATCCTCCGTCGAGCGGCGGCGCTCCGGCACGATCCGGGCACGGCCGGGCTCCATGGCTGGCTACGGCTCGCGACCATCGTGCCGGCCCTCCTGGTGCTCGCTGAGGGCCTGAACACCACGCCACACCCCACCGTCCCGACCGCGCCGGCGGCGCTACGGCAGACCGCCGGCCCGGCGATGGTCCTGCCCAGCGACTTCCGGATCGACAGCTACGTGCTGCTGTGGTCCACCGCCGGCTTCCCGAAGGTCGTCAACGGCAACAGCGGCTTCACGCCCAACAGCCTCGGCACTACCAGGAAGATCATGGAGACCTTCCCGGACCAGCTCAGCGTCGAGCACCTCCGCAAGATCGGCATTCGCTCGGTGGTCGTCCTGCGTGACGAGCTGCCGGGAACCCCGTGGGAACAGATCGCCGAACGGCCGGTCGACCAGCTAGGCGTGAGCCGGACTGAGGTCGACGGCGCGCTTGTCTTCACCGTCACCTGAGCGGTCGTCGGCGCCGTCGCGATCGGCGAGTTCGCCCTCGTCGGGATCCGTGCCGTCGTAGCTGGCCCGAACCGGATCACGCTCCGGCCGCATGATGTCCCGAGCCACCATGACACACAGGACTACCACGGCGCCCATCCGCAGGATCGACGCCAGGACGAAGACCCACTCCGGAAAGACCGTCTTCCCGCCGGCGCCCATGAGCTCGCCGTAGAACGCGGCGAAGTAGCACACCTCGGCGAGCTGCCAGGCCAAAAACGCCGTCCACCGTGGTCGCGCGAGCACCGCCAGCGGCAGCAGCCACAGCACGAACTGCTGCGACCACACCTTGTTGAAGATCAGGAACAGCGCGACGACGAGGAAGGCGACCTGCGCCAGGCGTGGTCGCTGTGGCGCCCGCAGCACCAGCACCAGCACCGCGGCCCAGGCGAAGGCGATGAGCACGTAGGTGAGGAGGTTCAGGGTCGGGATGTCAGCGCCGAGCCGCTTGAACAGCTCCAGCCCGTACTCGCCCGGGCCGGTGGGTAGATGCTCGCCGATGTACCACAGCGTGCCCCAGTCGACGCCGCGCTCGCGGTTGAGCCGTAGGAACTCCGACCAGCCGGTCTGGTTCAACCAGATCACCGGCAGGTTGACCGAGAGCCAGACGACGATTCCCATCGCCGTCGCCTCGATCGCCGGGGCCAGCCGACGGGCCCGTACCGCCAGGAACAGGATCGCGATGAACAGGAAGCCAGGCCACAGCTTCGCCGCGGTGCCCAACCCAAGCAGCAGCCCGGCGAGGAGCGGACGGCGCCTGGCCCAGGCGGCCAGGCCGCCGACGGCGAACACGATCGACAGCAGGTCCCAGTTGACGGTCCCGCTGATGAACAGGGCCGGAGCGAGCGCGAACATCGCCACGTCCCACGGGCGACGTCGCCGCATCCCCAGCAGCAGCGCGATGGTGACGACAGCCAGCACGCTGAGCACGAACGCGTTGACGTTGTAGAACCACATCCCCATGTTGATCTCGGGGTGGCTCTGGCCGTAGGCGTGGATCGGCAGACCGAGCAGGCCCATAAACGCCCCGGTCAGGACCGGGTACTCGACCGGATGGTCCAGGTAGGGGATTTTTCCCTCGTCCAGACCCTCGTTGAAAAACAACGCCAGCACATCGCTGTAGCAGAACCGGGTGTACTGGACATTGTTCGTCCATGCCCCGTCCATGCACGGCGTCTTCTGCACCCAGTGCAGCACCAACGTGAGGCAGCCGAGCGCGAGGACGATCCGCGCCGGAGTCCAGAACCGCCGGGGGGACGGGCCGCCTGGACCGGCGGCGTGCGCGCCGAGCGGACCTCCGATGGCCTCGACCAGCCCGCGGACGAACCCGTCCGTACGCCCCGGATCATCGACTGCCGTACGACGCGCCTTCATTCCCGACATCCTGCCGCATCACCGGCCGCCGCAGCGGAATTGGCGGGCCCGCCGCCGCGCCGCGCGTGGGCACGCGCCCCATCGCCCGTCCCGGGACCGCCTCAGCCGACGTTCCCGTTCCCGTTCCCGTTGCCATTCCCGCCGCCTCCGCCGCCTCCGCCGCCTCCGCCGGGGCCGGGGTCAGTGGGCTCGCCGGGGTTCGGCGCGGGCAGCGTCGGGAACGGCAGCTGCGGCGTTCCGGGGAACCCGGG
Source organism: Pilimelia columellifera subsp. columellifera (assembly GCF_039532605.1). NCBI lineage: Bacteria > Bacillati > Actinomycetota > Actinomycetes > Micromonosporales > Micromonosporaceae > Pilimelia > Pilimelia columellifera. The sequence goes on from NZ_BAAARY010000001.1 coordinate 400,747, forward strand.
CTGGTCATCGTCGTCGCCGTCGCCGGGGAAACAGAGCGGCGGGCAAGGGAGCGAAGGCAGGGTCGGACGGGGCGGCTCGATCCCGTCGCCCTTCTTGTCCGGGTTACCGATGTTGGTCGACGGCGGGAACTGCTCGAACGGCTGCCCGGACGACGCCTCGGTCATGAACGCCTTCCAGATCCGGGCGGGGAGCCCGGCGCCAATCATGTTTCCCCCGGTAGCCCGGTCCTTGATGGCGACCCGGGCGCTGTCATCGGTGCCGGCCCAGACCGCCGAGGCGAGTTTGGGCGTGTGGCCGACCATCCAGGCGTCGCCGTTGAGGTCCGGCTTGACGCTGCTGAGTTCCCAGGTGCCGGTCTTGCCGGCGACGTCCCGGCCGTCCTGGAGGCCGTTGCCGTCGTTCCGGGGCACCTGACGCAGGATCTGGTTGACTTCGTCGGCGACCTCGCGGTCGATGCGCTGTTCGGGCTTGAGACGCTCGCCGCCGACGATCTCCTCGAACTTGCCGGTGCTGAGGTTCTTCCGCTCGACCTTGAGCACGAAGTGCGCCTTGTTGTAGACCCCGCGGGCGGCGAAGGTCGCCATGCCGTTGGCGTGGTCGAGCACGGTGACCGGGTACTTGCCGTAGCCCACGTGGTAGTCGAAGAGCTTCCGCCCGGCGTACTCGGTCTCGTTCATGTTGGCGAGGTCACGGGGGCGCATGGTGCCGTCCCGCTCCTGGCTCCACATCGTCCTGATGCCGGCGCGCTTGGCCACATCGACGACCTTGTCCGGGCCGATCTTCTCGGCCACCCCGAAGAAGGGGACGTTGTACGACCGGACGGTCGACTCACGAAGGGTGCAGGCGTTGCTGCCCCGATCGCAGTTCGGACGGAGGGTGCCGGCGTTGGTAATGAGGTTACCGGCGTCGTCCTTGCGTGCGACGCCGCGCCAGAACGTGTTGGCGCTGTAGCCTTCCTGGAGCGCGGCGGCGAGGGTGTAGACCTTGAACGACGAGGCCGCCGGATGCCCGCCGATCGGGTTGCCGTTCTTGTCGAAGTTGAGCCCGGCGTAGTCGGTTTCTGCCCGGTTGGTGTTGGGGCCGCCGTAGTAGGCGACCACCCGGCCGGTGTCAGGGTCGACGGCGGCGAGTCCCACCTTCAGGTTCTTCTGCTGGCTCCTCAGGAAATCGCCCCTGGGGGCGGCCACCCGCTCGGCCGCCTTCTGCGCCTTGTGCTGCAGCGTGGTGGTGACTCGGAAGCCGCCCCGCTGGAGCGCCTGAAGGCAGCCGCCGACCTGGCAGAGGGGCTTCTTGGTCTTCGGATCGCGCATCTCGGACAGCTCACGCGTCACGTAGTTGACCACGATCCCGGACGGGGTCTGCAGCCCACACTCGACGCCACAGGCGCGGTCGTCGAACTCGACCACCTTGGGGTATTTGAGCGTGTTTCGCTGCTCGGGCGCCAGCCAGCCCTTCTGGACCATGCCGTCGAGGACGTAGCCCCAGCGCTCCTGGGCCGCCCCGGGGTTGAGCGTTGGGTCGTAACCCTTGTGCGTCTCGGACGACACCGGCTGCTTGATGACAGCGGCGAGCACGGCCGCCTCGGCCACGCTGATGCGGTTGACCGGCTTTTTGAAGTAGGACTGCGCGGCGGTCTCGATGCTGTAGGCGCCCCGACCGAAGTAGATCGTGTTGAGGTAGTACTCCATGATCGTGTCTTTGGGGAACTTGTCGTTGAGCTTCGACGCGAGGATCGCTTCCCGGGCCTTGCGGGCGTAGGAGATCTCCTTGGTCAGCTCCATCGCGTTCCGGGCGTACTGCTGGGTGATGGTGGAGGCGCCCTGCGTGCTGTCGGTGGTGAGGTTGCTCCAGGCCGCGCGCATGATGCCGACGTAGTCGATGCCGGAGTGCTCGTAGAACTTGCGGTCCTCGGCTGAGGCCACCGCCCGTTCGACATGGTCCGGGATCTGCTTGATCGTGGCGTAGCTGCGGTTCTCCTGCCCGACCTTGGCGATCTCGTTCTTGCTGTCGGAGTACATGAGGGTCGAGGTGAGCGCGAGGTTGTTGAAGTCCTTCGGCACGACCACGGTCGTCGAGTACCAGGTGACGCCCACCACGGTCGCGCCGAGCAGCATGCCGACGACCGAGACGATGCCGATGATCCAGTTGATCCGCCGTCGCCGGCTGTTGGGTTCGCCGCCGAGGCGACGGGCGGCGAGCAGGCTCTGCCCGCTGAGTTTGGTGAGACTGGCGAGTCCGCCGCCGCGGGCGCTTCCAGGGGCGCCGCCGGTCGGACGGCGGCCGACGCTGGCGCGGCCGGCCGGGACCCGCGCCGACGCCCGGGCCGGGCCGTTGGGGTCACCGCCGCGGTCGGCCGCGGGGACGCTCACCCGGGCGCTGGCCCGGGCGACAGCGCGCCCGCCGGCGCCCGGCGCGTAGTTGTTGGGGACGGCGGCGCGCCCGGCGGAGCCCTGCCTGGCGCCGCCGGAGTGGCCGCCGCCGTTTCCTGGCCATGGCTGAGGGTTCTCGGAGCCGTCCGGCCCCGATCTGAACCCGGAGTCACCATAGGAAGTCATTCGTCACACCCTGCCGTCGCGACGGCGCCGTCGCGCCGCGCTGATTGAGAAACCCGGCCGTAGCGTTCAGGCCGTTCATTGATATCTACGTCGATCCGCCGTGGCGAGTTCGATCCGGTCACACGCGTGCCCAGTAGATACTGCTCTATCAGATGATTCCAGCCGCAGCCGCGGCAGACTTCGACCAGGTAGACCTGAAATTCGTCGACCGTCGCGGCGAGCAGGGACAACTCGTCCGGTCGGCGCGCCTGCCCGGCCGACTGTCGAAGCGCCTCCCCATACGCGAATCGGACATATGTCAGGTTCTCGCGGCGGCAGACCGGGCAGCGGAGCTCAGTCTGTTCCCCGTGGAACCTTGCCGCGTTGCGCAGGTAGGGCGAGGAGTCGCAGATCTCGCCCATGGCGACCAGGCCGCGCTGGAAATCCCGCAGCACAGCCCGCTTGGTCAGCGAGTAGTCGACGACCGGCCGCTGCGTGGACATGCGTGAAGGGTACGCGGTCAGAGCACCCGACGCGATATTCGTGACGCTCTGCACGAGACAGGCAACCAGGGGTCACTACCGGCGTGAGCAGGGCCGCTAGTTGCGACATATCTCGACGCGCTCTACCGTGACGATGTATCGGCGCGATACATCGGCCCGCGAGCGTGGGCCGCCGCCGGCCAAGATCACTCCAGCTGTGTCGGAGATGAGCGACCGAGGAGGACCGCCCGCTGTGCTCGAGCTTGCGATCCTCGGACTTCTACAGGAAACCCCGATGCACGGCTACGAGCTTCGCAAGGAGCTGGGCGCCAAACTCGGCGCCTTCCGGGCGGCCATCTCCTACGGCACGCTCTACCCGACGCTACGCCGGATGCGGGACGCCGGCTGGATCGCCGAAACGCCCCCCGCCGCGTCTGCCGGTCCGCTGGACTCGGCCCTCACCAGCAAACGCAGCCGCGTCGTCTACCGGATCACCGCCGAAGGCAAGGAACGCTTCGCCGACCGGCTGTGCGCCGCCGGACCGGAAACCTACGACGACCCCGGCTTCGGCGTCCACTTCACGTTCTTCGCCCGCACCGACACCGCCACCAGGCTGCGCATCCTCGAAGGCCGCCGGCGCCGGGTCGAGGAGCGCCGCGAGGGCCTGCGCAACGTCCTCAGTCGGGCAGCGTCCCGACTCGACGCGTACACGCTGGAGTTGCAACGGCACGGCCTGGACGCCTGCGAACGGGAAGTCCGCTGGCTGGAGGAGCTCATCGCCAACGAGCGCTCCGGCCGCCCCCCGTCGCAACAACCCACAGACCCCACCCCGCCCGGGGACCACCGTGGCGGTCGTCATCAATAAGAGGAGGCACCCGATGGGCTCCGTCCGCGTCGCCATCGTCGGCGTCGGTAACTGCGCCTCGTCCCTGGTCCAGGGCGTGGAGTACTACCGCGACGCCAACCCGAACGACCGCGTCCCGGGTCTCATGCACGTCCAGTTCGGTGACTACCACGTCAAAGACGTGGAGTTCGTCGCCGCATTCGACGTGGATGCCAAGAAGGTCGGCCGTGACCTCGCCGAGGCGATCGTCGCCAGCGAGAACAACACGATCAAGCTGTGCGACGTGCCGCCGAGCGGGATCACCGTCCAGCGCGGGCCGACCTTCGACGGACTCGGCCAGTACTACCGCGAGATCATCCAGGAGTCCGACGACGAGCCGGTGAACGTGGCGCAAACCCTGCGCGACGCTCGGGCCGACGTCGTCGTCGCCTACCTGCCGGTCGGCTCCGAGGAGGCCGCCAAGTTCTACGCCCAGGAGGCGATCGACGCCGGCTGCGCGTTCGTCAACGCGCTGCCCGTCTTCATCGCCTCCGACCCGGTGTGGGCGGACAAGTTCGCCGACGCGGGCCTGCCGATCGTCGGCGACGACATCAAGTCGCAGGTCGGCGCGACCATCGTGCACCGGGCGTTGGCGAAGCTGTTCGAGGACCGGGGCGTCGAGCTGCTGCGCACCTACCAGCTCAACTTCGGCGGCAACATGGACTTCATGAACATGCTGGAGCGCACGCGCCTCATGTCCAAGAAGATCTCCAAGACGCAGTCGGTCACCTCGCAGATCCCGCACGAGATGGGCAAAGGCGAGGTCCACATCGGGCCGTCGGACCACGTGCCGTGGCTCGACGACCGCAAGTGGGCGTACATCCGCCTCGAAGGCCGCTCGTTCGGGGACGTTCCGCTGAACGCCGAGCTGAAGCTCGAGGTGTGGGACTCGCCGAACTCCGCCGGCGTCATCATCGACGCGGTCCGCGCGGCGAAGATCGCCCTCGACCGCAAGGTCGGTGGGCCGATCCTGTCCGCGTCGAGCTACTTCATGAAGTCGCCGCCGCAGCAGTACGCCGACCACGACGCCCACCAGGCCGTCGAGGCGTTCATCAAGGGCGAGATCGAGAGCTGACACCGCACGTAAGGCGGCGGGCGTTCCGGACCGAGCTGGTCCGGGCCGCCCGCCGCCTTACGTGGTGACGGCTTGCGAACGCGGGGTACGTCGTCCGGGGACGGTCGTTCGGCAGCGGCATGGGTCCGACGGCCGGAACAATGAGCATTTTGGTTGATCTGTGCTTTGCCGGGCCGTCAGTAGCGTTAATTCCGTTACGACCTCTGCCGAAGGACTGTCATGCGCCTGCGAACCCTCCTCGCTTCAGCCGTCGCGCTCGTCGCCGCCCTGGGCGGTCTCGCCGCCCCTGCCCCCGCGAGCGCCGCCGCCCCCGTCATCATGATCACAAAGATCTGGTACGACTCGCCCGGAACCGACCGCGGCGCCAACGCCAGCCTCAACGCCGAGTACGTCCAGCTCCGCAACACCACCCGTACGCGACGCTCGCTGACTGGCTGGACGGTGCGCGACACCGCCCGCCACGTCTACACGTTCGGAACCTTCAACCTCAACGCCGGAGCGACGGTCACCCTGCGCACCGGCATCGGCACGAACACGGCGACCAACCGCTACTGGGGGCGTCGGGCCTACGTCTGGAACAACGACCGGGACACCGCGATCCTGCGGAACGCCTCCGGCGTCCAGATCGACTCCTGCGCCTACAACTCGACCCGGTACGACTACCGCAACTGCTGACGGCGTGGCGTCGGCGGGTGGTGGTCAGTCGGCGGTGATGCCTTCTGCGGCGGCCCACCGGCGCAGCTCGGCCTCGGCCGCGTCCCGGTCCAGCGGTCCGTGCTCCAGGCGAAGCTCCTTGAGGTGCTTCCAGGCCCGCCCGACGATCGGGCCGGGCGGCACGCCCAGCAGCTCCATGATGGCGTTGCCGTCAAGGTCGGGCCGGACCCGGGCCAGGTCCTCCTCGGCGGCGATCCGGCTGATCCGGTCCTCCAGCGCGTCGTAGTCGGCGGCGAGCGCCGCCGCCTTTCGCCGGTTACGGGTGGTGCAGTCCGAGCGGGTGAGCTTGTGCAGGCGGGGGAGCAGCTCGCCGGCGTCGGCGACGTAGCGGCGGACGGCCGAGTCGGTCCACTCGCCGCGCCCGTAGCCGTAGAAGCGCAGGTGCAGGGCGACCAGGTGGGTGACCTGCCCGGTGACGTCCTTGGGGAACTTCATCGCCTTCATCCGGGCGCGGGTGAGCCGGGCGCCGACGACCTCGTGGTGGTGGAAACTGACCCGCCCGTCCCCGGTGACGGCCTTGGTGGCGGGTTTGCCGATGTCGTGCATGAGGGCGGCCATCCGGAGCACGAAGTCCGCCGGCCAGCCGTCGGCGCGTTCCAACCGGACGGCGTTGGCCACGACGGTGAGCGTGTGTTCGTAGACGTCCTTGTGCTGGGCGTGCTCGTCGATCTCCAGCTTGAGTCCGGCCAGCTCGGGCAGGAACCGGTCGGCCAGTCCGGTGTCGACCAGCAGCCGTAGCCCGGTGACCGGGTCGGCGCCGCTGAGCAGTTTGACGAACTCGTCCCGGACCCGCTCGGCGGTGATCCGGTCGAGATCGGGAGCCATCGCGTTCATGGCGGCCAGCGTCGCCGGCTCGACGGCGAATCGCAGTTGGGCGGCGAACCGGGCGGCCCGCAGCATCCGCAGCGGATCATCGCCGAATGACCGTTCGGGCGCGTCGGGGGTCCGGATGACCTTGGCTGCCAGGTCTGTGACGCCGCCGAACGGGTCGGTGAACTCGTGCCCAGGCAGGCTGACGGCCATCGCGTTGATGGTGAAGTCGCGTCGGGACAGGTCGTCGTACAGGTTCGTGCCGTACTCGACGAGCGGGTTGCGGCTCACCCCGTCGTAGGACTCGGCCCGGAACGTGGTGATCTCGATCCGCAGGCCGCGACGCATCACGCCGATGGTCCCGAACTCGCGGCCGGTCTCCCAGATCGCCTCGGCCCAGCCGGTGACGACGCGGAGGGTGTCGTCGGGGTGGGCGTCGGTGCAGAAGTCGAGGTCGTCGCCGAGCCGCCCGAGCAGGGCGTCGCGGACCGAGCCACCGACCAGGTGCAGCTCGAAACCGGCGGCGGCGAAGCGTCGGCCCAGCTCGTCGGCGACGGGGGACACCCGCATCAGCTCCGCCACGGCGCCGCGCTGGGCCGCGCTCAGCGGATCGGCGGGGACCGGACGTCCGGCGGCGCCGCGTTGGGGGGACGCCGACCGGGCGGGCGCCGGTGGCGTGGACTGAGGACCGTGAGCGGTGGACATAGAGCATGGAGCCTAATCGGCGCGTCGACCCCGTCACTAAGGTGGGCGAGATCGGCATCAAGGAGGAGCATGTGACCGGCCGCGTTTACCGCAGTGCCCACAGCGACGATCCGGGGCCGATCGCGCCTCCGGCGCGGGGTTCAGGCGCCGGCCCAGCCGGTCCGGCCGGGGCCCCGGCCCCTGGCGTCGGCGGCGCCGGAGCGGTCGGCGGCGCCGGGGTGGACAGCCCCGCCGCCGTCCCGCCTGAGCCGGACGGCGGCGGCACTGCCACCAACAGCGCGGTGATGGCGCTCGGCGGGCTGGTTTCACGTGGAACCGGGTTCGTCCGGACGGTCGCCATCGTCGCCGCGCTCGGCGTCGGTGCCGTCGGCGACGCATACGGCACCGCGCAGTTCTTCCCGTCGATGATCTACGAGTTGCTGCTCGGCGGCATTCTCACCAGTGTCCTGGTGCCGGTGCTCGTCCGACGGCGTAAGGACGACCAGGATGGCGGCGAGGCGTACACCCACCGGCTGCTGACACTGGCGGTGCTCGCTCTCGGCGTCGTCACCCTGCTCGCGGTGATCGCGGCGCCGCTGCTGACGGCGCTGCTCGCTGGCGAGCGCCCGGCGGACTACCAGCGGCTCGTCACCCTGCTGTCGTACCTGATGCTGCCGATGATGTTCTTCACCGGCCTGTCGGCGCTGCTCGGGGCCGTGTTGAACACCCGAGGGCACTTCGCGGCGCCGATGTGGGCGCCGATTCTCAACAACCTCGTCGTCATCGCGATGGCCGGCGCCTTCGTCGTGATCTTCGGCAGCGGTCCTACGATCGGCGAGATGGGCGCGGGCCCGATTCTGCTGCTCGGTGGCGGGACGCTGCTCGGGGTCGCCGGGTCGGCGGCCGGGTTGTGGCCGGCGCTGCGCAAGGTCGGCTTCCGGTGGCGGTGGCGTGGCGGGTTCCGGGAGTTGGACCTGCCCGAGCTCGGCCGGCTCGGCGCGTGGATGTTCTGCTACGTGGCGGTCAGCCAGGTCGGTGTGGTGGTGCTGCTCCGGCTGCTCAACAGCGTCGACAATGCCGGCGACAAGGCCGGCGTCGCCAGCTACAACGTCGTGTACCTGCTGCTGATGATGGCGCACGGCATCATCGCCGTCTCGATCATCACGGCCCTGATGCCGCGGATGAGCGCCGCCGCCCACGACGGACGGTTCGGCGCCGTGGCCGCCGACCTGTCGCGCGGCGCCCGGATGTCGGCGGCGGTGCTGGCCCCGGTCGCCGTCGTCTACCTGGTCCTCGCGCAGCCATTGGTGATAACGCTGTTCCAGTACGGCGCGGTCCGGGCCGACGACGCCGAGCGGATGGCGGCGGTGCTCGTGGTGGCCGCGCTGGCGCTCGTCCCGTTCGCGGTCAGCCAACTGTTCACGTTCGGGTTCTACGCGCTGCCGGACACCCGCACGCCGGCGCTGGTGAACATCCCGGTGGTCGCGGTGCGGGTCCTCGTCCAGTTGGGTCTGTTCTGGGCCTTGAGCAGCAGCCTCACCGCGGTCGGAATCATGATCGGCAACGCGGTTTCCTACGTGCTGGCCGCCGGTCTATCGGCCTGGCTGCTCCGGCGCCGGGTCGGACCGATCGGCCTGCGCCGTGTCGCGGTGACCTTCGGCAAGGTCACCGCGGCCGCCGCCGGCGCGGGGTTGTCGGGCTGGCTGGCGACGATGGCGCTGCCATGGTCCGACGCCCCGACCTGGTGGCAGGCGGTGCTCAAACTCACTGTCGGTGGCGTCGCTATCGCGGTTGGTTACCTCGGTCTGAGCAGGGCGCTACGGATTCGTGAGATCGATGAAGTGGTCAACCTGGTCCGGGCGAAGCTGGGCCGCTGACCGGCTGGAGCGTCCCGTCGGCCGACACGGTCGACCACACGAGTGGACGTATCGACCCCGCCGCGACGGCGGGTATGGTCAGGCAGGACAAAGCGACGCGCCATCAGCGCCGAGGAGGACGGGTGACCCAGGTCGACGAGGGCCACGACGCCACCGAGGCGCAGCAGGCCGCGCCCGGCGCGGGCGCCCCCGCCGCCGGCGACCTGCTGGCCCAACGGTACGAACTGGTCACCCACATCAGCGACGACGCCGCCGGACGCCAGGTCTGGCGCGGTGTCGACGTCATCCTGCGCCGGCCGGTGGCCGTGGTGTTGCGGTACCCGGGCGGGCAGCGGGCAGCCGAGATGCTCCAGGCGGCGGTGGCCGCGAGCCGCGTCGTGCACCCCAACCTCGTCGGCGTGTACGACGCCGTCGACGAGGCCGACCGAGCGTTCGTGGTGCGTGAGTGGGTGGAGGGCGCGTCGCTACGCGAGACCGTCGCCGTCGACGGCACGCTGGACCCGGGCCGGGCGACGACCATCGCGCACGCGGTCGCCGCGGCGGTCGCCGCGGTGCACGCCACCGGAATGGTCCACGGGAACATCCACCCCGGCACGGTCCTCATCGCCCAGGACGGCCGGGTCGTCCTCGCCGACGCCCGGGTCGACCGGGCCACCGACGCCGAGACCGACGTGCGCTGCGTCGCCGGCGTCCTCTACTTCGGGCTCACCGGCCACTGGCCGGAGCGGGAGCTGCCTCCTGCCCCCGGCGCCCCCGACGCCGTTCGGGACACCGCCGGCGCCGTGGTCGCGCCGCGGCAGATGCGGGCCGGGGTGCCCGCCCACCTGGATTCGCTGGCGGTGGAGCTGCTCGACCCCCGCCGGACCCCACCCGCCTCCGATCTGGTCGCCGGCGAGCTGGCCCGCCTCGACACCGTCGGCCCGGACCCGGTCGAGGAGTCCGGGGCGCTGCGGTTCGCCGCCGACACCGGTGAGCTGTTACGGATCCGGGCGGTGCGTCCGGCCGCACTCAAGATCGGTGTCGGGGTGCTGGCCCTCATCCTGCTCGCCACCGTGGGGACGATCGCCGGCCTGCGGCTGTTCGGCAACCGACCAGGCCCGACCGCCGGCGACACCCAGGTCGCCCCGAGCAACGCGCCCTCCGGCGGCGCTGTCGACCCCCGACCGATTCCGCTCAGCGCGAGCCAGGTGCGGATCGTCGACGGGGATCGCGGCGACCGCGGCGAGCTGCGCAACGCGGAGAAGACAGTGGACGGCGATCCGGACAGCGCCTGGGAGACCCACGTCTACCGGAGCCCGCTCACCACGGTGAAGTCCGGGATCGGCATCCTGGTCGATCTCGGCGAGGCGCGCCGGGTCAGCTCCGTCCGGGTGCAGTTCAGCGACGGCGGCGCCACCGCTAGCCTCCTGGCGGGCGACGCCGACCCCGGCAGCTCCGCCGCTGGCGACCAGGAGATTCTGCGGTCGTACCAGGCCCTCACCACTGAACCGGTGGAGGTCGGCGGCGCCTGGGCATTCGGCGACTTCGACCCGCGGGCCACCTACCGGCGCCTGCTGGTGTGGTTCACCGCCCTGCCATCGGACGGTCGCGGCGGGTACTCGCTCGGCGTTCAGGAAATTACGATCGAGGGACCGTGACCAGCTCCGACCCCACTGACGCCGAACTGCTACGGGCCCACGCCGCCGGCGATGGGGACGCCTTCGCGCACCTGGTCCACCGGCACCGCGACCGGCTCTGGGCGGTGGCGCTGCGCACCATGCGCGACCGCCACGAAGCCGAGGACGCCCTCCAGGACGCCCTCCTGTCGGCGCACCGGTCCGCCGCCCGTTTCCGCGGCGACGCCGCCGTGACGACCTGGCTGCACCGGATCGTCGTCAACGCCTGCCTCGACCGGTTACGGCGCCGGCAGGCGCAGCCGGTCGTGCCGCTTCCTGACGGCGCCGACCGACCCGACGGCGAGCCCGGCGGGCCGGAGCCGGCCGCCCCGAGCACCGACCACGATCTCCGGCTGGTGGTGCGCCAGGCGCTCGCCGACCTTCCGGTGGACCAGCGCGCGGCCCTTCTGCTCGTCGACGTCCAGGGCTACTCGGTGGCCGATGCGGCGGCGGTGCTCGATATCGCCGAGGGGACGGTCAAAAGCCGCTGTGCGCGTGGCCGCGCCCGACTCGCCGTCATGCTGTCTGACCTGCGGCCGGGCCAATCCGTGCCGGGCGGGAACCGACCTGCGGCCGAGGGCGTCAGACCAGCATCTGGAGCACGGCGAGGTGGGTCCCCGACCACTGGCGGACCCCACCGGGAGGAGCGGACGTGACGGACTGGGATGTCGAGAGGGGCGAGCCGGCGGCCGGCCTGACCGACGCGCAGTTCGCACTGCTCGTCGACTACGTCGGCGGAGCGCTCGTGGGCACAGCTGACCACGACAGGGTCACGCGGTGGGTGGCCGCCGACCCGTTGTGGCGAGACGCCCACGAGTCGCTGCGCCACGGGACGGCAGCGGTGGAGTCCGCGTTGCGGTCCTGGGGCGCCGAGCCAGAGCCGATGCCGGTTGACGTCACCGAGCGCCTGATGGCAGCGCTCGCGGCGGCGCCTCCCCTTGCCGGCACGGACGCGACGCCGACCGCCCCGATTGTCCCCATCGGGGCGGCCCGGCGTCGCCGGAGGATCACGCCGCTGCGGTGGGCGGCCGCGGGAGCGGTCGCCGCCAGCGTCGCGGCGTTCGGCGGTTTCGTGATGGTCGCCCAGCCCGAGCCGAACGATCAGCAGCCATCGACGTTCGCGGCGCCCAACGCGACGCCGGCCACGACCGAGACGACCGCCGACGCCGGCGTCGCCCCACGGTTCGGGGAGCTGCCAGCCGGCTTGCTGGCGCAGGCCAGCGGCCGTGCGTACCGCGCGGACAATCTCGCCGATGCCGGGCAGGCCGTCCGCGGCGCCACGACCTTCGCCACCGCTGAGGTGGCCCCGCCGCTACGCCGGCTGGCGTCGGCGGGAGGCATGGAGAACTGCGTCCGGGCGCTGGCCGCCATAGTGGCCCCGGGCGCGACCGCCACGGGTGTCGACTTCGCGACCTTCGACGGCAGGCCCGCCGCCGTCCTCGCCCTGGCCGGTCCCGACGGACGGCTCGTCGCGGCGGTGGGCCCCGACTGCGGGCTCGCGGCCACCGGCGCTGATCTGCGCGCGACAGCCCCGCTGAGCTGAGATCGTGCCCGTCCGAGCGCTGAGCCGCGGGCCGGGGCGGTGAAGCGCGCTTGCGTGAGTGACGTCGCCCGCCGTGCGGTGGCCGCGGAAATCCGCGCTCCGTACAGATGACATTTCTGCCCAAGCGCGCCTACGATGTGCGGCGCCAGCCGTGTCACTGACCCAGGGGAGTCGGCATTGTCCGAGATTCGTGACCTGATCATCGTGGGCTCAGGCCCCGCCGGGTACACCGCCGCCATCTACGCGGCCCGCGCCAACCTCAAGCCGCTGGTGATCGAGGGCGTGCAGTCCGGCGGCGCGCTGATGACCACCACCGATGTGGAGAACTTCCCCGGATTCCCCGACGGGATCATGGGGCCAGAGTTGATGGACGCCCAGCGCAAGCAGGCGGAGCGCTTCGGCGCGGAGTTCATCACCGACGACGCCACCGCGGTCGAGCTGGCCGGGGACGTCAAGAGCGTGACGGTGGACGGCGTGACCTACCGCGCGAAGGCGGTCATCCTGGCCACCGGCTCGGCGTGGCGGCCGCTGGGGGTGCCGGGCGAGCAGGAGCTGCTCGGGCACGGTGTCTCCTCCTGCGCCACCTGCGACGGGTTCTTCTTCCGGGGCCAGCACATCGCGGTCGTCGGCGGCGGCGACTCGGCGATGGAGGAGGCCACCTTCCTCACCAAGTTCGCCGCGTCGGTGACGATCGTCCACCGGCGGGAGGAGTTCCGCGCCAGCAAGATCATGGCAGAGCGGGCACTGAAGAACGACAAGATCACCGTGGCGTGGAACAGTGCCGTCGACGAGATCATCGGTAAGGACGGCTCGGTCGTCGGCGCCCGGCTGCGGAACACCGTCACCGATGAGACCCGCGTCCTCGACGTGACCGGTGTCTTCGTGGCGATCGGGCACATCCCGCGCAGCGAGCTGTTCCGCGGCCAGGTCGAGATGGACGGTGACGGCTACGTGATCGTCGAGGCGCCGAGCACCCGGACGAACGTCCCGGGCGTCTTCGCCGCCGGTGACCTCGTCGACCACACGTACCGGCAGGCCATCACCGCCGCCGGCACCGGCTGTGCGGCCGCGCTGGACGCGGAGCGGTTCATCGCGTCGCTGGGCGCCTAGCCCCGCGACGAGGAACATGGGGCGAATGCTCGTCCCGGAGGAGGATTCAGTGGGAGCTATCAAGGACGTCACCGACGCCACCTTCGTCAGCGAGGTGCTTCAGTCGCCGACGCCGGTGCTGGTCGACTTCTGGGCCGAGTGGTGCGCCCCCTGCCGTAAGGTCGCTCCGCTGCTGGAGGAGATCGCCGGCGAGATGGGGGACAAGGTCCGCATCGTCAAGGTGAACACGGACGAGAACCCGGAGACCGCCCGCGCTTACCGGATCATGTCGGTGCCGACGCTGACGGTCTTCAAAGGCGGTCAGCCGGTGCAGTCGGTGGCCGGCGCCAAGCCCAAGGGCGACCTCATCAAGTTGATCGAGTCGGCCTCCTGACGCCTTTCCTGTCGATCGGTTGGGCCCGTCGCGGTGCTTGAGCACCCGGCGGGCCCAACTACATAACGATGCAAAAACGGCCAATTCCTGGGTAGGCCGGTAGGCTGCGGGCACGACGTGCCGCGCGTTGCCGCGCCCGCCGAAGGGAGTGCCGCGTGCGAGTGTTCCGCCTCGGCGACAGCGGACCCGCGATCGTCGAGATCAGCGCCATCCTCGTCAGCCTGGGACTACTGGCCGAACGCGACGCCGACGTCTACGACGCTGAGGTCGTGAACGCCGTGAGCGCGTTCCAACAGGACCGCGGGCTGTCCGTGGACGGCCAGGTCGGACCGGAGACGTGGCGCTCCCTGGACGCCGCCCGGTGGCGCTTCGGCTCCCGGACACTCCAGCACAGCGCCGCGAACCAACCCGTCGGGGAAGACGTCCGCGCCCTGCAGGAGCGGCTGCTGGAGATCGGCTACGACCCGCGCCGCGCCGACGGCGTCTACGGCGCCGACACCGCCCGCGCCGTCGCACAGTTCCAACGCGAGGTCGGACTACCCGCCGACGGCATCTGCGGACCGCACACCCTCACCGCGCTGAGCCGACTCGGGCGCAAAGTCATCGGCGGCCGTCCCCTGTGGTTACGGGAGGCGGAGCGGTTCCGGCAGTCCGGCCCGCACCTGATCGGGAAGACCATCGTCATCGACCCCGGCCACGGCGGGACCGACCGGGGCGTCACCGCCGCCCGCCACGGCACGACGCTCGCCGAGGCCGACCTCACGTTCGACCTCGCCGCGCGGCTCCAGGGCCGGCTCACCGCCGCCGGGATGCGGGCGCATCTGACCCGTGGTCCGGAACCCGGCCGGCCCATCGACGACCTCGCCCGGGCGGACCTGGCCAACACCCTCGACGCCGACCTGTTCATCTCGCTCCACATCGACGGCCACCGCAGCCCCGTAGCCAATGGCGTCGCGGCGTTCCACTACGGCGCCGCGAACGGCATCACCTCGACGGTCGGCGAGCGGCTGGCCGGCCTCGTACAGCGTGAGATCGTGGCCCGTGCCGGGCTCAACGACTGCCGTACCCACGCCAAAAGTTGGGAACTGCTGCGACTCACCCGGATGCCCGCCGTCCGGGTCGATGTCGGCTACCTCACCTCGCCGGTGGACCGCGAACGGCTGGCGTCCGCGCCGTTGCGCGACCGCGTCGTCGACGCCGTCGCCGCCGCCGTCCAGCGGATGTACTACCCGATCGAGCAGGACGTTCCGACCGGCTCGATCGACGTCCGCGCCCTACGAGCCCGCCTCCGGACCCCGCTCAGCAACTGAACCTCGTGCCAGGTTCGCCGGACGCGGCGTCACACCGAGGTGGGGCTCACCGGCCGAACGGGACGCAGCAGCGTCTCGGGGCTCATCGACCCCAGCAGCTTCTCCAACGCGTACTCGACATCGGACTTCCACGACAGGGCCGTCCGCAGATCCAACCGCAGCCTCGGGTAGCGCGGGTGCTGGCGGACCGTCTTGAAGCCCACCGACAGGTAGAAGTCAGCGGGGGCCACGCAGCCAGCCTCCTCGTCGGAGTCGCTGAACTTCGCGTCCCCAAACGCTTCGATGGCCCTGATACCGCGCTTGGTGAGGTCACGGGCCACGCCCTGGATGAGCATCCGCCCCAGGCCGCCGCCAGCGAACGGGCGCACGACGTGAGCGTTCATGAGCAACACCGAGTCGGCGGAGACCGGCGATGTCGGGAACGCCATCGAACGAGGCACGTAGGCCGGGGGCGCGTACATGATGAATCCGGCCGGCATACCGTCGACATAGGCGAGCTTGCCGCACGAACCCCACTCCAGCAGGGTCTGCGAAACCCACGCCTCTTTCTCAAGGCCTGGGTCGCCGTTGACACAGGCGCGCTCCGCGGCCACCGGGTCGAGTTCCCAGTAGACGCACTGCCGGCACGGTCGCGGTAGATCTTCCAAGGTGTCGAGCGTGAGGCTGACTAGTCGACGAGACATTCACGCGTCCCTGTGCAGTAGCGGCGCCTGCGCGTGTTCGGCTGGCTGTTCGGCTGGCCTGCGACCGGCGCCGGCGGGCGACCGGCGCTGGCGGGCCCTTCCACGATGGTACGCCCGCCGAGCCCCTCAGGGGGAGATGTCCAACCGGTCGAACCGGCGCGGTTGCCCGGCCGTGCTACCGACGTGGGAGCGGGCGCGACCCGCATAGGATCGACGGCGCACGTTGGCCGCCCGAGGAGATGACAGTCCTGTGACCGGCACCACGCTCGACGACTACACCGACCGGTACGCCCGCCGGGTCCGGGGCATGACCGCCTCCGAGATCCGTGCCCTGTTCGCCGTCGCCAGCCGACCTGAGGTTGTGTCGTTGGCCGGCGGCGCCCCGTTCGTGGGCGCGCTGCCGCTGGACGCCGTGGGGGAGATGATCGGTCGGCTCGTCTCCGATCACGGGCCGACGACTCTGCAGTACGGCATTGGCCAGGGGACCCCCGAACTGCGCGAGGGCATCTGTGAGGTCATGGCCCTCTCGGGCGTGGACGCCGGGTGCGGCGCATCGCCCGACGACGTCGTCGTGACCGTCGGCGGTCAGCAGGCGCTCGACCTCGTCGCCCGTCTGTTCCTGGACCCAGGCGACGTGGTGTTCGCGGAGGGTCCCACCTACGTGGGGGCGCTCGGCGTCTTCCAGGCCGCGCAGGCCCAGGTACGGCATGTGTCGATGGACGACGACGGACTCGTTCCCGCCGCATTGGAGGAGGCGATCGCAGCCGCGGCGCGGGCGGGCCAGCGGGTGAAGTTCCTCTACACCATCCCGACGTACCAGAACCCGACCGGCGTCACGCTGTCGGAAGCACGCCGCGAGCAGGTCCTCGACATCTGCGAACGGGCCGGGCTCCTGATCGTCGAGGACGATCCGTACGGCCAGCTCGGCTTCGAGACCGAGGCGCCGCGGCCGCTGCGGGCCCGCCGCCGCGACGGCATCCTCTACCTGAGCACCTTCTCCAAAACTTTCGCTCCCGGCCTGCGGGTGGGCTGGATCCTGGCCCCACACGCTGTCCGGGACAAACTCGTCATCGCCAGCGAGGCCCAGATCCTGTGTCCCAGCGCCTTCGCCCAGGCCGCCGTCTCCACCTACCTGCGAACCATGCCGTGGCAGGAGCAGCTCAAAACATACCGGGAGGTCTACCAGGAGCGGCGGGACGCGCTGTTGGAGGCGCTGCTCGAACTCATGCCGCCTGAGATGACCTGGACCCGCCCCGGTGGCGGTCTGTTCGTCTGGGCGACGTTACCGGCAGGTATCGACGCCAAGGCGATGATGCCCCGGGCTATTGCGGCGAAGGTCGCGTACGTGCCCGGCGTCGGTTTCTACGCGGATGGCTCCGGCGCCGGGAACCTGAGGCTCAACTTCTCGTTCCCGACCCCGGAACGCATTCGCGAAGGAGTCCGCCGGCTTGGCGGGGTGATCGAACAGGACCTGGCCACTCGGCGGATCTTCGGCGCCGTCAGCGCTTCCGGACCCGCGCGGCAACGTCGGCCCGGCGCCGACGCCCCCGGGCCGGGCTTGGCATGATCCACCCCGTGGACGCAGCTGAGTGGCTCCCCGATGGCCCGCCGGACCCCGGCGTCGAGGACCTTCGGATCCTGGTTCTGGCAGGCGGACTGTCCTACGAACGCGAGGTGTCGCTCCGGTCCGGGCGCCGCGCCCTGGACGCGCTCCGGGCCGCCGGCTTCGACGCCACGATGGCCGACGTGGACACCAGCCTGCCGACCCGCCTGGCCACCGACCCACCGTCCGCTGTTCTTATCGCCCTCCACGGCGCAGCGGGTGAGGACGGCTCGATCCGCGCGGTGCTGGATCTGTTCGGCGTCCCCTACCTGGGGCCCACCGCGGCGGCTGCCCGCGTCGCCTGGGACAAGCCGACAACCAAGGCGCTGCTGCGGCAGCACGGGCTGCCGACCCCTGACTGGGTCGCCCTGCCGCACGACCGATTCTCCGAACTCGGCGCCGCTGCGGTGATGGATCGGATCGTCGGCCGCCTCGGGTTACCGCTCATGGTCAAGCCCGCCCAGGGCGGGTCCGGCCTGGGGGTCAGCGCCGTACGTGATGCCGGCGCATTGCCGGCGGCGATGGTCGACTGCTTTGCCTACGGCGGCACCGCGCTGATCGAGCAGTTCGTTCCGGGCATCGACATCGCCGTCTCCGTGATTGACCTCGGCGGCGGCCCCCGTGCTCTGCCCGTGGTGGAGATCGTTCCCCACGACGGTCACTACGACTACGCAGCCCGGTACACCCCGGGGCGCACCACTTGGCACGCGCCAGCCAGGCTGAGCGCGGATCTCGCGGAACGCGTCGCCGTGGTCGCCGTCGCCGCTCATGGCGCGGTCAGCCTGCGCGACCTCTCTCGCGTCGACCTCATCGTGACCCCGTCAGGTGCGGTACAGGTGCTCGACGTCAACGTCTCGCCGGGCATGACGGAGACGTCACTGTTGCCGCTGGCGGTCCAGGCCGCCGGGCTGGATCTCGGCGCGACGCTCGGGAGCATGGTCGCGCGCGTGGCAACCCGATCCAGCTGAGCGGTTTCACGTGAAACGCGGCCAGCGGTGTCGGAACAGGGCCACCCGCCTGCGCCAACTTGAGTAGGACAAGCTTGCGCTCAACGCCTGGTTGGGGTTTGGGTGCCGCGGCGGCTGTCTGGGCACCCGCTCGGCCACCACAGCCAAGTTAGTCGAGCGGACCCGCGCGCGAGACGAACAGAGAGCTGGGGCCTTCTTGGCCCGCCGGCGCCTAGCGAGCGACAAGGCTCCGTTTCACGTGAAACGCAACTCCGGGGGCAGCCGATCGGGGTGCGTTACCGCTCCTGCGCTCGCGACCGCTCCGCGCTCGCCGGCAGGCTACCTCGCCCAGCACCTACTTGCCCTGGACATCGAAACTCCGGGAACAGGTCCTTTGCGGGTCGCCCAGCGAAGGGTGGCGCCGACCGCAGTCGGAGCGCGATTTGGCACGCGCGCGCCTGTTCAGCTTGGGGCCAACGCCACCGTTTCACGTGAAACGCAGTACTGCGGCATGCAGCACGTGGACGCCGACTTTGAGGGCGCACCCATGCTTCGCCGATCCAAGGCCGACTCGTTACCGAGGGATGCCGATCTGGGCTGGCCAGCTCGGCCAATCCGACCTCCGACGTCGCACCAACGAGCCTAGGAGCGCGAGGCAGTGCGTCGCAACCCGTCTGAGGTGAAGCGTGTTGGCCAGTCCCAGGCGAAGCAGTAACAGGACCACGGGGGCCGCTTCACGTGAAACGGCCCCCGTCTGAATGGCTACGGCGTGCGCGCCCGATCAAAGCAGCTCTGGAGGCTGGAGCATCGGTGCCCGCACGCATGCTGACTTCACGCCCTGGGTGCGAGCGTCGCCCAGAGTGCGGCGCCCAGAGGTAAGCCCAGCTCTGGCCGTC
Organism: Pilimelia columellifera subsp. columellifera; assembly: GCF_039532605.1. Taxonomy (NCBI): domain Bacteria; kingdom Bacillati; phylum Actinomycetota; class Actinomycetes; order Micromonosporales; family Micromonosporaceae; genus Pilimelia; species Pilimelia columellifera. The sequence goes on from NZ_BAAARY010000001.1 coordinate 419,927, forward strand.
CATAGTTAGCCTGGCGCTGCTATGCCATCCGCCGGGCCAGCGACGTGTAACTGGTACGAACCTCGTGAGTGTCGACCCCAGCGCTGGACGCCGAGTTTTCGATCGAAGCGTTTCACGTGCAACCGACACCAGCTATGGCCGGAACTCGACGACGGGAAGGTACGACTTTGGGATCTCCGTGGGTTCGTCCACAGCCCCACGAAAGTTATCCACAGGGGTTATCCACAGGGCGAGACCCGTATCCACACCGTGTTTCTCGCAAAACAGGCCTGCCTGTGGATAACCCCTGTGGATAACTTTCGGCTGAGGTCCCAGTGGTGAGCACGACACCAGCCGCCTGGCTGAGGACACTGGGCATGACCCGTGGATCCCGTTCCACGTGAACATCAGACCCCGACACATCGATGTGTCGGGGTCTGCCAGTGGCTGCTGGACGAGCGCCTAGTCGTTGCTGGGTTGCTGGTCCGGGAGCTCCATCACCCGAGCGATGCGTTCGAGATCACCCACCGACCCAAACTCGATCACGATCTTGCCCTTGTTCCGGCCGAGCTCGACTTTGACCTTGGTATCGAAACGCTCGGAAAGCCGATCCGCCCAATCGCTGAGCGCAGGCGCATGAGCCTTTGCCCGACGCCGCGCGGGCGCTGGCCGTGGACCATCCGCGATCGCGAGGGTCACCAGTTCCTCAGTCGCGCGGACGGAGAGGCCCTCGCCCACGATCCGCTGAGCCAACGCCTCCTGCGCGTCGGAGTCGTCCAGGCCCAGGAGCGCCCGGGCATGCCCGGCAGACAGCACTCCGGCGGCCACCCGGCGCTGAACCCGCGCCGGCAGATTGAGAAGCCGAATGGTGTTGGTGATCTGTGGTCGGCTACGGCCGATCTTCCGGGCGAGTTCGTCGTGCGTGGCGCCGAACTCTTCGAGGAGTTGTTGGTAGGCCGCAGCCTCTTCGAGCGGGTTAAGCTGTGCTCGGTGGATGTTCTCCAGTAAAGCGTCGCGCAACATGGCGTCGTCGCGCGTGTCGCGGACGATCGCGGGGATGAACTCCTTCCCGACGGCTTGGGCCGCACGCCAGCGCCGCTCGCCCATGACGAGCTCATAGCGGTCCGGCGCGATTTCACGAACGACGATCGGCTGGAGAAGGCCAACCTCCCGGATCGATGTCTTCAGCTCGTCGAGCGCTTCGTCGTCGAAGACGTGTCGGGGATTGCGGCTGTTCGGGGCGATCGCAGCGACTGGCAGCTCTGCGAACCGCGCGCCAGGAACTGGCGCCAGCTCCACCCGGATCGCATCATCAGGCCGACCCATTTCGGGCCCGCCGAGGCCCAGGGAACCACCAGGGGGCGCATCTTCGACTTGCACCATAAGGCCGTCGGCCTGACGGCCTTCGACTGCCCCGACCTCGGCATGGGTGCCGCGATCGGGGACCATTTGCCCATTGGTCGCCGCCACGGGCCGCGCGCTTGCGGCATCCGCCCTGGCGGCCGACGGCCCACCGTCGCCCGGGGCACCGGCCGACCCGTGGTCGCCCGCTGATGGAACGGCCGCCGGCTCGTCCTCGGGCTCAGCCGGCGTCGGGTCAGCGGCGGGCGCCGGCATCGGATCCACCGAGACCGCCTGCGTGGGCGGTGTGATCACTGAACTGGGCGGGGGCGGCCCGGTCGGGATCAGAGCGCCCAGGCCACGGCCCAGACCACCACGCGGACGGTTTTTCATGCCTTGCCTCCACCTGCCGACCTGACCTGGCTAGTCATTCTTGACGCCCCGCAACGCGATCTCCTGCGCGGCCTCGTAGTAGCTGGTTGCCCCACGCGACGCAGGGTCGTAGGTCATCACGGACTGGCCGTAGCTGGGAGCCTCGGAGACCCGCACGTTCCGCGGAATCACCGAACGCAGGACCTTGTCTCCGAAATGGTTACGCACATCCTGTTCCACCGCGTCGGCCAGTCGGGTTCGACGGTCGTACATGGTGAGCAGAATGGTGGAGACGTCCAGGTGGGGATTGAGGTGCGCCTTGACCAGGTTGATGTTGTTGAGAAGTTGGTTGAGCCCTTCCAGCGCGTAGTACTCGCACTGGATCGGGATCAGCACTTCCTCCGCGGCGACCAGCGCGTTGACCGTCAGCAGGCCCAGCGACGGTGGGCAGTCGATGAGGACGTAGTCGAACTCCTCGGGATACGCCGCGATCGCCCGGGTGAGGCGCTGCTCGCGCGCGACCACGGAGACCAACTCGATCTCAGCGCCGGCCAGGTCAATGGTCGCCGGTACGCACCGAAGGTTGGGAATACCGTCAACCGCCTGTGCCACCTCGATCAACGGCACGTTCTCGATGAGGACCGAGTAGATGTCAGGCACGCCGGCGTGGTGCGGCACATTGAGCCCGGTCGAGGCGTTCCCCTGTGGGTCCAGGTCGATGACAATGACGCGGTTGCCGTGGAGTGCCAGCGCCACGGCCAGATTCACGGTGGTCGTCGTCTTGCCGACCCCGCCCTTCTGGTTGGCAACCGACATGACCCGCCGCCGGGTTGGCCGAGGCATCTCGACGCCGCCACCTGGGTTCCACACCTGCACAGCGCGACGCGCCTCCATCGCCAACGGCGGCTCCTGTCCCGCCTCGGTCGTCGTCGTTTCACGTGAAACACCGCCATCAGTGGCGACGACGGTGGCCGTCGCCTTGGCCGGGGCCGCGGGCCGCAGCGGCAGACCGAGTCCGCGACCGGTCCGGGGCTGGGGAACTGGAACGTCAGCGACCCCGTCCGCCCCGGAGGAGTTCGCGGCGCCAGGGGTAGCGCCCCAGGCGTTACGTCGACGTCCGGTGGCCGCGGGCGCGGTCGCGCTCAGCGACTCGCCATTCGGCTTCGAGACTTTGTCCGATTCATGCACTGTAATCCCTGCCGTTTCGGATGGATCGACACCGCGCTATGCCGGAAGTCGCGCTTCGGGTAGTGGGGTAATGATCGCGACCGACGCGGGTCGGCAGTCGCGGCGTTTTTGCCATCGACGTTCGGCCAGCCTAAGGCTGGCGCCTGGTTCCGGCCATCCTTAGGCCGCCAGACCTACCGGGGCCACAGTCGCGTGGCTCACCAGACATGGAGCGCTCCCTTCTCCCCAGGGCGCTGAGCCGCCCCGGCTGGCCGCGGTCGGTGGTCACCGCCGTCGCCCCCGTCGACCGTCGCGGCCGCCGGACCGCGCTGGCGCTACCAACCGCTCCCGGGCCACTACCACCACCGTTGTCGGTGACGCGACGAGCCCGACGCCGCAGCGCTGGATCGTCGGCGGCCCGCCGCCGAGCCGGGTCACCGCCAACGCGTGCTCGGCGATCTCCCCAGCGGCGGACGCGCCCTTGAGCGCGAGCAGCCTTCCGCCGACCCTGGCCAGCGGAAGACACCAGCCGACCAGCCGGTCCAGCGGCGCGACCGCCCGTGCCGTGACAATGTCCGCGGGGGCGAAGCTGTCGGACAACGCTCCCGATACGCACTCCTCGGCCCGACCACGAAGCACCCGCACCCGCGCGTCCAGACCAAGCGTTGACACCGCCTCCGACAGGAAGGCGGCGCGCCGACCCAGTGGTTCGACCAAGGTCAGATGCAGATCTGGTCGCGCCACGGCCAGAACGATACCGGGCAGCCCCGCGCCCGACCCGACATCAGCAACATATGCCCCATCAGGTAGTAAATCGACCATGACGGCACAATTCAGGATATGCCGGTCCCAGACGCGTGGTGCTTCCCGCGGCCCGATAAGACCACGGAGAACGCCGTCAGTCACCAACAGCTCCGCGTAACGTGCCGCGAGCCGAAGCCGGTCGCCGAACAACTGTTCGGCGACCGCAAGCAGGTCCGCAGGCGGGGCGCCGGGGGACTCCGCGCGAAGGTCCGACACCAGGTCAGGCCGAAGGATGCACGACGATACGCCGACTCGGCTCGACGCCCTCGGACTCGCTGCGCACGCCCTCACTGGCGTTGACGACGTCATGCACGCACTTGCGCTCGAAAGCCGACATCGGCTCCAGTCGGATCGGCTCGCCGGTGGAGATCGCCTTCTCGACCGCCGAACGCGCGACCGTCGCCAGCTCCTTGCGACGGTCGGCACGGTACGAGCCGATGTCGAGCAGGAGCCGGCTCGGCGAGCCTGTCTGCCGGTAGATGGCGAGACGGGTCAGCTCCTGGAGAGCCTCCAGCGTCGCGCCCCGCTGGCCGACGAGGTCGTCCAACCGATCGCCGAGCACCTCGACCACGGGCCGGCCGCTGGAGACAAGCTCGTCGATGTCCCCGTCCATGTCGAGGATGTCGAGGAGCCCCTCGATGTAGTCCGCGGCGATCTCGCTCTGGGCGAACAGCTCAGCGTCGGTGCTGGCGCGACGCGGCCCACCGGCGCCCTGGTCGTCGCTATCCGAGTCATCGGCGTCCTCGCCGTCGATGTCCTCGGCATCGTCTGCGAGCAGATCGTCCTCGGCGACGGCGTCCGGCGTCTCCTCGGCTTGCGCGGCGCTGGTTTCGGTCACGTTGTCATCTCCGTACTCGGTCGGCCGGACCCTCGCCTGGGCTGGTCCGGTTGTCCCCGGGTCGATGTCGCCACCGACGCGGGCAGGTCAGCGTGCCGGTGGACGCCGGCGCGGGCGAAGATCAGCCCTGGCGCTTGCCGCCACCCTTCTTCGGGTGTGCGGGCTTGGCTCCCGGACGAGGCGCCAGCGCCTTGGCCGCCTCGGGATCGGTCGACTTCACCGGGGTCGTGGTCTTGCCGCTGGCCGGCGGCGGGTACTTGCTGAGCACCCACTGCTGCTGCCCGAGCGAGAACAGGTTGTTCACCACCCAGTAAATGATCACACCGATCGGGAAAATTGCCCCGGAGAACAGCAAGGACGCCGGGATGCCGTACAGCATGAGCTTCTGGATCATCCGCTGTTGCGGGTCCTCGCTCCACCCGGTCTTGAGGATCATCTGTTTGCTGGACAGGTACGTGGTGATGATCATGATGGCGACGAGGACCGCCGCGACGATCTTCACAGTCGTGCCGTCGGCGCCGAGCAGGGCGAGGTCGCGCGCCGAGGAGCCGAACTTGCCGGCGATGGGCGCGTTGAAAAGCCTGGCCTGCAACGCGTCCTCAAAGTGGGCGAGGTCCCAGCCGTAGAGGGTCTTGAACTCGTCGCTCTTGCCGGGCTTGAGGAAGTTGAGGACGTGGAACAGGCCGAGGAACACCGGGATCTGCGGCAGCATCGGGATACAGCCGAGCAGCGGGTTGGCCTTCTCCTTGCGGTACAGCTCCATGACCTCGCGCTGTAGGCCCTCGCGGTCGCCCTTGTACTTCTCCCGCAGGGCGGTGACCTGCGGCTGCAATGCCTGCATCGCCCGCTGACTCTTGATGTACTTGACGAACAGCGGGAACATCAGCACCCGCAGCGTGATCACCAGGAAGATGATCGCGAGGATCCACGCCCAGTTGGTGCCCACCACCCGGGTCGCGGGCACGCCGACGGCGTCCCAGAGACCGTGCCACCGCAGCAGGATCCACGAGATGGCCCAGTAGATCCAGTCGAGACTCACTTGACAGCTCCAAATAGATCTGGACGACCACCGGGCCGGGACTGCGGCACAGGGTCATACCCACCAGGGTGGAACGGGTGGCAGCGCAGCAGCCGCCGGAGCGACAGCCCGATTCCGCGAAGCGCGCCGTTCCGGGTGATCGCTTCGAGCGCGTAGGCGCTGCATGTGGGGTGGAACCGACACCGCGCCGGCAGGACCGGACTGATCCAACGACGGTACGCGACGATCGCTCGCACCAGTGGGCCGGCCGGGCGGGTGGCGTCCGGGGCCGTCATCTGCGCCGCCTCCGGGCGCCGCCGGCGAGCGCGGACTGAACGGCCGCCGACACATCCGCTCCCAGCTGCGCTGGCGACGCGGTCGCGGCGGCCGGCAGCGCCCGTACGACCAGCGCCGACCCTGACGGCAGCCATGCAAGCTCGGCTCTGACCAGATGCCGGAGCCGGCGCTTGACCCGGTTCCGGACGACGGCGCAGCCGACGGCCTTGGAGACGACGAAACCGGCGCGCACGTCCGGACTGGTGTCCTGGGTGCACGCCGGTGGCGTCTGGTCGGCGGCGTCGGGCGCTGGCGCGGCAAGCGACAGATGGACGACGACAGCGCCCCGACCGGCTCGGCGGCCCCGTCGGATCGCTTCGGCGAACTCGTCGCTACGCCGCAGTCGTTGCGCTGCGGGCAACACGCTGACTACGCCCTGCCCGGCCGGAGCTTAGGCCGAGAGACGGACGCGGCCCTTGGCGCGACGGGTCGAGAGGATCGACCGGCCGGCCCGGGTCCGCATGCGCAGCCGGAAGCCGTGGGTCTTGGCGCGCCGACGGTTGTTCGGCTGGTACGTGCGCTTGCTCACGTCAGACTCTCCGATTCGTAACCCTGGCGGCGGCGCCTCAGGGTGGTCTGGATCATGGCGCGCGGCCGCTGGCCTGTGGAGGGGGCGGCGGCGCCCGGCTCGCTGCCTGACCGATGCCTCCGGGCGAACCGGGGACAGCGCACAGCAAGCAGGAGACACGATAGCAAAGCCCAGGCAACGCGGGCTGTGCGAGGCGCCCGGACCCTAACGTCCACGCCGCGCCGGCCTGTGGACAACTTTCGACCGCCACGGGCAGGTGCTTCGTCGTGATCGACGACTGCCATGGACCGGCCGGAGGGAATCCGGCGACTTGGCAACCGTAAGATCGGACAAATTAGCCGCGAGAGGTACAAAAATCGTAGCTCACGCGTCGGTCAAAGCACCCGGGCGGACTGCGGTCCCGCCCACCCCCCGCGCCGTGGGGCGCGCCCTGGCCTGTGGATAACCTGTGGACAACAACCAGTGTCACCGCCGATCAGCAGGCGACGACCGCGCCGGGACCGGCGCGTGGCAACACGACTGGCCGGGCCCGACAGGGGGTGGAAAGCGCGGTGACCGACGCCAGAGACCTGGATGCCGTCTGGGAGGCCGCCACCGACACCCTGGCCGATGAGATCATCTCGGCCCAGCAGCGCGCCTATCTGAGACTCACCCGGCTACGTGCTATCGTCGAGGACACCGCGTTGCTGTCGGTCCCCGACGCCTTCACCCGGGACGTCATCGAGTCGCGCCTACGGCCGGCGATCACCGAGGCGCTCTCCCGGATGCTCAGTCGACCGGTCCAGGTCGCTGTCACCGTCCGGTCCCCGGCCGGCCCGCTCGCCGCCCCGAGCGCTCCGGCCGCGGCTGGCGCCGTCGCGCCGCCCAATAGCAGCGTCCGGTCCCAGTCGGGCCGCACCGAACACGGACATCCGGTCGATGCGACCCACGGCGCGCCAACCGGCACCGCTCAGGGCGCCCCCACCGGCCCGACGGGGCAAACCGCGGGAACCGCCCAGGCGACGATGCTCGACCTACCGCAGCAGCAACGGGTCGCGTCGCGCTCGCCAGCCGCCGACACTGCCGCGATCATGGCTGCTGAGCAGGCCCAGGACGTGCTGTTCGGTCCGGGTCTGGTCCCGTCGCAGTCGGGCCGCGACAGCGGCCAGTCCGAGAGCGGCCCGGGCCGGGCGAGCGCTTCGGAAAGGCGGGACGCGGCGATGCGCGAGCTCAGCCGCGGTGGCGCCGACGGCAACCGCCTCAACCCCAAGTACACCTTCGAGACGTTCGTCATCGGCTCGTCGAACCGGTTCGCCCACGCGGCCGCCGTGGCGGTGGCCGAGTCGCCGGCGAAGGCCTACAACCCGCTGTTCATCTACGGACACTCCGGCCTCGGCAAGACCCACCTGCTGCACGCCATCGGCCACTACGCCACGACGTTGGGCAACGCCCGGTCGGTGCGGTACGTCAGCACCGAGGAGTTCACCAACGACTTCATCAACTCCTTGCGCGACGACAAGACCAGCGCCTTCCAACGCCGGTACCGGGACGTCGACATCCTGTTGATCGACGATATCCAGTTCCTGGAGAACCGGGAGCGGACGCAGGAAGAGTTCTTCCACACCTTCAACACCCTGCACAACGCGAACAAGCAGATCGTCATCACCTCCGACCGCGGGCCCAAGCAGCTCGCGACGCTGGAGGACCGGCTGCGGACGAGGTTCGAGTGGGGTCTGCTGGCTGACATCCAGCCGCCGGACCTGGAGACCCGGATCGCGATCCTGCAGAAGAAGGCGGCGCAGGAGCGCCTCTACGCGCCGCCGGACGTGCTCGAGTTCATCGCTTCCAAGATCTCCTCGTCGATCCGTGAGCTGGAGGGCGCGCTGATCCGGGTGACGGCGTTCGCCAGCCTCACCCGCTCGCCGGTGCAGGTGTCGCTGGCCGAGGAGGTCCTGCGGGACTACATCTCCGAGGACGGCGAGTCGCCGGAGACCACCGCCGAGCAGATCATGGCCGCGACGGCTGAGTACTTCGGCGTCAGCCTCGAGGACCTGCGGGGCAACTCGCGGTCCCGGGTCCTGGTAAACGCCCGTCAGGTGGCCATGTATCTGTGTCGGGAGCTGACCGAGCTCTCACTGCCCCGGATCGGGCAGGCGTTCGGTGGGCGGGACCACACGACGGTCATGCACGCCGACCGCAAGATCCGCCAGCAGATGGCCGAGCGCCGCTCGCTCTACAACCAGATGGCCGAGCTGACGAACCGGATCAAGCAGACCTCGTAGCGCGGCGGGCGGCCCGACGGGTCGCCAGGTAGCCCGTTCGGGTGTCCACAGTGTGTCGGCAGTCCCTCCATCAGGCGACGGCCGGTCGTCGCAGGGGCCTGCGCACCAGCCGTCTCGGTGATCAAAAGCTGGCCGACGGGTCTTCACGTTCATGTTTCCGGCCCGGCGACAGGCAGGGTTATCCACAGGTCCTGTGGATAACCCTGTGGATTTCCTGTGGATACAATGTGGATAACTCTGTGGATAACCTGGTGTGATCATGAAAATCGGTTATCCACAGTTGGGGATAAACCCTGTGGATAACCTGTGGATAACCTGTGGACAACCACTGAAGCCTGTGGACAGAGAATCGGCCTGTGGATAACTCGCCGAGTTACCCACAGGATATCCACAGGCTGTCCACAGGCCCGCAACACCTTGACCAGCAAAAACGGCAGTTATCCACAATATCCACAGGCCCTATTACTACGACGTTAGTTTCTTCTAAGAAGAGAAAAGATCAATAACCGGCGTGTGGACAAAGTCGCGGTCGCCGGGATCTTGGGCTTGCCCGGCGACCGAGGGATCGAAACAGACGGGGGGCGACTGGCCGGCCGTCAACGGCTCGCCATAAGGTGCCTAGAGCACCCGGCCCAACCCCGGGAGCGATCACCACCGCAGTCCGGAGGCAGCATGAAGTTCCGAGTTGAGCGCGACGCGCTCGCCGATGCCGTCGCCTGGACGGCCAAGAGCTTGCCCAGCCGCCCGTCCGTCCCGGTGCTCGCCGGCGTGATGCTGCGTGCCACCGACGGCTCGCTCGAGGTGTCAGGTTTCGACTACGAGGTCTCCAGCCAGGTCACCGTCGAGATCCAGAGCGACTCAGACGGCGCCGCCCTGGTCTCCGGCCGATTGCTTGCCGAGATCACCAAGGCCCTGCCGGCCAAGCCCGTCGACATCGCCGCCGTCGGCGCACACCTGGAGCTCCTCTGCGGCAGCGCGAGGTTCACCCTGCCGACGATGCCCGTCGAGGACTACCCGTCCCTGCCGGACATGCCCGCTAGCGCCGGCACCGTCGACGCCGGGGCCTTCGCCACCGCGGTGGCTCAGGTCGCCATCGCCGCAGGCCGGGACGAGACGCTGCCGATGATGACCGGCGTGCGGCTGGAACTCAACGGCGGAACCCTGTCGATGCTCGCCACCGACCGCTATCGGCTGGCGCTACGGGAGATCGAGTGGGCGCCCCAGGACCCTCACATCGACCTGCACGCCCTGGCGCCCGCACGCACACTCGCCGACACCGCGAAGACCCTCGGCCCGGCCGGTGGCGAGGTCACTCTCGCGCTGGCCCAGGGCGGCGCCGGCGAAGGCATGATCGGATTCGCCGGCGGAACCCGGCGCACCACCAGCCGGCTCCTCGACGGCGCCAACTACCCGCCGGTGCGCTCGCTCTTCCCGGACACCCATAACGCCCGCGCCACGGTCTCCGTCGCGGCGCTCGCCGAGGTCGTCAAGCGCGTAGCGCTCGTCGCCGAACGCACCACCCCGGTGCGGCTGAGCTTCAGCGAGGACGGCCTGGTCGTCGAGGCCGGCGGCTCCGAGGACGCCCGGGCCAGCGAAGCGATGGACACCGTCTTCACCGGCGAACCGCTCACCATCGCGTTCAACCCGCAGTACCTGCTGGACGGACTCGCCGCGCTCGGCGTCCCCACCGCCGTACTGTCATTCCTTGACGCTTTCAAGCCGGCTGTTATCTTGCCCGCGGCTGACGACGGCGAGGTTATCCCCGGCTACCGTTACCTGATCATGCCCATCCGGGTCGCCCGCTGACCCGGAGCGCCCAGTTGGGGCGGGTCGCCCGCCGACCCGCCCGGCCCTACGAAGGGAACCGTCGATGCAGCTCGGACTGGTCGGACTCGGCAGGATGGGCGGAAACATGCGCGACCGCCTACGCGCCAACGGGCACGAGGTGATCGGCTACGACCGCAACCCCGCGGTGTCCGACGCGGGTTCCCTGGCCGAGCTCGTTGGGCAGCTTGACACGCCCCGGGTGGTCTGGGTCATGGTCCCGGCTGGCGCCACCGAGGCGACTATCGACGAACTGGCCGAGCATCTGGGCGACGGCGACATCGTCATCGACGGCGGCAACTCCCGGTTTAGCGACGACGCCCCGCGCGCGGAGCGGCTCGGCGCGAAAGGCATCGGCTACGTCGACGTCGGCGTCTCCGGCGGGGTCTGGGGCAAAGAGCACGGCTACGCCCTCATGGTCGGCGGGGACCACGGCCTGGTGAAGCACTGCATGCCGATCTTCGAGTCGCTGAAGCCGGCCGGGCAGTACGGCTTCGTGCACGCCGGCGGCACCGGCGCCGGCCACTACGCCAAGATGGTCCACAACGGTATCGAGTACGGCCTCATGCACGCCTTCGCCGAAGGCTACGAGCTGCTCGACAAGTCCGAGTTCGTCGACAACGTCCCAGGCGTCATCAAGTCGTGGCGTGAAGGCTCGGTCGTCAAGTCCTGGCTGCTCGACCTGCTCGACAATGCCCTCGACGAGGACCCGGAGCTGGCTGGGCTGCGCGGCTGGGCCGACGACACCGGTGAGGGACGTTGGACCGTCGAGGAGGCCATCCGCCTGGCCGTCCCGATGAACGTCATCGCCGCCTCGCTGTTCGCCCGGTTCGTCTCCCGCCAGGACGACTCTCCCGCCATGAAGGCGATCGCCGCGCTGCGCCAGCAGTTCGGCGGACACGCCGTCAAGCGGTAGCGCGCCGCCCGGATGCACGTGCGACGGCTCGAACTGGTCGACTACCGCTCGTACGAGCAGGTCTCGCTCGACCTCGACGCCGGTCCGAGCGTGCTGGTCGGCCCCAACGGCGTCGGCAAGACGAACCTCGTCGAGGCGTTGGGTTTCGTGGCCACCCTGGGCAGCCACCGGGTGGCCACGGACGCCCCGCTGGTGCGGGCCGGCGCCACCTCGGCGGTCGTCCGCTGTGAGATCGCCCACGAGGGGCGGGAGCTGCTCGTCGAGCTGGAGATCGTCCCGGGCAAGGCGAACCGGGCGCGGCTCGGTCGTTCGCCGGCCCGGCGCGCCCGTGATGTCGTCGGGGCGCTGCGCCTGGTGCTGTTCGCGCCCGAGGACCTTGAGCTGGTGCGCGGCGACCCAGCCGAGCGCCGACGCTACCTCGACGACCTCCTCGTCAGCCGCCAGCCGCGCTACGCCGGGGTGCGGGCCGACTACGAGAAGGTCGTCCGGCAACGCAACGCGCTGCTGCGCACCGCCTACCTGGCCCGAAAGACCGGTGGACGGCCAGGTGACCTGTCCACCCTGGACGTCTGGGACGAGCACCTGGCCACCCACGGCGCCGAGCTGTTGGCGGGCCGGCTGGAACTCGTCACGGCGCTCGCCCCGCACATCGGCAAGTCCTATGACGCGGTCGCCCAGGGCGCCGGCGCCGCCACGGTCGCCTACCGCAGCAGCCTCGGCGAGCAGTTGGGCGTCGACCGCGCCCCACTGCGGGCCGCTCTCGCAACGGCGTTGGTCGCGGGTCGGCCGGCCGAGATCGACCGGGGCGTGACCCTCACCGGCCCGCACCGCGACGACCTCGGCCTCCGCCTTGGCGACCTGCCCGTGAAGGGGTACGCCAGCCACGGCGAGTCGTGGTCGTTCGCGTTGGCCCTGCGGTTGGCCGGCTACGAGCTGTTGCGGTCCGAAGGCATCGAGCCGGTGCTCGTCCTCGACGACGTGTTCGCCGAGTTGGACGCCGGCCGTCGGGAACGGCTGGCCCGGCTGGTCACCCCGGCCAGTCAGGTGCTCATCACCTGCGCGGTCGCCGATGACGTTCCGGCTGAGCTACGCGGCGCCCGGTACGACGTGCGTCGCGGCGCGGTGTCGCGTGTCGAGTGATCCCCGCCCGGCGGCCAGGCCCGACCAGGCGACGCCGGAGGCTTCCACGGACCCCGACGCCAGCGGGCCGTCAGGCCCGGAGCTGGCCCGCGCGGTGCTCGACGCGGCCAAGGCCCGCAGGCAGACCACCCCGCGTCCGTCCCGCTACCGAGGCGCGGGCGACTCCCGTCGGCTGCGTGGCTACTCCGGGCCGGGGCCCGACCCGCGGGACCCGGCCCTGTTCGGTGTCGTCCTGCAACGGTTGATGAAGGCCCGGGGCTGGCAGCGGCAGACCGCCGAGGCCACCGTGTTCGGCGCCTGGGAACGGGTCGTCGGCGCTGACATAGCCGCGCACAGCCGGCCGGTCAGGCTCGCCGACGGCGAACTCACCATCGAGGCCGAGTCGACCGCATGGGCCACCCAACTGCGACTCCTCACCGGCAAGATCCTCAAGCAGATCGCAGGCGAGGTCGGCCACAACGTCGTCATCAGACTGAACATTCACGGACCGGCAGCCCCGTCCTGGCGGCGCGGGCCGCTACGCGTGCGGGGCCGGGGTCCCGGCGACACGTACGGATGACCTGACCCCGCTCAGTCCTGAGCGAAGACAGCGAAGCCCTGTTCGGCGCACTGCCGGTAGAACCGGCCGAGGACGGCAAGCTCGGTGCGGGTGAACGCCCAGGTCGGCGGCTCACCGGCCGGGCCACGCATCGCGTCCAGCCTGCCCTCCAGCCAGCGCAGCTGCTGATCCGCCAGCCGCCCCTCGGAAAGCGCCGACCGCATCACCGCGCCGACCGTGGCGAACTCGACGCGCTCCCCGTACCTCTCGTGTCCGGCGACGAAACGTTCCAGACCGCCGGCGATCCAGGCGCATCCGTCCGGGTCGATGACCGGATCCTCGTCCTCGGCCGCCGCCTCGGTCGCGTAGAGGACGCCGTCCAGCCCGAGGAGCAGGTCGACCAGGCCCGTGTAGGCGGCTACCGGCGCGGCCGCCGACCGACCGATGGTCGCCGCGAGCGCCACTGCGGCGTCAGCGCCGCGTCCGACCAGCGCTTCGGCGATCTCGGTGAACTCGGCGAACGCCACGCTGGACGTCGGCAGGTACTGCTCGCCCAGGCGGGGCCAGCGGACGGCGACGTTGTGGAGTTCGGCGGGCGCCGGCTCGGGCCGTGCCTCGGCCGTCGCCGGCGTCCCACCGGCGTTCCCTGACGATGCGGCGGCGGTACTGGAGCTCACCCGGTTCATCCCCTCGACGCGGTTCACGCTGTGCCGCCGGCAGGTTACGACACGGAGCCGACAAACGACAGGCCCGACGACGCGGCACGCCGCAACTCCACGATCGACGACGATTGCCGGAGACCGCGACGGGGTACCAGCCGCGCATCGATCGCGACGCCGACCGACGTCCGGCAGGGCCCGGTCGGCGTCGCGGCTAGAAGGGAGTCCCCCATGCGATACCGCTCCGTCAGCGTCTTCTTCGTCTTGGTTTGGCTGCTCATCGGCCTCCTTGCCGCGGGGCAGCGCGGCTACCTGCGGTCGGCTGACGCCACCTGCGCTGAGGCGTCCACCATCGCCGTCACCGTGCTCGCCGGCCCGCTCAACTACGTCGGGCTTAATCCGGTGATGAAGTGTGAGCTTCCGCAGCCGTCATCTTGATCCGTGCCCGGCCTCCGTGGGGGGTGTTGCGCCCGCGGTCCGCGCGCCGCTACGGCGATCTGAGGTGCCTCGGCACGGGTGCCGCGGGGCGGCAAAGTCCGTCCGGCACAGTAGGATTGCCGAGAACACCAGGATCGTCCGTGCGGGGCTCGTCCCCGCGGGCGTACCACCGAACCCTTACCGCGGGCCTCCGCGTGGTCGGCGCCTGGCGTCGGCCCGGCTCTGTCGGCTCGTCGCCGTCCGCCCGCCCGCCGCCCGCCAAACCCGCACCGCCAGCGGTTGGCCGACGCCGGCGGTACGAGAAAGCGACCGAGCGTGGCAGCGAAGAAGCAGGAGTACGGCGCCGAGTCGATCACGGTGCTGGAGGGCCTGGAGGCCGTCCGCAAACGGCCCGGCATGTACATCGGCTCGACCGGCGAGCGCGGGCTGCACCACCTCGTCTGGGAGGTTGTCGACAACGCGGTCGACGAGGCGCTGGCCGGACACTGCGACACGATCAACGTGGTCCTTCTCGGCGACGGCGGCGTGTCGGTCACCGACAACGGCCGGGGCTTCCCGGTCGACCTGCACCCGAAGCTGAAGAAGCCCGGCGTCGAGGTGGCGCTGACGGTCCTGCACGCTGGCGGCAAGTTCGACGGCAAGGCGTACGCGGTCTCCGGCGGTCTGCACGGCGTCGGTGTGTCGGTGGTGAACGCGTTGTCCACGAAGATGGCCGTCGAGATCCACAAGGACGGTTTCGTCTGGCGGCAGAAGTACGCGTACTCGAAGCCGTCGACGTTGGAGAAGGGCGAGTCGACCACCCGCACCGGCTCCCAGGTGGCGTTCTGGCCGGACCCGGACATCTTCGAGACCGTCGACTTCTCCTTCGAGACGATCTATCGCCGCATCCAGGAGATGGCCTTCCTCAACCGCGGCCTGACGATCATCCTGCGGGACGAGCGGGAGACCTCGCGCGACGATGACGGCAAAACGCGCGAGGTGACGTTCTGCTACCAGGGCGGCATCGCGGACTTCGTCCGGCACCTCAACGGCACCAAGAGCCCGATCCACAGGTCGGTGATCGAGTTCGGCGGCGAGGTCGACGGTATGTCGGTCGAGGTCGCGATGCAGTGGAACGAGTCGTACGGCGAGTCGGTCTACACGTTCGCCAACACGATCAACACACACGAGGGCGGCACCCACGAGGAGGGTTTCCGTTCCGCGTTGACCGGGATCGTCAACAAGTACGGGGCCGACAAGAAGATCCTCAAGGGCGATGAGAAGCTCACCGGCGAGGACATCCGGGAGGGCCTCGCGGCCATCATCTCGGTGAAGCTGGCGAATCCGCAGTTCGAGGGTCAGACCAAGACGAAGCTGGGGAACACCGACGTCAAGGGTTTCGTCCAGAAGGCCGCGAACGAGTGGCTGGTGGACTGGTTCGAGCGCAACCCCGCCGAAGCCAAGATGATCATCTCGAAGGCTTCACAGGCGGCGCGGGCCCGGGTCGCCGCGCAGCAGGCCCGGAAGCTGGCGCGGCGTAAGTCGCTGCTGGAGTCCGGCTCGATGCCCGGCAAGCTGGCCGACTGTCAGTCGACCGACCCGCGCGAGTCGGAGCTGTTCATCGTCGAGGGCGACTCGGCCGGTGGCTCGGCCAAGCAGGGCCGGGACCCGAAGACGCAGGCGATCCTGCCGATCCGCGGGAAGATCCTCAACGTGGAGAAGGCCCGGATCGACCGGGTGCTCAAGAACAACGAGGTTCAGGCGCTGATCACCGCCCTGGGCACCGGCATCCACGACGAGTTCGACATCGAGAAACTGCGCTACCACAAGGTCGTCCTGATGGCGGACGCCGACGTCGACGGCCAGCACATCCGGACGCTGCTGTTGACGCTGCTGTTCCGGTTCATGCGACCGCTGGTCGAGCTGGGGCATGTCTACCTGGCGCAGCCGCCGCTGTACAAGGTCAAGTGGAACAGGCGCGGCGACGACGCCCAGTACGCCTACTCGGACCGCGAGCGTGACGGCCTCATCGCGATCCGACAGGAGACCAAGCCCAACGCCAAACCCGACGATATCCAGCGGTTCAAGGGTCTGGGCGAGATGAACTACCCGGAGCTGTGGGAGACCACGATGAACCCGGGCACCCGCACGCTGCTCCAGGTCACTCTGGACGACGCCGCCATCGCCGACGAGCTGTTCAGCGTGCTCATGGGCGAGGACGTGGAGGCGCGGCGTTCGTTCATCCAGCGCAACGCCAAGGATGTGCGGTTCCTCGACATCTGACGGGTTGTCCACAGGCTGGTGGAGTTATCCACAAGCTCTGTCCACAACGGTTTGCCGATTCCATTGACATTTGTCCGGCTTCTGGTCGGCGTAGAGCGATAAGGGTTCACAGTGACGGAAACACCTGGCGACGAGGAACAGGTCGAGCCGGGCACGGGCGGTCGGCCGAGGGTCGAGCCGGTCGGGCTCGAGGTCGAGATGCAACGGTCGTACCTCGACTACGCGATGAGCGTCATCGTCGGACGTGCGCTGCCTGACGTGCGGGACGGCCTCAAACCGGTCCACCGCAAGATCCTGTACGCGATGTACGACTCCGGTTACCGGCCGGACCGGGGGTACGTCAAGTGCTCCCGGGTCGTCGGCGACGTCATGGGTCAGTTCCACCCGCACGGCGACTCGTCCATCTACGACGCCCTGGTCCGGATGGCGCAGCCCTGGTCGCTGCGCTACCCGCTGGTGGACGGCAACGGCAACTTCGGCTCGCCGGGCAACGATCCGCCGGCCGCCATGAGGTACTGCTTGATCGGAGATGCTCGGGTTCGGACCGTCTTCGGGGGGACCATCCGGATCGCCGACATCGTTCCCGCCGCCGTGCCGGACTCTGAGACCGAGATCGATCTCAAGGTCCGCGACCGCAACGGCGACATCGTCCGTGCCACCCGGTTCTTCCACTCCGGCGAGCATCCGACGCTGAAACTGCGCACCCGGGCCGGTTTCGAGCTGACCGGCACGCACAACCACCCGGTGCTCTGCCTCACCGAGGTCGCCGGCGTGCCGACGCTGCTGTGGAAGCTGCTGGAGGAGGTCGGGCCCGGCGACAGGGTGGCGATGCAGCGGGTGGTGGCGGAGGAGTTCGGCGTCCCACTGATGGAGGACCACGAGGCGGCGATCCTAGCCGGCGCCTTCGTCAGCGAAGGGTGGGTCTCCGAGGGCCGAGCCGGTTTCAACAACGTCGACCCGAGCTTCTTCGGGAGGGTCCTGACGGCCTACGACGCCGTCGTCGGCGGGCCTCGCTCCGTCAGCCAGCGCGTCATCGCGTCCGGGAGCGTCCTGCACGAGCTGGACATCCAGGACCTGACCTCGCTGCGGACCAGCGTCCTCGGAGGCATGGTCGGCTACCGCAGCGCGGACACGTTCGTCCCGGAGTTCGTCTGGCGTGGTTCGGCGGCGATAAAGCGGGCGTTCCTCGCCGCTCTGTTCGAGGGCGACGGCTCGTCTTCGCTGCTGCCCCGTAACACCATTCAGATCTCGTACTCGACGCGCAGCGCCCGGCTCGCCGCCGAGGTCCAGCAGCTCCTGTTGGAGTTCGGCGTGGTGTCGCGGCAGAGCCGCAGCGCCCGGGACGAGATCAAGGTCGTCATCACCAACCGTCGGGACGCCCGGCTGTTCGCCGTGCACGTCGGCTTCCTCGGCCGCAAGCAGGCGAAGCTGGAGAGCGAGCTAGGCCAGGTCCCGGCTTCCAGCACCGCGATGAGCAGCGACCACGTCCCGTACGTCGGAGATTTCGTCCGCGCCCACGGCGCCAGGCGGTGGACCGAACGGGACTGGCTGGTGAAGCACAACGTCGACCGGATCGAGCGGTGGGAGCGCGATCGCGACGAGATCGCCGCGCGGATCACCGAGCCCGGCATCCTCGACGTGGTGGAGCCGTTGGTCGATGGCCGGTTCTACTACGACGAGGTCGTCAGCGTGGCCAACGCCGGTGTGCAGCCGGTCTACAGCCTGCGGGTCGACACCGACGACCACTCGTTCGTCACCAACGGCTTTGTCAGCCACAACACGGAATGCAAGCTGGCGCCGCTGGCGATGGAGATGCTGAAGGACATCGACGAGGACACCGTCGACCTGCAGGACAACTACGACGGTCGGGCCAAGGAGCCCACGATCCTCCCGGCGCGGATCCCGAACCTGCTGGTCAACGGCTCCGAGGGCATCGCGGTCGGCATGGCCACGAAGATCCCGCCGCACAACCTGCGCGAGATCGGCGCCGCCGTCCAGTGGTGTCTGGCGAACCCGGAGGCCGATGAGGAGACCACTCTCGAGGCGCTCCTCGGCATCGTCAAGGGCCCGGACTTCCCGACCGCCGGGCTCATCGTCGGGCAGCAGGCGATCCAGGACGCTTACCGGACCGGGCGCGGCTCGATCCGGATGCGCGCGGTCGTCGAGGTGGAGGAGGACGCCAAGCGGAGGGCGATCCTTGTCGTCACCGAGATGCCGTACCAGGTCAACCCGGATAATTTGGCCGAGCGCATCGCCGATCTGATCAAGGACGGGAAACTCGCCGGCATCGCCGACATCCGCGAGGAGTCGTCGGGTCGTACCGGCATGCGTCTGGTGATCGTGCTCAAGCGGGACGCCGTCGCCAAGGTCGTGCTGAACAACCTCTACAAGCACACCCAGCTCCAGGAGACGTTCGGCGCGAACATGCTGGCTCTGGTCGACGGGGTGCCGCGCACCCTGAACCTGGCCCAGTTCGTCCGGCACTACGTCGCCCACCAGGTCGAGGTCATCGTCCGGCGGACGGCCTACCGGCTACGGAAGGCCGAGGAGCGGGCTCACATCCTGCGCGGTTACGTCAAGGCGCTCGACGCCCTGGATGACGTCATCGCGCTGATCCGGCGCTCGCCGACGGTGGAGGAGGCCCGCGGCGGCCTCATCCAGCTGCTGGACATCGACGAGGTCCAGGCGACGGCGATCCTCGACATGCAGCTGCGGCGGCTCGCCGCGCTGGAGCGGCAGAAGATCATCGACAACCTGGCGGAGATCGAGCTGGAGATCGCCGAGCTCAGGGACATCCTCGCCAAGCCCGAGCGGCAGCGGAAGCTGATCTCGGACGAACTGTCCGAGGTCACCGAAAAGTACGGCAACGACCGGCTGACCCGGATCATCCCGTTCGACGGCGAGGTCTCCATGGAGGACCTCATCGCCCGGGAGGACGTGGTCGTCACCATCACCCGGACGGGTTACGCCAAACGGACAAAAGTCGACCTCTATCGTTCACAGAAGCGCGGCGGTAAGGGCGTGTCCGGCGCGACGTTGCGCCAGGACGACATCGTCAGTCACTTCTTCGTCTGCTCGACCCACAACTGGGTCCTGTTCTTCACGAACAAGGGTCGGGTCTACCGCGCCAAGGCGTACGAGTTGCCCGAGGCCAACCGCACCGCCAAGGGTCAGCATGTGGCCAACCTGCTGGCGTTCCAGCCGGGGGAGCAGATCGCCCAGGTCATCCAGATTCCGCACTACGAGGTGTCGCCGTTCCTGGTGCTCGCCACCCGAAACGGCCTGGTCAAGAAGACCCGTTTGTCGGATTTCGACTCGAACCGCAGCGGTGGCATCATCGCGGTCAACTTGCGCGACGATGATGAACTGGTGGGAGCAGCCCTCATCGGGCCCGAGCACGACCTCCTCCTGGTGTCGAAGCACGCCCAGGCGATCCGCTTCAACGCCACCGATGAGGCGCTGCGTCCTATGGGCCGCGCCACGTCAGGGGTGATCGGAATGCGCTTCGGCGACGGCGACGAGCTCCTGGCGATGGAGGTCGTACAGGACGGAACGGACGTCCTGGTGGCGACTGACGGAGGATATGCGAAACGTACTCCGATGGAGGAGTATCCGTTGCAGGGCCGCGGCGGGAAGGGCGTTCTCACGGCCAAGATCACGGAGCGACGCGGCGCTCTCGTGGGCGCGTTGGTGGTGAACCCGGATGATGAATTGTTCGCTATCACCAGTAATGGTGGAGTTATCCGGACTCCGGTGAAGCCGGTGCGGCGCACGCGCGATCGGAACACAATGGGAGTCAAGCTCATGGACCTTCCGGACGGCGTGAGTCTCGTGGCGATTGCGCGCAACGCCGACGAGCCAGACGAACAGGATTAGTTGATGACGGAGACACAGTCCAAGTCGGGCGCCACCGGGTCCCCGGCTCCCTCGTCGGGGTCGGAGGACACCAAACGCGACCGCCCGAGCTCGGGCCGCGCCCCCGCAGGGGAACCTGCGGAGGCGCCGACCTCGCCCGCGTCCGGCAAGTCCGGCGCGGGCGACTCCGAGGGCGCTGCTAAGCGGCCGTCTCAGCCAGCGCAGTCGAACGGTCGCAACGGCACAGCGGGATCGGACCCCGGGTCCGCGAAGCAGAAGGCGGCCGACCCGTCAGCGACCCAACCGATTCGCACCGGCAACCAGGCTGGCGCAGACCGTCCGTCGGGTGCGGCGTCGGAAGCACCTACCGGCGCTGCCAGGGGGGCAGCGGGTGTCAAAGCCAGCTCCGAGTCATCCGACAAGCCAGCCACCACCAACCCCGTGGCCGCTGAAGCCAAGCCGGGCCCGGCCGAACCTCGGCCGGTGGAACCTAGGCCAGCGGAAGCCGTTCCGACGGTATCTGGAAAAGCGACGGCGGTGGTCACAGGAACCGCTGCCCCTACAGGCGCCGCCGGGAAGCCTGTGACAGCAGCGCCGCCGCCGGGCAAGGCCGCCACGGTCGCCGGGGCGGCCGTCGCCGAGGGACGGGCGAGTGCCACAGCGCCCGCCGCCCCGGCGACCGTCACCGCGGCGGCCACGGCCAGCCCAGCGGCCGGGCCGCGGGCGTCAGCGAGCACCAAGGCGCCAGTCAGACCACCTGGTGAGTCGGTCGGCGCCAGCGTCACCGCGCCGATCCGGATCGCTGCGAAGGCCCCATCCGCGTCGGCCACCATGCCGATACCGACCGCCACATCGACGGCGGGGAGCGCCCGGGTCGCCGAGGCTGTGCGGGCAGCCCGTGGCGCCGCCGGCGCTGCCGCCCGTGGGCCCAGACGGGCTCGGCTGAACCTCAAGCGGATCGATCCCTGGTCTGTGATGAAGCTCAGCTTCGCGCTGTCGATCGTGTTGTTCATCGTCACCATCGTCGCGACATCGGTGCTGTACCTGGTCCTTGACGCCATGGGCGTCTTTGACAAGGTCAACCAGACCCTGGCCGGCCTGGTCAGCGCCAGCGGCGGCAGCGGCGACGCCGGCTTCGCCATCACCGCGAAGGGCGTGATCGGGACCTCAGCCCTCCTCGGCATGGTCAATATCGTGCTGATGACGGCCCTGGCCACTCTTTCGGCGTTCGTCTACAACGTGTGTGCGGACCTCGTCGGTGGCATCGAGGTCACGCTCGCCGAGCGCGACTGATCCACTTCGGGCCGGGGAGTGGTCGCAGTCGGCGACTCCCCCGGCCCGGACCCCGTATCGCCGTGCGGGAAGGCCGTTCGGTAAGCTAGCCTTGCTCGTCGTCACCTGGAAAGCTGCTCGTGACCGGGCAATGTGCGCCGTTGATCCGGACGCCACGGCTTTTCAGGGCGGGTGCAAGGGGCTATAGCTCAGTCGGTTAGAGCGCAGAGCTGATAACTCTGAGGTCGCTGGTTCGATTCCAGCTAGCCCCACCACACACCGCCAGCCAGCGCACCTGACGTTGAGGGGACCCGCGCCATGTGGAAGAAGCTCCTGATCATCGCTGGCGTCATCGGTGCCGCGGCAGCCGTCGCCCGCAAGGCAAAGAACGCGAGCGACGAGCGTGCCCTGTGGCATGAGGCCACGACTGCGCCTGACTACCGCTGACCGTCCGGAGTCCCAGCGCGTTAACTCCATCGGGGCCATAGCTCAACTGGCAGAGCACTGCCTTTGCAAGGCAGGGGTTAGGGGTTCGAGTCCCCTTGGCTCCACCAAAGGTTGCATGGCGCGAAACGCGCTGTCGTCTGTGCTTTACCTGGTCACTGTCGTGTCATCGGTCATCGGTCATCGGTCATCGGTATTCGGAACACGGGCACTACCCGTCGTCGGTGATCTTGATCGCGGCGATGTGCGCTTCGACGGTCGCCTTCTTCTCTGCGGTGGCGCCGCTCGCGATGACCTCGGCCAGGTGTCGGCGAAAACGGGCTCCGTACTCGGTCTGCATGGCGGCCTTCCGGTCGGTGACAGGCTGCGCCGTTGCCGGTTCATCTTGTCGCGTCGGCGGGCAGGGCTGGATGGTGTCGGTGGTTCAGGCGGCGGTGCGGTAGAGGACGACAGGGACACCAACGGCGAGTTCGTCGTGGCCGGTGTGATCGTAGATGACCTGTTGGAGGGCCTTGTCCCAGCGGATCGAGTTGACCTGGTGGCCGGAGGCTTTGCAGGAGCCCTGTCAGCCCACCGCGGGGGTCGGACTCGATCCGGTCAAGGTAGCCGCCGACTTGAAGCCGCGGGCCGGCGCTGTCGGCCGGGACGGCTGCGGCGAGGTCACTGTCGTAGCGGACGGATAGGTCAGTCCGGCGCTGGCGATGGCGTCGTGGAGTGCGGCGGACCGGCTCGGGTTGGGGATTTGCATGTCGGTGTGGCGGGTGGCGTTGCCGACCCTGCGCAGGCACAACCATGTTTGCGAAGATGCAGAGATGTTTCAGCCCGCTCCCACAACAGCACGCGGACCCACCGCACGCGCGAAAACGGCCCCCCTAAGCCGATCCGGCCCACCGGGATCTCACTAGTACACCAAGGATCAAGGCTTTACGGCGATCACCGCGGCCAACACTGCGCGCCGCTGCCACCCAACATGCACATAGCCATGCTCGACGCTCCCAGGTCCCGAAAGGACCCCACCGCGCGCATCAGACTGCAGGGCACCCCCACCGACATGGGGCTGCACAATGACCGGTATCACGATGTCGCATTTCCGACGATCGTCCTGTTGCCAGCTCTTGTCATGGTGTGGTGTGTCCGTCCACTGTTGACGATCCGGAGGAACGATGCGTCCATTCGCTGTCGCACCCGTGTTGGCCGCCGTGTTGGCCGGCACCCTCGCCGCGCCACCGGCCCAGGCCGCCCCACCGCCGACCGCCCACGACACGACCACGGCCGCCGAAGCGCGACGCGTGGACCGGGTGCCCGCGGCGGCGTTGAAGTGGTTCCCGTGCCGGCTCACCTTCGAGTGTGCCACCCTGCCGGTTCCGCTCGACTACGACAAGCCGGAGTTGGGCACCACTCCGGTGGCGCTGATCCGCGCCAAAGCCACCGATCCTGCCAAGCGGATAGGAGCCCTGGTGGTCAACCCCGGCGGACCTGGCGGCTCCGGCATGGACATGGTCGCGCCGAGCTTCCTTGGGCTCCCTCTTGAGCCGTACTTCAGCGAGGCCGTTCGCGAACGTTTCGACATCATCGGCTTCGACCCGCGTGGGCTCGGTGAGAGCGAGAACATCCGCTGTCTGCGCTCGGCCACCGAGCAGAACGAGATGCTCGCTCCGATGAACGCGGGTGAACCCTTGACGCCGGCGGCCGAGCAGGCGTGGATGGGCGCCGCCACGGCGTTCGGAAAGGCGTGCGCGAAGAACGCCGGCAAGCTCGCCGGTCGCATCCACACCGCCCAGGTCGCCCGCGACATGGACGTGCTGCGCCGAGCTTTGGGCGAGGCTAAGCTCAACTACTACGGCATCAGCTACGGCTCGGTTCTCGGGCAGTACTACGCCAACATGTTCCCGGACCGCTTCCGCGCCCTGGCCATCGACGGCATCATCGACGCGGACGACTGGGTGGGCCCGAGAAAGGGCGCGGTGACCCCGCTGATGCCCCGGATGGGCAGCGCGCAGGCGACCGTCGACTCCCACCAGGCGCTGTGGAAGCGCTGCGCCGAGGTCGGCGCCGGGCGATGCCCGCTGCTGGCGCACGGCGACCCGGCCGTGGTCTTCGACCGTGTGGCGAGTCATCTGCGTGTGCAGCCGGTCGAGATCGAAGGCATGCGGATCACCTACCAGAACTTCACCAGCATGGCGATCTTCCTGATGTACGACCCGTCCACCGCGACCATGTTCGCTGAGATCACCGCCGGCCTGTACGAGCTGATCTCCGCCGAGGCGACGGAACGGGGCCGGGAGCGGACCACCCGGGCGCTGCGCACGGCCGCCGAGTTGCGCGCCGGTTACGAGAACGCGATCGACCTGACCGGCGGCGTGGCCTGCGTCGACGGCCGCCACCCCAAGCTGGACACCATGCCGGCTCACGGGGCCGACGCCGAGAAGGCGTACGGGCACGTCGGGCGAAACTTCAGTTGGCGGGTGGCGATCTGCGGCAAGGGCGCCTGGAAGGTCGCAGGCAAGGCCGTGTACGCCGGGCCGTTCGACCGGCGCACCGCCGCCCCGGTGCTGGTGGTGGGCAATACCAAGGACCCGGTGACGCACGTGCGGAACTCAGCGAGCGTCGCCGGCCAGTTGCCTGGCAGCTACCACCTGGTGAGCGACAACTGGGGTCACGGCGCCTACCCGAACTCCAGCTGCGCCGCCGAGCGCATCGACCAGTACCTGATCTCCGGCACGAAGCCGGCGCCGACCGGGTGCGTGGGCGACGTGCAACCGTTCGATGAGGAAGGCGCGCCGAGCAACCGGTTCCGGATGCCGTCCCTGCTCGGCTGATCGTCGGCTCCGGGTGGCCTCGCACAGGCCACCCGGACCCCGAGCACCGGTCACGAGTCGGGTGCTGCCTGGCTTCTGGTTTCTGGTTTCCGTTTAATACCCGGGCGGCGCGGGTGGACGCTGTGGTGCATGAGTAGCGACGATCCGCTGCTTGACCGAGCTGGATTGGCGCGACAGCACGGGCCGATGCTCGGGTTCTAGGCGTCATGTGCGGTATGAAAGCAGAAGGTTCGGCTAGTTTTGTCCGGGGCTTGCCACCGGCAATCCGGCATCCTCCGCGCATGCGAGTAGTCGCCGGTCGTAGGTGACGAAGGCGACTAACGGCGCCCCGGACTCGTTGATCAAGACTTGGGCGGTGGCGAGGTGGATGGCGTCGAGGCTGCGTAGCGCTGGCTCAGCGAAGGCGGCCGCAGTCGCGCGAACCGTGCTGTCGATCTCAAGTCGGAAGAGTCGTCCGACGGTCGCTGGTACGCCGATGAGGGCTTGCGGAGCAGATCGACGTATAGCTCTTGGGACTTCCACCTCGACGAGAGCAGAGCAGACGAGCGGTACGTCGTCGTGGGCGTTGAGCCAGGTCACGAGGTCGGCGCTGTGTGCTTCTTGCCTGACCAGCTTTACGACAGCGGCGGAGTCGAGGTAGATCACCAGCGCTCCTCGTCTCGTGCGGCGGCGAGTGTGGCAGCCACCTCCACGTTCTCCTCGCCAAGCCTCGGTGGAAGAGGAACGGCCCCGCCGCCGGTCGGAGCAATGGCCCGCCCAGCGGCCACCAGTTTGGCGAGCAAGGATCTGTCGTCGCCTACGGGGACGAGTCGGGCGATCGGATGCCCGCGGTCGGTTATCTCCACGGTCTCGCCACCGCTCACCCGAGCCAACACCTGGCTAGTGTTCTGGTTCAGTTCCCGGACCCCGATACGTTCCATGCCAACGAGTGTAGAACGGCGTGTTCTACACCAACAGAGCTGCGGGACCGCTTGTTCTAGCCACGGAGTCCGGCTCGTTGGTCCGGACGCGCTCGACGATCGTCTCCGGCAGGCAGGTCCCCCGGAGCTCACCGGACTCTGCCGGTGGGGTCCGTCTCGACGCGGTCCATCCAGTCGGCGAGCAGTGCGTTGACGATTCCGGGCAGTTCGATGAGGAGCCCGTGACCGCCACGGTCCAGCACTACGTGCGTGGATCGTGGCAGTTGGCCGTACTGACGCCACTGGTCGTTGAAGCCGAGCGCGTCGTCCTGGCGCCCGGTGATGATCAGGGCGGGCCCGGGATAGGTCGAGGCCAGCGGGAACGAGCCGGGATAGTTGGCGGCGATCCGCGCCACCACCACGTCATCGGTCACGGAGCGCTGCACTTCGTTACTGAACCGCCGTACCGATTCGGCGGTCACGACGACCGCTGTATCGGGTTCGCCGGAGACGCTGGGTTCGCGGTAGAGGAGCCGGTGCTCCGCCACGTCACGGCGTCCGGGCGGCAGCACCATCGGGACCAGCAGCGCCAGCCCAGCGAGGCGGTCAGGCTCAGCGGCGGCGAGGCCGGCGGCGAGATATCCGCCGTACGAGCCGCCGCTCACCGCGTAGCGGCCGGGCACGCCGACGTCACCGCGCCGCCTGCTGCGCCTCTCGTATCCATCCCGCAACCTCGTCGTCGACGTTGTCCGGCCCGTCGACTTCGAGGTGGTGCATCCAGACACGGCCGGCGGGATGGGCGATCTGCTTGAAGCGCGTCGAGGCGATCTGCCGGTCCAACGCGATCGCCAGGACCGTCTCGGTCGCCGGCTTCCGCAGGTAGGCGCCCGGCAGCCAGATGTAGGCGAATCCGCGTCGCTGCCGCAGCGACACCTGGCTCTTGCCGACTCTGACCTCGACCGGGCCGTCCCGTCGGGCGATGGCGAGCGCCTTGTCGAACACGGCCCGGCTGGTCGGGTGACCGGCGAAGAACGACTGCAGGTCCATGACTGTCCTCTGTGATCTGGCAGGCTGTTCCGCCCTGCCGGCCGGCCATGGTGAGGTTGCTCTGGCGCCGGAAGCGGGGACGCCGGAAGGTGTCCGGTCCGGGTACTGTCGCCGTCTGGCGAGGACAGTTCGACAGTCAGGACACGGTTTGTGAGCAACACCTTCCAGGTCGACCTGCGTGGGATGGTCGACCTGCTCAGTCACCACCTTTACGGCAGTCCGCGGGTGTATGTGCGGGAGTTGCTGCAGAACGCCGTCGACGCGGTCACCGCGCGTCGGGAGCAGCAGCCTGGCGCGCCCGCCCAGGTGTGGATCGAGCCGGCGGACGGCCCGGGCGCCGGGGTGTTGCGGGTTCACGACACCGGGATCGGGCTCACCGAGGCGCAGGTCCACGAGTTGCTGGCCACCATCGGGCGTAGCGGCAAGAGGGATGATCTCGGTTTCGCCAGGCACGAGTTCCTGGGCCAGTTCGGCATCGGGTTGCTGTCCTGCTTCATGGTTGCCGACGAGATCCGGGTGCAGACCCGCGCCGCTGACGGCCGGACGGTGTTGTGGACCGGCCATGCCGACGGCCGTTACGAGGTGGCGCCCGCCCCGCCTGGCCAGCAGCGGAGGGAACAGGGCACGACCGTGACGCTGACGCCTCGGCGGGACGCCGAGCATTGGTTGACCAGCGCGACGGTCACGGAGCTGGCCCGCCTGTACGGGTCGCTGCTGCCGGTGTCGGTGCGGGTCGGCGATGAATTGGTGACCGGTGGTCCACCGCCGTGGGCGGGTGATCCGGGGGATCGGCGCGAGCGCCTGGTCGCCTACGCGCAGGAGGTCTTCGGTTTCACCCCGTTCGATGTGATCGCCTTGTCGGCGCCGGCCGCGGGGTTGTCCGGCGCGGCGTTCGTGCTTCCCGCGCCGTCGAATCCGGCGTCGCGTTCGGGGCACCGGGTCTACCTGAAGCGGATGTTGTTGTCCGACGGCGCTGAGGGGGTGTTGCCGGAGTGGGCTTTCTTCGCCCGGTGCGTCGTGGACGCTGGCGCGTTGCGGCCGACGGCGAGCCGGGAGGCGTTGGCTGACGACGGGCTGTTGGAGGCGACGCGGGAGGCGCTCGGTGACCAGCTGCGGTCCTGGCTGGTGCGGTTGGCGACGGTCAACCCGTCGAAGCTGGGGGAGTTCCTGCGCGTTCACCACCTCGGGGTGAAGGCGTTGGCGTTGCATGATGACGAGATGCTGCGTTTGGTCGAGCGTTTCTGGCCGTTCGAGACGAACGTCGGTCCGATGACGTTGGCCGAATTCCGGGCCGAGCACGAGGTGGTGCGGTACTCGGCGACGGTGGACGAGTTCCGGCAGGTCGCGGCGGTAGCCGCGGCGCAGGGTCTGGCGCTGGTCAACGCCGGCTACACCTACGACGGTGATCTCATCGCCCGGCTGCCGGAGCTGGACCGGTCGACGTTGGTGGAGCGGCTTGAGCCCAGCGATCTGGCGACCCGCTTCGACAGCATCGACCCCGGTCTGGAG
This sequence comes from Pilimelia columellifera subsp. columellifera, assembly GCF_039532605.1. Taxonomy (NCBI): domain Bacteria; kingdom Bacillati; phylum Actinomycetota; class Actinomycetes; order Micromonosporales; family Micromonosporaceae; genus Pilimelia; species Pilimelia columellifera. Next base: position 448,194 of record NZ_BAAARY010000001.1, read on the forward strand.
CTGGCGGCGCAACCGTTCCTGGCGGCGGCGCAGTCGGCGTTGGCCGAGCCGGGTTGCGAGGTGGTGTTACGCGCCTTCGACCCGGTGTCGTTGCCGGCGTTGTACCTGGTGAGCCGGTCGGCGGAATTCCGCTCCTCGTTGACGCAGACTCGGGGGCGGGTCGATGACGAGTGGGCGCAGGTGCTCGATGCGATCGCCTCGTCGACCCCGGCGGACCGCCCGCAGTTGGTGCTCAACCACCGCAGTCCGCTGGTGCGTCGGATGGCCAGCCTCGCCGATCCGGCGCTAGTCGGGATGGCGGTCCGTGGGTTGTACGGGCAGGCGTTGCTGATGGGTCACCATCCGATCCGGCCGGCGGACGCCGCGCTGATGAACAGTTCGCTGCTCGGCCTGCTGGAGCGGGCCGTCCTGACCGACAGGGGAGATCGGTGACATCGGACCAGATCAGGGGCCTGCTACAGGAGGCCAACGCGATGCCGTACGGGCCGTCGAAGGTCGCCGCGGTGGAGCAGGCGATCCGGCACGCCGACGCCGACGGCGACGACGAGCTGCGGTTCATGGCCCGGATGCTGGCGACCGACTCGTACGAGCACGGCGGCGAGCCGGCGAAGGCGTTCGTCACGTTCTCGTGGTGTCTGGCGGAGTTCGACGCGAACCCGGGCCGGTTCGACCGGTCCGTCGACGGCCATCTCCGGTGGCAGTTCAAGTACGTGACGAACGCGCTGCCGCGGTTCCCGCAGTTGCCGCTGGCGCGGACGTTCGCGGTGCTCGACGACATGGAGCGGCGGTACCGGGCCGGCGGGCACAGTCTGCACGCGGTGTACGCGCAGCGGTGGTCGGTGGCCCGGCATGTCGGCGACGTGGCTGCCGCCGACCGTTGGTTCGACAGGTGGTCGGCAGCCGCGCCGGACGAGAACTCCGACTGCGCGGGGTGTGACCCGACGGGGAAGGTGTGGCACCTGCGGGACCGGGGCCGGTGGGAGGAGGCGGTGGCGCTCGCGGACCCGGTGCTCGGCGGGGAGCTGACCTGCGTCGAGCAGCCGAAGGCGATCCTCACCGCGCTGCTGCTGCCGTATCTGCGGACGGGGCGGCTGGACCATGCCCGGGTGGCGCACCTGCGTGCCTACCGGTCCATGCGCGATGACATCGGGGATCTGGGCGGCATCGCCGAGCACCTCGATTTCTGCACGGTGACGGGCAACGCGGCGCGCGGGCTGGAGATCGTCCGCCGGCACGTGGACTGGTTGGACCGGGCGCCGTCGCCGTTCAGCGCGATGGGTTTCGCGGCGGCGGCGGCGCGCGTGTTGGCTCTGGCGGCCGAGGCTGGTCAGGGCGAGGTGCCGGTGCGACGTGCTGGCGCGGATGTTCCCGTGACGGAGCTGGCCAGGTCGCTGGCGGCGCAGGCGCGGGAGTTGGCGGCGCGGTTCGACGCCCGTAACGGCACCGGCCACCAGGGCGAGCGGATCGAGGGGGTGCTCACGGCCGTCAAACTTCTCGACCTGTCGTTGTCGGCGTCGGGGGCAGTTGCAGGATCGCCGGGCCGGTCCGCATCGGCGGCGGCGCCGGTGGTGCCGGACGGCGTGGACCCGATGGACCTCATCACCCAGGTTGAGCAGTCGCGGCGCGCTGGTCGTGGTCAGGAGGCGGCGGCCCTGTTCGCGGTGTTCGAGCAGCGGTTCGGCGCTGCGGACCTGGACCGGGCGGTGGCTGCCCGGCTCGAGGACGAACGTGGGTACCGGCTGGCCGGCGTCGGCGACATCGAGGCCGGCGCGAAGCACTGGTCGACGGCGCGGGAGCTGTACCGGGCGGTGGGCGATGAGCCGCGAGCGGCGCAGGCCGCCGGGGCGTTGGCGCTGGCGTGGTGCCTGATGGGGCGCTCGGAGGAGGGCCTGGCGGGCCTGACGCAGAGCGCCGAGTACCTGGCCGAACACGGTGAGCCCAGGGCGCGGGCGGTGTCGCGCCTGCGGCTGGCGCACGCGTACGCGGTGGCGCAGCGGCTGGACGAGTCGTTGGCGGAGTTGGCTCGGGCGGACGTCATCGCTGGCGAGACGGGTGTGCCGTCGGTCCTCGCCGACGTGGCGCTGCTCCGGGCCCAACTGCTGGCCCAGGCGGACCGGTTGGACGAGGCCCGGGAGGCGGCCTTGAAGGCGCGGGACCTCTACCGGACCCTCGGCGACGAGGATCTCGCGCGGGCGTCGCTGCTGCTGGGCGAGTTGGCGCCCGAGGGCGCCGACGAGGAGCGGCTGGCGGCGTTCGAGGAAGCGGTCCAGGTCGCGTCCGGCGAGGAGCTGGTCGTCGCGTTGGTCGCGCGGGCCCGGGCGAAGCGGGCGCTGGACCGGGCCGGGGACGCGGTTGACGATCTGGTGGAGGCGTTGGGCCTGGCGAGCGCCGCGGGTCAGCTGGAGCAGGCGGCGCTGCTGCGGCTGGAGCTGGCGGATGCCTATTTCGCCGCCGGCCGTCCGCTCGACGCGGCTGAGGTGGCCGAGGAGGCGTTGCCGGTCCTCGCGGCCGCCGACGTGACACCTGCCGTCGACCAGGCGCGTTACCTGCTCGTCGGCATCTACCGGCAGCTGGACGAGAACGACCGGGCGTTGGCATTGCTGGAGGTGCTGGCCGAGCGGCTGTCGGGCTTCGACCAGCTCGCCGACGCGGCCCGGATGCGGGAGGAGGCCGGCGACCTGCTGTACCGGGTGGACCGGGACGCCGAGGCGGCCGCGCGGTTCGGCGACGCGGCCGCGGCGTTCGGGGCGGCCGAGGATCGGTTGGGGGTGGCGCGGGCGCTACGTCGGCGGGCGGTGTCCTGGCACTGGGCGCAGCAGCCGCAGCGGGCCCGGGAGGCGCTCGCGGAGGCGGACCGGGCGGCGGCCGCGTTGCCGGTCGAGCTGGCGGACGAACCGCCGGTGGTCTGGGAGCGGGCGATGCTCGGGTATGACGCCGCCCGGGTGCTGGTCGGCGCCGGGGATCTCGCGGAGGCGCTGGAGCGGCTGGCGGCAGGTCCGGACGCGTTGCGGGGGATCGGGGCGTTCGGCGAGGCCGCGGCCACCGAGTTGCTCATCGGCGAGGTCCTGCTGCGGTTGGAGCGGCCGGCCGAGGCGGAGTCGCTGCTGCGGCAGCTCGTGGGCGGCCTGCCCCGCGACGCGGCCATGCTACCGAACGCGGCGTGGCTGTTGGCGCAGGCTATTCAGGCACAGGGCCGGCCCGACGAGGCGGCCCTGCTCCGGGACGAGTACGGGCTGACCGAGTGACCAGAACTTGTTTCACGTGAAACATCGCCGGGCCCGGCGGCGGTGAACGATCGTTTAGTCATCCGGAGGGCAGCCGCTACCCTGGCGGGGTGACCACGACCGATCAGCCCCGCGCCGCCTCGGCTGGCCGGCGACGCTCGCGTCGGGACGAGATCCTGGACATCGCCGTCGGCCTGTTCGCCGGTCGCGGCTACCACGGGGTCTCGATGGACGACATCGGCGCGGCCGCCGGCGTCACCGGGCCGGCCCTGTACCACCACTTCGCCGGCAAGGAGGCGATGCTCGCCGCCGCGCTGGTGCCGGTAAGTCAGGGCCTGCTGAGCGGCGGTCGGGACCGGGTGGTCGGCTGCGACGGGACGCCGCGGCAGACCCTGGAGTCGCTGGTCGACTTCCATGTGGCATTCTCGCTGGCCAACCCGGCAGTGATCGCGCTGCACCTCAACGAGTTGGACCGGCTGCCTGAGGAGCCGCGCCGGGAGATCCGGCGGCTCCAGCGACTCTACGTCGAGGAGTGGGTGGTGGTGCTGGCCGCGCTGCGCCCGGACCTGACACCGGCGGAGGCGCGAGTGTTGGCGCACGCGGCGTTCGGTCTCATGAACTCCACCCCGTTTCTCGGCGGCGAGGTCGACCGGGACCGGCTGGCCGAGCTGCTTCGCGCGGCGGCGCTCGCCGCGCTGCTGGGCTGATGTTCCGGCCGCCGCATCCCCCGCGGCGGCCGGCGGACAAGAAATGACAGGAGAGGCACAAACATGATCGAGTCGGTGCTGGTCGCCAATCGGGGCGAGATCGCCCGTCGGGTGATCCGGACGGCCAGGCGGCTGGGTATCCGGGCCATCGCCGTCTACTCCGAGGCCGACGCCGATCTGCCGTTCGTCGCCGAGGCTGACGAGGCGGTCTGTATCGGCCCCGCGAACCCGGCGCAGAGCTACCGGGACACCGAGGCGGTCCTGGCGGCGGCGAAGAAGACCAAGGCCGCGGCGATCCACCCTGGCTACGGCTTCCTGTCGGAGAACGCCGACTTCGCCCGCACCGTCGTCGAGAACGGCTTGGTCTGGATCGGACCGGACCCGGACGCGATCACCGCCATGGGCGACAAGATCAACGCGCGGAACCTCATGGGCCTGTCCGGGGTGCCGGTGGCCGCCGGCACCGACCACCCGGTCGCCGACATCGAGCACGCCGTCGCGGCGGCGGCCGGCATCGGCTACCCGATCATGGTGAAGGCGGCGGCCGGCGGCGGCGGCATGGGCATGGCGGTCGCCGAGGACGAGGACGGTCTGCGCGCCGAGTACGACAAGATCAAGGGCTTCGCCGAGCGGATGTTCGGCGACGGTTCGGTCCTGCTGGAGCGGTACTTCCCGCGGGTGCGTCACATCGAGGTGCAGATCCTGGGCCTGGCCGACGGCCGGGTGGTGGCTCTGGGCGAGCGCGAGTGCTCGGTGCAGCGGCGGAACCAGAAGGTCGCCGAGGAGTCCCCGTCGCCGGCGGTGTCGCCGGAGCAGCGGGCGGCGCTGTGCGCGGCGGCGGTGCGCGCCGGCGAGGCCGTCAACTACCGCAACGCAGGCACTGTCGAGTGCCTGCTCGACCCGGCCACCGGCGAGTTCTTTTTTCTTGAGATGAACACCCGGCTCCAGGTCGAGCACCCGATCACCGAGCTGGTCTACGGCGTCGACCTGGTCGAGGAGCAGTTCCGGGCCGCGAGCGGACTGGCCCCGAACTTCGACCCCGATGCCCTGACGCCGCGCGGCCACGCCATTGAGCTGCGGGTCAACGCCGAGGACCCGAAGCGGTTCCTGCCTGGCCCGGGCGCGATCAGCGTCTGGACCGAGCCGACGGGCGAGGGAGTGCGGGTCGACTCCGGGTACGTGGCGGGCAACATGGTCACGCCGTTCTACGACTCGCTGATGGCCAAGCTCATCGTTTTCGGCGCCGACCGCGCCGAGGCGATCGAGCGGGCGAAGGCGGCCGTCGAGGGCTTCGTCATCGAGGGCCCGAAGAAGAACCTGCCGTTCTTCGCCGAGCTGCTGGAGAACCCGGAGTTCGTCAGCGGCGACTACGACACCGGCATCGTCGGCCGGATGCGCTGAGCCGGGGAGCCCGGGCCGGGAAGCCGCCCGGCCCGGGTCCGGTTGTGATTGTCAGGCGATGGCGAAGGAGTCGGTGATGTTTGAACTGCCGAGCAGGGTGTCGATCCGCGAGGTCGGCCCGCGGGACGGCCTGCAGAACGAGGCGCCGGTCGCCACCGAGGCCAAGGTCCGCCTCATCGACGCCCTGTCGGGCACCGGGGTGGGGCGGATCGAGGCGGTGTCGTTCGTGCATCCGAAGGCGATCCCGCAGATGGCTGACGCTGACGAGGTGTGGACCAGGGCGACCAAGGCCGACGGGGTGCGCTACTCGGCGCTGGTGCCGAACTCGCGCGGCGCGCGGCGGGCGCTGGCGCACGGTTTCCGTGAGATCGAGGTCGTCGTGTCGGCCAGCGACACCCACAACCGCAGGAACGTGAACCGGTCGACCGACGAGTCGTTGGACGACATCGCCGCACTTATCGATCTCCTGCACGGCGCCGGCGCCACCGCCGAAGTGATCATCTCGACGGCGTTCGGCTGCCCGTTCGAGGGCGACGTCGACCCGAAACGGGTCGCGGCGATCGTCGACCGGGTGGTCGCCGACGGCGCCGACCGGATCGCCTTCGGGGACACCACCGGCATGGGAACCCCGCGCCGGGTGCGGGAGTTGGTGTCGCTGACCCGCGACCGCCAGGCCGACATCCCGCTGCTGCTGCACTTCCACAACACCCGCGGCACGGCGTTGGCCAACGTCCTGGTGGCGTTGGAACTGGGCATCGTCGAGTACGACGCGAGCGTCGGCGGCCTGGGCGGCTGCCCGTATGCGCCGGGGGCGACGGGCAATGTCGCGACCGAGGAGGTCGTGCACATGCTGCACGACATGGGCATTGAGACCGGCATCGACCTCGACAGGCTGGTCGAGGTGGCCGAGTTGGCCCAGGAGATCGTCGGCAAGGAGCTTCCGTCGGGGGTCCTTCGCGCCGGCCCGCGTACTCGGCTGACCGCGATGTCCTGACCAGCCGGTCCGATCCACGTCCGCGAATTGGGGGCCATGCCGAGAAATGGGCTAACCTAACGATCGTTCAAGTCTTTCGGGGAGGGTGGAGCGGGTGACGCTCGACAGGGACGCGCTGGAGCAGTTGCGTAAGCGCATGGTGGCCGGCGGCGCGGAGAAGTACCACAACGCGAACGCGGCCAAGGGCAAGCTGTTCGCGCGTGAGCGGGTGGCGTTGCTGGTCGACGAGGGCAGCTTCGTCGAGGACGGCGTCTACGCCAACGCCATGGCCGAGGGTCTGCCCGCCGACGGCGTCATCACCGGCACGGCGGCGGTCGACGGCCGTCCGGTGGCGCTCATGGCCAATGACTCCACGGTCAAGGCCGGATCCTGGGGCGCCCGCACCGTCGAGAAGATCATCCGAATCATCGAGCGGGCGTACGCGACCGGCGTCCCGATGGTCTACCTGGTCGACTCGGCCGGGGCCCGGATCACCGACCAGGTCGACCTGTTCCCCGGCCGCCGCGGCGCCGGCAAGATCTTCTGGAACCAGGTGCGGGCGTCGGGCTCCATCCCGCAGGCGTGCGCGCTGTTCGGCCCGTCGGCAGCCGGTGGCGCCTACATCCCGGCCTTCTGCGACGTCGTCGCGATGGTCGACGGCAACGCCAGCATGTACCTGGGCTCGGACCGCATGGTCGAGATGGTCACCGGCGAGAAGACGACGCTGGAGGAGATGGGCGGCGCGAAGGTGCACTGCACCGACTCGGGCGTCGGTCACTTCCTGTGCAAGTCCGACGCCGAGGCGATCGAGACGGTCCGGCGCTACCTGTCGTACCTGCCGAGCAACTGGGAGCAGCAGCCGCCGAGCGCCGAGGCGAAGCCGGCCGGCAAGGGCGACCTGGCCGCGCTGGTCCCGCCGACCGAGCGTCAGGCGTTCGACATGCGCCGTTACATCAAGGCCCTGGTCGACGACGGATCGTTCTTCGAGACCCAGGCGCTGTTCGCCAAGGAGCTGACCACCGGTTTCGCCCGGCTCAACGGCGAGGTCGTCGGCGTGGTGGCGAACAACTCGTTCTTCAAGGGTGGGGTGCTGTTCGTCGACTCCGCCGACAAGGCGGCCCGGTTCGTGCAGTTGTGCGACGCGTTCAACGTGCCGCTGCTGTTCCTGTCCGATGTCCCCGGCTTCATGGTCGGCACAGCGGTGGAGAAGCAGGGCATCATCCGGCACGGCGCGAAGATGATCACGGCGATTTCGGAGGCCACCGTGCCGAAGGTCTGCGTCGTGGTGCGCAAGGCGTACGGGGCGGGTCTGTACGCGATGGCCGGGCCGGGCTTCGAGCCGGATGCCACGATCGCCCTGCCCACCGCGAAGATCGCTGTGATGGGCGCGGAGGCCGCGGTGAACGCCGTCTACGCCAACAAGATCGCCGCGATCGCGGACGAGGCCGAGCGGGCTGCGTTCGTGGCGGCCCGGCGGGCCGAGTACGAGACCGACATCGACATCGTGCGGCTGGCCAGCGAGCTGGTCATCGACACCATCACGCAGCCCGAGCAGCTGCGCGACGAGCTGATCGCCCGGTACGCGGCAGCGCGCACCAAGGATCGCTCCTTCTCACGGCGCCGGCACGGCGTCACCCCGGTCTGACGCCAGCAGCACAGGAGGCACCCCATGGATTTCCAGCTCTCCGAGGAGCAGAAGGCGCTGCGCGAGAGCGTGCGCGACTTCGCCCGCAAGGTCGTGGCGCCGGTCATCGCCGAGCACTACGAGAACAAGACCTTCCCGTACGAGATCGTCCGGGAGATGGGCCGGATGGGCCTGTTCGGTCTGCCGTTCTCCGAGGACGCCGGTGGGATGGGTGGCGACTACTTCACGCTGTCGTTGGCGTTGGAGGAGCTGGCCCGGATCGACTCGTCAGTCGCGATCACCCTGGAGGCGGCCGTCTCGCTGGGCGCGATGCCGATCTACAGGTTCGGCACCGCTGAGCAGAAGGCCAGGTGGCTGCCCAAGCTCATCGCCGGCGAGGCCCTGGCCGGCTTCGGCCTGACCGAGCCCGGCTGTGGCTCGGACGCCGGCGGCACCCAGACCCGGGCGGTATTGGACGAGTCGACCAACGAGTGGGTCATCAACGGCGCGAAGGCGTTCATCACCAACTCCGGCACCGACATCACCTCGCTGGTGACGGTCACCGCGGTGACCGGCATGAAGGCCGACGGGTCCAAGGAGATCTCGACGATCATCGTCCCGTCCGGGACGCCGGGCTTCCACGTCCAGCCGGGCTACTCGAAGGTCGGTTGGTGCGCTTCCGACACCCATGAGCTGGCCTTTGACGACTGCCGGGTGCCGGCCGGGAACCTGCTCGGCGAGCGGGGGCGGGGCTTCGCCCAGTTCCTGCGGATCCTGGACGAGGGTCGGATCGCCATCGCTGCGTTGTCGGTGGGTCTGGCCCAGGGCTGTGTTGACGAGTCGCTCAAGTACGCCGGGGAGCGGCACGCGTTCGGCCAGCCGATCGGCAACTACCAGGCCATCCAGTTCAAGATCGCTGACATGGAGATGCGGGCGCACCTGGCCCGGCTCGCCTACTACGAGGCGGCGTCGCGGATGATCGCTGGCGTCGGTTTCAAAAGGCAGGCCGCTATCGCGAAGCTGTTCGCTTCCGAGGCGGCGGTGGACAATGCCCGCGAGGCCACCCAGGTGCACGGTGGCTACGGGTTCATGAACGAGTTCGCGGTGGGCCGGTTCTGGCGGGACTCGAAGATCCTGGAGATCGGCGAGGGCACCTCTGAGGTGCAGCGCATGATCATTGCCCGGGATCTGGGTCTGTAAGCGAACCCACTGCGCCCTACGACATAGTGGGCAGCGCGGCCTGCCGTTCCCCCGAGACGGCTGGCGCGCGCTGCCCACGTCCGCGCGTGGCCAGCGAAATATCCCCCGAGGAAGCTCACCTGCTGAAGACTCGCCACGCGCCTGTGGTGCCTTCCTCCGTGCACGTTAGCCCTGAATTGCCGGGCGACAAGCCCGATTTGCATAATTTGCCTACCCCGATCGGGTGATTGCGATCTTGGGCGGGTCGGCCGTGGGCGGCAGGTTGGCGTACCCGTGGCGTCGCCCAGCACGGATCAGTGTCCCCGGCGCGCGAGGCTACCGGCGTGGGGTGGCGCCGGAGGTGGCCGCGGGCGCCACCGCGTCGCGGATGACCCGTAGCGCCGCCAGGGTGGTGGCGAGCTGCCCGGCGGGCAGCCGGCCGGTGAACCATTCGTGGATCAGGTCGAGGTGGCCGGGGAGGGTCTCGTTGAGTCGTCCCATGCCGGTGCTGGTGACGACCGCGTATGAGCTGCGGCGGTCGTGGGTGCAGGCCCGGCGGCAGATGAGGCCGTCCCGTTCCATCCGGTCGACGACCCGGGTCACGCCGCTGGTGGATAGTGAGGTCTGGGCGGCGAGGTCGGTCATCCGCAGTTGGTGCTGGTCCGAGCGGCTCAGCCGCAGCAGGACTTCGAATTCGACCATAGACAGGCCGTGCTCGGCGAACTGCTCGGCCAGCCGGGCGTGGAGGCCGGTGTAGGCCTCGACGAAAAGTCCGAACGCCGTGATGCGCTCGTCGTCGAAAAGGTTGGTGGACATACCTCATCCTAACAATACTTGATAGGTGGACATTTGTTGCACATATAGTTGTACAGTCAACTAGCCCGGCGCCTCATGGTGGGCAAGCTGAGGACCCGACCGCCCCAGCCGTCGTAGCCGAGATCGGGGCCGCCAGCATCGACGCCGGCGTCGCCGACCGCGACACCCACCCTGCGCAGCCCCACCTTCCTCGACGTCGAGGAGCACAGCACCCGAGGCTCACCTTCCGCAGCGGCGGGCTCACCGCCGCTGGCGACGGCGGGTTCACCCTTGCGGGCGACCTCGCCATCCGACACCTCACTGTGCTGTCCGTCGCCCTGGTGTCTGGTCCCACTAAAACGGGTAGAAGCATCGGAGGAGTGGCGACGCTGCGCATGTGGGCGCATACCGAGAGCTGATATCTGTCGGGTTTGTCCCTAGCTTCCGCGGTGACGCCCTCCTAACGTGGAGGGTCAGCAACGCGGGGGCTACTCCGCGGCCGGCGGGAGGGTCACATGGGCAAGGACATCACCCGGCGGGCGTTCACCCGGGCCGATCGCACCCGGTACCGCCACAAGGTCCGCCAGTGCCTCGATGTCTTCGCGCTCATGCTCGACGAGTTCCAGTTCGACGCCGACCAACCCACGACCGGGCTGGAGGTGGAGCTGAACCTCGTCGACACGCACGCCGAGCCCGCCATGCGCAACGAGGAGATCCTCGCCCACCTGTCCGACCCGGCCTTCCAGACCGAGCTTGGCCAGTTCAACATCGAGCTCAACGCGAGCCCGAGGCTCATCGGCGGCCGCGGATTCGACGACTACGGGCGCGACCTGTCCGACAGCCTGGCCCGGGCCGCCGACCGAGCCATGAAAGCGGACAGTCGCATCATCCTGGTGGGTATCCTGCCGACCCTCACCACCAGCCACACCGTGGTGGAGAACCTGTCCGCCAACGACCGGTACCGGGTGCTCAACGACGAGATCGTCGAGACCCGGGGCGAGGACATCCCATTGGACATCCGCGGTGTCGAGGAGCTCCGCGAGTCCGCGGACTCCATCGCGCCAGAAGCCGCGTGCACCAGCCTCCAGCTGCATCTGCAGGTCGCCCCGGACAGCTTCGCCTGCTACTGGAACGCCGCCCAGGCGATCGCCGCCGTTCAGGTGGCCGTCGGCGCCAACTCGCCTTTCCTCTTCGGCCGGCGGCTCTGGGCGGAAACCAGGATCGCGCTGTTCGAACAGGCGACGGACACCCGCGCGGACGAGCTCAAGGCCCAGGGCGTCCGCCCCCGGGTCTGGTTCGGCGAGCGCTGGATCACCTCGATCTTCGACCTGTTCGAGGAGAACGTGCGGTACTTCACCCCGTTGCTTCCGATCTGCGACGAGGAGGACCCACTCGCTGTTCTGCGGTCAGGCGGAGTTCCCCAGCTCAACGAGCTGCGGCTGCACAACGGCACCGTCTACCGGTGGAACCGGCCGGTCTACGACATCATGGACGGGCGCCCGCACCTGCGGGTCGAGAACCGGGTCCTGCCAGCCGGACCGACCGTCGTCGACATGCTGGCCAACGCCGCCTTCTACTTCGGACTCACCCGTTATCTGGCCGAGGACGACCGGCCGGTGTGGACGCAGCTTCCCTTCACCACCGCCGAGGAGAACTTCCACGCCGCCGCCCGGCAGGGGCTCGGCGCCACCATCCGGTGGCCCAGAAGGGGTCAGGTCGGCGTCGTCGAGCTGGTCCTGGACACGATGCTGGAGCAGGCAGCCGAGGGGCTCGACCGCTTTGGCGTGGCCAGCAACGTCCGGGACCGGCTGCTCGGAGTCATCGAGGGGCGCTGCCGGACCGGTCGCAACGGGGCGATCTGGCAGTCCGAGATGGTCGCGGCGTCCCAGAGCCGAGGCTTGGACCGGGACGCAGCGCTCCGGGCCATGCTGCAGCGGTACAGCGAGCTGCAACGCACGGATGTGCCGGTCCACCTCTGGCCGGTGGAGTAGGGCCACGGCCTGGCGTCAACTCACGCGTCCGCCCCTTCGGCGTCGGACTCGTCGTCGGTCGACTTGTTGGCGCGACGGGCCCGTGGCCGACGCGGGGGCGTGGCCTTCGGGGTATCGGCGTCTGCCGCCGACTCGACATCGGCCTGACCCTCGGACGGGGCGCCGGCCATCAGCGAGCGGTCAGGGTCGGCGCCGTCGGCGAACAACGGCCCGCCGGGCCTGCCCGGGGCCGATGGCGCGGTCGGCTTCGTGTCGGGCGTTGACTCCGGCGCCGCTGATTTGCCGAGACTGAATCGCATCCGTGGCAGCGCCCGCTTGGAACCAGGCGACGAGGGCGCTGGCCCGTCGGCGTCGACGGCCGCGTCGACGGCTGGGGTCGGTAGTGTTCGGGGGGCCCGCCGTGGTCGGGCGGCGGCTGGCCGCCCTGCGGGCCGGCCCGGCCCGCGTTCGCCCTGGAACGCCACCGCGAGGACCGAGCCGGCGAGGCCGGCGAGCACAACGTACGGCGCGACAAGGTAGGCCGACAGGTGGGCGGTCTGGACGCCGAAGGCGCTGGGGCCGGCGGCCAGATACGCCGACGCGATCAGGAACGGGCCCGCGGCGCCGGAGATCGCCGCCCCGAGGCGGTGCCGACCGGGCCGACCTGCCGCCAGGACCCCGATGAGGACGGCGCCGCCGATCGCCAGCGCCGTGCCCGGCAGGTGCATGTCGCGGAACCAGCCGTCATCGGCCGAGACGCCCATTGGCCAGCCGGCGAGCGCCACCGGCGCCGCCTGGGAAAGCGCCCCGGCGACAACCGCGACGACCGTGACCAACCAGGCAAAGCCGACGGTGCCAAGGAGATTGCGGGCGATCGGGGGTGACCGCAGCGCGGCCGCGGCGACGACGAGACCGACGAGCAGGCCGGCCAGTCCGTATGCCGCGGCGGCGGTCATCGGTGGCAGCCCGCCCGCGTGCCGGGTGGCCCGCGCCGGCGCGGCGATCAACGCCACGGGCAGCAGTGTGCCGGCAGCGGCCGAGGCCAGCAGCACGAACCGCCACAGGCCATCGGAACCAGCGGCGACGGGGCGGCCGTTGCTGTCGCTGACCGCGGGTTCGTGCAGACGTGTGGACCGGTCGGCGATGAGCGCCCCGAGGACGACGGACGCGGCGGCGACCCACGTTGCCCAGGCGGCGTTGCCGGCCCAGGCGGTCTCATCGGCCTGTGGTGGCCAGGTGATGATGCCGAGGCCGTATGCCAGGCCGAGTTGTGCTGCGCCGGCGCCGGCGGCGACTGCGACTGCGGTGTTTATTGGTCCACGCCACTGTCTGCCACCCATGCGGGGGAGCGTAGCGGCGGCGTTGGGCTCTGGCGAACTCCTCAAATACCGCGCCAAGGGGCAACCACTGGCACCCGTAACATCTGGGCGTAGCTGCCAGTTTGCGTCTTCTGCAAATTGCGACGGACAACGCTCGACAGCCCGAGAGTCCGCTGGATCGGGTGAAATCGGGCTGATGCTGGGGACGTCGGGCTACTTTGAGGGCGAGGCTTTCGCGGTGGAGGCATCAGGAGGCGTTGATGGCCGGCAGTGAGCGCGACCCCGACGGCGAGCAGCCTGACCGCCCCCGGTGGGCAGCCGACGACACCGCCGCCGTACCTCCGATCCGGGACAACCCCGCCGGCGCCGCTCCAGGCGGGCCGCCCGACGACGACGCCACCCGCGCTCTGCCGCCGATCGGGGACGGCACCGCGGTGCTCCCGCCGGTCGCCGACGACGGCCCCTGGCAGGCGCGCGCGGAGGTCCCGCAGCGCAGCGAAGTCACCGAGCAGACCCAGTGGACGGAGTCCGAGCCGGCGAACGACCGCTGGTGGCTGCCGCTCGTGCTCGGGCTGGTCGGCCTGATCCTGCTGGGGCTCGTCGGCTACGGACTGTGGCTGTTGTTCGGCGAGAACGACGACCCGGCGACCCCCGTGGTCAGCCCGTCGGCGACCGCCGCCCCGACGTTGTCGCCGACCCGCTCGCCGTCCCCGCCCCCGTCCCTGTCGGCGCCGGCATCCCAGACGGCCGCCCCGCGGGTCGTCGTTCCGGACGTCACCGGGTTGTCCCGCGCGGAGGCGCGAGAGCGGCTGGAGGCGGTGGGGCTCGCCTACCAGCTGCGGTACCGGTCCACCGGCGAGGTCGACCCGGGCACGGTGCTGGAGACCGATCCGGCGCCGGGCGCCCGGGTCTCCCGGGACGCGGTGGTCACTCTGGTGATCGCCGAGCGTCCGCCGGCGACCAGGCCGTCGACCACCTCGCCGCCCGCGTCGTTCGCGCCCGAGGAGCCGGTCACGCCGACGCTGTGACCGCTGGTGTCACCAGTGGCGGCGACGCTGACCCACCAGGGCCAGTCCGATCAGCGAGATCGTCAGCCCGAACGCTCCGGTGTAGACGAGCGATCTCCGTGAGCTGGCGTCGACCATCGGCCCGGATGACAGCGGCGGCTCCTGCTGGGCGGTTACGGGGCCCGGCGTCGCGGACGGACTCGGCGCCGGGGCCGGCGGTGACGCGGGCGTCGGCCGGGTGACCGCCCGCGGGGCGCCCGCCTTGGGTCTGACCCGCGCCGCACGGGCGTCCGGGGCTGATCGCGTCGGCGGCGTGGTCGGACGCGCCGACGGCGAACCGGTGGCGTCAGGGGCGCCGGTCGGGGGCTCCACGCCAGGGGTCGGGGAGGTAGCGGCCGGCCCGGACGGGGCGGGCGGCCAACTGGGCGTCGGCTGTGCCCGGGCCGCGCCCGCTCCGGCGGTGAGCAGGCCGACGACGGTGGCCACGATGACGACCACGACGCGGTTTAGACGCATGACACCGCCCGGTTGGCGCGGGGTCCGAATTGATGCGTGGGGCCTGGGAGGGCTGTTTCTGATGCTACGGGCGTCGGGAGCCTGTCAGCGGGGAAATTGACGAGCCGGGCACAGCCGGCCCGGCGGGGCGCTGATACGGGTTGGCTGCTGGCTAGCTGACGCAGAGTGTGCGCGGACGGGACGCGGTGGCGCGGCTCGTGCGGCGGACGGCCCGGGCGCGTTGCTCGGCGCCGACTGACACCTGCCGCAGCCCGTCGACACGGACGAAGATGGAGCGGCGCTCGACGGCGTCGCCGGCGGAGTTGAGCGCATAGCCGTCCAGCCAGGCCCAGCCGTCGTAGGTGGGCCAGTCGTGGACGCGAATGACGCGGAACAGCAGCGGGGCCACGAACTGGACGCTGGCGGAACGGGTTACTTCGAGCACATCACCGGATCGGGGTAGCACCTGGACTCCTGTCCCGAACTGTCGTCGCGTGTTGCCGGGGGTTGAACACGGGCTGCGGATCGGGGGTTGGTCAGGCCGGCCGAAGGCGTTTGTCCCCTGCCGGTGCGGTTGGCTGACCCGACCAACACCCGTCTACTCCGCGGCTCACCCGCCGACGCAGCCTTGGGCGCGCATGTGTCGGCGGGGCTTTTTCCACGGAGCGTCTGTGACGGGCGACGTCCGTGCCCGAACTCTCCGTAGTGGCAGTAGTTTCACATTGTCGCTTCTGCCAGGCATTTACCTGTTGGGAGCCATTAAGGCAGCCCAAAAACGAACAATGAGTGACCTTTGCCCTACGGACAGCTTGCATCACGAACATGATCAATGCAAGTTGCATGGTGCAGATTCCATGCTTTGAAGGCGACATCTACTCCGTTCGGTGGTTGATGGGCTGTGTCCACCGACGTAACACTGATCCCGAAGCCGGCGGAGGTGACCGTGACCGAACGACGCAGCCCGACCATTCGGCGTCGTCGACTGGGGGCTGAGCTCCGTCGCCATCGCGAGGCGGCCGGGGTGACCATCGACGTCGCCGCCTTCCGCCTCGAGTGCTCGGCGTCAAAGATCTCCCGGATCGAGACTGGCCACAACTCCGTCACCCCCCGGGACGTCGCGTCGCTGCTGGCCATCTACGGGATTAACGGCGTTGTCGCCGACGAGCTGGTCGAGATCGCCCGCCAGGCGCGGCAGAAGGGTTGGTGGCACCCGTACAGCGCCATCCTGACCGGCGCATATGTGGGACTTGAGGCGGCGGCCTCGTCGATTCGGGCCTATGAGCAGCAGGTCGTCCCAGGTCTGCTGCAGACCGACGACTACGCCCGTGCCATGATCCGCGCCGCCCGCCCGAACATCACAGTGGACGAGGTCGAGGCGCGGGTGCGAGTCCGATTGGGACGCCAGTCGTTACTGAGACAGGACGACCTGCTCAACCTGTGGGTGGTGCTCGACGAGGCGGTGGTGAGTCGCCCAGTCGGCGGGGACGCCGTCATGCGGTCCCAGTTGCAGCGCCTGTCACAAGCCGCGGAGCGTCCGAACATCACGCTCCAGCTGCTGCCCTTCTCGGTCGGAGGGCATGCGGGGATGGATGGATCATTCGCCATCCTGCGCTTCCCGGAACCGGGCGACCCGGACGTCGTCTATGCCGAGAACGCCACTGGTGGGTTGTTCATCGAAAAGAGCGACGAAATGGACAAGTATCAGGACATTTTCCGGCACATCCGCGCGGCGGCCCTCAGTCCGGACGAGTCAGCCGCCCAGCTTGCCGAACTGGCAAAGGAGCCACTGTGGAACTTGAGGCCAAAGGATTCCGCGTCAACCTGAGCAACGCCAGGTGGTTCAAGAGCACCCGGAGCGGGCCCAACTGCGACAACTGCGTTGAAGTCGCCTTCGTCGACGGCGCCATCGCCGTGCGGGATTCAAAGAACACCGCCGGTCCAGCCCTGCTGTTCACGCCCGACGAATGGGACGCCTTCGTCGGCGGCGCCAAGGACGGCGAGTTCGACCTCGGCTGATCCCCCCGCCCCTCGCGTACCGGTGCGGCCGACACCCCTGGCGCACCGGTACGCGTCTCACAGTGAGGCAGGCCCCATGACCGCGGACAGTTTCGGCGACGAGCCCGCCGGCGCCCAGGCCGCCGCCTATGGCGGCTTCAGGGGTTTCGACGATCACGAGCCCCCGCGTCCCAAACGATCGCAGGCGGTGGTGAACGGCGGCCGAGCCCGGGTGCCCGAGCAGCTCAGCGTGTCCGATCCGGCGCCTCGCGTCGCCAAGCCTGCCGTCGAACGCCCCGATGACCGAAAGGCGCCGGAGCGACCCGGCGCCGACCCCGCCGGGCTGCAAGACACGTTGCCGGAGTTCGTCGCAGGCGGGTGGGACGGCAGCGGCACGGTAGCTGCGCACCCGCTCCTACGCGGTCTGCTGCTCGAACTCCCGCCCAAGGGCGCCGCGCTGCCGCCCGGCTGGCTGGACCGCTGGTTCGATGCGGCCCGCTCGATTCTGGAGCTGCTCTACGCCAACGGCCAGGCACCTACCGCCGACGACTCCCGGCGAGGCTGACCAGCTACCAACTGGCGCCGTGGTCCAGGATCGGTAAGGCGCCGTTCAGACCGCGAAGCGCGACGGTCGCTCGGTCGCCGCCGCCGGCGGGGCGGCCCGCCACACCCCCACCTTCTGCGCGGCGAGCCTGGCCAGATACGCCGGATTGAGCAGGACGTACCGGCGCCACAGCCGCCTGGGTTCCAGGCCCAGGCGCCACAGCCACTCAAGACCGTGCCGCTGCATCCAGGCGGGCGGGTTCCGCAGCTGGCCGGCGTGGTAGTCGAACGCGGCGCCGACGGCCATGAGCGGCATGTCCAGCAGCGACCGCATCGCGTAGGCGAAGATCTCCTGACGCGGGCAGCCGAGACCGACCAGGACCAGGCGGGCGCCGGAGGCGCTGATCCGGGAAGCGATCGCGGCGTCCTCGCCCGGCGCCACGTCCCGGAACTTGGACGCCTCCACCCCGGCCAGCTTCAGCGCCGGGAACATGTGCTCCAGGCTCGGCACGAGCCTGGCCAGGGTCTGGTCGGTGGAGCCGTACAGATACACCGGCAGACCCTCGTCGGCGCAACGAGCCAGCACGCGCAGGGTCAGCTCCGGGCCGTAGACCCGGTCGGCGAGACCGGCATCGTGCAGCAGGTTCAACGCCCAGCGCACCGGCTGGCCGTCCGGAGTGACCAGGTCGAAGCTGTTCAGCCGGGCGTTGTGCGCGGGATCGAGCACGCCGGTCATGACGCCGTGGACGGCCAGCGCCGTCATGGCGAAGGGCCGTCGGTCCCGGGCCGCCGCGATGATCCGCCCGGCCGCCGCGTCGTAGTCGACGATGTCGACCAGGACGCCGAGGACATTGCGTTTGCCGCCGACGGTCACGAGCCGGACCCGGGAACCCACTTGTCGACGTTCGCCTCGTGGATCTCCCGCATGATCATCGGAACGTCGTAGACCTGTTTCCAGTCCGGGTAGTCGGCCTGGAAGGCGGCGTTGGAGCCGATCCACCACCGGTGGTCGCCGATCCGGTTGGCCTCGTGGTACTCGGTGACCATCTCGTTGCCGGTGATCTCCTGGGCCAGGGCGAACGCCTCCAGGTGCGAGGTGTTCGAACGCCGCCCGCCGCCCATGTTGTAGACCGCGGCTGAGCGTGGGCTCCGGAAGAACGCCTCGAACGCCGAGACGACATCATGGGAGTGGATGGCGTCGCGGACCATCTTGCCCTTGTAGCCGAAGATCTTGTAGAGCCGACGCTCCATGTTGCACCGCATGACATACGCGAGGAAGCCGTGCAGTTCGGTGGCGCTGTGCGCCGGCCCGGTGAGCGTCCCGCCCCGGAAGCAGGCGGTCCTCATGTCGAAGTAGCGGCCGTACTCCTGCACCATGACGTCCGCCGCGACTTTGGAGGCGCCGAAGACCGAGTGCAGGCACGCGTCGATGGACATGTCCTCGGCGATGCCGTTGAAGTACGGGTGGTCCGCGGCCAGCTCGTACCGGGTCTCCTGCTCGATCAGCGGCAGGCTGTTGGGCCGGTCACCGTAGACCTTGTTCGTCGAGCAGTGGATGAACGGGGCGCCCGGGCAGTGGTCCCGAACGTTCTGGAGCAGGTTCAACGTCCCGGTGGCGTTGACGTCGAAGTCGGTGAAGGGGTCCCGGACGGCCCAGTCGTGCGAGGGCTGGGCGGCGGTGTGGATGACGACGGCGATGCTACGGCCGTACCGGCTGAACAGACCCGCCAACGCCGCACGGTCCCGGATGTCGACATCGTGGTGGGTGTAGACCTCGCCCAGGTCGCTGGTGAGCCGGACGACGTTCCAGGCGGTCGACGCCTCGGCGCCGAAGAACTGGCGCCGCATGTCGTTGTCGATGCCGACGACGTCGAGGCCGAGCGAGGCGAAGTGCCGCACCGCCTCGGAACCGATCAGACCCGCGGATCCAGTTATCAGCGCGACAGCCACGCGACCACCCCTCGGCAGACAGGCCCGAATCATACGACAGCAGGACCCGGCGAGAACCGGGCCCTGCTGTCGGCTGGTGGGGATGGGGGGAGTTGAACCCCCACGTCCTTTCGGACACACGGACCTGAACCGTGCGCGTCTGCCATTCCGCCACATCCCCAGATGTGGATCGCTCGTTGAGGCTAGCTGACGCGGTTCCCGTGGAATTTCCAGGCTCGCGGGAGCGCCGGCCCACAAGGGTTGTAGGACCCCAGAGCGATGCCGAAAAAGACTAGCACGATGCCGTCGGAGCGAACGCGGGGCATAGTCGAGTCGCCGGGAGGCGGTCGCGCCCTGACCATGAGAGCGGTCAGCGGATACCATCAGGTCCGCGGAACCGAGGAGGAGCCGGTGAGTGTGCTACAGCGCTTCGAGAAACGCCTTGAGGGAATGGTCGAAGGGGCCTTCGCCAAGGTGTTCAAGGGGGTCGTCCACCCCGTGGAGATCCTCACCGCCATGCAGCGGGAGGCAGAGGCGCACAAGGCCATCCTGGCTGGTGGGCGGACCCTGGTGCCCAACCGGTACGTGATCGACCTGTCGCCGTACGACCACAGCCGGCTCGCCCCGTACGCGGCGGCGCTGGCCCAGGAGCTCGCCCAGTCCCAGGCGGAGTTCATCGGCGAGCAGGCATGGACGGTGTACGGCGACGTCATCGTCGAGGTGGAGCGCGGCGACGGGCTGGACACCGGCATGTTCCGGGTCACCGCCGAGGTCTACACCGGCGGCGACGTCGCTCCCGCGCCGTCCGGCTATGACGAGGCGCCCTATCAGCCGTACGACGCCGGCGGTTACCAGCAACCCGCCGCCCCCGCCGCCCGCCTGCTGGGCGCGGACGGCCGTAGCTACCCGCTCCAGCCCGGCTCCACCGTCATCGGCCGGGGCGACCAGGCCAACATGCGGCTGCCGGACGTCGGCATCTCACGCCGGCACGCCCGGCTCGACTACGACGGCAACCAGGCCGTCCTCACCGATCTGGGTTCGACGAACGGCACGACGGTGAACGGCCAGCGTGTCTCGGCCGTCTCGTTGAACCCCGGTGACATCATCCAGCTCGGGACGACCACCCTGACGTTCCGTCTGGACGGCTAAGACCTTGCCCGAGATCGTCCTGACCGTCGCCCGTTTCGGATTCCTCATCCTGCTGTGGATCTTTGTGTTCACCGTGGTGGGAGTGATCCGGCGGGACCTGTTCGCCGGCGGGCGGCCCAGCCGCCTGGTGGCTGCCCCGCGGACCGCGGGGCTGTCGTCGCCAGCCGCTGGCCAACCGGTCAAGACCAAGAAGGGACGCGCCGCGCACCAACTCGTAGTGACCGCCGGGCAGCTCGCCGGCACCCGTATCACCCTCGGAGAAGCGCAGATCACCATCGGCCGGGCGGAGGACTCCACGCTCGTGATCACCGACGACTACGCATCAGCCAAGCACGCCCGGCTGGTGCCCCGCGCGGGGCAGTGGTTCATCGAGGACCTCGGCTCCACCAACGGGACCTACCTCGACCGGACGAAGGTGACCGGCCCCATGCCCGTTCCGCTCGGCGTGCCGATCCGCATCGGCCGGACCGCATTAGAGCTGCGCCCATGAGCCTCACCATGCGCTACGCCGCGCGTAGTGACCGTGGCCTCATCCGCGACGGCAACCAGGACTCGGTCTACGCCGGCCCGCGGCTGCTCGCCGTCGCCGACGGCATGGGCGGGATGGCGGCCGGTGACGTCGCCAGCAACATCGTCATCGCGGCGATGGCTCCGCTCGACGAGGACGTGCCGGGGGAGGCTCTGGTCGACGCCCTCCGCGGGGCGATCGACACCGCCAACATTCAGCTCCGGGAGACCGTCGCGGCGAACCCGCAGCTTGAGGGCATGGGCACGACGCTGACGGCCATGCTGTTCTCCGGCAGCCGGATCGGCCTCGCCCATATCGGCGACTCGCGGGCCTACCTGTTGCGCGACGACGATTTCGCCCAGGTCACCAAGGACGACACCTACGTCCAGATGCTCGTCGACGAGGGTCGGATCAGCCCGGAGGAGGCCGGCAGCCACCCGCAGCGGTCGCTGCTCACCCGGGCGCTCGACGGTCGCGACGTGGAGCCGGAGTACTCGGTACACCAGGTCCTGTCCGGCGACCGCTACATGATCTGTAGCGACGGCCTCTCGGGTGTGGTGAGCGCCGAAACCATCGCCGACACCCTCGCCCAGTACCCCGATCCGGACGAGTGCGTCGAACGGCTCGTCCAGCTGGCGTTGCGGGGGGGCGGGCCCGACAACATCACGGTGATTGTCGCGGACGCCACCGACCAGGACATCGTCGAGTCGACCCCGGTCGTCGGGGGCGCCGCCGCCACCGACCGCGGGATGGCCACCGCGGCTGACATCTCGACACCGGCGGCGCGCGCATCGGCGCTGACCCAGCCCCGTCCGGCCGCGCCGGAGGCCGCCGCGGCCGACAGCGGCGCCGACGTCGACCCGCCGCGACGTTCCGGTGGGCGCCCCGTGCTGGCCACGGTGCTGGTCCTGGGCCTGCTCGGCGGCGGTCTGTGGGGCGGGTGGAGCTGGGCGCAGAGCCAGTACTACGTGGGGACCACCGAACGCGGTCAGGTGGCGGTGTTCAAGGGCGTCCCGGCCGATATCGGCGGCTGGCGCCTGTCCAGCGTTCACGAGACCAGCGACACCAGCATCGAGGAGCTGACCTCGGTCGCCCAGGACCAGGTGCGAGGCGGCATCGCGACGGACAACCGCCGCGAGGCGGTCGACATCATGCGCCGGCTCATCAGCGAGGAGCCTGGCAATCCCAACCGCAAGCCGCCGTGTGAGCCGACCGCCAGCGCGTCGCCCACCGAGGTGCTCAAACCGGCCCCGTCGACATCGCCGCTGGCGCCGACGGTCGGCGGCAGCGGCGCGAGGCCGCCCGCTGGCGCCACGCCCAGCGCGACCCCTGACGGCCCGTCCGACTCACCGGCCACGGTGAGCCCCGGTCCGCCCGGCGAGCCGGCAGACTGCCTTGAATCCAAGTAGCCGAGCCGGGGCGCCGCGCGCCCGGTGGGTCCGGTGAGCGCGGCGTCGGCGGCGCTGGCCAGCACCGGCGAGATGCCGGCGGTGCGGCCGTCACGCGTCCGCCGCAACGCCGAGCTGGGGCTGTTGCTGTTCGCGATGGCCCTCGTGGCCGCCTACGGGGCCACCGTCGAGGCGACGATGCTCGGCGAGGTCACCGCCGACTTCTGGGTTCCGGCCGCGATCCTGACAACGGTGTTCGTCAGCATCCACGTCGCGATCCGGTTTCTGGCCCCGCAGGCCGATCCGGTGCTCCTGCCCGCGGTCGCCCTCCTCAACGGCCTGGGCGTCGGCTTCCTACGACGGCTTGACCTGGCCGAGGTCCCGGTCGCCGAAGGAGCGGAGCTGACGACGTTCGCCGGCACCGGCGGGCGGCAGCTCGCCTGGACCCTGGCGGCCGTCGTCGGCGCCATCGTCCTGCTGGCTGTCGTACGGGACCACCGGGTCGTCTCCCGGTACGCGTACACCCTCGGCCTGGCCGGGATCGTGCTGGTGATGATTCCGGCGGTGCTGCCGCCCAGCATGTCGGAGATCAACGGCGCCAAGCTGTGGATCATCGTGGGTGGCTTCACCATCCAGCCGGGCGAGTTCGCCAAGCTGGCGCTGTTGTCGTTCTTCGCCTACTACCTGGTGCGCAAACGCGAAGTGCTGTCGTTGGCCAGCCGCCGGTTCCTCGGGATCGACTTTCCGCGCGGGCGCGACCTCGGGCCGGTGCTGGTGGTGTGGCTGGTCAGCCTGCTGGTGCTGGTGTTCGAGAAGGACCTGGGCACCTCGCTGTTGTACTTCGGCATGTTCGTCGTCACCCTCTATATCGCCACCGAGCGGGTGAGCTGGCTCATCATCGGCCTGGGGTTGTTCTTTGGTGGCGCCGTGTCCGCTTACTACCTCGGCAAGCAGCTCGGCGGACCGTTCGCCAACTTCGTCGTCCGGGCCGACACCTGGCTCGACCCGTTCGCCGACCCGTTCGCCAAGGGCTTCCAACTCAGCCAGTCGCTGCTCGGGTTGGGCACCGGCGGGCTCTTCGGCGCCGGTCCCGGCGGTGGTCAGCCCACCAAGATCCCCGAGGTGCACAACGACTTCATCTTCGCCGGCATGGGCGAGGAGATCGGCCTGTTCGGGCTGACCGCCCTGCTGACTCTCTACCTGCTCATTGTCGTCCGAGGGTTGCGGATCGGGCTCGCGGTCCGGGACTCGTTCGGCAAGCTCGTCGCCGGCGGCCTGGCCTTCACTCTCGGCCTCCAGGTCTTCGTGATCATCGGCGGCGTCACCAAGCTCATTCCGCTCACCGGGCAGACCACGCCGTTCCTGTCCGCCGGCGGCTCCTCCCTCATGGCGAACTGGCTGCTCGTCGCCGTCCTGCTGCGAATCTCGGACGCGGCCAACCAGACCGCCGGCGGCCCGCCCGTCCGGCCCGCCGGCGCCGTCGGCCCGCCAGTCCAGTTGCACGCCGCGAATACTGAGGTGATCCGGCCGTGAACGCTCCGCTCCGACGCGTCGGCGTCGTGCTGCTCGTGCTGTTCGGGCTGCTGTTCGTCAACCTCAACTGGGTGCAGGTCTACAAGGGCGAGGAGTACCGCACCAGCCCTCTCAACGCGCGGGTGCAGCTGGCCGAGTACAAGCGGCCGCGCGGCGTCATCGAAGCCCAGGGCAAGGGTCTGGCCAGCAGCGTCGCCACCGACGGCGAGTTGAAGTACCTGCGGAAGTACCCGTTCCCGAGCACCTACGCGCACGTCGTCGGTTACAAGCCGGTCAACATGGCCGCGACCGCCGTCGAGCAGGCCGAGAACGAGTTCCTCGCCGGCGAGAGCGACCAGCAGTTCGCCGAGCGGTTCCGCAGCATGGTCACCGGCAAGGAGACCAGCGGCGGCAACGTGCTGCTCACGTTGTCGCTGCGGACCCAGCAGACGGCCTTCGCCGAGCTGTCCCGCAACCAGGTCGGCGCCCGTCGCGGGGCGGTCGTCGCGCTCGACCCTCGGACCGGCGCCGTCCAGGCGATGGTCTCGTTCCCCAGCTTCGACCCCAACCCGCTGGTCAGCCACAACACCCGAGCCGCCCAGGCGGCCTTCGACAGACTCGCCGCCGACCCGGCGCGCCCGCTCACCAACCGCGCGGTAGCCGAGACGCTCCCCCCGGGCTCGACCTTCAAGGTGATCCTCGCGGCGGCGGCGCTGGAGAGCGGGGTCGCGGCCACCACCCGCATCCCCGCCGGGCCGGCGTACCAGCCGCCACAGACCACCCAGGTGATCCGCAACGCGCACCCCAGCATCTGCCCGGAGGCGCAGGTCACCCTGCTCAACGCGCTGACCGAGTCCTGCAACACCGGTTTCGCCCAGCTCGGCGTGCGACTGGGCGCCGACCGGGTCAAGGCCAAGGCGCAGGCGTTCGGTTTCGGCGACGAGGAGCTGACCGTCGGGCAGACCGGCGGGCCGGGGATGCCGGTCGCGGCCAGCCAGACCGGTGAGATGGCGCGGCCCCAGGGCGGCGCCGACCCGGCCGCGTTGGCGCAGTCGTCGATCGGTCAACGCGATGTTCGGATGACCCCCCTGCAAGGGGCGATGATCGCCGCCGCGGTGGCCAACGACGGCCAGCAGATGCGTCCGTACGTCGTGCAGCAACTGCTGGCGGCCGACCGGCGGCCGCTGCACACCGCCGCTCCGCGGACGCTCCGCGAGCCGGTGGAACCGCAGGTCGCCGCCGAGCTACGGAAGATGATGGTGTCCGTGGTGCGCAGCGGCACCGGCGGCAACGCCCGCATCGACGGCGTCGAGGTCGGCGGGAAGACGGGCACCGCGCAGACCGGCGTCGCCGCCGACCACGGCTGGTTCATCGGGTTCGCCATCCGCGATGGGAAACCAGTGTCGGCGGTCGCCGTGGTGCTGGAGAACGCCGGATCCGGGGGCAGCGGCGAAGCCACCAGGATCGCCGGGCGGGTCATGCGCGCGGTGCTCGCCGACGGCCGGGGAGGAAACTGATGTTCAGTCCCGGAGTGCTGCTGGGCAGCCGGTACCGACTCGACGAGCGGATCGCCGGCGGCGGGATGGGCGACGTCTGGCGGGCCACCGACGACGTGCTCGGCCGTACCGTCGCCGTGAAGATCCTACTGCCGGCGTTGTTGGACGAGCCAGGCTTCGCCGAGCGGTTCCGCGGCGAGGCCCGGACCATGGCCACCATCAACCACCCCGGCGTCGTCGACATCTACGACTACGGCAGCGACGACCACGTCGCGTTCCTGGTCATGGAGTACGTCGCCGGCGACGCCCTGTCGCAGACGCTGTCCCGGGTACGGCGGCTCACCCCGGCCCGCACCATGGCGCTCATCGCCCAGGCGGCGGAGGCGTTGCACGCCGCGCACAGCAAAGGCATCGTCCACCACGACGTCAAGCCGGGCAACCTGCTCGTTCGGCCCGACGGCACCCTTGTCCTCAGCGACTTCGGGATCGCCCGCTCCGCGCTGGTCGGTCAGTTGACCGTGGCCGGCGCGGTGCTGGGAACGGCGTCCTACATCTCCCCCGAGCAGGCCGCCGGGCAGGTCGCCACCCCGCTGTCGGACGTGTACGGGCTCGGCATCGTCGCCTATCAGTGTCTGTCCGGCCGTCGACCGTTCATGGGCGACAATCCGGTCGAGATCGCGATGAAGCACGCCAGCGAGCCGCCGCCTCCGATGCCCGCCGACATCCCGTCACCGATCCAGGCGATCGTGCAGCGGGCGATGGCCAAGGCGCCGACGGACCGGTGGCCCTCGGCTGCGGCCCTCGGCGCGGTCGCCCGGCAGGCGGCCGCGGCGGCCGCGGGAATGACGAGCCCGCGCACGTCCGGGCAGGCTGGCGTTGTCGGCCGGTCCCGGCCGGCCGGGACCGCGGCGTCCGGCGCGCGGCGTCCCGCGTCCGGCCAGGTCGCAGGCGATGTCCGGTCGGCTGCCCCGCCGCAGGTCACCGCGCCGCCACCCCGTCCGGCCGCGCTGCCACCCCGTCCAGCTGCGCCAGCGCCCCGTCCGGCCGCGCCGGCCCGACCTCCCCAGCAGTGGCAGGCTCCGGCCGCCAGCTACCGTCAGCAGGTTGTTCCGCGCAACCCGGCGCGCCGGCCCACGCCGGCTCTGCGGCCCGTGGCCGGCGCGGCGGCAAGTTCCGGTGGCTTGCGGCGATGGCTCATCGTGACCGTCGTGCTCGGTGCGATCGCGCTGCTGGCATGCGTCGGAGCGGTCACATTCTCCGCGTACCGGAGCGTGGGTGGTCTGCCGGGCACGTCGGGGCAGGGCATAGTGGGCATGGACACGACTGAAGGATGGCGGACGAGATGACGGCGCAGGCCCGCCTGCTGGGTGGCAGGTACCAGGTCGGCGAGCTGCTCGGCTACGGCGGCATGGCCGAGGTGCACCGCGGGCGTGACCTGCGTCTGGGTCGGGACGTCGCCATCAAGCTGCTGCGGCAGGACCTGGCGCGCGACCGTACCTTCCAGGAGCGTTTCCGGCGGGAGGCCCAGAACGCCGCCGCCCTCAACCATCCGGCGATCGTGGCCGTCTACGACACCGGCGAGGAGCACGCGCCGACCGGCGAGACGCTGCCGTTCATCGTCATGGAGTTCGTCAACGGCCGCACCCTCAAGGAGGTCCTGACGGCCGAGGGTCCGATCATGCCGCGCCGGGCTCTGGAGATCGTCGCCGACATCTGCGCTGCGCTGGAGTTCAGCCACCGGCACGGCATCATCCACCGGGACATCAAACCCGGAAATGTCATGCTCACCCAGAACGGCCAGGTCAAGGTTATGGACTTCGGGATCGCGCGGGCTCTGGCCAGCGGCGCGACGACGATGACCCAGACCAGCGCCGTCATCGGCACCGCCCAGTACCTGTCGCCGGAGCAGGCCCGCGGCGAGGCCGTGGACGCCCGGTCGGACGTCTACGCGGCCGGTTGTGTGCTGTTCGAGCTGCTGTGCGGGAACCCGCCATTCGTCGGCGACAGCCCGGTGGCGGTGGCCTACCAGCACGTGCGCGAGGACCCCACGCCGCCAAGCTACCTCAACACCGAGGTCGGCCCGGACATCGACGCCATCGTGCTCAAAGCTCTCGCCAAGAACCCGATCAATCGGTACCAGAGCGGCGCCGAGATGCGCGCCGACGTGTTGCGGGCGGCGGCGGGCCGTCCGGTTCTGGCCACCCCGATCCTCAGCCAGGACGAGACCGAGCTGCTCACCGCAGCGGGCGGCCCGCAGGGCGCGCAGGTGGGAGACCGTCGTCGTCGGAAGGCTTCGGCGTGGGTGTTGGCGACGCTGAGCGCGCTCGGCGTGCTCGCGTTGCTAGCGCTCACCATCGCGCTCTTGGGCGAAGGCGAGACGAAGAAGCAGCAGCAGCAGCAGGTTGCGGTGCCGAACGTCGTCGGGATGCTGGGGTTGCAGGCGGAGAGCATCTTGAAAGAGAGTGGTCTCCGGTATGTGGAGGGCGATCCGGTTCAGGAGGCCGACTGCGCCCTGAAGGCTGTGGCGCGGCAGTCGCCGGAGGCCGGGGCCTCGGTCTCCAACGGCACCGAGGTCACGGTGCAGCTGTGCCTGGGCCCGAACACGGTGAAGGTGCCGGGGAACCTGGTCGGGCTGTCGCGGCAGGAGGCCGAGAACCAACTCGCGTCCCGGAAGCTGAAAGCAAAGATCGCCCTGGTGGACAGCGAGCGGACCAGGGACACCGTTGTCGCGGTGCCCGACCAGGGCAAAGAGGTTGCCGTCGACGCCATCGTCGAGCTGAGGGTCTCCCTTGGGAACCTGCGCGAGGTTCCCAACGTCATCGAGCTGACCGAGGCTGACGCTGTTGAGAAGCTGCAGAACGAGGGCTTCAGGGTGTTGGTGGTCCCCGGCGACCAGGTGTCGAACAACGCCGGCACAGTCTCCGCGCAGACGCCGAACGCGAACAGGATCGCCAAGTCCGGTTCGCTGGTGCGGATCACGGTGCTTCAGCCGGCGGCCGAGCCACCCACCCCGACGCCCGGCCCGACCGGGACGCCGGGCGCGCTACGCGCTGGCGAACGCGGCGGTGCGGCGGGCCTCGACCTCGGCCGCCAGCCTTGGAGCGCGTTCCTGCGCATCGGGTGAACCGCAATCCGCCAACCAGTTCGCCAGCATGAGGTGCCCGCCCTGGGTCAGCACCGACTCAGGGTGGAACTGCACTCCCTGTAGCGGCAGCTCGCGGTGGCGCAGCGCCATCACCAGCCCGGACTCGGTCCAGCCGGTGACCTCCAGCTCGTCCGGCACAGAGTCCCGACGGACGGTCAGCGAGTGGTACCGGGTGGCCGTGAACGGCTCGGGCAGCCCGGCGAGCACGCCGACCCCGGCGTGGCGCACCAGCGAGGTCTTGCCGTGCAGCAGTTCCGGCGCCCGTTCCACGGTGGCGCCGTAGGCTGCGCCGATTGCCTGATGGCCAAGGCAGACCCCGAAGATCGGCATGGTGTCGGCGTAGGCCCTGACGACCTCGAGGCACCGCCCAGCGCTTTCCGGCGCCCCTGGGCCGGGGGACAGCATCACACCGGCTGCCCCGCTGCGACCGACGTCGGCGACGGCGAATTCGTCGTTACGCCACACCTCGCACTCGGCGCCGAGCTGTCCCAGGTACTGGACGAGGTTGTAGACGAACGAGTCGTAGTTGTCGATCACGAGGACGCGCACGGCGTCAGCCTACTGCCCCGACCGTCGTCGGTCACCGCCCGAACGCCGTAACCGTGGACCGCGCGGCCGTCCGGTCACTGGGTGACCGTGTCCGCCGCGCCGCCGCCCTCGGTGACCTGGACGTCGTCGAAGGGAAGCAGTGGCTCGGCCCACGGGAACACCACGTACCAGAGCAGGGCGACAGCCCCGGCGAGCAGGATCGCCGACCCGATGAGCTTGCCGGGCCGTCCGCCGGGGAGGTGGTTCCAGATCCATCCGTACATGGCGGCCCGTCTAGTCAAGCGCCGCGGGGCGTCCCGCGGACCGGGGTTGGCTGGAGGTGTGGGTGGCGTGCACGATCAGGCGTTCGTAGTTGTCCCACTTCGGGTTGCAGGTGGTGATGGTGAGCAGCTTGCTGCCCCGGTCGAAGCCGGGCGGACGGGCGTTGACGACCTCCACCGCGGTCGGTTTGACGATCTTGCTGCGCGCGACGGTGTAGACGTGCCAGTCCGTCTGGGTCTCCACCACGATCGGGTCGCCGACCCGCATGTCGTCCAGGTCCCAGAACGTGGAGCGGACGCGGTGCCCGGCGATGGAGAAGTTGCCGGTCTCGCCGGGCATGGCGCTCTTGGGGTAATGCCCGGGAGCGAACTCGATGTCCTTCGGGTCGACCCCCTCGACGACCACCCAGCGCTTGTCCAGGCGGGGGATGTGGAGCCGGGCGACCGCGCCGCCCGGCGGCGGCTTGCCGCTCGGCTTGGCCGGAGCCGTCGCGCCCGCCGGCACGTCCCACTGCTGGCTGAGCGCGGTGTCGAGGTCACTTTGGGCGGCATCGACGATGGCGGTCTTGCCCCAGACCTCGTAGCCGGCGAAGAGCAGAATCACCATACCGACAGTGATCATGAGTTCACCGAAGCCGCGGATGGCTGCCCGGATCATCGAGGCCGGGCTGGCGCGGGTGAGCTCGGAGTGGACGCTGCGGTAGTCGCTCTGTCCGCCGATCGGCGCCACCGCCGGCGGTCCCGCCGGCGGGACCTCGGCAGCGGCGATGGTGGCCCGCCCGCGAGCCGGCTCAGCGGACGCGGCGGCGCCGTCGGGATCGTCGGGGCCGGTCGGTGAACCCGGCTGGCTGACGCCGAGCCCGGTCACCCGCGGATCGGTGTCCGGTGGCGCGCCCGACGCGGTGGGGCCGGGCGACGGGTCTTGGCCACCGCTCGCGCCGCTGGCCCGGTGCCGGCCGCCGTTGTTGTCACTGGTCATTGCCCTGCCACCGTCGCCTCCTGCAGGCCGGCGGCCTGGTCGAAGCCGGGCAGCCGGATGTCGCCGTGGGTGGTGACGTCGTAGCCGAGGCCGTACGCGTCAACCGCCGCCCGGTACCGATCGATCTGGTCTGAGTTGTCCAGGGAGCGTGAGAGGGCTCCCGGGTCGCCGATGGCGGTGATGGCGAATGGCGGGGAGTGGACGCGCCCGTGTAGCAGCAGCATCGATCCGGCGCACAGCACCCCGGTCGTCGAGATCACCCGCACCCCCATGATTGACATCGCTTCGGCGCCTCCGGCCCACAGCGCGTTCACCACGGCCTCCACGTCCTGCTGGTGGACCACGAGGTCGTTCGGATTGACGTCTTTGGGCAGCTCAGCGCTGCTGGAGTGCGGAGCGTCGTTCAATCGTACGGTCACTCCTGGACCATGAACCGGGGTGAACGCGGCATCAGCCTCAAAACGGCGGGCGCGCGCCTGCTCCTGGCGGATCGGAAGGTCCGTCTGGGCGATTTCGCTGGTCTGGGCCAGGACGGCCGACCGCAGCTCGGTGGCCCGCGCCTCGGACCGGGCCAGCTGGAGACGCAGCTCGTTGATCAGCTGCGCCTTCTCCGGTCGACGGTCCTCACGCAGAGAAGTGCCCTCGGCGGTGGTGGCCGAGGTGGTGAAGATGAGACCGGCGGCCAACGCGATGAGCGGCACCCCCGTGGACCAGCCGGGCCGCCAGCGGGCCGGCCGGGGCGTCAGCGCCCTGGCGAAGCGACGGCCGGCGGTACGCCACGAGGAGGCGCCAGACGTGTACTCCATGCGTCGTCTCCCTCTCGCCGACCGCCGATGCACAGCGAGTTCCGGACCTGGTCGGGTGTCCGCTGGTGCTCAGCGGGCCGAATATGACTACGCTATCCCCTTGAACATTATTCGCCGCCACCTCTGATCTGGCCCGCGGTGAGCCGCCGCCGGTCGGTGGCGGACGGCGGCGGGCCCCTGCCGGTGGTGGTGGTTCGCCCGTTGCCCCCTCAGGAGAGCGCCGTGCCCAAGTCTCAGGTCCGCAAGAAGAAGGTCTACACGCCGCCGCCGGACGTGCGGTCCTCTGGCACAGCCAAGAGCAACAAGCCCAGCCCGGTCTGGCTGCCGGCCACCGCCGTGGGGCTGATCCTGTTCGGCATCGCCTGGCTGGTCGTTTTC
Organism: Pilimelia columellifera subsp. columellifera; assembly: GCF_039532605.1. Classification (NCBI taxonomy): domain Bacteria; kingdom Bacillati; phylum Actinomycetota; class Actinomycetes; order Micromonosporales; family Micromonosporaceae; genus Pilimelia; species Pilimelia columellifera. Next base: position 479,525 of record NZ_BAAARY010000001.1, read on the forward strand.
TACCTGTCCGAGCAGCAGTACCCGGTCGCGTCCTGGAAGTACTGGAACCTGGCGGTCGGCTTCGGCGCCATGGTCAGCTCGCTCGGCCTGCTGTCCCGCTGGCGTTAGTCCTCGATGGGAAGCCTCCAGGTAGCCGCCACCGTGCTGGCGGCCGCGATCACCGCGGTCGCGGTGGTGTTGGCGGTACGCGCGGTCGCGACGATCACCGCTGTCGTGCGGACGGGTCAGCCGGACCGTTCCCGCACCGGCTCGCCCGCGACACGGCTCGGGGTGATGTTGTCCGAGACCGTCGGCCACACCCGGATGCTCAAGTGGAGCCTGGTCGGCGCGGCGCACTGGTTCGTCATGGTGGCGTTCGTGCTGCTATCGACGCTGGTGCTGGAGGCTTACTTCGAGGTTGTCGACCCGGCTGGCCACCTGCCGCTGGTCGGCGACTGGCCGCTGTACGGGCTGCTCACCGAATGGGTGGGCGTACTCGGCCTGGTCGGTATCGTGGTGCTCATCGGCATCCGACTGGTCAATCGACCGTCGCGGCCCGGTGGCCTGTCCCGGTTCACCGGCTCGACAATGTGGCAGGGCTACTTCGTCGAGTACGTCATCGTCGCGGTGCTCGTCTGCGGTTTCGTGATCCGCGGCCTACAGGCGGCCACCGGGCACTTCCCGCACCCGCAGTGGGCGGCGCCGCTGACCCACGCGCTCGGTGACGTGTTGCCGCCCAACGAGTCGGCGATCAGCCTCGTCGCGCTCCTGAAGATCGCCATTTCGATGACGTGGCTCATCGTCATCAGCCGCAACGTCACCATGGGCGTGGCCTGGCACCGCTTCCTGGCCTTCTTCAACATCTTCTTCAAGCGGGACCCGGAGAAGCGGGCCGGGTCGGGTCTGGGCGCGTTACGCCCGATGACGTCTGCCGGCAAACCGTTGGACTTCGAGGAGGCCGACCCGGAGACCGACCAGTTCGGCGTCGCCCAGGTCGAGCAGTTCACCTGGAAGGGCCTGCTCGACTTCTCCACCTGCACCGAGTGCGGTCGCTGCCAGTCGCAGTGTCCGGCCTGGAACACCGGCAAGCCGCTGTCGCCGAAGCTGCTCGTGCTCAGCCTGCGGGACCACGCCTACGCCAAGGCGCCGTACCTGCTTGCCGGGGGCGGCAAGGACGCCGCCGGCGAGGAGAAGGGGACGCCCGAACAGTTGGCGAGAGTCGACGCGCTTGCCCTGGCCGAGGCCGAGCGTCCGCTCGTCGGCGGCGAGAGCCAGCTGGGGATCATCGACCCCGAGGTGCTGTGGTCGTGCACGACCTGTGGCGCGTGTGTCGAGCAGTGCCCGGTGGACATCGAGCACGTCGACCATATCGTCGACATGCGGCGGTACCAGGTGATGATCGAGTCGAGCTTCCCGTCCGAGGCCGGCGTCATGCTGCGGAACCTGGAGAACAAGGGCAACCCGTGGGGCTCCCCGCAGAACACCCGCGAGGACTGGACCAAGGGCCTCGATTTCGCGGTGCCCCGGGTCGGCGATATTGACGACTTCGAGTACCTGTTCTGGGTCGGCTGCGCCGGCGCCTTCGAGGACCGGGCCAAGAAGACCACCCGCGCGGTGGCCACCCTGCTGCACGAGGCGGGGGTCACGTTCGTCGTCCTCGGCGAGGGCGAGACCTGCACCGGCGATCCGGCCCGGCGGATCGGCAACGAGTTCGTCTTCCAGATGCTCGCCCAACAGAACGTCGAAACGCTCAACGAGGCGTTCGGGGACCGACCGCCGGCCAAGCGCAAGATCGTCGCGACCTGCCCGCACTGCTTCAACACGCTCGGCAACGAGTACGGCGAGCTGGGCGGCCACTTCGATGTCGTCCACCACACCGAGCTGCTGGCCCACCTGGTGGCCAACCGCAGGCTGACGCCGGTCACCCCGATCGACGGCGGCGTCACCTACCACGACCCCTGCTACCTGGGTCGGCACAACCGGGTCTTCACGCCGCCCCGCGAGGTGCTCACCGCCGCCGTCGGCGGCGTCACCGAGATGCCCCGGAACACCGAGCGTTCCTTCTGCTGCGGCGCCGGCGGCGCCCGGATGTGGATGGAGGAGCGGATCGGCAAGCGGATCAACGTCGAGCGGGTCGAGGAGGCGCTGTCGACCGGCGCCAGGACGATCGCCGTCGGTTGCCCGTTCTGTCACACCATGATCGGCGACGGGGTCACCGGCAAGGGGGTCGCCGACGAGGTGGAGGTCGTTGACGTCGCCAACGTACTGCTGCGTGCCGTCCGGCCGTCGCCCTGAGGTGACCGGCCATCGATGACGTTCTGCTGACCACCCTCCTGCCGCTGGCGGGTTTCCTGCTGCTCACCGGGGGCAACGCCTTCTTCGTCGCGGCCGAGTTCTCGCTGGTGACTGTCGACCGGCCAGACATCGACCGGCGGGCCAGGGGAGGCGACAAACGCGCGAGGTCCGTCCGTCGGGCGCTCCAGGCGCTGTCGTTCCAGCTCTCCGGGGCACAGCTCGGCATCACTCTGACCGCGCTGCTCACCGGCTACCTCGCCGAGCCGGCCCTCGACGACCTCCTGCGCCCGCTGCTGCGACCGGTCACCGACGGTGGCGGCGACACGGCCGTGGGCATCCTCGCCCTGGTCATCGCCACGCTCGTGTCGATGCTCTTCGGGGAGCTGGTGCCCAAGAACGCCGCCTTGGCGCACCCGATGCGGTTGGCGCTGCGGACGGCCGGTCCACTGCGCACCTTCTCGACGTTGTTCGCCTGGCTGATCCGCGGGCTCAACGGCGCCGCCAACCGCATCGTCCGCCGGCTCGGCATCGAGCCGCAGGAAGAGCTGGCCAACGCCCGGTCCCCGGAGGAGCTGGGCCTGCTGGCGGCCATGTCGGCGAGGGCCGGCGCCCTGCCTAACGACACCGCCATGCTGCTGCAACGGACCATCCGGTTCGCCGACAAGCGGGCCGCCGAGGCGATGACGCCCCGGGTCGACGTCCTGGCTCTCAAGGCCACCGCGACGGTCGCGGAGCTGCTGACCGCCGCACGGGAGTCCGGGCACACCCGGTTCCCGGTGTACTCGGAGACCGTCGATCAGATCACCGGCGTCGCCGGCGTGCCCGAGGCCCTCGGCGTGCCGTTGGCCAGGCGGGCCACGACCACCGTCGGGTCGGTCGCCCGGGAGGCGGTGTACGTGCCCGAGAGCCTGGACCTGGACGCCGTGTTGGCGCAGCTCCGGGCCGCCGGCGCGGATCTGGCCGTCGTCGTCGACGAGTACGGGGGCACCGACGGCGTCGTCACCGTGGAGGACCTGGTCGAGGAGCTGGTCGGCGCGATCGCCGACGAGCACGATCTGGACTCGGACGGGCCGTTGTTCGGCCATCCCGACGGGTACGACCTGACCGTCCCCGGCGGCGAGCGCGCCTACCTCGTCGACGGGGTGCTGCGCGGCGACGAGCTGACCGAGCACACCGGATTCCGGCTGCCCGAGGGGCCCTACGAGACGCTCGGTGGGTTCCTCCTCGCCCGCTTCGGACACATCCCCGCGCCTGGGGAGACCGTCGAGGACGAGGGCTGGGAGTTCACCGTCGTCGAGGTGGAGCGGCATCGCATCGCCCAGGTGCGGGTGGTGCGTCCGGACGACCCGGCCGTGGCGGGGGGCGAGTCATGACCAATCTCGCGATCACCGTCGTGCTGTTGGCCGGGAACGCCTTCTTCGTCGGGGCGGAGTTCGCGCTCATCGCCTCCCGGCACACGGTGATCGAGCCGCTGGCGGTCACGTCCCGGCGGGCCCGGTGGGCGTTGGCGGCGATGAACAACATTCCATTGATGATCGCCGGCGCGCAGCTGGGGATCACCGTCTGTTCGCTGGGTCTGGGCGCGATCACCGAGCCGGCGCTGGCCGAGCTGCTCGAAGGGCCGTTCCACGCCGCTGGGCTGTCTGAGCAGGCGGTGCACCCGGTCTCGTTCGTCATCGCGCTCGGGGTGATCGTTTTCCTGCACACGGTGCTCGGGGAGATGGTGCCCAAGAACATCACGCTCGCCGGACCGGAGCGTTCGGTGTTGTGGCTCGGCCCTCCGATGCTCGGGTTCTGCCTGATCACCAGGCCGTTGCTGGCGGCGATGCGGTGGGCCGCCCGGAAGGTGCTGCGGCTGTGGCGGATCGAGGCGACCGACGCGGTCAAGACAGTGTTCACGGCCGAGGAACTGGCCGGGCTGGTAAGTCAGGCGCGCACCGAGGGTCTGCTCGACCAGCGGGAGCACGCCCGGATCAGTGGAGCGTTGGCGCTGAATCAGCGCACCGCCGCAGACGCGCTCCGCCCCTGGTCGGCGGTGATGACAGTGGCTGACGACGTGTCGCCGGCCTCGCTGGAGGTGCTGGCCACCCGTACCGGACGTTCCCGCTTCCCGGTGGTTAGCAGGGACAATCGGCGGGTATTGGGTTTTGTGCACATCAAGGATGTATTGGGCTATGACGTGGCTGATCGTCGGGCGCCGGTTCCCGCTGGCGTCGTGCGTCCGCTGGCGGTCGTCCCGCCGGACCGCACCCTGGCCGAGCTGCTGCTCGGGATGCGGCGGGAACGCCGCCACATGGTTTTGGTCAGCGACGGCCGGGCGCCGCTGGGGGTGGTCACGCTCGATGACGTCCTCACCGCCGTCGTTGGGGCCGCTGACGCGGCTGCCGCGCGGACTGGCGACCGTGGCGCGGGCTAGGGCCGCCGGCGCCGGGCTCGCCGCCCTGGCCGGGCTGCTCGGGCTCGTCGCCGCCGCCACGGCCGCGTGCGGCGGGTCACCGCCGGTGGCCACGCCCGACCCGCCCGGCGCCGCCGCGACACCGCCGGAGACCACGGACGGCCGCGCCGAGGCCGCGCTGGCCGGGGCGACGCCGTCGACCGTTGTCTTCACGTTCGACCGGGCTCGTCCCCTCGCCGTGGATCGGGGCCTGCGCCAGGTGGCCAGCGGCGGCGCGCAGGTGCGTTTCGTGCCCTCTCCGACGGGTCTGGCCGCCCAGTTCCCGCCCCGGTGTCGCGTCCGTAAATGCCCCAGGGCCATCCTCGAACACAACAACCCCGCCGCCTTCAACTCCGGCTTGCGCCCGATCCGGTTCGGAGCGTCGGTGCTCATGACGCGCGCGGACACCGCCCCCGGCGCCAACGTCGTCCAGAAGGGCTACTCGACCAACGGCGGCAGCCAGTTCAAGCTCCAGGTCGACGGCGGCGCCGGCCGACCCAGCTGCGTGCTGGCCAACGGCAGGGCGATCTACCGGCTGGTGGCGCCGGTCACCGTCGCCGACGGCCGGTGGCACCACCTCGCCTGCCTGCGTAGCGGAGGCCAGTTGCTGATGACTGTCGATGGCTCTACCTGGCGTCGGCCGATTCCAGCGTCGTTGGCCCTGCGCAACAACCAGCCGCTGCGCATCGGAGGAAAGAACGCCCTGGCCGGGAATGACCAGTTCGCGGGCCGGGTCGACAACGTTTTCGTCACCCTCTACTGAGCCGTCCACAACCGATCCGGCTCGTCGCGCTGATCGACGGATAGCCATGTCGGGCTTGCGACCTTGACGGCTCATGCCTAGCCTTAGGCCCCGTCGAGTCGGATGTCGGCGCCCACCCCAAGGCGCGCCACGGCTCGCCACCGCCGCGACCATCGTCGTCGCCTCCCTCCCACATGGCGGTGTCACGCAGCAGAAGGAGTGCGGACCTCGGTGGCTGTTGAGCACCGGCGGCGCGTCCTACACGCGTACCCCCGAACCATGCGGGCCCTGCTCGCGGCGCTCACCGGCGCCGCCACGCTGATCGCGGTCGGCCCCCTCCCACAGGCCACCGCGAATCCGCCAGTGGCCGAGATCGAAAGGCAGATCGACCAGGCATGGAACCAGGTCGAACCAGTCATCGAGGAGCACAACCTCGTCCGGACGAAGCTCAAGGAACGGCGTAAGGCCGCCAACAAGTACGCCAAGGAGATCGCTCCGCTGTCGGTCAAGGTCGATGCAGCGATGGGTAAGGTCGGCGAACTCGCCACCGTCCGGTACAAGGGCGGCAGCGCCGGCGCGATGAACGCGATCCTGGAAACCGGCTCTCCGACCGAACTCATCCAACGGCTCGGCGTGCTCGACCAGTTCGCCCGTCGCCAGGCTGCCAGCGTCCGCGACGTCACCCTCCTCCGCGACCAGCTCGCCGCCAAGAAGGCGCCGCTGGACGCGATGGTCGCCGAACTGGCGCGGACCGAAGCCGAACTCGCCGCGAAGGCGAAGAAGATCGACGCCGACATCAAGAAGTTGGAGAAGTTGCGGCTCGCCGCCTACGGCACGGGCGGCGGCACCGGGTCGCTGCGGCCAGTGCCGTGCCCGACCAACTACCCCGGCGGCGACGCTGGCCGCGTCATCCGGTTCGCCTGTGCCCAGATCGGCAAACCGTACGTGTGGGCCGCCGCCGGGCCGGGCTCCTTCGACTGCTCCGGCCTCATGCTCGCCGCGTGGCGACGTGCTGGGGTCTCCCTGCCGCACAACGCCGCGGCGCAGCGTCGTGCCATGGGCAACATCAGCAAGGACGAGCTACGGGCCGGCGACTTCGTCTTCTACTACGGCGACCTGCACCATGTCGGTATGTACGCCGGAAAGATCAACGGCACCCACTGGGTGGTGCACGCCCCGCAGAGCGGCGACAGGGTGCGCATGGTCGAGATGGACAAGATGCCGGTGCACAGTTACGGCCGCCCCTGACCCTAGGTCCGATCAGCACCGCCGGCCTGACCTGCGGCGAAGGTCGGGCCGGCGGTTCAGGCGCGTTGACGCCGGCCGGCCCCGGACTGCTTGGCTCCGCCCCGCTCAGGTCGACGGGGCGCTGGCGTCAGGCGCGGCGTCCGTGGTCGGCCAGGTGCGCCAGTTACGCCAGGCGCGGCTCGGCGTCGGACCCCGCTGACCCTGGTACCGCGAGCCGTACACCGCCGACCCATACGGGTGCTCGGCCGGCGACGACAGTCGGAAGATGCACAACTGTCCGATCTTCATGCCCGGCCACAGGGTGATCGGCAAATTGGCCACGTTGGACAGCTCCAGCGTGACATGCCCGGAGAACCCAGGGTCGATGAACCCGGCCGTCGAATGGGTGAGCAGACCCAACCGTCCCAGGCTCGACTTGCCCTCCAGCCGGCCGGCGAGCTGGTCGCCGAGCGTGATGACCTCAAGGGTCGACGCCAGCACGAACTCGCCAGGGTGCAGCACGAACGGCTCGCCATCGGGGACCTCGACCTCGCTGGTCAGATCATCCTGTTGCAGCGCCGGGTCGATATGCGTGTACAGGTGGTTGTTGAAGACGCGAAACAACCGGTCGAGGCGCACGTCGATGCTCGACGGCTGAACCAACGCCGGCTCGAACGGCTCCAGCGCCAGCGAGCCCGCCTTGATCTCGGCGACGAGGTCACGGTCTGAGAGCAGCATCCGACCAGATTAGCGAGGAGCCCGCACGCGCCGGCAGCTGGCCCGTCCCCCTTGGGTCTGTTGGTATGGCGTTCAGTCTCTGCGCTTTCAGCCGAGATCAGCGGCCGGCGTCGGCCAGACCCGACACATGCCGGGTGGCGGGCGGCATCGATGGTTTGAGTCGGGTAGAGTGATGCCGCTCGCGGGTGTAGTTCAATGGCAGAACATCAGCTTCCCAAGCTGACAGTGCGGGTTCGATTCCCGTCACCCGCTCCACGAAGAAGCCCCAGGTCAGCGCCCATGCCGGCCCGGGCTTCACTCATGAACGTGGATTCTTCGTTTCGATCCTGCCCGTTGCGTGCCCGATCGGGCTTTCTGTGCGACTTCAAGGCTGCCGGGCAAGCGGGCCGCACGCGCCGCCGCCAGGGCGCGCGGCTGCTCGTCGCTCGGCCGCCGGCCGTACTCCGCCAGGTTCTGGAGCAGTCGTTAGACCGGCACCACAAGTGGCCGCCGCGCATGACCACCCCGGCGGCTTCGTCTACTCGGCCGACACGCCGACCCCACCCCGTGCCGCCGGCGGTTCAGGCGCCACGGATCCCCGCACTACGTAGCCTTGCGCCCGATGTAGACCGCGGTCAGATGCGGACGTGTCGCGATGCCGCCGAGTCGTTCGTTCACCAGGCCGCTCATCGTGTCCAGCACGCGCAACCGTTCGTCATCCGGCAACTGCCGGATGGTCATCATCGAGCTGAACAGCGCCCGCACCTGATCGGCAGCCATGGGTAGATCCCACGGGATCAACTCCGCGCTGACGTCGACCAGACCAGCGCCACGGCGTAGATCCTCGCACCGAGCATCTGTATCGAGCTGGAACCCTGTCCCGCGGCGCTGATTGCCGGGCTCGAACCCCAGCACGGCATTCGCCGCAGCAAGCAAGGGATCTTCCCGGTATGGGTCAGAGAACACCGTCCACCAGATCGCCCCCCAGCCACCGGGCCGCAGGGCCCCGCCCAACTTCGGCAAGGCAGTCGACTGGTCCAGCCAATGGAAGGATGTCGCGGCTACGACCGCATCGAACCCGTCGCCAACATCAGCCTCCTCGAACGGCGCTCTCACCAGCTGCACCTCTGGCATGACGCGGCCGAGGTGTTCAGCGAAACCCTGGTCCGGCTCCACGGCGACCACCCGGGCTCCCACGGCTACGAGATGCCCAGTCACCAGCCCAGACCCCGGCCCGATCTCCAGCACCCGACTACCCGCTCCAACAGCGCACTTCGAGCGCAGCACCTCATACACTCGCGCCGGATAATCCGGCCGCCCATCTCGGTAACCAGCAGCGTCAGCCCCGTACGTATGACGAGCCAGCTGGCGCAGCGCATCGAAGCTCGTCCCGTCTCCACTGGCGTGCCGGCCCGACTCCATGCCGCAATCGTAGGGAAACATCCCCAGGACTCGACCACGCGGACCTGTGCCGTTAGCCACACCGTTCAGCACCGAGCACCGTCTAGCGGGATGAGTTCAGTGTGGACCGCGCCGCCGTGGTGTGCTCGATCCAGGGGCCATGAAGGGCACTGACGGTCAACTTCGGCACGCCCTGTAGCTGGCGGCACGCTGGTCGATCGGTCCACAAGCTCGGAGCCGCATGCTGCCGGTGCTCCTCCCAAGCTGACAGCGCGGGCTCGATTCCCGTACTCGCTCCGCGGTTTCCCCGTTGACAAGCCCGTGGTGACCCCCGTGAGGGCGCTATGAACGTCCGGGCATCGCTGGTGGATCTGACCGGCTGGCGCTGGCGGTCGTCATCCCACTCCTGCCACGTCCGCGGGTACGACGGCGCCGTGTCCGGCGGTGGTCACCGCGCCTACGCCGGGATAGAGGTTGCCGACCAGCTCCGCGGTGATCACCGTCGATGGCGCCCCCTCAGCGAGCAGTTTGCCGTTGCGGCCGAGCGCGAGCACTCGGTCGCAGAACCATCGGACGTGGTTGGGGTCGTGGGTGCAGACCAGCACGGTGCGGCCCTGCCTGGCGAGGTCCTGGACGGTACGCCAGACCCACATTTGGTTGCCAAAGTCGAGGCTTGCGGTGGGTTCGTCGAGCAGCAGCACGTTGCAGTCCTGGGCCAGCGCGCGGGCGATGAGCGTCAGCTGGCGTTGTCCACCGCTGAGGGTGTGGTACAGCCGGTCGCCGTCGCCCGCCAGCCCGACTCGTTCCAGGACTCGTTCACAGTGCTCGATGTCGCTGCGCCGGGGGCCGAACACCCCACCCAGGTGCGGTGTCCGGCCCATCAGCACCATGTCCCGCACTGTGAAAGGAAACGGACTGGAGTGCTGCTGCGGCACGTATGACACGCGGCGGGCTACTTGGGCGGGCCGTAGCCGGGTCAGATCGGTGCCGTCGAGCATTACTCGACCTTGGTGCCGCAGGTGGCCGAGGATGCACCGGTACAGCGTCGACTTGCCCGTGCCGTTGGGACCGAACAACGCGCACAGCTCCCCGGGCCGCAGGCCGAAGCCGACGCCGTCGAGGACAGTCCGGGAGCCGTAGGCGAAGGAGATGTCGCTTACCTGCATTGTCATGAGGCGGCTCCGAGACGCGTGGCGCGCGAGCGCAGCAGGTAGATCAGGTATGGGGCGCCGATGACCGAGGTAATGATCCCGATAGGCACTTCGCCGGTGTGGATGGTGCGGGCCAGGTTGTCGCAGGCCATCACGAAGACGGCGCCCATGGTCGCGGAGAGCGGGAGCAGGAACCGGTGGTCGGGTCCGACGAGCAGGCGTGCCGCGTGTGGCACGAGCAAGCCGACCCAGGCGATGATGCCGGAGACGGACACGGCCAGCGCGGTCAATGCGGTGGCGAGCACGATGATCCGCCGACGCAGTGGCTCAGGGTCGACGCCGAGGGATCGGGCCTCGTCGTCGCCGAGGCTGAGGATGTTGAGCCGCCAGCCGTAGCGGAACAGTAGCAGGCATCCGACGATGGTGGCGGGGACCACGATGGCGACATCGTCCCAGGTGGCTCGGTAGAAGCCTCCCATGATCCAGAAGACGAGGCGGCGTAGTTGTTCGTCGGTGCCGGCGTACTGGAACAGCGAGAAGACCGCGGAGAAGAAGGAGCCGACGACGATGCCGGCGAGGATGAGTGTGACGGTCGGTCGTTCGCCGCGCACCCGGGACAGGGTATAGGTGAGCCAGACGGCGACCATGCCGAACAGGAACGCCATCACCTGGAGCGATAGGGGCACGTCCACCATCACCGCGAGGCCGGCGCCGAACGCCGCGCCGGCGGACACGCCGAGGATGAACGGCTCCACCAGGGGGTTGCGAAAGGTGCCCTGGTAGGCGGTGCCGCTGGTGGCCAACGCGGCGCCGACCGCGCCGGCGAGCAGCACCCGGGTCAGGCGTAGGTCCCACACCACGGCGGTGTGCAGATTGTCCGCGTCGTCGGTCAGTCCAGTCTTGGCAGCGAGCACGGCGAGCACGTCGGGCACTGGGATGACGTAGGCGCCGACAGCGATCGAGACGATCGCCACGATGGCGGCGAGCGCGGTGGTCGCGGCCAGCAGGATGATCCGGCGGCGGTTGCCGGTGACCACGGCGCGTGGCGTGGCGGAGGCCTCGGCCGGGGCTGCCCCCGTCGAATCGGCGGGGGCCACTGCGTCGGTCTGGCTCACTTGACTTCCAGGTCGCCGACGTGTTTCTGGGCCTCGATGGCAGCGCGGGCGCCGGCGTCGTCGAGGCCGTAGACGTCGCGGTAGAAGGTGACTTCCTCGGCGGCGACGTCGACGTCGGCGAACCGGTCCGGGTAGGCCAGCTTGGCCATCTTCAGCAGGGCGATCGGGGTTTCGATGGTGGCGCGCCACTCGTCGTAGCCGAGCGCGACCAGGCGCTTGGTCTTGATCGCGCGCATCTCGGCGAGGTTGGCCCAGTTCAGGCCAGCGTGCTTACCACCGTAGATCAGGTTCAGGTCCAGGTAACCTTCGTGCCCGGCGACGATCATCGCGTCCGGGTCCAGAGCGAGGAGCTTCTCCTCGCTGAGGGTGATGAATGTGCCGCCACCGGCGACATTACGGGCGCCGACGATTTCGGTGAGCAGGTACGACTGGATGCTCTTGGCGCCCATGACGTTGTTGGTGGTGGCGAAGTAGGCGACCGGGGTGCGCTCGGCCGCCGGGATGTCCTTGGTGCGGTCGGTGACCCGGGCCAGGCCCGTGTCGAGTCGCTTGACGAGCGCCTCAGCTTCCTTCTGCTTGCCGAACACCTCGCCGGTGATGGTGATGTGCTGCCAGGCGGTCTTGATGTCGGGCTGGTCGAAGTTCGACGGAGAGAGCAACACGACAACCGGCAGGCCCAACGACTCGATCTTGGTGATGACCTCCTGGTGCATCTTGCGGTTCTCTTCACTGGCCACCCACGCCTCGAGGAAGACGACGTCCGGGCGCAGCTTGGCGAGTTGTTCGTAGTTGACGCCGCTCCACGGTGAGCCGAGTTCGGTAGCCTTCTCGATGGACGGCACGAGCTTGCCGCGGTAGCCCATCTTCTTGGTGGCGCTGTCCACTCCGACCAGGGCGCCGTCGACGCCGAAGATCCGCATGGACTTGGTGATCAGGCCTTCCCACTCCAAAACCACTACCCGGTCCGGGTTCACCGGGACCTGCACGGTGCGTTCCCAGTGGTCCTTGATGGAGATGTTGCTCGCCGCCCTGTTCGTGTCGGCGGGCGCGGCGCTGGAGGTGCAGGCCGCGAGCGCGGCCACGGCCGTCAACGCGAGCAGCGTACGGATAGTCCGACGCGTTGGGTATGACTTCAACCTGGGTTCCTTCCGGTTATTGCTGGGAGGTCTGCGCCTCGGTCACGGACCGGCGTGGACTGAGTAGTCCGGGCCAGGCGGCGAGCGCGACGGCCACGGCGGTGGCGAGTGCGCAGGCGCCGAATCCGCCGACCGCACCGGTCGGTCCGTCGACGACGACACCGGCGGTGGCGGAGCCGAGGGCGGCCATGGCGAGGTTGACGGTGGTGAACCAGGTGTAGGACTCGGTCAGCATGGAGGCCGGCGCGATCTGCGCGACCAGCCCGGCCTGCACCGTCATGACCGGGGCGATGACCGCGCCGGTCAACACCAGGACCACCCCGAGCACGAGGCTGCTCGGCGCGGGCATCCACGCGGCGTAGCCGAGCGCGAGACCGCCCAGCAACCAGGTCAGTTGCCGGGTCAACGGTGTGTGCCAGGTCCGCGAGCCGTACCAGAGGCCGGCGGCGGCGCTGCCGAGGCTCCACACAGCGATGAGCACACCGGTGACCGCCTCGGCGTGCTCACCGTCGTGGGTGGTGGTGAAGGCTGCGACCGCCACCGGCGAAGCGCCGAAGGAGAACGCCACCCCGGCCGCGCACGCCAGCAGGGCAGGCATGCCGGGCACCCGCAGCGGCCCGAGACCGCGAGTCGGCGCTCCATCGTTGGGCCGTATTCGCCGCAGGGCAAACCCGCGAGTCAGCGCCGTGGTTCCCGCCGCCGCGCAGGCGGCGGCCAGCACGATCGCCGAGGCCGGTCCGCTCACATCGGGCTGGGTGCCGGTCAGCCGGGCGATCGGATCGGCGATGAGCATCGCCGCCGACAGCAGCAGCGGCCCGATCACGTAGATCAGCTCGAACAGCGTCGACTCGGCGGCCATCGCCGTACTACGGACGGGTTCCTTGCCGGTGCCCTCGGCGGTCAGGGTGGTCCAGGCCGCTCGCAGCGCTGGGCTGGTGGCTGGGAACAGGGCGCCGGATACGGCTGCCAACATGCACAGCAGCGGCAGCGGCTGCCGGGTGATGACGGCGGCCAGCAGCGCGAGTTGGGCGGCGGCGTAGGCACAGCCGTACCAGGGCAGCACCCGGGCCGGCCCGAACCGGTCGGCGAGCCGTCCACCGACCGGGGCGGCGACCGCCGTTGCCAACGAGATGGCGGCCGCTACCAGGGAGGCGGCGGTGAACGAGCCGGTGGTCTCGCGGATGAGCAGAATCCAGGCGAGCACGGTCACGCCCTGCCCGAGCCTGGCCACCACTCCACAGATCAGCAGCCGGGGAGCGCCGGGCAGCATCCACAGTTCCCGATACCGCGACGATGCGGTGGCCTGCACGGCGGTCATCGGGCGCCGCCTGCGGTTACGGTGGTGACGTACGTGATGGCGTACCGGTCGCGCCAGCGGTGCGGCGCCCCGATGTGCGGTCGGCTCATGTGCCCGGTCCGATTGGCTGCACGTCGTAGAAGCCGTGCCCGTCCAACCAGTTGACCGTGGCGAGGTCACGGGCGACCACGGTGGGATCCTGGTGAGACAGGATCACTGTCATCGGCTCGGTGGTGTCGTCGACGGTGATCGGCAGCAGTTGGCCGGGCTGAACCGCGATCTGGACCTCGTGCAGGCTCTCCAGGGCGCGGACCTGCTCCAGCAGGGGGTAGCCGCGCAGGGTGCCGGTGACCGGTGAGGTGAGGAACGCCATCGCCACGTGCCTGCGCACCCGCTGCGGGGTGTCGATCTCGGCGAGGAACGTGGCCGGGTCGAGGTAGGCCTGCACGGTGCGTTCCACCTGCGATTCGCCGAGCGCCAGTAGCGCCTGCGCGGCGGTGTCCGCCCCGCACAGCCGGACACCGACCTCGACGAGACGAGGCCCCTCGCCGGTGAGCATGATCTCGTGGTGCGCGGGCCCGTGGCGCACCTCGAGGGCGTCCAGCACGGCGGCGGCGTAGCCGACCAGGACCTCGCGTTCAGGCGCGTCCGGCGGCACCAGCACGGCGGCGGCGATCCGGTCGCGGACGCCGTTGGCGGAGATCTTGACGTAGCGCCATAGGTCGGTGACCCGGTGGCGCCCGTCGCGGCTGACGGTGTTGACGACGTACTCGGTGCCGCGTAGGTATTGCTGGGCGACCACGCCTTCGTTGCGGTTGGAGAAGATGTTGACCGCGTTCGCGGTGGCCTCGTAGGCGGCGGCCGACTGCTGCGGGGTGTCGCAGAACGCGACGTGGTCGTTGGCGGCGCTGCGCACGGGCTTCACCACTGTGCGGCCGCCATGGTCGGCGTGCCAGCGGACGAGTTCGTCGGCGTCGGTGACCAGCAGCTGTGGGGTCACCGGGAGGCCTGCGGCGCGTATCGCCTCGATCTGCTGGTACTTGTCGCGGCGGGCGGCGCTCAGCTTCGTTCCATTGCTGGTCAGCCCGAGCGCGGTGCTGACCTGGTCGGCGAGTTCGACGCCGAGCTCCCCGCCGGTGACCACGGCCACCGGCTGATGGGCGGCGACGGCCTTCACGGTGAGTTCCACATCGCCGGTGTGCACGATGGTGTCGGCGAGCAGGCCGTCGCTGCCGTCGTCGTGGGCTTGGTAGAGGTAGGGAACTTCGACGGTGCTGCGCAGGCGCACCACGCGGCAGCCGGCGTCGGTGAAGGCGCGGGCCAGGCGCATGGTCGGGGCGTACACGTCGACCATGACGACAGTGCGCGGGCCGGAATGGTTGAGAGCGGTCACGTCGGTCCTTACCGGTGGCTCGGGGTGGGTAGCGAGGCATCGAGGCGCTGCAGCACCTCGAGCAGGGCGTCGATCTCCTCGATGGTGTTGTAGGCGTGCAGACTGACCCGCACCGACGTTTCCCGTTCACCGGCCGGGCCCTGGCAGTGCGCGTTGGCGCGCACCATCAACCCGTGCTCGGCGAGCACGAACCCCAGGTCGGCCGAGCTGATCTCGGGCCGCCGCAGGGACACCAGTCCGTGGCGTCGCTGAACGGTGGAACCGAGGGTGAGGCTGTCCTGGCAGCCCAGCACCTGGATGCCGGGGATGTGGTGCAGGCCGTCGGTCAGCCGGGCGCCCAGCGCGACCGTCCAGTCGGCGATGCGTCGCAGATCGGTGGCGTCGAACCAGTCAACGGCGGCGATCAGGCTGACCAGTCCAGTGGTGTTGGGGCTGCCGTCCCAGCCGCGGTGCTCGTAGCGGGGACCGCGGGTGTTGCGTGCCCACAGCGCGCCGACGCCGGGCAGCGCCATCGCCTTGTGCCCCGAGAAGGCCAGGAAGTCGACGTCGAGGTCGGTGACCGACACGGGCAGGTGCCCGATGCTCTGCGCCGCGTCCAGGCAGATGAGCACCTCGTCGCCGACGACCCGGCGGATGCGGTGCACATTCATGTCGACGCCGTAGACATGGTGCACATGCGTGGCGGCGACCAGCCGGGTGCGCTCGTTCACCAGGCCGGCCAGGGCGGCGATGTCGTAGTCACCGGATGGCTCGTACGGCATCGGCACCAGGCGTACGTGCACGCCGTGGCGCTCAAGCGTGTCGCGGGCCTCGGTCCACGCGGTGACGTTGGCGAGATGGTCGGCGTCCGGCACGATGATCTCGTCGCCGTCGGTGAGCAGGGCGGGTAGCCAGTCCAGGGCGATGCGACGCAGCGCCTCGGTGGTCCCGCTGACGAAATGCACGCCGGAATGATCCGGGTGCGGGTCGTCGAGCAGCTCCCGAACACGATCGGCGCAGCGCTGCACCAGCGCGGTGCTCTCGTTGGCCCACCGGTAGGTGCCGCGCCCGGCGTTGGCGTTGGCCGTGATCAGGTAGTGGTGGACGGCGTCGAGGACGGCTTGCGGTTTCTGGGCAGTCGCGGCGCTGTCCAGGTACGCCTGCTGGCCGGCTGCGCGCAGGATCGGGAACTGCTCGCGCACATTGCGCTGCCAGTCGGCGAGATCAGCGAGCACCTGATCGGGGTGTGACGCGTGGGTCGTGGTCGACATCAGGCACGCACCAGCGGTGCGCCGGCGTCGCGCCACGCCACCACACCGCCGTCGAGACTGCGCACGTCACGGTGACCCATCAAGGACAACAGGGCGGCGTAACGGCGGGACTTCTCCCCCACCGGGCAGACCAGCATCACCGGGCGCTCGCTGCCGAACGGCATGCCACCGTGCAGCAACTCGTCGAAGAGCTCGTCGACGATGTTCACCGACCCTTCGATGTGGGCGACGCCGAAGGCGAAGGTGCCGCGCAGGTCGACGACGAGCGGCTGCGCATGCGCCATCCACTGTCGTGCCGCGTCGACGTCCATGGCGGGGGCCGCGGAGGCCTGCTCGTCGGTGACGGTGGAGACGGAACCGGCGCGGGCCTGCTGGTTGAGTAGTTCGGGGCGGCGCCGGCGCAGGTAGCTCATGTAGCTCTCGACCCGGTCGCAGACGATGAACACCGCGGTGCGCCGCCGCGGCGTGCCTTCGGCCGCCAACTCGGCGTCCACCGCCCGTAGGTGGCGCACCGCGCCGGCGTACGCGCCGCCGCCGGTCGGTCCGGCGAGGATGCCGCAGCGGCGGACCAGGTCGAGGAGCCCGTCTATCGCCTCGTCGGCGGTGACGGCTTCGATGGTGTCGTAGTTCTCCGGGTCGAACAGGCCGACCTCATGCACCTCGTCGATGTTGCGGATGCCGGGGATGAAGTCGGACTTGCCCGCCACCAGGCCGACGACGGTCACCGACGGGTCGTGCGCCCGCAACGCCTGGGCGGCGCCGGTGGAGGAGCCGGCGGTGCCGACGCAGGCGATGAAGTAGTCGGGCGCCCGGCCGTCGAGGTCCTTGATGATCTCCGGGCCGGTGCCGTCGATGTGGGCCTGGGCGTTGAGCGGGTTGTAGTACTGGTCGGTGTGCAGGTACTGGGATCCGGCCTCGCTGATGGTGCGGTGGATGCGGGTCAGCGGGTCCTCGGTGTTGGTCGGGTCGAGGCACTCGGCCTGCCCGGGTAGTTCCTCGATGGTGGCGCCGAGCAACAGCAGGAGGTCCTTGATCTCGGGCACCTTCATGCGGTTGGTGATGCTGGTGAACGGCAGACCGTGCATGCCGGCGATGACGGCGAGGGCCTTGGCGGTGTTGCCGCTGGAGAGTTCCACGACGGTGGCGCCGTCGGCCTGCGCGCGCTTCAGGTGCGGCTCCGCCATCCGCCACGCGGCCCGGTCCTTCACCGACCCGAACGGATTGAGCAGTTCCAGCTTGGCGTACAGGTCGATGTGGGTCAGGCCGTGCACGGCCGGGTCGATGCGTACGAGTGGGGTGTCGCCGATCGCGTCGGTGATGGTTTCGTATCTCATGCCGCAACCTCCGGGGCAGTGACGCGGACGTCGGTGCTGGGCGGCATCGCCGCCTCGGCGATGTCAAGGGGCCAGTACTGCTGGTCGAGGCGCCACCGCCAGCGGGAGCCGTCGTGCCAGGCGGCGACGGTGCGGGCTACCGGTTGGTGCAGGGCGTGGTTGGCGCTGAAGTCCATGAAGTAGCCGGCGGTGTTGACGAACGCGAGGGCATCGCCCACCTGTGGGAGGGTGGGCAGGTAGACCAGCCGGCGGGTGATCAGGTCGGCTTCCAGGCACAGGTTGCCGAGCAGATAGACGGGATGGCCTGGCCCCTGTTGCAGGTCGGCGTCGGGACGGGCCGGCACCAGGAGGGGGTCCATCATGACGCCGTGCTCTTCGAGGCTGACGTCGCTGGCGTTGCAGTCCAGGCGAACCAGATGCACGCCGTTGCCGGTGGCTCGCACCTCGAGAACCCGGGCCAGCATCGCCCCGGCTTGGTCGAGCAGCGCACGGCCGGGCTCCACCCACAGGTCGTAAAGGTGTTCCTGTAGCAGGGTGGCCAGGGTGCGCCCGCCCATGCCGGCCGCCGAGGTGGCGAGCAGCTCATCCAGGTAACGCGGCCCGGACAAGGGCCGGTAGGCCGGGTACAGGCCCAGCCCGCCGCGCAGCTTGCCGGCCTCGGCGCGCCAACCGTAGCCGTGCCCGCCCCAGGTCAGTTCGGCGCGCCGGCCCAGCACCGCCTGCGCCAGTTCGCTGGTCCAGGCCTCCCACTGGGCGCCGTCGGCGAGGTAGTCGACGCCGAACCCGCCACCGATGTCGATGACGCGGGGATGCAGGCCGTACCGGTGCGCGCCGGCCAGCACGGCCAGGCACGCTTCCATGGCGGTTGCCTTCTCGGCCAGACCGATGGTGTCAAGGTGATAGGCCACACCGACGAACTCGACGGCGTCACTGGCGTCGGCGATGGCCCGCAGGACCCGGTCGGCGTCGGCGGCAGGGAGGCCGAACCGGCTGGGCCGTGACAGAACAGTCGAGCCGGCGGACGTGAACGCGGACAGCCGCACCAGCGTGGGCACCGGCTGTAGCCGGTGCCCACGCACCAGCTCGACGAGATCGTCGAGCTCGCCCCAGGAGTCGATGTTGACGGTGATGCCGCTACGCGCGGCGAGCCACAGCAGTTCTCGGGTCTTCGGCCCGGTCGCCATGATCTGTTGCGGGGTGAAGCCAGCGCCGAGCGCATGCTGCAGCTCGCCCAGGCTGGCGATGTCGATACGGCCGGTAGTGGCGGCGAGGCGCCGGATGAAAGCCGAGGAGCGGTTCGCCTTGTGCGCGTAGAACACCTCGCCGCGCAGGTGGTGCTTGCGGTACACGTCTCGGAACGTCTGTACGTTGTGGGCAATCCGATCGGGGAGCACTACGTTGAGCGGTGACCCCAGAGCGTCGAGGAGGTCGTGCGTCAGTTCGGGTCGAGCGAGCAGGTCGACTAGGTCGTCCTGCACGCGTGGCTGTAAGTACAAGGGACTGTCCATCGATCTTGATCGATCCAGCGCCGTCATAGCCGGAAACGGTAGCCGTTTACAGCAACACTGTGAAGGCCGGACTCCTGTCAGGACCGTGAGGGCTTGCACAGTCGAGGCCGCAACCAGCCGGCGCTCCGATGTGGCCGGTGATAACGCCGTACGCGCGCTACACCCCCATCGGGGCCGAAGAGGGCGATTGCGGCGGACCAGCTCGTGCGAGGCGTCGAGCAATGTCGCCGACTCACCCTTGGCGACACCCGTATCGGTGCGGTGATCCAGAGCGTCACATCGGCGTCCGCTACCCAGCACGACGGTGACCTTTGAACACCGAATTGTCGGCACGGACATAGGGCACCTCCTCAAACTCGCGCGTGGGCCGCGCTCGGCGGACGCAACCGCCACCGGCTGCAACGAAACACCTGGGGCCAACTCGCTCAGTCAGCGCAGGATGTGGCGTACCGACCCCTCAGCCCCACCTTACAATGAAAACCGTTTCCAACAAGGTGATCCCTGTTCGTGTTCCTGCAGACGAGGGAAGAACACCTGGCAGTTCCGAAGCGGCGCACCTTTCGCGCGCGAACACCCGGCACCGGCGAGCCCAGTGGAAGGCTTGGTCTCCACCGCCGGGCTGACCCGGGTGGAAGCGCTCGTCACCCGGCTCAATCCATGTGCCCGGCAGATCCAGGCCGTCTTCGGCCGAGGCTCTCCCACTGGGTCTTCGTCAGGGCGTACTCCACCTCGCCTTGCTCGTGCCCGGGGATGGGGTCCGGCCACGCTCGGTGGACGGTGCGGACGTGTCGCAGGTCGGCTTTCTCCATCACCCGCCGAGATCCTGTGTTGACGGCCATCGTGGTGGCGGTGACCCGGCCGACCCCCAACTCGGTGAAGCCTTTGCGGATGAGCGCCCGTGACCCTTCCGTCGCGTATCCCTTGCCCCACGCCGGACGCCGTAGCCGGTAGCCCAGCTCGATCCCGGCTTCGGTGTCGCTGTCCGCGGGCGGCTCGTCGCGGGGCGGCCGGAAGTGGAACCAGCCGAGGAACTGATGTCGTCGGGCGTCGGCCGGCCTCCGCTGAGGTATCGCATCACTTCAGGGTCCCCGTCCAGGGCGACGATATTGTCCACGTCGTCCTCGGTGAACCGGCGTAGCGCGAGCCTGTCGGTTGCCAGGAAGATCTGCATTCGAGCATTCTGGCGGTTCGTCGACGTGTCGCCCAGGGAGTTTTGGGCCATGCCGCGCCGGTCATCGCGGATGGCTTTTCCGAGCAGGCCGTACGTCGGAGGGCGCGGGGCGCGGTGCGATGGCTGAGTGGTTGTGGGACTGGCGGGATTGCTGGTGGCGCCTGTTGCGCCAACGTCCGAGTTTTCGGGAGCAGATTTCATGTTTTCCGCCCGGGGCGCCGGGAGCGCTGCTGACACTGGGTGCATCAAGGACCACGGCCAGAACGGAGCATCGTATGAGCGCACCGACCGTCAAGCCGAGTCCCGCCAGCTCTCTCGTGGGGGCGAAGGCCCCGCGCGCTGGCCTGTTCATCGGAAGCTGGACGATCGACGCCCGCCAGCCAGGAGCGCCCACAGTGGCGCTGCACTGCACCTTCGACGCCTCGTCCGGCGCTGTGCAGGGCCTGGCTCATCTCATCCAGGCGGTGAGCCCGCCGCTGGACGTGTCGAGCCGCTCGGAGGGTGACTTCACCTACCTGTCCGTCATGCCCGACAGCAGTCGGGTGTTGGTGACGCTCACCGGCTACCCGGTGTTGCAGTGGCGGACGCATGGCGGCGTAGGCCCGGCGCAGCTTCCCAACCTGCACGTCCGCATGTTGCTCGACGCCGATTGGCAGCGTGGCGCCGCCACGGTTCGGTACCTCAGTTCGACCGGCGGTTGGCTCCAGGTGGAGTCCGCGCCGGTGCAGGTAGCCAGTGATGTCACGATGGCCGGCAGGCCGTGAAGGAGAGTCAATGGACACCGTGATTCTGACCCCCGAAGAGGTTACGGCCTCCTACCGGACCGGCGTGCTCAGCATTGAGGTCTCCGGGCATGAGGATGGCGTGACCGACATCAGCATTGTCAGCGCCGCGGCGGCGCCGGTCACGCCGCCGCCGTTCCGGGTGCAGGGGCAGCAGTCGCCTGCGATCGGCTACTTCCCGTACCGGGTCGAGGCGAGCTTCCCGATGCCCGAGGACCCACACGAGATCGCGGTCGAGAGTCCGATCGGGACCCAGATGATCCCGGTGCGTTCGCTCACCTCGCACTGACCTGACGCGCCCACCCCAGCCGCCGTCACCGGACCGCCATCCGGTGGCGGCGGCGCCCCGTCCTGGCGTGGCTTCGTTGGGCGTGGCCCACGAAAGAGGGAATTCGCGGTTCGACCAAAGTCACAAATCACCTGATAATTAACGCCTGCTCGTTAGGCTCGCGCGATGAACCCGTCACCGCGAACCGCCCTCGACCTGCTCTGGCGCGCGGAGATGACGCTCTTCGCTGCTTTGCTCATCTTCGGCACGGTCTGGGCGATCCCCGGCGGGGCTCCGTGGTGGGCGGTGACACCCGTCGGCGCCGCGGTCGGCTGGTGGCTGGTGGTCGGCGGCCCGCACGGCCCGGCCCGCGAGTTCCGTCCCCGTCACCCGGCGGACGCCCGGCGCTCGTTGCGCTGGCTGACCGGCCTGACCTTTGGCTGGTTGACCCTCACCGCGCTCTCCTCGATCTTCGCCTGCCTGGGGTTGGTGCTCCTGCTGCTCGCTCGGCAGCTGCTGCCCCGCCGTGGCGGCCACCTCGCGACAGCGCTCCTGGTGGCCGCCGGCGCCACAGCCCTGGCGCTCCACGCTGGAGAGGTCACCGCGCTCGTCCTTCTCGGCCCGTCGGCCGCTGCGGCGGCCGCATGGCTCGTCGGCGCCGTCCAACACCGGCTGCGGGACGAGGTCACCCAGCGGGCGACGCTGACGGCGGAGCTGGCCGCGGCCCGGGACGAACTGGCGGCCGCACACGGTGAGTCGGACGTCCTCGCCGAGCGCCTCCGGCTGGCCCGGGACGGCTACGACGCCATCGCCAACCAGATTGTCGACGCCGCGCTGCTGCTGCGCTCGTCGGCGCCCCACGCCTCAGGCAGCGCCATCGCCAACGGCGTCGGCAGCGACCAGCTCGCGCGCGCGGCCAACGAGTCTGTCGCCGAGGCCGTCGTCGCCAGCAGACGACTGGTTTACCAACTGCGCCCGACCGGCGCCAGGGATCAACCGCTGGCCGAGGCCCTGGGTCGGCTCGTCGAGCAACGGTCCCGGTTCGGCGCCGCCATCGACCTGGAAGTCGACGGCGAGCCCTACCCGGTCGCCCCGGACGTAGCGGTCGCGTTGTTTCGGGCCGCCCAGGGCGGGCTCGGCAACGTCGTCGCCCACGCCAACGCGAACCGGGCCCGGGTGACGCTCACCTACCAACCCGACCGGCTCAGCCTCGACGTCGTCGACGATGGTCGGGGCTTCGACCCGGCGTCGCCCCGCAGCGGGGCCGGCACGGGTCGGGGGCTGGCGGCGGTCCGTCGTCGGCTGTCCGATGTCGGCGGCGTCCTCACGATCGAATCGGAGCATGGCGGCGGGACGGCGTTGTGCGCTGCCGTGCCGCGCGGCGCGCCGGTCGACCTACCCGTCGAGCCGGAAGCCGCCGTCGAGCCGGAAGCCGCCGTCATGGCGGTGAGCTGATGCGGCGATCCCGGGTGCTCATCGTGGACCGGCGACCGGCGGTGCGGTCGGCCCTGCGCACCGCGCTCGCCGGCGCCGACCGGTTGGCGGTGGTCGGCGAGGCCGGCGGCGCCGACGACGGGCAGGAACGGGTCCGTGAGCTGACACCGGACGTGGCGCTGGTGAGCGTGGCCGGCGGCCCCGACGGCGACGGGGTGTCGGTGGTCCGACGGCTCCTGGAGGTGGCGCGACCGCCCAGAGTGCTGGCCCTCACCGCCTACGACGACGAGCGCGCCATCCTGCGCGCCGTCGACGCCGGGGCGATCGGCTGGCTGTCCAGGGACGCCGAACCGACGGAGTTGGCCCGCGCGGCGCTGGCGGCAGCCAACGGGGAGTCGGTGTCGCCAGCGGCGCCGGCCGGCGCGGGCGCGACCGGCCACGTCCCGGCGGCCCGCTGGCCGGTGAGCGCGGCCCCGGCCCGCCGGCCCGGGGCCGCTACGGCGTTGACGCGGCGGGAACGGCAGGTGCTCCGGCTCATCGGTGACGGGCTGCCGAACGCCGCCGTCGCCGCCGAGCTGTTCATCTCCCAGGAGACCGCCCGGGCCCACCTGGCGTCGTTGTTCGCGAAGCTGGGCGTGGACAGCCGGGCGGCGGTGGCCGCCGAAGCCCGTCGGCGGGGACTGATTCGCTGACTCAACGCGTCAGCGAGCGCAGGAACAGCGACTCGACCGCCGAGCTGCTCGCCACCACCCCGCTGTCGGTGAATTCGGTCAGCTCGACGCCCGCCCAGTCGGCGATCGGCAGCCCGGCCACCGACAGGTGCCGGTAGCCGCCGCCGGGGCCGACGCCGAAGCGGTAGACCTGGTCGGGGCTGACGCCGTACCGGGGCATGTCGATGAACGGGGCGTCCGATCCGAGCAGCTGTTTGCGGAGCCGGTTGCGGTGGAAGACGTTGTCCGGACCGGTCGCGCCGGACCATTTGACAGCCTTGCGGCCGGCCGCCCACCAGATCGGGTGCCAGTCGGCCGCGTCGGGGACGTTGTCGCCTTCGTCGCCGCAGTTGCTGTCGCAGCTGGCCGGCCGGTGCGCGTACGGCACGACGACCTCGTTGCGCTCGAACAGGTTGTGGCGTTCCCAGCCGCCGTGCAGGTTGAGGTCGGAGTCGAAGCTGTTGCCGATGGCCACGTTCCCCGAGGCTGACCACTGAAAGGTGAAGTGGCGCAGGCCGCGGGTGGTGTTGCCGGCGTAGACCGAGTCCCAGACCCGGGAACCGCGCAGGTACCCGTTGCCGCCCTTTCCCTTGTTCCAGGCGCCGTGCAGCTCGTTGTCGGTGATCGTGAGGCGCCGGGCGACCTCGGTGACGATCGGGTGCGAGCCGGTCATCTCGGTGCGGACGTTACGCACCCACGAGTCGGCAGCCCACTTGAACACCACACCGTGCAGGGCCGCCCTGGGTTCGAGGTTGCCGTAGTTGTGGCGGGCGCGGTCGGCGGGCACGCCGGGCAGTTCCTGGGTGACGGTCAGGTTCTCGATGCCGACGCCGAGGACCGGGTCGACCAGCGGGGTCAGCTTCGACGGGTAGACGGTTCCGTCGATGGGTAGGGAGCCGTCCGAGGTGGAGTCTACGGGGACGTCGTACTCCAGGGGCTTGTCGAGGGTGACGGTCCGCTCGGCGGCGTCGATGTCCACGACCGTGAAGACCTGTTGCCGCATGTGAAGGTTCCGCAACGGGTGCTCGGTCGGGGTGGTGTGCATCTGGTCGTAGAAGCGCCGGCTGTTCGCGGCCATGATGTTGACCAGCACGCCGGGGCGCAGGCCGTCGAGCCTGGCCTTCGCGTGCAGGCGCACGGCGCGGGCGCCGGCGCGGGCGGCGTACCCGTGGTCACCGGGACGTGAGCCCAGTTGCAGGCCGCTGACCCAGTGCTGGTTGACGCTGCCTTCGTACAGGTCGCGGCGGTTCGCCGGCGCGGCCGCGTGGGTGGCGACGTACCTGGCGGCGACGGCCCGGGACTGCACCCGAAGCAGACCCCGGCCGGGCCAGATCCAGCCGCCGTTGGCGTCCTGGTGCTGCATGGCGTCGGGTTCCCAGCGGGAGCCGTCGGCGCTGAGCGTGTCGTAGCGGGTCGCGGGGTCCGGCCGGAAGATCAGTCGGGTCTGCGGACCGGCCCCGCGCAGCAGCAGGTAGTCGGCGTCGATGCCGAGCTGGCGGGTGATGAGCAGCGCCCCGGGCGGCAGGGCGATGAGCGACATCCGGTCGTGGCCGCCCGACGGCGAGCAGGTTGCGGCGATCCGGTCGATGGCCCGTTGCAGCCCGCCGGTGTCGTCCAGGCCGTCACCCGGGTGGACGCCGAACTCGTCGGCCAGCTGGGCCGCGGTGATCCGGCACCGCGGCTCGGGCCGGATCGCCGCGTCGCCGGGCAGGGCCGCGCCGGCCCGGTAGCCGGCGCGGGACCAGTCGTAGCCGGCGCCGCTGTCCCGCCGGTTGCCGGCGTCGAGCCGCAGCCCGGTCAGCGCCGGGCCGGGCGCCTCGGTCGCCGGGGCTCCGGGCGCGCCCGCGGCGGCCGGGGCGGCGAGCCCGCCGGTGGCCAGCAGCGTGACGAGCGCCGCCGGCCACCGACGCGGCCCGGCCGGTCGGCCGTCAGACATGGGCAGGGCGCCCGAGCGCCCGGTACTCCCAGCCGGCGGCCTGCCAGCGGATCGGGTCGAGGGCGTGCCTGGTGTCGAGCACCCGGCGGTGGGTCACCACACCGCCGACGACCTCCGGGTCGATCTCCCGGAACTCGGTCCACTCGGTGAGCAGCAGGACGACGTCGGCGTCCCGGGCGACATCGAGCGCGTTCTCCCCGTACCCCAGCTCCGGGTGGGCCCGGCGGGCGTTGTCGAGCGCCGCCGGGTCGAAGATCCGCACCTTCGCGCCGGCCCGGTGCAGCGTCCGGGACACCGCGAGGGCCGGGGCGTCGCGGATGTCGTCGGAGTTCGGTTTGAACGCCGCCCCGAACGCCGCCACCCGGACACCCTGCAACGACCCGCCGACGATCTCGCGCACCAGGTCCACGGCCCGGACCCGGCGCCGGTGGTTGATCTCGTCCATGTCGTGCAGGAACGCGACGGCCCGGCCCACGCCCAGTTCCTCGGCCCGGTGCGCGAACGCCCGGATGTCCTTGGGGAGGCAGCCGCCGCCGAAGCCTAGCCCCGGCTGGAGGAACCGGCCGCCGATCCGGGCGTCGTAGGCGAGCGCGTCGGCCAGGTCCCGCACGTCGGCGCCGGTGGTCTCGCAGATCTCGGCCATCGCGTTGATGTAGGAGATCTTGGTGGCGAGGAACGCGTTCGCGGCGACCTTGACCAGTTCGGCGGTCGCGAGGTCGGTCTCCTTCACCGGCACGCCCTCGGCGATGACCGGGGCGAAGGCGTCCCGCAGCCGGCGCCTGGCCCATTCGGACGCGACGCCGAACACCAGCCGGTCCGGGGTGAGCGTGTCGTCGACGGCGAAGCCCTCGCGGAGGAACTCGGGGTTCCAGGCCAGCTCGACCTCGTCCCCGGCCGGCGCCAGCTCCCGCAGCAGGCTGGTGAGGCGGCTGGCGGTGCCGACCGGCACGGTCGACTTGCCGACCACCAGCGCCCGGCGCCGCAGGTGCGGGGCGAGCGCCGCGACGGCCGCGTCGACGTAGGTGAGGTCGGCGGCGGGTGAGCCGGCCGTCTGTGGGGTGCCGACGCAGACGAAGTGCACATCGCCGAACTCGCCGGCTTCCGCGAACGAGGTCGTGAAGCGCAGCCGGCCCGAGGCGAGCGCCTTGGTGAGCAGCTCCGGCAGGCCGGGCTCGAAGAACGGCAGCTCGCCCGCGCTGAGCATGGCGATCTTCCGCTCGTCGATGTCGACGCCGAGCACCTCGTAGCCCAGGTAGGCCATGCACGCGGCGTGGGTGGCGCCCAGGTAGCCGGTGCCGATGACGGTGAGGCGCGGCGCGTCCGGGGCGGGGGTGTGGCCCATCAGTGGTCCTCCATTGTGGATCAGTTGGGTGGGGGTGGGGAGCAGGTGACGTTCGACAGGCCCTTCTCGGCGCCGGTCGCGCGGTTGTCGCAGGTCACCTTGTTGTCGAGGGCGGGGGCGAGCTTGAATGCCCAGCCCGGCCCGTTGACGGTGGCGTCGTTGCCGGTGAAGACGTTGCCGCGACCCCAGCCGTCGACGATCGAGTGGGTCTGGAAGCCGTCCTCGGGGGAGTTGCGGCCAGTGTTGCCGCGGATTACCCAGTTGTTGCCTTTGATGTCGACCCAGGAGTCGGCGCCGGTGTGCTTCAGCCGGCCGCCGTCGAAGGTGTTGTCGACGACCTGTCCGTCGCTGGTGCCTTCCTTGACGTCGACGGCCTCAGCGGTGGTGGCGGTGATGGTGTTGCCGCGCACCGTGTTGCGGTCGCTGCGGTCTGGTTGGCAGCGGGTGATGTCGCACCAGTTGGATTTCGCCGTGCCGATGTACACGCCTTCGCCGAACTTGGCCCGCCGCCGCCCGGTGTCACGGATGGTGTTGCCGTCCACGACGTTGTCGGTGCTGAACGCGCGCAGGTGGATGGCCTCGTCGCCGGTGGCCTCGATGGTGAGTCGGTGGATGAGCACTCCGCGGACCTTGTCGGCGACGACGCCCTTCTGGGTGTTGCGCACGGTGAAGCCGATGAGCCGCCAGTAGCTGGCGCCGTCGAGGTGCAGGCCGTAGCCGCGGGTCGGCCCGCCGCCGTCGAGAACGACCTCGGCGCTTCCGCACAGGTGGACGGGGTTGGTGGGCGTGCCGGCGGCGCGGGCCACGAAGCGGCCGGGGTACACGCCGTCGCGGAGTTGGATCGTGTGCCCGGGGCGGGCGGCGGCGAGGGCGGCCACCAGCGCGGTGGCGCTGTCGACGGTGACGTTGGCCCGGGGACAGCCGATGACGCCAGCCGGCGCCGGCTCGTCCGGTGTCGCCCCAGGGGCGTTGGCGTCGTTGCTGGTGGCGGGCCTGGCTGTCGGCTCGGGCCGGGACTCGGCGGTTGGCATCACCGTCACGACGACGGCGAGCGCCGCCAGGCCCGCCAGCACGCCCCCGCCCCAGACGAGGCGACGCCGGTTCGCCCAGGCGGGCCTCATCCGAGTCGCTTCTGTTCGACGGACCGCCGCGCGGGCGCGCTGTGACGGGCGGGTCCGCCCAGGGCCGGGATCTCGCCGGGGGGAGCGAGGTTGAGCGGCAGGGTCCGGGCGTACGGGTGGGTCCCGACCTCCCGGCGCCGGCGCGCCCCGGCTACCGCGGTGGCGACGATGATGAGCAGCACCCCGGCCCACAGCATGGTGGTCGGGCTGGCGTAGTGGCGCGCCCGCTGGACGAGCGACATGTCGCCTGTGCCCTCCTGGGTGGCGTTCTCGCCGATGTCGACGGACCCGACCGCCCGGGACACGTCCACGGCGGTCGGTCCCTGGACGGTGAGGGTGTTGTCGGCGATGGCCACCCCGGCGGCCTGGCCGACGAGGGAGATGCCGTGGCTGGTGGCCCGTTCCACGGTGTTCCCGGTGATCCGTGCGGCGGAGTCGCGCAGGTAGATCCCGTTGCCGCCGCCGGTGACGTTGTTGCTGGTCACCGCGGCTTCGCGGACGCCTTCCCGAAGGGAGATGCCGTGTCGGCGTGGCGCGGTGATGGTGTTGCCGCTCACCGCGAGTCCGTTGGTCTGGAGGGCGACGATGCCCATGTCGCCGCCGGTGATGTCGTTGTCCTTGATGGTGATGTCGACGCCGCCGAACAGCTCCACGCCGTGCCTGGCGTTGTCGCGGGCGGTGCTGCCGGCGACGGTGTTGCCGCCGCGGTGGGGGACGACCGGCTCGGCGAGCAGGACGGCCTGCGGGTTGGCTTTCGGCGGGGTCTGGCCCTGGAGCCGGAAACCGCTGCCGCCGTTGCGTTCGGCGACGCAGCGCTGGAACGCGATCTCGTGGGTGGCTTTGGCGAGCAGGAACCCGTCGCCGCCGTTGTCGCGGGACACGGTGCGTTCGATGGTCGCGTCGGCGACGTATCGGTGAAGCACGACGCCGGCGTCGAGGCTGTTGGCGACGACGCTGTCGGTGACGCTCACTCCCCGGATTCCGCTGATGAACAGACCGTACGCGTTTCCGGTGATTCTGGTGTGCCTGATCTCGCCGTCGCTGGGGGTGGACTGTCGAGTGAGGAACCGTTCGTCGGGGGCGAGCAGCGGCACCTTGCCGGACTTGTCGGCAGGGGTCGCTTTGGCCGGCGTCGGGTCGCCCAGGTCGGGTCGGTCGCCGCCGGTGAGGCTCAGGCCACCGGTGCGGCCGGCCCCGAAGCCAAGGTCGGCGAGGCCGGCGTTGCTGATGGCAAGGCTGCCGCCGGTGGCGCGTAGGTAGGCCCGGCCGTCGGCGAGCCGGGGGTCGGGCTGTTTGGTGGTCCGGCCCCAGCTGGTGACCTGCGCGGGGGCGGTCTCGGTTCCGGTGATGCGCAGCGATCCTTCGGAGACGATGCTGGCGTAGCCGTCGGCGTCGCTGGCCAGCCGGAGGATGAGGCCACGCTTGTCGCTGAGGGTGAGCACGGCGCCGTGGGCCACGTAGACGTGCTCGGCCAGGAGGTACTCGGCTGGTCCGAGCTTGCGGACGGTGGTCGGGGCGAGCGCCGCGAGGTCTCTCATCGTGTATCCCCTGGACCGGGCGGTGAGCACCAGCGTCCGGCCGTCGGGGCCGTCGAGCCGGTACGGGCTGCGCCATTCGTTGCCGCGGCGAGGGGCGGCGGCGCTGACGGCGCGCAGCGTCTCCAGTCGACGGTCCTCGGCCTCGACGAGCATCGCCTGCTGTTCGATGTCGCTGGCGTCGGGCGCGGCCGGCAGCTCGGCCGTGGTCACGGCGCCGGCGAGGGCGGGGATGGCGAGCAGTCCGAGTCCGGCGGCGGCGGACCCGCGTCGGATCCAGCGGCGTCTGTCGGTGTGGCTCATGCCTGGGCCTCCGCGATGTCGTGGCGGCGTGCGCCGGGGTGGTCGGCGCCGTTGACGGCTTGTCGTGGCGTCGGGGGGGCCGCGACGAGCAGGGTGTTGGAGTTCTGGCCTTCGCCGCCGACGGTGAACGGGTCGCGGGTGAGCCAGCCCTGCTTGTTCATGGTCGCGAACGCGTACAGCTTGATCGGCAGGGCGATGAGGATGACGACGACTGCCAGCAGCGGCAGCAGCAGGATCTCGCCTGGGTGCCTGCGTAGGTGGGACCAGCCCCGGATGCCGCGTCCGAGCAGCAGCCAGGCCAGCACCAGGCCGATCCCGGCCGGGGTGAGCTGGAGCCGGGAGAACAGCAGGTAACCGAGCGTCATGCCCATGGTCGCCGGGGTGAGCAGGATCTGCAGGACGGTGAGCTTGGTGACCAGCGGCGCGCGCCACAGCCAGCCGTTCCACAGGGCGGTGAGGTAGCAGCGGTAGGAGTTGCGCGACCACCGGACCCGCTGTTTGACGAACGCCCGGAAGGTGGACGGGAACATCGACAGCGCCCGCGCGGTGGGTTGGTGCACGGTCTTGAAGCCGGCGGCGAGAACCAGCCAGGTGAGGCGCCCGTCGTCGCCGGCTACGCAGCGGCGGCCGAGGAAGAACTCGTCTTCCAGGTGGGGCAGCAGCGGGGTGATGACCGACCGCCGGTAGGCGGCGGTGCGTCCGGACAGGCAGGCGACGGCGCCGGCCTGTCCCATCGCGGGAACGTAGTCGTAGTAGCGCAGGTTGACCAGCCAGTCGGCGATCCGACGCCAGACGCTGCTGGTCCGCTGGTACACGTTCTGCTGGGTGCCGACGCCACCGACGGCGGGGTCGGCGAAGGGCATCTGGACGGCGTCGAGCAGTCCGGGCGTCCACCGGGTGTCGGAGTCGACGAGGACGACCAGCTCGCCGCTGGCTGCCCGGATGCCGACGCCGAGCGCGGAGCGCTTGCCCCGGTGGACGAACGGCATGACCCGCACCCGGGGGTCGTCGACGGCGGCCAGCCGGGCCTGTACCTCGAGGTCCCCGACATCCGGCACGATGATGATCTCGTACGGGTCCTGGGCCAGCCAACTGTCCAGGCATTCCAGCAGGATGTCGGGGTCCTCGCGGTAGGCCGGCACGACGACCGAGACG
The DNA here is from genome assembly GCF_039532605.1 of Pilimelia columellifera subsp. columellifera. Taxonomy (NCBI): domain Bacteria; kingdom Bacillati; phylum Actinomycetota; class Actinomycetes; order Micromonosporales; family Micromonosporaceae; genus Pilimelia; species Pilimelia columellifera. The sequence goes on from NZ_BAAARY010000001.1 coordinate 510,261, forward strand.
GTGGCCCGGTAGCCGGAGCGGATCGGCCTGGCCCGGCGGGAGAGGACGACGCGGTAGAGCCAGACCAGCCAGACGAAGACGCCGGCGGCGCCCAGCGGCATCAGCTCCCGCAGGTTGCCTTGTCCGAGTGTCTGGCTGACCCAGTTCCAGGCGGTGTCGGAGAAACCGGACACGCTGTCGCGCCCCCTCGCTGGTGTCGTCTGTTCGTGTGACGGTGCGACTGCCTCAACGAGGGCTGTGCGGTCAAGACACCTAATGTGGAGCGTTGTTCACTCCGCCTCACACGTTCGGAGGTGTCGTTATCGGATATAGCGCTGTTTTCGGACGGAGGCTGGTCGCGGGGTCGCGAATCCCTGCGCATCGCCCCGCCGCCGGGCTGGTTGAGGTCGGTCCCGGGGCGGGCGGCGCCTGCTCCGGGACCGCGACGGCGCTTGCGGGGTCGGCGGACCGGGCGGGCGTGATGGCCGGACCGGCGGGGCGCGGACGCCATCCGGGCGCCGGTGACGGCTCGCGCGGTCGAGCTGGGCTGGCGGCCCGGACGCGACGCGGCGGAGTTCATCCCCGTCGCCGGCCAAACCTCGTTCTGAGACGCCCCGGGATCAGGCATGCTGATGCCAACGTCATGCGGATCTCACCGGCGGGTCGTCGCCCGCTCAGCCCAGGTTCCCGCGCCGGACTCGGCGCGGCTGCCGCCCTGCTCGCCTGTGTTTCGCTGTTGGAGCTGGCCGACGGCCGGGAGCCGCACTACGTCGGGCTGATGGCGGCCGCGCCCTTCCTGGCGGCGGCCTTCGCGAGCTGGCCGGCGGTGCTCGCCGCCGGCGCCGGGGCGACGGCGCTGGGCATCGTGTTTGCGCTGGCCGGCGGGGCGTTCGAGCCGGCGTCGGTGATCAATGTGCTGGGCGTCGTAGTAGCCACTGGCATCGCCGCCGGCGTGGCCACGTTGCGTCAGCATCAGGCCGAGCGGATTACCGAGCTGACCAAGCTCGCCTCAGTGGCCCAGCAGGCGGTGCTGCGTCCGTTGGGGCCGCAGGTGGGGACGCTGCCGGTGGCCGGGCGGTACATTTCGGCTACCGCCGCCGCCGACATCGGCGGGGATCTGTACGAGGCGCTGGACACCCCGTACGGCGTCCGCATGATCATCGGAGATGTGCGCGGCAAGGGCCTGGAGGCCGTCCGGCTGGCGAGCATCGTGTTGGGCTCGTACCGGCACGTCGCTTACGAACGGGCCGACCTGCGCGCCATCGTCTCGGACCTGGACCGGGCGGTGGCCCGTTCGGTCGGGGATGAGGACTTCGTCACGGCGGCGCTCGTCGAGGAGCGTGGCGGGACGTTGACAATCGTCAACTGCGGGCACCCGGCCCCGTTGCTGTTGCGGCGTGGCAAGGTGATCACCCTGGACCCGCCGGCCCCGGCGCCGCCGTTGGGTTTCATGCCCGTGGTCCGTCCGCGGGTGGAGCGGCTGGAGCCGGGGGACCGGTTGCTGCTGTTCACCGACGGCCTGGGCGAGGCGCGGCGGGACGGCAACTTCTTCCCGACCGCGGAGCGTGCCTGGCGGCTGCTGGGACATGGCCGGGTCGACGACGGACTGGCGTCGCTGGAATCCGCCCTGACCGACTGGGTTCACGGCCAGCTGGACGACGACATCGCCCTGGTGCTGATGGAGTACACCGGCCCGCAGTCCTCGATGACCGTTCCGGCGGTGCCCAGTTGGGAGGTCGAGGCGCCCAGGGGCGCGTGATCTCGGCGGGTCGCGCCGGTCGGGCGGCGCCGGCGTCGGGTTTTGTGCCCCGTCGACCCTTGCCGCTTGCGATTGTTAGCACCTACAGTTGAGTTACCTACGGGTAACAAAACTTCTCGCAATCGGGGGATCACGATGAGTCACTATCGCAGCAACCTTCGTGACCTTGAGTTCAACCTCTTCGAGGTTTTCGGCGCCGAGCAGGCCTTCGGCCGCGCGCCCTACGGCGACCTCGACGCCAGCACCGCCCGGGACGTGCTGGCTGAGGTCGACCGCCTCGCCCGCGAGGACCTAGCCGCCAGCTTCGCCGACAGCGACCGCAACCCACCGGTCTTCGACCCCGCCACCCACACCGCGCCGCTGCCCGAGTCGTTCAAGCGCTCCTACCGCGCCTTCATGGACTCCGAGTTCTGGCGGCTCGACCTGCCAGCGTCCCTGGGCGGCACCCCGGCGCCGCGCGCCCTGTGGTGGTCGGTCGCCGAGCTGATCCTCGGCGCGAACCCGCCGATCTGGATGTACGCCTCCGGCCCGTCGTTCGCGCACATCCTGCACGCCGAGGGCACCGAGGAGCAACGCCGCTGGGCCAAGGTCTTCGTCGACCGACTGTGGGGGTCCACGATGGTCCTCACCGAGCCTGACGCCGGATCCGACGTCGGCGCCGGCCGAACCCGGGCGATCCCGCAGCCTGACGGCTCGTGGCACATCGAGGGCGTCAAGCGGTTCATCACCTCGGGCGAGCATGACCTGTCCGACAACATCATCCACTACGTGCTGGCCCGCCCCGTCGGCGTCGAGGATGCCGGCGGTCCGGGCACCAAGGGCCTGTCCCTGTTCATCGTGCCGAAGGTCCACTTCGATCCGGAGACCGGCGAGCTGGGCGAGCGCAACGGCGTCTACGCCACCAATATCGAGCACAAGATGGGGCTGAAGGTCTCCAACACGTGCGAGCTCACCTTCGGCGAGCACGGGACGCCGGCCAAGGGCTGGCTGCTGGGCGAGCGGCACGACGGCATCCGCCAGATGTTCATGATCATCGAGTATGCCCGGATGCTCGTCGGCACCAAGGCGATCGCCACCTTGTCCACCGGTTACCTCAACGCCCTCGACTACGCCAGGCAACGGGTCCAGGGCGCCGACCTCACCCGCTCCGCCGACAAGGCCGCGCCGCGGGTCACCATCACCCACCACCCGGACGTGCGGCGCTCGCTGCTGCTCCAGAAGTCGTACGCCGAGGGCTTCCGGGCGCTGATCCACTACACCGCACACTGGCAGGACCGGGCCGCCGTGGCCGAGGCCGACGGCGACGCACGGGCGGTTAAGCAGGCCCGCCGCATGGTCGACCTGCTGTTGCCGTTGCTCAAGGGCTGCGGTTCGGAGCGGGCCTACGAGCTGCTCGGGCACGAGGCGTTGCAGACCTTCGGCGGCTCCGGGTTCCTGCAGGACTACCCGCTGGAGCAGTACGTCCGCGACGCCAAGATCGACACGTTGTACGAAGGAACCACCGCGATCCAGAGCCTCGACCTGTTCTTCCGCAAGATCGTCAAGGACGGCGGACGGTCGTTGCTCACCGTGGCCGGCGAGATCCAGGCATTCCTCGACCTGGAGACCGGCAACGGCCGACTCAAGGATGTCCGGCAGGCGCTGGCGTCCGCCCTCGGCGATCTCCAGACGATCATCGGGACGATGACCGGCTGGCTCGGCGAGGCTCAGGAGGGCGACGAGCGGGCCCTGTACAAGGTGGGTCTGCACTCGCGCCGGTTCCTGCTGGCGGCCGGGGATGTCGTGGTGGCCTGGCTGTTGGCGCGACAGGCGGAGGTGGCGCTGGCCGCCCTCGGTCAGGGGCCGGACCGCCCGGCCGATGTCCACTTCTACGAAGGCAAGGTCGCTGCGGCGTGCTTCTTCGCCCGTGAGGTCCTGCCGCGGTTGGCCGCTGACAGCGTAATAATCGAACAGGCTTCGTTGGGGCCGATGGAGATGTCCGAGGACGCATTCTGAAACTGCCCATTCTGCCGGTCCGCCACGAGTTACTCTGGCTTATCGGCATAAGGAGTGCAAAATGGGCATAGGTGGAGGCATTTTCCTTATCGCTTCAGGGGCGATCCTGGCGTACGCCATCGACGTTGATCTCGAAGTCCTCGACCTGAAGACGACCGGATGGATCCTGATTCTGGCCGGCGTTCTTGTTGAGTTTCTCACCATCTGGTACCTAGTCAGCCGCCGACGGCGACAGCCCCGGGCGGCGTCCGCGACATCAGTCCTGGAGGAGACCCGGCTGGCGCACGGTCACGCCATGGTGGACCCTGAGCCGGTGGAAACCCACGTCCGTCCCCCGCGGGAGCCCTGACCCACCGTCCTGGGTTAGGCGGCTCAGCCGCGAGCGGTGTGGCTCAGCGCCAGCTCAGCGTCGCCCGATCCGAGGCGGGACCACTCGACACGCGGCCGGTGCACCGCCAGTCCGCAGGTGCGCAGCCCGTCGCCGCCGGCCGCCGACGGCGCCAGCAGCGTCGACAGCAACGAGATCCCGGGATTGTGGCCGACGAGCAGGACCGTGCCGACACCCGCATCCACCTCGCGCAGCACTCCCAGCAGATCCGACGCCGACGCCTCGTAGATATCCGGCACGTACCGCGCCGTAGGCGACGCCGCGTTGCCCAGCGCCACGGCGACCCCGTGCCAGGTCTGCCTGGTGCGCCGCGCCGGCGAGCACAGGACCAGCTCCGGTCGCAGGCTGTTCTTCACCAGCCAGGCGCCGGCCGCCGCGGCGTCGGCATGGCCCCGGGGGGTGAGCGGGCGATCCGCGTCGGGCAGATCGGTCGGTCGGTCGGCTTTCGCATGGCGCAGCAGGACGATGGTTGCGTCGGTCATGCCACAAGCTTGCCTGATTACCGATGACACTGATGGGTATCACCCCTGTCAGGGCGGCGACCATCCCGGCGTCGCGCCGCGTTGAGGAGGCGGGATCGTGGGCATCGGAGCAAGCATTTTTCTCATGGTGGTGGGGGCGATTCTCGCTTTCGCGGTCAACGCCGACGCGGGTTGGCTCGATATTGAGGTCGTTGGCTGGGTCATGCTGGTAGCGGGGGCTGTCGGTTTTCTCATCACGCTGTGGTATCTCCAGCGTTCGCGGGAGGGCCGGGTGGTGCGGCGATCGGAGACGACCATCGACGATGCCCCGCCCACGGTCTGAGCGGGGCCGGTAATCCCGGACGCGCTACTTCCTGGTCGGCGCTATTCGGCGGCGAGGCCGCGCAGGATCAGAGCGAGGCGGTCGACCCCCCCTGTCGTCACCGCGACCGGCACGCCCCAGTCCTGCCGGGTGAGATTGCAGACGCCGTGCTCGGCGTCGAGATCGCAGGTCGCGGCCTGCGCGACAACCTGAAGCACCCCCGACTCGACCTCCGGGTTGATGAGCAGGTCACGGGTCAGGTCCGGACCGACGCCGGCGCCCCCGAGCAGCAGCTCCGGTGGGGACGACGACACCTCCAATCGCGTCGGCGGGCCGTAGCTGTTGTCGAGCTTCTGCCCCGGCGGCGCGGAGAAGACGATCTCCAACCGGACGCGGCCGGCGCCGATCTCGGTCGCCGGCCGCTCCGTGCGGCGCCGTACGTCGTGGGCGGCGCTCGCGGCTCGCAGCGCCCCCGGCGCCAGCCGAACCACCCGGTGCGCCGCCGACTCGACCACCAGCACGGACCCGTCCGCCGCCAGGGCGACGTCGCTCGGCTCGGCCAGACCGATGTCCACGGTCGTCACGGCGCCGTCGGCGTACCGGCGGATCGCCCCGTTGTAGGTGTCGGCGACCAGCACCGACCCGTCGGCGAGCGCGCAGACCCCGAGCGGGTGCTGCATGAGCGCCTGATCGGCAGGGCCGTCGGCGTGCCCGAAGTCGAACAGTCCCTGCCCGACGACGGTGTGCAGCACCCCGTCGGTGACGTGCCGCAGCGCGCTCGTCTCGCTGTCGGCGATCCACAGTCGAGCGCCGTCCGGGCTCACCGACAGGCCGGACGGCTGCGCCATCCACACATCAGGGATCGGACCGTCCCGCAGCGCCTCCACCGTCGTCCCCGCGTACACGCCGACTGTCCCGGCCGCCGGCTTGAACCACCACAGTTGGTGGATGCCGGCCATCGCGATGATGACCTTGCCCTCGTACCAGGCCACGTCCCACGGCGACGACAGATCGGTGTCGAGCGCCGCCCCCTCGGACGCGGAGCCGCCGGCGCGCCACTGGCGTCCGGCGCCGGCAATCGTGGTGACGACGCCGTCAGCGAGCCGCACCCCGCGTAGCAGATGGTTGACGGTGTCGGCGACCACGATGTCGTAGCCCACGGCAGCCGCGACCGACGCCGGCAGCGCGCACATGCCCTGCGGCTCATTGAAGGTGGCGGTGTCCGGGGGGCCGTCGGCGCGCCCGCGCCCGCCGGTTCCGATACGACGTCGGACGGTGGCCGCGTCGGCGTTCAGCTCCACCAGGCTGTGCCGGGCCGAGTCGCTGACCAGCGTCGCACCGCCGGCCGTGACCAGGGCCTTGCCCGGGAAGCGCAACGCCGTCGTGGCTGCCGGCGGCGGCACATACGGGCCGTCGCCGCGCCGCAGCGTCCCCCGCGCCTCGTGGGCGACCGCCAACTCCTCGACCAGACGGCTCAACCCGTCGGCGTGGCCCTCGCCGGCCATCGACGCGACGAGCTGCCCGGTCGGGTCGATGACCGAGAGGGTTGGCCAGGCGTGGGCGGCGTACTGCTGCCAAGTGATCAGCTCTGGGTCGTCGAGGACCGGGTGATGGACCCCGTACCGTTCCACCGCCGCGGCCAGCGCCTGCGGGTCCCGCTCATGCTCGAACTTCGGCGAGTGCACGCCGATGACCACCAGCACGTCCTTGAACCGCTTCTCCAGCGGGCGCAGCTCGTCCAGGACATGCAGGCAGTTGACGCAGCAGAAAGTCCAGAAATCCAGCACGACGATCTTGCCGCGGAGATCAGCGAGAGTGATCGTCCGGCCGCCGGTGTTGAGCCACGCCCGCCCGCGTAGCTCAGGTGCGCGGACCGGGGCCTGAGGCGCGGAGGAGCTCATCGGGACATTCTCGCCGACGCCCAAAGACCGCCCGCCGCCCGGGGCGGGCGGCGGGCGGTCTCGCAGGACGAACGCTGCTCGCCCCGGCGGTCAGCCCTTGGCGGGCTTGAGGCACAGCACGGCCTTGTTGCGCAGCTCGGCCGACGGCTGGCCAGGGTCGGGGCAGTTGGACTGGCTGCCCACCCGGCTGACGATCTTGAAGGCTCCAGGCTCGCCACAGCTCACCGGCACCGCGTCGCCCCCCTGCTGGCGCACGCAGGCGTCAACGCCGTACCGGTCCGCCGGCGCCAGCGCCCAGGTCGCGGCGAAGGGCACCACCAGCAGCAGAATCGCCGCCCCGAGCACCGCGAGCAGCACCCGTCCGTTGCGAACCTGTGGCGTGATCTCGGCGTCGTTCTCAGCCGCGGCCGGCTTGCCCACTGTCGGCATCGCCACGGTCGCGACGCCGGTCGCGTCGTGCGGGCCCGACTGCTGACCGGGGACGACCGGTTGGGTCGGCGCGACAGTCGCGCCCGGTTGCGGCGCTGGTCCGACAGCGCCCGGTTGCGGCGCTGGCCCGGTCGCGCGGGCGACGGCCCACCCTGGCTGTTGGGCCGGCCCGCCGGCCAATCCGGCCAGGGCGTGCTCACCGGTACGCACGTCGCCGTGTTCGTGGACAACGGGGAGCTGTTCGGTGCGCCGGGCGTCGACATGGTGGCCGCCCAGCTGCTCGGCGGGCCAACCGGCGGGGCCGGCAGGGCGCTCCGCCTCGCGCCGCGGCACGCCAGCGTCGTCGGGCTGTGCGGCCCACGCCGGTGCGGCCGCGGCCGGTTGTGCTGGACGCCCGTACACGCGACCGGTCGCCGTGGTGGACGGTCCGCCCTGCGAAGTGGCGAAACCGGCCCCGGGCTGCCGGGGGTGGACGGACCGAACCGTGGTCCGGCCATCGGGGCTCAGTTGCTGGTGGCGCCCTGGATCGGGCAGCGCGCCCGGCCCACCCTGGAGGGAACCGTAGCTGTGCCGCGTCTCCTGATCAGGCTGTGGCGGACCGGCGGCGGACGGCGGGGCCGGCGTCGGTTGGGGGGCGGCCGGACGGCGGGCGGCGTCGAGTGATGGGTTGCCGCCGGAGGGTGTGAACGCCCAGCCGCGGACCGAAGGTTCAGGAGGATGCCCAGGGGGCGGGACGGTGGTCCGCTGGCTCGGCACTTCGGGCGAGCTGGCTGGCCCCGGGGGGCGAGCCGGGGCCGACCACGGCGAGAAGGGGATGCCGTTCGGGGCGTTCGCCGTGGAATCCTCGAACCCGTTCCGTTCCGTCAACCCGACCTGTGTCGTGGCCGGGGTTGTCGCCGACGGGCGCTCGGCCCATGGCGGGCTGGCTGTCGGCGTGGCTGGCCGGGCGGGCGGCGCCTGCGGATCCTGGGGGGCCTGGGCGGCGAACCGCGGGGTCGTTGGCTCGTCGGTGTGCCATCGTGGCGCGGCGGAGGTCGCGGGTTGGCTCAACGGCGGGAGGACCTCGGTTCGCTCCGGCGACGGGAACGGCGGCAGTTCCGTCGGCTCGAAGGTCGCGGGATCGTCGTCGGGGCGTCGGTGAGTCACGGCAGGGAACGCGTCGTGGCGACTGGCGTCATCGGACCGTGGCGGTGTCGCGGGTTGCGCTGGGGCGTCCGGGTAGCGGGGGTGCTCGGACGTCATCTGACCTCCTCCATCAGAGCCGACATGGGGAGTCGTCGTCCACAGCGAACTGTGGAAGACGACGCGTCGACGGTGCGTCGCCACCGGGGTGAACACAGTGTCCGTTCGAGGGGCGGGGCGTCGCGGTGACCGGATTGGCGGCTGATCACACCGTACCGGGCGGAGGGCGCCTACGGAATTCAGGTCCGCGTGCGGCCCGGGCCGCTGCCGCGTTGTCCGAGGGAAAGCCGGTTAGTTCAGCGCGGGCGGGCGAATCGCGGTAGGTGAAAGGCCCCGACCGGGTCTCGCCCGGTCGGGGCCTGGAATGCTCGCTGGTGTCGGTGATATGGCATTCATGCTTCGTCCGCTACCGCCGGCGCGCGTCAGCGCATGTTCTGGGTCAGGATCACCTGAAGCTCGTGACGCAGGGCGGGGGTCTTGGCCGAGCTGAGCGCCCGCTCGATGGCGCGCGAGCGCCGGGTGGCCTGACGACGGTCGCGGAGGCGGGTGATCATGCTCATTGTGGTGGTCCTTCCGGTCTTCTTTTCCGAGGTCCGGTGTCTCTCGGGTGACTCCATTCAACCGCAACCCATTGGGAGGATGCCAACGATTATTAGGTGAGTTGGGACACTCGCCGACTAATCGAAGGTTTAGGTAGACGTTCACCAATGTTTTGTAAGTCACATTGCAAAGCCAACAAATGCCTTCGAAATGGCGCAGAAAACGGGCGGCCGGCACGGTGGACGAACCCCGCGTCGGCCGCCGTGGCCGTGCCTGTGGATCAGCCCCAGGCGAGCAGCGCCGCCTCCGGGTCGGCGAGGAAGTCGCCGATGTCACGGATGAACTTCGAACCCAGCTCTCCATCGACGTGCCGGTGGTCGAACGACAGGCCCAGCGTCGTCACCTGCCGCTTCTTGATCTTGCCCTTGTGTACCCACGGCGTCGCCCGGATGGCGCCGAAGGCCAGGATCGCCGACTCGCCCTTCGGGATGATCGGGGTGCCGGTGTCGACGCCGAAGACGCCGACGTTGGTGATCGTGAAGGTGCCGTTGGCCATGTCCGCCGGCGTCGTCTTGCCGTCCTTGGCGGTCCGGACCAGCGAGGTCATCTCGTCAGCCAGCTCCCGCAGCGACAGGCGGCCAGCATCCTTGATGTTCGGGACGATGAGCCCACGCGGCGTGGCCGCGGCGATGCCGAGGTTGACATACTCCTTGACGATCACCGCCTCGTCGGTGAAGGACGAGTTGACCAGCGGGTTGCGCTTGAGCGCCAGCAGCGACGCCTTCGCCACCAGCAGCAGCGGGGAGACGCGGACGTCCTTCCACTCCCGGTTGGCCTTGAGCCGCTCGATGGCCTTCATCGTCCGCGTCACGTCGACCGTCAGGAACTCGGTGACGTGCGGGGCGGAGAACTTCGAGGACACCATGCCCTCGGCCATCATCTTGAGCAAGCCCTTGACCGGGATCCGCTGCTCGCGGTCCGGGCCGAAAGCTGGCGCGCTGGCGGCAGCCGCGAGCGGCGCCCCCGTCACGGCCGGAGCCGAGGCGGCGCGCTGCACGTCGTCGCGGGTGATCGAGCCCTGCGGCCCAGTCCCGGACAGGATCGTCAGGTCGATGCCCAGGTCACGGGCCAGCTTGCGGACCGGCGGCTTGGCGAGCGCCTTGCCGCCGTCCGGGGACAGGACGGTGCGGGCGACGACCGGCGCCGGCGCGACAGCGACAGGGGCGGCCACAACCGGCGTGGCCACAACCGACGCGGGAGCGACGGCCGGAGCCGCCGCAGCGGCGGCTCCGTCGCCCTTGCGGGCACGGCGCTTCGTCGAACCGATCTTCGGGCCGGTGCCGACCAGCATCGGTCCGCCGGTGTCCGGCTCCGGCGTCGTCATGCCCGGCTCCTGGAACCCCTCGCCGGCCGGCGCCGGGGGGGCGTCGATCGGGGCGTCCGGGGTGGCCGGGGCCGCCAGGTCGCCGCCGGACGGTTCGGTGTCGATCGCGATGATCGACGTGCCGACCTCGACCGTCGAGCCCTCCGCGAAGTGGATGGCGTGGACCTTGCCGGCCCACTTCGCCGGGATCTCCACCGCCGCCTTGGCGGTCTCGACCTCGACCATCGGCTGGTTCAGCTCGACCAGATCGCCGACCTTGACGTACCAGGTGAGGATCTCGCCCTCGGTCAGGCCCTCGGCCAGGTCGGGAAGCGGGAACTCCTTGATGCGCGACATTTCAGCTCACCATCCGAAGGAGCGGTCGACCGCGTCGAGGACGCGGTCCAGATCGGGCAGGTACTCCTCCTCGACCCGGGCGGCCGGGTAGGGGGTGTCGTAGCCGGTGACCCGCAGCACCGGGGCCTCCAGCGAGTAGAAGGCCTCCTCGGTGATCCGGGCGGCGATCTCCGAGCCCATGCCCAGGTTTCCCGGGGCCTCGTGGACGACGATCGCGCGGCCGGTCTTGCGGACCGAGGTCAACGCCGGGCCCAGGTCCAGCGGCGACAGCGACCGCAGGTCGATGACCTCGATGTCGCGGCCGTCCTCGGCCGCCGCGTTCGCCGCGTCCAGGGCGGTACGGACCATCGGGCCGTACGCGATGAGGGTGGCGTCCGTGCCCTCGCGCAGCACCCGGGCCGCGTGCAGCGGGAAGGCGGTGTCGACCGTCAGGGACGTGTCGACCTGTCCCTTCTCGTAGTACCGGCGCTTGGGCTCGAAGAAGACGATCGGGTCGTTGCTGGCGATCGCCTGCTGGATGCCCCAGTACGCGTCGCTCGGCGTCGACACCGCGATGACCTTGAGGCCAGCGGTGTGCGCGAAATACGCCTCCGGCGACTCCGAGTGGTGCTCGACCGCGCCGATGCCGCCGCCGAACGGGATCCGGATGACCATCGGGATGTTGAGGTGCCCGTTCGAGCGGTAGTGCATCTTGGCGACCTGGCAGACGATCTGGTCGTAGGCCGGGTACACGAAGCCGTCGAACTGGATCTCGACGACCGGGCGGTAGCCGCGGATCGCCAGCCCCACGCAGGTGCCCACGATGCCTGCCTCGGCCAGCGGCGAGTCGATGACCCGGCTTTCGCCGAAGTCCTTCTGCAGGCCGTCGGTGATCCGGAAGACGCCGCCGAGCTTGCCGATGTCCTCGCCCATGAGAATGACCTTGGGGTCGTTCTCCATCGCCTTACGCAGACCGGCGGTAATCGCCTTGCCGATCGTCATGGTCTCGATGGCCATCAGTGAGCGCTCCCCTCGAACGAGGCGTGGTAGCGGGAGAACTCCTCGCGCTGGGCGTCGACCAGCGGCGAGCCGTTCGGGTATACGTTGTCGAACATCGAGACCGGCTGCGGGTTCGGCATAGCCAGGGTGCGGTCACGCAGGTCCATGGCGACGGTGTGAGCCTCGGCGTCGACGGACGCGAAGAACGCCTTGTCGCCGACCTTCTGCTTCTCCAGGAAGGCTCGCATCCGCAGGATCGGGTCCTTGGCCTTCCACTCCTCCAGCTCCGCCGACTCGCGGTAACGGGTGGGGTCGTCGGTGGTGGTGTGCGGGCCCATCCGGTAGGTGAACGCCTCGACGAGGCTCGGGCCGTTGCCGTTGCGGGCGTGGTCCAGGGCCTGCTTGGCCACCGCGTACGAGGCGAGCACGTCGTTGCCGTCCACCCGGACGCCCGGGAAGCCGTAGCCGCTGGAGCGCTTGTACAGGGGGACGCGGGTTTGCCGCTCGGTGGGCTCTGAGATGGCGAACTGGTTGTTCTGGACAAAGAAGACGATCGGGGCGTTGAAGACGCCCGCGTAGACCATCGACTCGTGTACGTCGCCCTGGCTGGTGGCGCCGTCGCCCATGAACGCCATGACGGCCTCGCCGTCGTCGGAGCCGGTCCTGCCGTCGAAGTTGATGCCCATCGCGTAACCGGTGCCGTGCAGCGACTGGGCGCCGATGACGATCGTGTACATGTTGAACTTGTACTTGTTCGGGTCCCATCCGCCCTGGTCGACGCCGCGGAAGAGGCTCAGCGGCATGATCGGGTCGATGCCCCGGCAGTACAGGACGCCGTGTTCCCGGTACGTCGGGAAGGCCATGTCCTGCGGGCGCATCGCCCGCCCGGCGCCGACCTGGGCGGCCTCCTGGCCGGCGAGGCTGGCCCAGATGCTCAGCTCGCCCTGACGGCAAAGCGCGTTGGCCTCGGTGTCCAGCTTGCGGACGATGACGAGGTCCCGGTAGAGCCCGCGGTACTCCTCGTCGGAGAAGTCGACCGAGTACTCGACGCCGTTGGCGCCGGTCGACTTCTCGATCCGCTCGCCTTCGGGGGTGAGCAGCTGCACGAGCTCCGGCTCGGCCAGGGTGGTGCCCCGGCCAGCGCGTGAGCTGGCGCGCCGCGGTCGGGCTGCGTCGCCCTTCGCCATCCGTCTCTCCTGTCTGGGTTCGCGTCGGCCATGGGGTTTCCCGACCACGCAGGTTGTGCGCCTGGCGGCTGGGCGCCGCACAGGGTCTCCCGCCGCGTTCCGACCCGGGTCGGGACCGTCACGAGGGGCGCCCGGGCTAGGCCGGGTCCAGGGAGCGTAAACGACCAATGACCTGGCACAAAGCCGCGTCGTTGACCGTCCCGCGGGTGGCCGACCTCGCTGGTCCGGGAGTACCGGTCGGCATCGGTCGGGTGGCCGGGTAGCACCATCCTCGCATCACTGGTCGCCGGGCTGCGCCAGGGCGTCGATGGGCTAGCGGGAATATGGCGGTATCCGACATAGCAAGTTAATTGTCCGGGTTACCATGAGCCCATGCGGAAAGTCGCACTGCCATTACTGAAGGTGACCGGCGGTGGTCCGTCCGCCGGCCTGGTCGGTTCGACCCGCCGATACGTGCTGCTGGTCACGTTGCTGGCCGTCCTCGCCACCGCTCCGCTCTACGTCGCGCTCAGCTTCGGGGTCAACGCCCTCGGCCAAAACGCCACCAGCCAGACAACGACGCCGTTCATCCGAAGCCCGAACGACGTCCCGATCGTCATCGTCGGCTCCCGGCCGCAGGCACGGGGCGTCGAGAGCGCCGCCGGCTGCCGCTCCACCCCGTACCTGCGGTGGCGCGCCCTCGACGAGCACTGCCTGCGCTGACCCCTCCGGCGGTCAGGCCGCCGGCGACGGCGAACCGGAACGGGCCAGGTCAGGCACCCGACCCAGCAACGAGAGCCGGGCGACCACGAGCGCCCGGTCGGTCCCGAACGACTCCCCGGACGGCACGTCGTTGGACCGGTCGGTGGCCCGCCACCACGCCGCCATCCACTCCGGGAACTCCGATGGCATCGAGCCAGTCGTCCACAGCCCGGCCGCCGCGCACTCCTGCTTCAGCCCGGCGACGAAGACGCTCCCGGATGGGATCACCGACGCCTCGCGGACCAGCCCCACCGTCCGGTCGACCACCACCGCCACCGCGTGTTCCGGGCCGCCCAGCCCCGGGTCGTCGTAGGCGAACGTCGCCACCCAACCGGTCATCGCCCCAGCGTCGTCGCCGTAGGCGAGCGTCGCGGTCGGACGGACCTGCCCCACCGCAGGCAGCCAGGCCGGCTCGTCACCGATCGAAACATCAGACGCCCCGGGGGCATCCGGCATGAGCACCGAGAAGATCCGTCGGGCCGTCGCGGCGGCCGGGGTCCGCCGCCGGGCTGTCGCCGTGAGGAAACCGCCGACGAACTGCCGGGTCGCGGCCGCGCGGTCGCCAGTGGACAGTGTGTACACGCTGCCAAGCAGGGCGCTGGCGACCAGTTCGGCGTCCAACGCGCAGGGGGCGTCGGGGAGACCCTCGGCCGCGGCGAGCACGGCGTCGTACGGCGTTCGCGGAGTCGGCATCTGTCGAGAGTAGGCCCCGACCACCCGATCAGCGTGCGCGCCGCTCCGCCGCGGTGAGGGCTTCGCGCGTCTGGGCGTACGCCTGTAGGACCTCGCGGACCGGGGCGACGACCTGCTGGCGCGCCACCTCGATCACCGACGCCTGCAACCGCTTGAGCGCCCGACGCCGGGCACGGGCGGCGCCGAAACGCACCAGCGGGCGGCCGAGCATCGCCAGCAACAGGCCCAACACGACGCCGCCTGCGGCGACCGCCACCGACAACGGGACGACGCCCGCGGCCGGCGCCTCCAGCCGGGGCAGCGCCAGCGCGCGCACGACATAGTCCGCGATGAGCCAGCCGACGCCCAGCAGCACCGCGAGCGCCCCGAACCACTGCGCCGCCCGCCACACCCGCCACCACAACGGCCGGCGGTCCAGGTCCAGGTCCGTCCGGGAGATCGCCTGGTCCAGCGCGTCCGGCAGGTCTGCCAGCCGGGACCGGGCGCCGGCGAGCACGGCCGCCGGCCACGGGGTCGGCAGGGACTCGGCAGCTCGCTCCGCGATCTCCCGTACCGCCAGCGCCGCCGCGGCGTGCTGGGCCGGCTGCGGCGCCGGCAGCGAACTGGCGCCACGTCCGCCGTCGCCACCCAGCCGCAGGTCCCGCAGCGGGTCCCTACGGAAGTGCCGCAGCCAGCGCAGGGGCGGCCAACCGGTCGCCGCCAGCGCCCGGGCGCGGTAGGACCGCTGGGCAGCCTCCGCGACCGCGCCGACCCCGGCCGCGGCCGCCAACGCCTCGGCGAGCCGCCGGACGCTCGCGCGGTCCACGGCGTCCTCGGCCACCGCGGGGCCCACGAACGGGCGCAGCCCCTGCACCGACACGTCGACATCGGCGGCCAGTCGCAGCAGCGCCGCCTGGCGCGCGGAGACCGTCCCCTCCAACGCGGCGCGCAGCGGGCCGAGCCGTCCCGGGTCGGTGGCTGCGGTGGCCAGCACCGGCACGTCGCCCAGCCCGTTGGCGGCCAGCAGCCCGGAGAGGTCGGCCACCACCCGGTCGGTGTCGGCCGGGGAGAGCCGGTCGGCCTGGTTGAGCACGACGACGGTGACGTCACGATGGCTGGCGAACTGGCTCAGGTACGCCTGGTGCAGCGTGCGGTCGGCGTACTTCTGCGGGTCGACCACCCAGACGACGAGGTCGACCAGGTTGAGGAGCCGGTCCACCTCGACGCGGTGCTCCGGGGCGACCGAGTCGAAGTCGGGCAGGTCGAGCAGGACCAGCCCGCGCAGGGCGGCCTCGTCGTCGCCGTCCAACGGGCTTTCGCGCACGAACCGTTGACGCGGGGCGACACCGATCCAGTCGAGCAGGTCGCTGGCGCCGTCGATCGGACCCCAGACGCACGCGTGCGCGACGCCGGTGGTGGGCCGGCGTACCCCGACCCGGGACAGCTCCAGGCGGGCGACGGCGTTGAACAGGCTCGACTTGCCGCTGCCGGTGGCGCCGGCGAGGGCGACCACGGTGTGGTCCCGGGACAGCTCCAGCCGCCGGCCGGCCCGTTCGAGGACGGCGCGGGGACCGCTCAGATCAGCCTCGTCGAGGTGCGGGCCGGACAGGCGCAGGAAACGGGCGATCGCGTCGATCCGGGCGCGGAGAGCATCCACGTCGGGACGCCGCGGGTCCGGCGGGGCGTGGCGCGCGGAGAGCATGGCGGTCACTCGTCGCCTTCCCAGGCTGGCAGGGGCGCGGCGCCGTCGGCGCTGAGCCCGGCGTTGGCCCGCGCGGCGGCGACCGCCGTCCCGGCGGTCCGCAGCTGAGCGGAACGGGCGGCCGCGACGCCGCGTTCGGGCAGCAGCTCCGCGAACGGGTCGAGCTCCGCGCGCAGCAGGGCGTTGGTCCGCAGGTCCAGGTCGAGGCGGGCCTTCTCGGCCAGGGCGCGGATCGCCTGGTCGCCGAAGATCGCCTCAAGCACCTTCTGGCCGGCGATAGTGACGCCGCCGGCGGCGGCGACCTCGGCGCCGGTCGGCACGAACGCCGTCGACGCGAACACCGCGATCATCACGGCGAGGCTGGTGGCGTTGACCGCGTAGGCCGCCCCTCGCGCCCTGGCCCGCTTGTCGGCGCCCTCGGAGCGGACCAGCTCCAGCACCGCCCGCTGCCAGTCCCGGACCAGGCGCTCGACCCGCGCGTGGAGGTCGGCCGTCGGGGCGGTTGGCGCGGCATCGAGCAGCGCGACGCCCACCGGGTCGTGCCGCCAGGCCTGGCGCGCCTGTTCGACGGCGTCGGCCGCCGCGCCGCGCAGCAGGGCGGACAACCCGCTCTCCATGGCGCCACGGAGCTGTCGGCCGGGGGCGGGGCGCCCGGTCAGCGCGGCGACGACCCGGTCCCTGGCCCGGCCGACCTGGGCCTCCAGGTTCCGGACGAGATCGCCGCTGCCGACGAAGTCCTGCCAGCGGGCCAGCACCTCGCCACGGAGCAGCGCGCCGTCCTTCACCGCGTGGGCGACGCCCTCGCGGGCGGCCTGCCGGGCGACATTGACCTTTTCGGTGAGGGTGGTGGCGGCCGCGTGCTGGTCGGCGGCGGCGGCGGCGAGGAGGTCCACATCGGGCCCGAGCGCCGCCAGGGCGCCGTCGAGGGTCTGCCGGACGACGCCCGCGCGCATGTCAGCGTCCTCGGCGAGCTGGGCCAGCCACTGCCGTAGCGGCGCGGTGTCGGTCTCCGGGAGCAGGCCCTGCCCGTCCATCCCGGTCTCAGGCACGACGAACAACGGCGCCGACTCCAGGCCGTTGGCCACGAGCATCTCGCGTAGGTGTCCGGCGACCTCGGCCTGGGCCCCGGCCGGGGTGCGGTCGAGCACCAGCGCGATGACGGCGCCCCGGCGCCGGGCGGTGCTCAGCAGCGTCCAGGGGACCGCGTCGGCGTACCTGGCGGCGGTGGTGACGAAGAGCCACAGGTCTGCCGCGGCCAGGAGCTGGCCGGCCAACGCCCGGTTGTCGTCGGCGACCGAGTCGATGTCCGGCGCGTCGAGCAGCGCCAGGCCTGCGGGGAGCGCGGGAGCGGGGACGAGCTGCACGGCGCCCGGCTCGGCGGTCGGCGCGTTGACACGGGTCAGGTCGGGGAGGAGGTCGCCGGTGCGGAACCAGGCGGCGTCATCGGGGTGACAGACCAGCACCGGGCAGCGGGTGGTGGGCCGGAGCACGCCGGAGGCGGTCACCGGCGCCTGGACCAGGCTGTTGACCAAAGTCGACTTTCCGGCCCCGGTGGAGCCGCCGACGACGACCAGAACGGGCGCGTCCAGTCGACGTAACCGGGGCAGCAGGTAGTCGTCGACCTGGTGGACGAGGTGGCCGCTGAGATCGCGGGCGGGCGCGGCGCTTGGGGTGGTCAGCGCGAAGTCCACTGAGGCGATGACGCTGCGTAATCCGTCCAATGCGGCAATCAGGGCGTCCGGAGGGCTGCCCGGCGGTAGGCCGGTGGCGCCGTCGCGACTGGCCGGCGGCGGCGTTTGGGCAGGCACGGAATCGTCCGGCGCGGTGGTGGTGGGGTCAGGCACAGTCGTGTCAGCGGGTGTTGGGGTGGCGGTAGGGGGAGTGGCGCACACGGCATTCGCGTCACCGGGCGTTGTCACGGGTTAAGCGTGCATCATCCAGGGGACACGGACAACTCAGCCAGGACGACAAGTGATCCCCGTATCCTGCGGTGAACAGGGCCTTTTGTCTGGTATTGAGAGGTTTGAGGGAGACAAAACCCTCCTTTCGTGGCGTTGGCTGGCGAGTAAAGCCAACGCCCTCGACGCTTACTTGCGTGTGACGGACTCAACTCCGGGTTGACGGGAGGCGCGTCCGTGGCACTATTGAGTCACATTCACTCAACTTGGCGTCCGGCCCCACCCGAGCCAGGGTCCCGTCCCGCCCCGGCGTGACGAGACCCGCTCCGCGAGAGCCC
Organism: Pilimelia columellifera subsp. columellifera; assembly: GCF_039532605.1. Taxonomy (NCBI): domain Bacteria; kingdom Bacillati; phylum Actinomycetota; class Actinomycetes; order Micromonosporales; family Micromonosporaceae; genus Pilimelia; species Pilimelia columellifera. Next base: position 528,453 of record NZ_BAAARY010000001.1, read on the forward strand.
ACCGGCGCCGTCGATCTGGAGGCACAGAGACATGGCAAGAGCGGTCGGCATCGACCTGGGAACGACGAACTCCTGCGTCAGCGTTCTCGAAGGCGGCGAGCCCACCGTCATCGCCAACGCCGAAGGCTCGCGCACCACGCCCTCGATCGTCGCCTTCGCCCGCAACGGCGAGGTGCTCGTCGGCGAGGTCGCCAAGCGGCAGGCGGTGACCAACCCGGACCGGACCATCCGGTCGGTCAAACGCGAGGTCGGCACCAACTGGACCGTCGACATCGACGACAAGAAGTACACCGCGCAGGAGATCTCCGCGCGGGTCCTCATGAAGCTCAAGCGCGACGCCGAGGCGTACCTGGGCGAGACGATCGCCGACGCGGTCATCACCGTTCCGGCCTACTTCAACGACGCCCAGCGCCAGGCCACCAAGGAGGCCGGCGAGATCGCCGGCTTCAACGTGCTGCGGATCGTCAACGAGCCGACCGCCGCGGCCCTGGCATACGGCCTGGACAAGGGCACCAAGGAGCAGACCGTCCTGGTCTTCGATCTCGGCGGCGGCACCTTCGACGTCTCGCTGCTGGAGCTGGGCGAGGGCGTCATCGAGGTGAAGTCGACCTCCGGCGACAACCACCTCGGCGGCGACGACTGGGACCAGCGGGTCATCGACCACCTCGTGAAGACCTTCCGCGGTCAGCACGGCATCGACCTCGGCCAGGACAAGATGGCCCTCCAGCGGCTCCGCGAGGCCGCCGAGAAGGCCAAGATCGAGCTGTCGGCCTCGTCGACCACCAGCATCAACCTGCCGTACATCACCGCCGGCCCCGAGGGCCCGCTGCACCTGGACGTGAGTCTGTCGCGCTCGGAGTTCCAGAAGATGACCCAGGATCTGCTGGACCGCTGCAAGCACCCGTTCGAGCAGGCGATCAAGGACGGCGGGGTCAAGCTCGCTGACATCGACCACGTCATTCTCGTCGGTGGATCCACCCGGATGCCGGCCGTCACCGACCTGGTCAAGCAGCTCACCGGCCGCGAGCCGAACAAGGGCGTGAACCCGGACGAGGTCGTCGCCGTCGGCGCCGCCTTGCAGGCCGGGGTCCTCAAGGGCGAGGTCAAGGACGTCCTGCTGCTCGACGTCACCCCGCTGTCCCTGGGCATCGAGACCAAGGGCGGCATCATGCACAAGCTGGTGGAGCGCAACACCACCATCCCGACGAAGCGGTCGGAGATCTACACCACCGCCGACGACAACCAGCCGTCGGTGCTCATCCAGGTCTTCCAGGGCGAGCGGGAGATGGCCGCCTACAACAAGAAGCTCGGCACGTTCGAACTGACCGGCCTGCCGCCGGCGCCGCGGGGCGTCCCGCAGATCGAGGTCACCTTCGACATCGACGCCAACGGCATCGTCCACGTCTCCGCCAAGGACCTGGGCACCGGCAAGGAGCAGTCGATGACGATCACCGGCGGCTCGGCGCTGCCGAAGGACGACATCGAGCGGATGATGCGCGACGCGCAGGACCACGCCGACGAGGACAAGCGCCGCCGCGGGGAGGCCGAGACCCGGAACGTGGCCGAGCAGCTCCAGTGGCAGACCGAGAAGTTCCTGGCGGAGAACGGCGAGAAGCTCGCCACGGACGTCAAGGACGAGATCAACGAGGCGCTGGGCGAACTGCGCGGGGCGCTCGGCGGCACCGACATTGAGAAGATCAAGTCGTCGCACGAGAAGCTCGCGATGGCCTCCCAGAAGGCCGGTAGCGCGCTCTACGAGCAGAACGCCGCCGCTGGAGCCGCTGGCGAGGGCGCTGACGCCGGGGGTAGCGCCGGGGGTGGCGCCGCCGGCGCGACCGGCGCCGCCGGAGCTGGCGCGGCGGGCAAGGCCGACGATGTCGTGGACGCAGAAATCATCGACGATGACACCAAGAAGTGACTGGTCGGATCCGACGTGGACGGAGGCGCCTGAGTGAGCGAGCACGGCACGCACGCCGGCGATGACCCGGCGGCTGAGCGGGTGGTGATCCGCGACAACCGGAAGATCCACCCCGACGGCGGCGGCCGGCACGCCGCCGGGGGGGCTGATGCCCAGGAGGCGGGGGAGCCCGGCCCGCTGGGTCCGGAGGTGGGCGCGCTGCGCAGCGAGCTGGACGAGCGCACCCGGGACCTGCAACGGATCACCGCCGAGTACGCCAACTACCGCAAGCGGGTGGACCGGGATCGTGGCCTGGCCGCGGAACAGACCACCGGAGCTGTCCTGCTGGCCCTGCTCCCGATCCTGGACGACCTGGACCGGGCCCGCGATCACGGCGACCTGACCGGCCCGTTCGCCTCGGTGGCCGAGCAGCTTCAGGTCACGGTCGGCAAGTTCGGGCTCACCGCGTTCGGCGATAAGGGCGATCCGTTCGACCCGACCCGGCACGAGGCGGTCACGCACCTCACGTCGGCGGAGGTCAGCGAGTCGACCTGTGTCGAGGTGATGCGGCGCGGCTACAGCCTGGGTGAGCGGCTGCTGCGTCCGGCCCTGGTCGCGGTCGCCGACCCTCAGTAACGAACTCGTCAGGTCGATCATGGTCTGCGTGCCGCGCGGTGTTCCACGCCGCACGCGGACCATGATCGACAAGGGTGGCGCCGGGAGGTGAGCGAGTGAGCAGCAAAGACTGGCTGGAGAAGGACTTCTACGCCGTCCTCGGCGTGCCGAAGTCCGCGTCCGCTGACGAGATCAAGAAGTCGTACCGGAAGCTCGCCCGCGAGCTGCACCCGGACCGCAACCCCGGCAACAACGCCGCCGAGGAGCGGTTCAAGTCCGTCTCCGAGGCCTATGGCGTCCTCTCCGACGAACGGCAGCGCAAAGAGTACGACGAGATGCGCTCGCTGTTCACCGCCGGCGCGTTCCGTCGCAATGCCGGGGCCGGTCGCGCCAGCGCGGCCGCCGGCGCCGGGGGCGCGGGTTTCGACCCGAACGACCTTTTCGGGGGCACTGCCTCGGCGTCCGCCCGCGGGTCGACCTTCTCCGACCTGTTCAGCTCGATCTTCGCCGGCAACGCCGCGCCCCCCGGCGCGCCGCCGCCCGCGTCCGACCGTCGGCGCGGCCCGGCGCGCGGCCGTGACGTGGAGACCGAGGTCTCCCTGCCGTTCGCCGACGCCGTCCGCGGCACCACCCTGCCGTTGACCCTGCGCTCGCCCGGAGTCTGCGAGACCTGCAACGGCAGCGGCGCGAAGCCCGGCACCACCCCGCGCCGTTGCCCCCAGTGCCAGGGCGCCGGCCTGGTGAGCCGGAACCAGGGCTCGTTCAGCTTCACCGAGCCGTGCCGGGACTGCCAGGGCGTCGGCACCATCGTCGAGGACAAGTGCCGGGAGTGCCGCGGCACCGGAGGGGTCACCAAGTCCCGGTCGTTGACCGTGCGGTTTCCGCCCGGCGTGGCCGATGGTCAGCGGATTCGCCTCGCGGGTCGCGGCGAGCCGGGGGCCCGTGGCGGCCAGGCGGGAAACCTGTACGTCACCGTGCGGGTGAAGCCGGACCCGCTGTTCGGCAGATCTGGCGACGACCTCACCCTCACCGTCCCCGTCACCTTCGCCGAGGCGGTCCTCGGAGCGGACATCAAGGTGCCGACACTCGACGGCGCCGTCACCGTCCGGGTGCCCCCGGGCACGCCCAGCGGGCGCACCCTGCGCGCCCGCGGGAAGGGCGTGTCACGGCGGGACGGACCGGTAGGAGACCTGCTCGTCACGCTCGAAGTGACCGTGCCCACCAAGATCGACGATGCGGCCCGGAGCGCGCTGGAGACATTCGCCGCCAGCGCCCCGGCGGCGCCGCGTGAGCATCTGGAGGCGAGGTTGCACCGGCATGGCTGAGCTGTCGGACCGTGGCCGGTTCGCCTTCTCCGTGACCGTCGAAGCGTCCTCGGACGCCAAGGTGCTGCTCATCTCGGTCGCCGCCAGACTCGCCGGCATGCACCCGCAGACGCTGCGGCAGTACGACCGGATGGGGCTGGTCCAGCCGGGTCGGGCCGCTGGCGGAGGCCGCCGTTACAGCGTCCGCGATGTGGCGCTGCTGCGGGAGATCCAGCGGCTGAGCCAGGAGGACGGCGTCAACCTCGCCGGGATCAAGCGCATCATCGCGCTCGAACAGCTGGTGGGCGAGCTGAACGACCGGGTCGCCGAGGTCGAGGCCGACCTGCGCCGGGCGTACGACCAGCTTGCGCGGTTGCAGACGGCGGGTCCCTTTCCGCGCCAGGAGCTGGTGCAGGTTCCGCACGGCCGGGGAGCGTTGGTGGTGTGGCGTCCGCGTCAGCACCGTCGTCCCACGGGGTGAGCCCGGCAGCGGGCGGAAGGGCTCAGGCTAGCGTTGGGTAGAGGCGACATCACCTGGAGGCGATCATGGGCCTGTTCAACAAGCTGACCGACATGGCGAAGAAGAAGCTCAAGGAGGACCCAGCTCTCCTGGCCAAGGGCGTCGAGGCGGTCGGCGACAAGTTCGACCAGGCGACCGGCGGCAAGTACGCCAAGCACACCGACAAGGCTCAGGATCTGGCCAAGCAGAAGCTTAAGGGGAAGCCGGGCCAGGGCCAGCCGCCGCAGCACTGACAACGTGCCGGGCCGGCGCTAGGCGGTCGGCTTCGGGCGTCCGCCGGACGGCTCCGGCGTCGGCGTCGGCTCCGGCGTCGGCAGGGAGGGCCTGGTCCGGTGCGCGGCCATCCGGCGCTTGAACCAACGGGTGTCCGGGATCCGGGACAGCAGCGGCGCCGTCACCACGGTGATGAGCACGTAGGCGGTGGCCAACGGCGCGAGGTTCGGGTGCGCGGCGGTGGCCAGCGCCGCGATGACGATCGAGAACTCGCCGCGCGGCATCAGCGCCAGGCCGGTGCGCCACTGGCCGGGACGGGCGATGCCGGCCCGCCGGGCGGCGAGCATCCCGGTGACAACTTTGGTGGCCATGCTGACGACGGCCAGGATGAGCGCGGGCAGGAGCACCGCCGGCATATCAGCCGGGTTCGCCTTCAGACCGAAGAAGACGAAGAAGACGACTGCGAACAGGTCCCGGAGCGGGGCCAGGATCTGGGTGGCGCTGTGCGCGACCTTGCCGGACAGGGCGATGCCGACCAGGAACGCGCCGACCGCCGCGGACACCTGGAGCTGCTGGGCCACCCCGGCGATGAGCAGGCTGAGCCCGAGCACGCCCAGCAGGAGCACCTCGGGATCGTCTGGCGAGATCATCTTCGAGATCGCCCGGCCGTACCGGATGGCGATGACCAGGACGAGCAGCACCGCCGCGACGGCGATCCCGAGCGAGATAGCGCCCTTGACGACGCCGAGACCGAGCAGCAGGGCGCTGAGCACCGGCAGATAGAACGCCATGGCGAGGTCTTCGATCACCAGGATCGACAGGATCACCGGCGTCTCGCGGTTACCGACCCGGCCGAGGTCGCCGAGCACCTTGGCGACGACACCCGAGGAGGTCACCCAGGTGACGCCGGCCAGGGCGATCACCGCGACCGGGCCCCAGCCCATGACGAGACCGAAGACGGCTCCGGGGGCGGCGTTGAGAACGGCGTCGATGAGTCCGGCCGGCGCGGCCGCCCGGAGGTTGCCGATCAGCTCGTCGGCCGAGTACTCCAACCCGAGCATGACCAGCAACAGAACGACGCCGATCTCGGCCCCGATCTCGATGAAGCCCTCGCTGGCGGCGAGCGGGTGGATGCCGCCCTGACCGAAGGCCAACCCGGCGAGCAGGTACAGCGACACGGGCGAGATGCCGACCCGGCGGGCCAGCCGACCGAGCATTCCCAGGCCGAACAGCAGCGCCCCGACCTCGATGAACAGCAGCGTGGTGTCGTGTTGCACGCTCAGGCGTCCGAGGTGAGGATGGCGCTGGCCGCGTCCAGCCCCTTGCGCGTTCCTACCATGACCACCACGTCGCTGGCCGCGAAGACGAAGGACGGCCCCGGCGAGGGGATCACCTCCTGGTTCCGTAGCACCGCGACGATCGAGACGCTGGTGCGGGTCCGGATGGAGGCGTCACCGAGCTGACGGCCGACATAGGGGGAGCTCGGGGTCAGCGGGGTGTGCTCGGTGAGCAGCCCCGAGGCCTGTTCCCGCAGGGTGGCCAGCTGCTCGACGATGAGGGACCCGCCGAGGAAGCTGGCGAGCGCGTCGGCCTCTTCGGTGTTGAGGGGGATGGTGGCGACGCAGGCGTCCGGATCGTCCTGGTCGTAGACGACGAAGTCCCGCCGGCCGTTGTGGTGGGTGATCACGCCCACTCGGCGGCCGGAGCCGGTGACCAGGTCATGCCGGACCCCGATGCCGGGGAGATCTGTCTGCTCAATCCGTACCTGCACGGCTCCCACCGTAGCCCAGCGGACAGGGGGTGCTGGAATCGCTTCGCGCGACCACTCAGGCGGGCAGGCTGTGCGGGGCGTCACGGACCGAGCGGCGGACACCGTTGAGTTGAGCGGAATAGGCTCAACTCTGACCGTGTCGTACTGAGCGGAATGTGCCTCACCCCAAGGGGAGCCGATGAACGCCGAACGCTTCACCACCAAGAGCCGCGAGGTCATCACCACCGCCGCCGCCAGCGCCAAGCAGCGCGGACACGCCACCGTCGAGCCGTGGCACCTGCTGCTCGCGTTGCTCGACACCGGCGGGTCGACCGCCACCGCGCTGTTGCGCTCCGTGGGGGCCAACGCCGCCGACGTGCGCCGCGCCGCCGTCAAGGCGCTCGACGGGCTGCCGTCCGCGCAGGGCGCCAGCGTCGGCGAGCCCACCCTGGCCAGGGAGTTCGTCAATGCGCTCGGCGCCGCCGAGGAGGTCGCCCGTCCACTCGGCGACGAGTACGTCTCCACCGAACATCTGCTTGCCGGCCTGGCGAAGAGCCCCGGCGCGGTCGGCCAGGCCCTGGGGGCGGCCGGCGCCACCGACCAGCAGCTCATCGCCGCCTTCCCGACGGTCCGTGGCGGGGACCGCAAGATCACCACGCCGGATCCGGAGCAGACGTACCAGGCGTTGGAGAAGTACGGCGTCGACCTCACCGCCGGCGCCCGCCAGGGCAAGATGGACCCGGTCATCGGCCGGGACTCCGAGATCCGCCGGGTGATCCAGGTGCTGTCCCGACGGACCAAGAACAACCCGGTGCTCATCGGCGAGCCGGGCGTCGGCAAGACCGCGATCGTGGAGGGCCTGGCCCAGCGGATCGTCGCCGGCGACGTGCCCGAGTCGTTGCGCGACAAGCGCCTGGTCTCGCTCGATCTCGGCGCGATGGTCGCGGGCGCCCAGTACCGGGGCCAGTTCGAGGAGCGGCTCAAGAGCGTCCTGGAGGAGATCAAGGGCTCGAACGGCCAGGTCATCACCTTCCTGGACGAGCTGCACACTGTCGTCGGCGCCGGCAGGGGCGAGGGCTCGATGGACGCCGGCAACATGCTCAAGCCGATGCTGGCCCGAGGCGAGCTGCGGATGGTCGGCGCAACCACGCTGGACGAGTACCGCGAGCACATCGAGAAGGACCCGGCGCTGGAGCGTCGGTTCCAGCCGGTGCTCGTCGGCGAGCCGACCGTCGAGGACACCATCGGCATCCTGCGCGGCCTCAAGGAGCGGTACGAGGCGCACCACGGCGTCCGGATCACCGACGCCGCGCTCGTCGCCGCCGCCGCGTTGTCGGACCGGTACATCGCCGACCGGTTCCTGCCGGACAAGGCCATCGACCTCGTCGACGAGGCCGGATCCCGCCGTCGAATGGAGATCGACTCGCGCCCGGAGGAGATCGACGAGCTCCAGCGGGGTGTCGACCGCCTGAAGATGGAGGAGCTCGCGCTGGCCAAGGAGCACGACCCGGCCTCGGTGGACCGGCTCGCGAAGCTCCGCCGCGACCTGGCCGACCGGCAGGAGGAGCTGGCCGCGCTCACCGCCCGCTGGGAGTCCGAGCGGGCCGGCCTCAACCGGGTCGGCGAGCTGAAGAAGGAGCTGGACGACCTGCGTGGCCAGGCTGACCGGGCCCGACTCGCCGGTGATCTGGCCCGGGCGTCCGAGCTGGTCTACGGGCGGATCCCAGAGCTGGAGCGGGAGATCGCCGACGCGGCCGCGCACGCCGTCGAGCTTGAGCCGATGGTCAAGGAGGAGGTCGGCGCCGATGACATCGCTGGCGTCGTCGCCTCCTGGACCGGCATCCCCGCGGGTCGGTTGCTGGAGGCCGAGACGGCCAAGCTGCTGCGGATGGAGGAGCTGCTCACCTCGCGGGTGATCGGCCAGGCGACCGCCGTCCACGCGGTCGCCGACGCGGTCCGCCGGGCCCGGGCTGGCGTCGCCGATCCGGACCGTCCGACCGGCTCGTTCCTGTTCCTCGGGCCTACCGGCGTGGGTAAGACCGAGCTGGCCAAGGCGTTGGCCGAGTTCCTGTTCGACGACGACCGGGCCATGGTCCGGATCGACATGAGCGAGTACGGCGAGAAGCACTCGGTGGCCCGGCTCGTCGGCGCCCCGCCCGGTTACGTCGGTTACGAGGAAGGTGGCCAGCTCACCGAGGCGGTGCGCCGGCGGCCGTACTCGGTGATCCTGCTCGACGAGGTCGAGAAGGCGCACCAGGACGTCTTCGACATCCTGCTCCAGGTCCTCGACGACGGGCGGCTCACCGACGGCCAGGGTCGGACCGTCGACTTCCGCAACACCATCCTCATCCTCACCTCGAACCTGGGCTCGGCCGCCCTCACCGACCCGACCATGACCGACGAGCAGCGCCGTGAAGCTGTGCTGGCGGTGGTGCGTGGCCACTTCAAGCCCGAGTTCCTCAACCGGCTCGACGACGTGGTCGTCTTCGCCGCGCTGACCGGGGCGGATCTGCGCGCCATCGTCGACATCCAGATCGACGCCCTGCGTCGGCGGTTGGGGCAGCGGCGGCTGGACCTGGAGGTGGCCGACGCGGCGCGGTCGTGGCTGGCCGAGCACGGTTTCGACCCCGTCTACGGGGCCCGGCCGCTGCGCCGGCTGGTCCAGACGGCTATCGGGGACCGGCTGGCCAGGGCGCTGCTGGCCGGTGAGATCCGGGACGGGGACACCGTGCGGGTGGACCTCGCCGACAGCAAGGACGGCCTCACGGTGTTTCCTGGCCGTCCACAGCCTGAGTCCCCGGTCGGATAGCCGACGCTCGGCGCCCACGGGGGCGACCATTGGCTACGGTGAGCGGCGAACGCCGAACGAGAGGGATCTCCCATGACGTATCCATACCCGGGCACGCCGCAGCCGGCCGTGCCGCCCCGTCCGGCGCGCCCAGGTGTGGTGACCGCATCGAGCGGGTTGCTGTACGCGAGCGCTGTCATCCAGCTCATCGGCGCCGGGGTCGCCCTGGCGTACATGGGCACGATGACCCAGGCCATCGAGGACGCCACCGCTGGGACGCCCGGCGCCGACGCGGTTGGCGCGATGTCCAGCCTCGCCTTCATCGGCGCCACCCTGTTGAGCGCGGTGGTGGCGCTCGGGCTGGGCCTGCTCGCGTACTTCAACTCCCGCGGCCGCAACGGCGCCCGGATCACGACCTGGGTCGTGGGTGGCCTGTTCTCCTGCTGCGGCGGCATCGGCGCGGCCTTCAACCTCTCCGGCCTCGCCGAGAGCATGCAGAAGGCGAACGCGGACGCCACCGGGCAGCCTGACATCAACGAGGTCATCACCGAGGCCATGCCGGGCTGGTACATGCCGTTCAGCAACGTGACCACGGTGCTGGTGGTGCTGGCGATCCTGGCCGCGGTGATCCTCCTGGCGCTGCCGCCGGCGAACGAGTTCTTCCGCAAGCCGGTGGAGCAGTGGCAGCCCCCGTACGCCCAGCCCGGTTACCCCCAGCCGGGCTACCCGCCTGCCCAGCACGGCTACCCGACCGCGCCGCAGGGCTACGGACCGCAGCATGGTTACGGTCCGCAACATGGTTACGGCCACCCGGGCGGCGATCTTGACCAGCCCGATCAGGGCCAGCACAGCGACCCGGGCCAGCAGTCTGGCAGCCCCTGGTCCGACCAGGGCGGGTCCCCGGGCGGCGGATCGTCGAGCGACGGGCCGTCCGGCGGATCGTCCGACTCAGGCGGATCCTCGTCTTCGTCTTCGTCTGATTCCGGTTCCGGAAGCTCCTCCTGACGTGGTCGGGCGTACGGCTCTGATCACCGGCGCCACCGCCGGAATCGGAGCGGCGTTCGCCCGCCGTCTCGCCGCCGATGGCCTCGCGCTCGTCCTGGTCGCCCGGGACGAGGCGAGGCTGTCTACGTTGGCGCGGGAGCTGCGGTCGCGGCACGGCGTGGACGTCGAGGTGTTGGCGGCGGACCTGGCCGACGATGCCGGCTGCGCGTCGGTCGAGGCGCGGGTGGCGGATCAGCGCAACCCGATCGATGTTCTGGTCAACAACGCTGGACTGGGGCTGCGTGGGTCAGTGCTGCGCAACCCGGTGGAGCAAGAGGAGCATCTGCTGCGGTTGAACGTCCGGGCGGTGCTGAGGCTGGCGCATGCCGCGCTGCCCGGGATGACCGAGCGTGGCGCTGGCGCGATCATCAATGTGGCGTCGGTGGCGGCGTTCACGCCGATGACGGGCTCTACCTATCCGGCCAGCAAGGCGTGGGTGGTGAACTTCAGCGAGTCGATCGATCTGCTGGTGCGTCCGCGTGGGGTGCGGGTCCTGGCGCTGTGTCCGGGTCTGGTGAGGACCGAGTTCCACGAGCGCGCGGGCATCACGACCGACGCGATGCCGCAGCGACTGTGGTTGGACGCCGGCTGGCTGGTCGACCGGGCGTTGCGGGACCTGGAGCGGGGGCGCCGGGTGAGCATCCCGTCGCTGCGCTACCGGGCGCTGGTGTCGTTTCTGCGATACGCGCCACGCCGGCTGGTGTACCGAATGAGTAGTTCGGCCCGCAAAAGGACACGACGCGAAGATTAGCAACCGGATAACCGGACCCCCTGTGTTTGTTCGGTCACTCTGATGGTGGGGGTCCGCACCCGCTACACCCCCTTGTGTGAGTACCCTTTCGCCATGGACCCCCGCGACGATCTGCGCAAATACATCAACGACCTGGCCGTCGTCCACGGGTCGGTCGTGCTCTCCTCGGGGCGGACGGCCGACTACTACGTCGATCTGCGTCGGGTGACTTTGCACCATGCGGCCTCCCCGCTCGTTGGAGAGGTGATGCTCGATCTCACCGAGGACCTGGACTACGACGCGGTCGGTGGCCTGACCCTGGGCGCCGACCCGGTGGCGGTGGCGATGCTGCACGCCGCCGCCCGCACGGGGCGCCGTCCGCTGGACGCCTTCGTGGTCCGGAAGTCGGAGAAGACCCACGGTCTGCAACGCCGGATCGAGGGGCCGGATGTGAAGGGACGCCGGGTGCTGGCGGTCGAGGACACCTCTACCACCGGTGGCAGCGTGCTTACCGCCGTCGAGGCGTTACAGCAGGCTGGGGCTGAGGTGGTTGGCGTCGCGGTCATCGTGGACCGGGGCGCGGGTCAGGCGGTGCAGGGCGTGGGGTTGCCCTACCGTTCGGCCTTTACGTTGGAGGAACTCGGCCTTACGGCCTAGAAAAATGCCGGATCGGACCTGCTGATATGCAGGCAGGTCGATGCTGTTGGTGGAAGGATGGGGTTCGTGGGAACTGCGTTGGCCGAAGTGACATTGCCTCAAATCTCGCCGCTCGCCGGTGAGCCGATTGAGCGAGCTGATGCTGAGCGGCTCGCTGGAGTGTTGAAGGCGCTCGCCGATCCGGCGCGTCTTCGGCTGCTCAGTCTGATCCAGGCGGCGCCCGGAGGTCGGGCGAACGTCGCACAGCTGACCGAACCGCTGGGTCTGTCCCAGCCGACGGTCAGCCACCACCTGCGAATCCTCACCGAGTCCGGCTTGCTGGACCGGGAGAAGCAGGGTGTGTGGGCGTACTACCGTCTGGTGCCGGCCGCGATCGCGACGATCGCTGATCTGCTCACGCCGCCGCGCAAGCGGGCGACCAAGAAAGCTCGTTGACCCGGGCGCGCTTCTGCGTGACCGAAACACTCCGCGCGACGTCGTTCGTGACGCGCGGAGTGTTTTGGCATGTGTCAGCTGTTGTTAGAGATCATTCTCCGCTGCCGCCGCTCCTTGAGAATCTCGATCACGATCGGCGCCACCGAAATGATGATGATCAACGCGACGGCCGGCAGAATAAATTTGTCGATCTCTGATGGCTCAATGATCTTGGTGATCTGTCCCGACAGGAGATAACCGGCCAAGATGATCCCATCGGTCCAGAGCACTGCGCCCACGACATTCCACAGCAGGAACTGCCGGGTCGGCATGTGGAGCATCCCGGCCACAGGGTTGAGGAAGGTCCGGACGATCGGAATGAACCGGGCGAGCACTACGGCCTTCGCCGGCCCGTACTTGTTGAAGTAGAACTCGGCCTTCTCCACGTACTCGGCACGGAACAACCGTGACTCCGGCCGCTCGAACATGCGACGGCCGTACCTGAAACCCAGATGGTGGCCGAGCTGTGCCCCGATGATGGCGCACAGCGGCGCGCCGATGAGCAGGCCCGGCAGCGACAGTGTCGTCCCGACCGCCTCCTGGGCGATCGGCGACGCCCCGATTCCCGCGAGGAACAGCAGCGAGTCGCCGGGTAGGAAGAACCCGAGGAGCAGGCCGGTCTCGGCGAACAGGATCGCCCAGATGCCGATCAACCCGAAGGTCTTGATCAGCGCCTTGGGGTCCAGCGGGTTGACTGCCAGATGTTCGGCAACGGCTCGGGTGTTCTCGGCGGTGTCCACGACGAAATAGCCTACCCAGCCTCGCTGCGGTGGCCATCAGGCGAACATCGGCGGTGGGCAACCGGTCGAACACAGGGCGAACCTGACCGTACCCGTCAGGCTGGCTCTCCCGATAGAGTCACGGCGTCGCACATCTGAAGGAGGGACCCCTATGGACAAGGTCGTCCACAGCGCCACCGATGCGGTCGCCGACATCCCCGACGGCGCCACGTTGGCCGTCGGGGGCTTCGGGTTGTGCGGCATCCCGAGCGTGCTCATCCAGGCGCTGCTCGCCCAGGGCACCACCGACCTGTCCGTCGTATCGAACAACTGCGGCGTTGACGACTGGGGCCTGGGCCTGTTGCTGCGCGAGAAGCGCATCCGCCGGATGACCAGCTCGTACGTCGGCGAGAACAAGGAGTTCGAGAGGCAGTACCTGTCCGGCGAGCTGGAGGTGGAGCTGACCCCGCAGGGCACCCTGGCCGAGCGGATGCGCGCCGGCGGCTCCGGCATCGCCGGGTTCTTCACCCGCACCGGCGTCGGCACCCAGGTCGCCGACGGCGGGCTGCCCTGGCGGTACGGCGCAGACGGCAGCATCGCGGTGGCCTCGCCGCCCAAGGAGGTGCGCGCGTTCGGCGAGCACGAGTACGTGCTCGAAGAGGGCATCAGCTGTGACTTCGGCCTGATCCGGGCCTGGCGGGCAGACCGTCAGGGCAACCTGGTGTTCCGTGACTCCGCGCGCAACTTCAACCCGCTGTGCGCCATGTCCGGCAAGACCACGATTGTCGAGGTCGAGGAGCTGGTCGAGGTAGGCCAGCTGCCCCCCAACGACGTGCACCTGCCGGGCATCTTCGTCCAGCGGGTCGTCGTTCTCACCCCGGAGCAGGCCGCCGCGAAGCGCATCGAACGCCGCACCGTCCGTCCCCGTCCCGCCGCGACCCCGGAGGTCTGAGCCATGGCACTGACCCGCGAGCAGATGGCCGCCCGCGCCGCCGCCGAGCTGACCGACGGCTCCTACGTCAACCTCGGCATCGGTCTACCCACCCTCGTCCCGAACTACGTGTCCGAGGATGTGGAGATCGTGCTCCAGTCCGAGAACGGCATTCTCGGCGTCGGCGCGTACCCGTTCGACGGGGACGAGGACGCCGACCTCATCAACGCCGGCAAGGAGACCGTGACGATCCGCCCCGGCGCGGCGTTCTTCGACTCGGCGACCTCGTTCGGGATGATCCGCGGCGGCAAGGTCGACGCGGCGATCCTGGGCGCGATGCAGGTGTCGGCCGCGGGCGACATCGCCAACTGGATGATCCCCGGCAAGATGGTGAAGGGGATGGGCGGCGCGATGGACCTGGTGCACGGCGCCAAGCACGTCGTCGTGCTCATGGAGCACAACGCCCGGGACGGCTCGTACAAGATCGTGAATGACTGCTCGCTGCCGTACACCGGCCTGGGCGTCGTCCAGCGGATCATCACCGACCTCGCCGTCATCGATGTCACCGCCGACGGGCTGGTCCTGCGGGAGCTGGCGCCCGGCGTGACCGTGGACGAGGTCCGCTCGAAGACCGAGCCGGCGCTCACTGTCGAGGGCGACATCCCCGAGATGTCGATCCCAGCCTGAGGCGCCGGGGGTCGGGACGTCAGCGGTAGTCGTCGTCGTCCAGGCCGACGATCATCGACTGCTCGTGGGCGTCCCACTCGCTGGCGTCCTCGGGCAACGGGTGGGGCTCGTCGGTCTCCTCGGAGGGGTTGGCCAGGATCGCCTGCTCGAACAGGTCGGCCTCAGGCGCCTCCGGGTCCTGTCCGGCCAGCTCCAGCCGCTCCTCAAGGGCAAGAGCTTCGAACGTGAGATCCTCTTGCGGCTGCGACATTGCTGACCCCCGGTCGTGATCCCGCTCGCGCGGGACGTGCGAGAACGCTGCCGTACCCCACGGTACGGCGAGACTTCCCGGTATGCGGACCGCTCGAGCATTCCGTCGCGCCGGAAATGGCATACTGCCGGCGGAAGAGACACCCGCCCGGGCGACCCGATTCGTGGTAGTTAAGGAGAGCACCGATGGCCATTGCTTCCCCTGAGGTCTACGCCGAGATGCTGGACCGCGCCAAGTCCGGCGCGTTCGCGTACCCCGCGATCAACGTCACCTCGTCGCAGACGCTCAACGCCGCGCTGCGCGGCTTCGCCGAGGCGGAGAGCGACGGCATCATCCAGGTCTCCACCGGCGGCGCCGAGTACCTGTCCGGGTCGACCGTCAAGGACATGGTCACCGGCTCGGTGGCCTTCGCCGCCTTCGCCGCCGAGGTCGCCAAGAAGTATCCGGTGAGCATCGCGCTGCACACCGACCACTGCCCCAAGGACAAGCTGGACGGGTTCGTCCGGCCGCTGCTGGCGATCTCCAGGGAGCGGGTGTCGCGCGGCGAGAGCCCGCTGTTTCAGTCGCACATGTGGGACGGCTCCGCGGTGCCGCTCAAGGAGAATCTGGAGATCGCCCGGGGGCTGCTCGCCGAGGCGGCCGCCGCCAAGATTGTGCTCGAGATCGAGGTCGGGGTCGTCGGCGGCGAAGAGGATGGCGTCGAGAACGCCATCAACGAGAAGCTGTACACAACCGTCGAGGACGGTCTGGCCATGGTCGACGCCCTCGGCGCCGGCGAGAACGGCCGGTACATGGCCGCGCTCACGTTCGGCAACGTGCACGGCGTCTACAAGCCGGGCAACGTCAAGCTCCGCCCGGAGATCCTCAAGGAGATCCAGGACGCCGTCGGCGCCCGACTGAGCCGGGAGAAGCCGCTGGACCTGGTCTTCCACGGTGGTTCCGGCTCGCTGCTGTCGGAGATCCGCGACGCGGTCGACTACGGCGTGGTGAAGATGAACATCGACACCGACACCCAGTACGCCTTCACCCGCCCGGTCGCGGCGCACATGTTCGCCAACTATGACGGGGTGCTCAAGGTGGACGGCGAGGTCGGCAACAAGAAGCTGTACGACCCGCGCGCCTGGGGGAAGGCCGCCGAGCAGGCGATGGCGGCCCGGGTCGTCCGTGCCTGTGAGGACCTGCGCTCCGCCGGCGCCAAGATCAAGTAGTCCGATCGGACGGCGGTCCCGGGGTGCGCTGTGGCGGACCGGCTCAGCGGGCGTGTGACGAACGTCGGAGTGTCGGATTGCGGACAGCTCCGATGACATCGACGCACTACTGTTCCACCGTTTGTTCGGTGGGACTGGTGAAGGCGGCGACGATGAAGCGGATGCGACTCCTGACTGCTGCGGTGGCGGGGGTGATCGCCATTTCCGGGTGCGGCAAGGACGAGGGTCCCGCGCGCGCGACCGGTGGCGCTCCGGGCGCCTCAGCCGCACCGTCCATCAGCGGGCCCGCGAGCGACCCCGACGGCGCCGGCGCTGGCGCGGCGCCGCTGCCGGACCAGCGGCGGGGCAAACCGTGGTGGGACGAGACCAGGCCCGCCGCCGCCGGTGATCCGGTCGGCCCGAAGGGCTCGACCTGCGAGCTGCCGGTCTCGTTCGCCGCCCCCAAAGACTGGAAGATCAAGAAGACCACCCTCGACGGCGGGCCGCTCGACGACCTCGCCAGAGAGGGCGGCTTCACGGTCGCCTGCGAGATCGACGCCAAACCGGCCGGTGTGCTGGGCCTCATGCAGGTGTTTCGCCAGGACGAACCGGGAGCTGAGCTCAAGGCCGCGGTCGACGGGCACCTGAAGGCGCAGGAGGGTGTGGTCAAACGTCAGGACCGCACGGTGACGGCTGGCGGCCTGCCCGCGCTCGAGGTCAGCTACGGGTCCTACTCGAAGGTACTTGAGGTGACTCGACTCAAGCGGGCGCTTGCCGTCCAGCTGCCGAACAAGGAGATCATCCTGCTGTCCATCGGCGGCTTGGACGAAGAGGAGCACCTCGGCCTGCTGAGCGGGCTGCGGTTGGCGCACGCGGGGATGAGGTCCACCTGAGCGGCCGGCTTCACCCGGCAGGTCAGGGGCGCGGCGCGACGCCGGTAAGGACGGCTACCGCCTCATGGACGTCGTCGGTGACGTGCACCGACGTGGACAGGTCCCCGTACGGGGAGAGCTGGAACAACGGCGTCAGCAGGGACTGGATCGGGAGAGTGGATGTCCAGAACTCCCGATCGAGGAACACGTACGGGCCGCTGGCGCCGTCAGTGGCATAGAACGTCTTGGTCGCCGCCTGGAACACCTCCTGAACAGTGCCCGCCCGCCCGGCGGCGAACACGATGCCGCCGCGCGCCAGCCGCAGGATCGTGTCCTCGCGGATCGCGTTGGAGAAGTACTTGGCGATAGCGCCGGCGAACAGGTTCGCCGGCTCGTGCCCGTACAGCCAGGTCGGAATGGACAGTCCCCCGCGCCGTGCCCAGGCGTCCGGCCCGGCGTCGGCGAGCGGTGGGAACTCCGCCCGCACCCGCAGCGCCGCCGCGGTGAACGGCTCATGGTCGTGAAAGTTCGGCGCCGAGGCCAGGATGTCGGTGGCGTGGGCCAGCTCGGCGGCGGTCCGCGCGGCGAAGAAGGCCCCCAGATTCGCCGCCTCCATCACCCCGGGGCCACCGCCAGTGACGATGAGCTTCCCGGCACGGGTCAGCTCCCACCCCAATGTCGCCGCCATCTTGAACGCGTTGCTGCCGCGCGGCTCGGCGTGCCCGCCCATGACGCCCACCACCGACGCCGGACCGTGCCGTGCCAGCCAGCCGCGGGTGGCGTCGGCCAAAGCGTTGTCGATGCCGTGGTCGTGCATCCGTTGCGCCAACGCCTCCCGGACCTGCGGCGTCGCCCCGCCGCTGGCGCGGAAGTGCTCGTACACGGCGGTGTCGAGCATGCCGGCGAACCCGCCGACCGCGAACCCGCCGGCCAGCTCGTCGGCGGTGTACAGATGGGTCGGTTGACTGGCGTAGGGGGCCTGTGGGAAGCCGGGCACGACATGCGCTCCGCGACGGACCAGGTCGGCCTCCACATCAGTTGAGGCGAACCGGCAACCCAGGAAGAGCGCGTCGGTCAGGTCGCAGCCGCTGAGGTCGGGGGCGTCCGGCCCGTCCAGACGCAGCCCCTGGACGGTGAGGCCGGCCAACGAGCTGCGGGCCAAGTGCCCGGACAGCTCGGCGATGGTCTCCACCTCGCGGTCGGAGGTGTCGTGCAGGGCGACGACGTCGCTCGGCGGTGGAGTCGGCATGTGGTCATCCTGCCTGGTTCAATGGGCCGTATGCAGAACCTCCTCCCTCCGCCGCCGGCCACCCTGCTCACCGCCGACGCCGCCGCTGACTCCGCGGTCGCCGAGGCCACCCGCCTGGACGTCGACCACGCGTACGCCGCGGCGGCCGGTCAGCACCCCACGAGCAGCGCCGCGTGGGCGGCGCTGGCCGAGCGGGCGTTCGAGGCCGATCAGCCGGTCGCCGCGTACGCCTATGCCCGGACCGGCTACCACCGGGGCCTGGACCAGCTGCGCCGCAGCGGCTGGAAAGGACACGGGCCGGTGCCGTGGTCGCACGAGCCCAACCGTGGCTTCCTGCGCTGCCTCAGCACCTTGGCCCGAGCCGCCGAGAGCATCGGCGAGGCCGACGAGGCGGCCCGGTGCGCGCAGTTTCTCCGAGACTGCGATCCGGTGGCCGGTGACGCCCTCGGGAACGCCTGACAGCTGCCCACCCGTGGCGGACACTGCCACTGACGGCCCGCGCCGACCGTGGCGCGGCATCAGCGAGGGGAGCTCCGCATGCGCATGATCTTCATCAACCTGCCGGTGAAGAACCTGAAGCGGTCGATGGACTTCTTCAGCGCGCTCGGATTCAGCAACAACCCGGAGTTCACCGACGAGACGGCCGCCGCCATGGTGATCGAGGAGAACATCATCCTCATGCTGCTCACCGAGCCGAAGTTCCGGGACTTCATCACCACCGAGATCGCTGACGCCCACCGCACCACCGAGGTGCTCAACTGCATCTCGGCCGGGACCCGGGAGGAGGTCGACGCGATGATCGCGACGGCGATCGCCGCCGGGGGCAAGCCGTGGCAGCCGACGTCCGCCGAGGGCCCGATGTACGGCGGCAGCTTCCAGGACCCGGACGGTCACGTCTGGGAGGTCCTGCACATGACCCGGGGCTGACGCCGGTCACAGTCCTTCGGCGACCGCCGCCCCGATCGTCAGCCACGCGTCGCGTGACGCCTGGGAGAGCTGGCCGTACCGGACCGGCTCTCCGGAGTCGACCAGCTTCTCGTACGGGGCCAGCAGGACCGCCCTGGTGCGGGCCGCGAAGTGCGCCTGGATGCCCGGGAGATCGATGTCCTTGCGGGTCGGGGGCATCGACACGACGGTGATCGCCTGTCGGACGAGGCGTTCCCGGCCGGTCTGCTCCAGGTGGTCGAGCATCCGGGCGGCGGGCTCGGCCGAGTCGTTGCGGGCTGACATCGTCACGACGAGCTGGTCAGTGGCGTCGATGGACGCCTGCCAGTTGTCGGCCCGGACGTTGTTCCCGGTGTCCACGAAGATCAACTTGTAGAACCGGGAGACGACCTCGCGGAGCTCGCCGAACGCGTGCGCGGTGAGCATCCCGCCGGCTGTCGCGGACTCGTCCGAGGCGAGGACGTCGAACATCCCCTCGCCCTGGGCGCGCACGTACTGCGACAGGTCGCCCACCCGTCCCTGGGCGCCGGCGAACTGGCCGAGATCCCGTAGCAGGTCCCGCACCGTCCGGGAGTGGAAGTCCTGCTGGGCCCGCATTCCCAGGGTGCCCTGGGTCTCGTTGTTGTCCCACGCCAGCACGTAACCGCCACGCCGCTGGCCGAAGGTCATCGCCAGCAGGAGCACAGCCACCGTCTTGCCGGCGCCGCCCTTGGGGTTCACCACCGTCACCTGGCGCAGGCCGCCGAAGTTGCGACGGACCATCTCCACGTACCGCCGCTGCTCCTGTTCCCGGGCGCCCGGACCGAGCTTCACCAGGCCCAGCGTCGCCTTCCTGAGCGCCGCCCGCGGACCGGTGTTCGCCAACGGGTCCGGTGGCCGGGCCGCGCGGCGTCGGGCGAAGTCGTCGGCGGTCGGCACCCGGACGACGCCAGGCGCCGTGGGCGGCGGCTCGGACCGGGTCTGCGGGTCGGCCTCGGCCACCGGCGGCGCCGTGGGCGGCTCGGCGGCGGTCCGCGGCGCCGGAATCCTGCCGTGCGGGTGCGGGTGGGCGGGTCCGGTGGCCGTGGCGGGGTCTCGGTCCGTCGGGACGTCCGGCCGGGGCCCGTCGGTGAACGGCCATTCCCGGGGCGGGGCGAGCCATGCGTCCACCATCGACCCGTCGTCGTCGGCGGCGTGCGACGCTCGGCGCGATCCGGTGGCCGGCGGCTCGGGTGAGCCGGAGGCGGCCGGACCGCACTGGCGTCCGGCGGCGGGCGGCGCCGTCCCTTGCGGCGGGAGGCTCCACGGGGAATCGGACGTCACCGCGCTCCGGCCGCGGAATCCGGTAGGCGCGGGTCCGGTGGGTCGCAGCTCGTCGTCGGCGTCCGCGGCCAGGTCCGGCGGCCACAGCCCCGGCTCAGTCGGTTGCCGACGCGCCGCTGGCACGTACACCTGCTCCGGATACGGATCTTCCACGATCTGGCCTCCCCTCGCCGATGCCAGCCTGACACAGCGGTCAGCTCGCGTACACCGCCCAGGCGCCGGCCTCCATCCACCATGCACGTTTGCGGCGCAACGTGCCCGACACGCCATCGTCGACGAACGGCAACCCGTCGGCGGACGGGGTCACCGAGACCGCCCGGCCCCGGGCCCGCCGGATCTCGACCCGTGGCCGACGGCGTCCGAACAGGCCCCTGGCGCGGGCGGGCACCGCCACCGCGACGTCCACCAGGCCGTCGGCGGCATCCGGCGCACTGATCACCGGAACGCCGGAGACGGTGGCGTAGCCGGCGCCGTTGACGATCGCCGCCGCCAGCACCGGGTCGGCGCCGTCGGTGAGCACCGCGTCGTCGACCTCGACGCGGCCGTGCCACGGCAGCGAGCGTCCGGCGCCGTCGGCGGAGCCGATCAGGGCGCCGTCGAGGGTGACCGACCCACCGTCGGTGCGCAGCAGGTCGACCCGGCGCATCCTGCCGGCCAGCGCTGCGGCGGCCACCGCGGCCGGGTCGCGCGGCAGTCCGAGCTGGGTGGCCAGGTCATTCGGGGCGTCGGCGCCTGCCGGGTCCAGCGGCAGGACGCCGATCGGCGGCAGGTCCGGCACGGTACGGGTGGGCGATAGGTCGGCGGGCCGACGGCTAGGCGGCGGCGCGTAGCGGCGCACCATCCGGCGGACGACCGCCCGCACCTGTCCATCGGCCGCCGCGGCGACGATGAGGCGGGGACCGGTGACTCCCGGCCAGGTCAGGCCGTCGGGTCGGGCCGGGCCGTCGAGCCGGGCGATGACGGCGTCGATATCGGCGTCGGAGCTCGCGGTGATCGTCTCCACCCGGGCGCCCGCGGCGGTGAGCGCGTCCGCGCACGCCAGGACCGGCACCCGCTGTTTGGGCGTGCCGCAGCCGGCGTCGTCACCGCAGCAGCCGCCGGCGCAACCGCCGCCGACGTCGTCGCCGAGAGTGAGGATGACGACGTCGTCCACGGGGGGCCTCCTAGCTGCGGGGGATGGCTGTGCCACCAGAGATCGCCGGGCTTGTTAGCCTGGCACATCGGGCTCGCCAAGCGGTCGCCACCTGGCGCCCGGGCCCCCGGTGAGGTGGGGAAAGATGCCAGCGATCGTGCTCCTGGGCGTGCAGTGGGGCGATGAGGGCAAGGGCAAGGTCACCGATCTGCTCGGAGCGCGGGTCGACTACGTGGTGCGGTTCTCCGGCGGCAACAACGCCGGTCACACCGTGGTCACCCCGGACGGCCAGAAGTACGCGCTGCACCTGATGCCGTCCGGCGCTCTCTCGCCGAACGCGACCATCGTGATCGGCAACGGCGTGGTCATCGACCCGAAGGTGCTGCTCACCGAGCTGGACGGGCTCGCCGCGCGCGGCGTCGACGTCTCCAGCCGCCTGAAGATCTCCTCCGACGCGCACCTGATCATGCCGCACCACCGGGCGTTGGACCGGGTCGTCGAGCGGTACCTGGGCTCGGCCCGGATCGGCACCACCGGCCGCGGCATCGGCCCCGCCTACGGCGACAAGGTCGCCCGGATGGGCATCCGGGTGCAGGACCTGCTCGACCCGGGCATCCTGCGCAAGAAGCTTGACATGGCGCTGCGGGAGAAGAACCAGACCCTCACGAAGATCTACAACCGCAAGGCCATCGAGCTGGACGCGGTCGTCGAGGAGTACCTGGAGTACGCGCAGCGGCTGCTGCCGTACATCGTCGAGACCCGCGCCCTGCTCTGGGGCGCCCTCGACCGCGGCGAGACCGTCTTCCTCGAAGGCGCCCAGGCCACCATGCTCGACATGGACCACGGCACGTACCCGTTCGTCACCTCGTCGAACCCGACCTCCGGCGGCGCCTGCGTCGGCGCCGGCATCCCGCCGACGGCGATCACCCAGGTCATCGGGGTCTCCAAGGCGTACACGACGCGCGTAGGCGCCGGCCCGTTCCCGACCGAGCTGCACGACGAGACCGGCGAGCGCATCCGCAAGATTGGCGGCGAGTACGGCACGACGACCGGCCGGGAGCGCCGCTGCGGCTGGTTCGACGCCGTCGTCGCCCGGTACGCGGTGCGGGTGAACGGCATCACGGACCTGGTCATCACGAAGTTGGACGTGCTGTCCGGACTGGACACGGTGCCGATCTGCGTGGCGTACGAGGTCGACGGCAAGCGGGTCGACGAGATGCCCACGACGCAGACCGAATACCACCACGCCACCCCCGTCTACGAGGAGATGCCGGGCTGGTGGGAGGACATCTCCGAGGCCCGCGTCGACGCCGATCTGCCGCCGAACGCCCGCGCCTACATTGAACGGATCGAGCAGCTCTGCGGCGCCCGGGTCTCACTGGTCGGCGTAGGCCCCGGCCGCGAGGAGAACGTCACCCGTCACCCCCTCCTCCCCGCCTAACCCACCCCACCCCGTCCCACCCTTCCCCAGCCCCCGGGTTCTCGGCGTTGATCATGACTTCTGCGGATGAATCACGGCCGATTCATCCGCAGAAGTCATGATCAACGCTCCGGGGTTCCGGGGTGGGGTTTCCACAGGGGGGCGGGTTATCCACAGGGCGGGGGTGTGGGGGTTCGGGGTTGGGGTGGTTGGCGCAGGGTGGGGGGATGGATGGTCAGGAGCGGGCGCGGCGGCTCGCGGCGACTCAGGACCGGGTCATCACCCGGGCGCAGTGTTTCGCCTGTGGGTTGGACCGGCACACGGTCGATCAGTTGGTGGGCTCTGGCCGGTGGCGGCGGATAGCTCCGCGCTGCTATCTCGTCGGCGCGGACGACCCCAGTAGCTTGGCCCGGGTCAGGGCGGTGAGCCTGTCGCTGGGCCCCGAAGCTGTCGCGGTGCTGGGTACCGCCGCTGAGCTCTACGGGTTGCCGAGGCCGCCGGGATCGACCCTGGTCCACATGTCGCTGCCGCCGGCCCGGGCGCGTCGACTGCGGCATTTCCAGGGCCTGCGCCTGCACCAGCTGGCGTTGCCAGCCGACCGGGTCGGCGCCGCGTTCGGGATCCCGGCCACGACCCCGCTGGCGACGCTGGCTGATCTGCTCCTGCGCTGCGACCGTGACAGCGCGGTGAGCGCCGTGGACGCGGCGCTGCGACAGAAGGTCATCGGCGCTGTTGATCTGGCGCTCCTGCCGTCGATGCTGCGCGGTCGTCGGGGCGCCGT
The DNA here is from genome assembly GCF_039532605.1 of Pilimelia columellifera subsp. columellifera. Lineage (NCBI taxonomy): Bacteria > Bacillati > Actinomycetota > Actinomycetes > Micromonosporales > Micromonosporaceae > Pilimelia > Pilimelia columellifera. The sequence goes on from NZ_BAAARY010000001.1 coordinate 551,920, forward strand.
GGCGGCGCGGGCCCGGCTTCGGCTGGCGGACGGACGTGCCGAGTCCCGGTTGGAGACCCGGGTGCGGTTGCGCCTGCTCGATGCGGGTCTGACTGCTCCGGTCCTGCAGGCGCCGATCCGCGACGACAACGGCCGGCTGGTGGCACGCGCTGACTTCGCCTGGCCGCAGGCGCGGTTGGTCGTCGAAGCGGACGGGGCGGCGTGCCACAGCGGACCCGAAGCTGTCTTCGCTGACCGCGTTCGTCAGAACCGCATCGTCAACGCCGGCTGGCGCCTGCTCCGTTTCACCTGGCAGGACCTAACTCCCCCCACCCAGATCCCCACCCAAGTCCACCGCGCCCTCTCCCAGACGCTGCGGTGATCATGACTTGTGCGCGTGAATACGACCCAATCCGCCCGCAGAGATCATGATCAACAAGGCTCGGGTTGGTGGGGTGGGGGAGGGGTCGGGGGGTGGGTAGGGTGGGGGACTGTGCGCGTATTTCTTCTTGGCGGCGGCGGGCGCGAGCACGCGCTCGCCCTCAGCCTGGCCGATGACCCCAGCGTCGAGCGGCTCGTCGCGGCCCCCGGCAACCCCGGCATCGCCGAGGTCGCCGAGTTGCGCAGCGTCGACCTCACCGACCCCCACGCCGTGGCGGCCGCGGCGACCGAGATGAGAGCCGACCTCGTCATCGTCGGGCCGGAGGCGCCGCTGGTCGCCGGCGTCGCCGATGCCGTCCGGGCTAAGGGGATCGCCTGTTTCGGGCCTGACGCGGCAGCGGCCCGGATCGAGGGTTCCAAGGCGTTCGCCAAGGACGTCATGATCGCCGCCGGGGTGCCCACTGCCCGGGCGTTCGCCTGCGGGAGCGCTGACGAGGCGGCGCGGGCGCTGGACGAGTTCGGCGCGCCGTACGTGGTCAAGAACGATGGGCTCGCCGCAGGCAAGGGTGTCGTCGTCACCGACGACCGGGCGGCGGCGTTGGCCCACGCGGTCGACTGCGGTCGGGTCGTCATCGAGGAGCACCTGGCCGGGCCCGAGGTCTCGCTGTTCGTGGTCACCGATGGCCTCGCCGCCGTGCCGTTGGTCCCCGCCCAGGACTTCAAACGCGTCGGCGACGGCGACACCGGCCCGAACACCGGCGGCATGGGCGCCTACGCGCCGTTGCCGTGGGCGCCGCCCGGGCTGGTGGACGAGGTCATGCGGACGGTGGTCCACCCGACGTTGGCCGAGCTTCGGGGCCGGGGCGCACCGTTCGTCGGGCTGCTCTATGTCGGTCTGGCGCTCACCGCCCAGGGCCCCAAGGTCATCGAGTTCAACGCCCGGTTCGGCGACCCGGAGACCCAGGTGGTGCTCGCGTTGCTGGATTCCCCCCTGGGGGAGCTGCTGCACGCGGCCGCGACCGGCACGTTGGCTGAGCACCCGCCGCTGCGTTGGCGTGGCGGGGCGGCCGTCACCGTCGTCCTGGCCAGCGAGGGCTACCCTGCTTCGGCCCGCGTCGGCGACGAGATCACCGGGGCGGACCGTCCGGGGGTCATCCACGCGGGGACGACGCGCACGACCGATGGCGCCCTCGTGTCGGCTGGCGGCCGGGTGCTCTGCGCGACGGCGACGGCCGGCGATCTGGCCGGCGCGCGTGACGCCGCGTACGCGCTGGTCGGGCAGATCGACCTGCCGGGCGGCCACCACCGCTCCGACATCGCGCTGGCGGCCGTACGTGGCGAGGTGGCTGTCCCGGCCTGACCGTCGGCCGGGCCGCGCCGTGCGCTCCGGGCGCGGACGGGGTTGGGCGGCGGTCCGGCGTATCAGCGGCGAACCGGCCTTCTCCTACCTTCGTCGGCCACCACCAAGCAGCAGGTGGTGGCCCGAGGGGAAGAGGAGATCGCAGTGACCAGAACCAGGAAGGCGATGCTCGGCGCCGCCGGCGCGGCCGCCATCATGCTCACCGGCACCGCGGCAGCAGCGGCGCTGACCAGCAACACCGGCACGTTCACCGAACGCCAGTCGTTCTCCCGCAACGACGGCGTCCAGAACATCACCTCGACGGCGTTCACCGACGTGGCCCGGGTCGCGGTGCGGATCCCGCCGGGAACGCGGCGGATGATCGACGCCCGCTACACGGCCGAGACGATGTGTTCGGGGGCGAGCGCCGGCTGGTGCTCGTTGCGGATCATCGCGACCCGTACGAGCGCGCCAGGGTTCACCGTCGAGCTGAACCCGGCCGCCGGGACCAACTTCGCGATCGACTCCACCGACGGCAGTTGGGAAGGGCACGCGATGGAGCGCAGCTCCAACTATCTGCCCGCCGGAAACTATGTCGTCAGCACCCAGGCGGCTGTCGTGAACGGGGCGACCTCGTTGTGGCTCGACGACTCGCACATGGCCGTCGAGGTCATCCGGCCCTGACCTGGGACGGCAAATGAGCGGGAGCGACGGCGCGGTTGCGACCGGCGGCGGGGCGGCCACACCAGACGGTGGCCGCCCCGCCGCCGGTCATGCCTTGGGCATGTCGAACAGGCTCGCCGCGTGGGCGGCCAGGCCCAGGTCGCCCTTGGCCTTCACCTTCCCGGTCATGAACATCATCATCGGGTTGCCGGCCCTGGTGATGACTTTGAGGAAGTCGGTGGGCGCCATGGTCAGGGTCAGCCGTGGACTGTCGGTGGTGGGCGTGCTGCTGGAGACGCACCTTCCACCACTGATGGCGACCTCGTACACGTCCGCCCCGCCGTCGGGGCGGCCGGTGAGGACCCAGTGGATGACGGCCTCGGTGTCGCCGGCCCTGTCGGCACGGAACAAGGCCGGCAGCCGGCTGAAGATCCCGTCGAGGATGGTCTTGCGGCCGTCGCCAGCCATCACCTCCCTGATCCGGGAATCCGGGGTGTCCTTGATCAGCCGCGCGAACTGCTGGGGGTCCAGTTTGTTCAGGGTCGCCGCGTCGAATTCCGTCATTGAGCTGTGCCCTCTCCCGAATGCGTCGGCTGCCACGGTACTGCGGTCGTCATCGGGCCTCGGACGGCGTGGTCACAGCGCCCCGCAGGTAGGGGCGCCCGGTGGCCGGATCGAAGACCACCAGGCGCCACCCGTCGCCGGCGGTCTCCGCGACGAACGCGGCGGCGCCGGGCAGCAGCACGGGCGCCGTGAAGGTGACGTCGTAGCGGAACCGATCGGGCAGCCGGCCCGCGCCTAGGGCGCTGAGGCTGCGGGCGGCGGTCCACATGCCGTGGGCGATCGGTCGGGCGAAGCCGAACAGCCGGGCGCCGACCAGCGAGGTGTGGATGGGGTTGCGGTCGCCGGAGACGTCGGCGTAGTCCACGCCGATCCGGGGCGTGAGCCGCCACTGGGCGCTCGGCGTCGGGGGACGGGGCGGTTGGGGGTCGCCGCCGGCGCCGCCGGCCTCCCGGTGGGGCGTCGCCTCGGGGACCCCGCCCGTCGGCGGGCGGGACCGTTCGCGACGCAGGTAGGTGGAGCGGCCCCGCCATACGGGCTCCCCGCTGACAAGAGCCTCGGCGTGCACGTCGAACTGTCGGCCCCGGTCGTGCGGTCGCAGGCCGTCGGCCCACACCCGCAGCTCCAGCGGCTCGGCGGCGTCGACGGGGCGTAGAACGTCGATCCGGTTGCCCAGGTGCACCAGCCCGATCATCGGCATGGGGAAGTCGTCGTCGGACATCAGCCGCATCGCCAGTGGAAACGCGAGCACATGCGGATACGTGGCGGGCAGGTGGTCGGTGAGCCCGAAGCCGCACACCCGGTCGTAGGCGGCGAGCCGGGCCCGGTCGACGGCGACGCCACCCAGGCTGAGAATGGTGTCGGGCAATTTGTCGGGGCGGTCGCGTTCGCCGGCGCCCCAGCCGAGCCCGCCGCGGCCCACCGGCAGCGGCAGGGCCCGGGTGACCGCCCGGCGGTAGATCGACCCGAGCGCCGGCATCTCATCCAGCTCGATGATCATCACGCTCCCATCAACGCCTGTCCGCAGACCCGGATGACGTTCCCGGTGACCCCGGACGATCCGGGCGCCGCCAACCAGGCGACGGTCTCGGCGACGTCGACCGGCAGGCCGCCCTGGGAGAGGCTGGTGAGCCGGCGGCCGGCCTCGCGCAGCATGACCGGCACAGTCGCCGTCATCTCGGTTTCGATGAACCCGGGCGCGACGGCGTTGACGGTCACCCCCAGGTCGGCCAGCGTCGGCGCGGTGGCCCGCACCAGGCCGATGACGCCGGCCTTGCTGGTGGCGTAGTTGGTCTGGCCGCGGTTGCCGGCGATCCCGGAGATCGAGCTGACCCCGACGATCCGGCCGCCGTGCGGCAGGAGACCGCCCTTGAGCAGCGCTGAGTTGATCCGTTCCGCGCTGCTGAGGTTGACGTCGATGACGGTGTCCCAGGCGTGTTCGTCCATCCGTCCCAGCGTCTTGTCCCGGGTGATGCCGGCGTTGTGAACGACGATGTCGACCCGCCCGTGCCTACCGGTGAAGTGCTCGACGAGCCGGTCCGGGGAGTCGGCCGCGGTCAGGTCCAGCTGGAGCGCTGTGCCGGCGACGGAGTTGGCGACGGTCGCCAGCGCCTGGCCGGCCGCGGGCACGTCGAGGGCGACGACGTGGGCGCCGTCGCGGGCCAGCACCGCGGCGATGCTGGCGCCGATCCCCCGGGCGGCGCCGGTGACCAGGGCGACCCGGCCGTCCAGGGGGCGGTCCCAGTCGGCCGTCGGCGTCGCCTCGCCGGCTCCGACGGTGACGACCTGGCCGGAAACGTAGGCGGACCGTCCCGACAGCAGGAACCGGAGCGTGGACTCGGCCGCCCGTTCCCCGCCGGGCGCGACGAGCACGAGCTGGGCGGTGCTGCCCCGGCCGAACTCCTTGCCGACGCTGCGGACGAAACCTTCCAGCGCCCGTTGAGCGGCGGCTTCCCGGGGCGTTCCGCACGCCGCGAACGGTGTGCCGAACACGATCACCCGGCCGCTGGGGGTCAGCGACCTGGCCCGTGGGTGGAAGAAGTCGTACAAGGCCCGGAGCCCGGCGGAGTCGGTGATGCCGGTGGCGTCGAAGATCAGCGCGCCGGCGCCGGGATGGGTGTCGTCGGGGCCGAACAGGGTGACGTCCGTGGCCCGCAACAACTCACGCAGGGGCTCGACGAGGCGGCCGCCGGGGGCGGCGCCGAGGTGGGCCGGACCGGGGAGCAGCTCGTCGCCCGGCGTGTGCCGACGCAGCCGGGGCGGGTCGGGAAGCCCCAGACGCTTGACGAGCGCCCGTCCGGGGCCGGAGTTCGCGAAGGTCGCGTACCGGTCGCTCATACAGGTAGCCTACTGGTGGGTAAGGTCCAGGCAAGGCTTAACACCGGGGAGACTTGTCCCCGAACGGGGCTCCGCTACGCCCCTTCCCTCCAACGGCGCTCAGCCGTCGTGGAGACGTAACGTCGTACCGAAGGGGGCCCCGTGCCGCGCTCCGCCCGCCGCGTCGCCATCATCGGCGGCAACCGCATCCCGTTCGCCCGGTCCAACGGGCGGTACGCCGCCGCGTCCAACCAGGACATGCTCACCGCCGCCCTGGACGGGCTCATCGCCCGCTACGGGCTCGCCGGCCAGCGCCTGGGGGAGGTCGTCGCGGGCGCGGTCCTCAAACACAGCAGGGACTACAACCTCACCCGCGAGTGCGTCCTCGGGTCCAGGCTGGACCCGGCGACCCCCGCCTACGACCTACAGCAGGCGTGCGGCACCGGTCTTGAGGCGGCGATCGGTGTCGCGAACAAGATCGCCCTCGGGCAGATCGAGGTCGGCATCGCCGGCGGCGTCGACACGACATCGGACGCCCCGCTCGCGCTCAACGAGGACATGCGGCGCACCCTGCTGGAGATCAACGCCGCCCGCTCGATCGGCGACCGGCTGCGCGCGGCGACCCGGCTACGACCCACCCAGCCGTTCCGGCCCGAGGCGCCGCGCAATGCTGAGCCGCGGACCGGCCTGTCGATGGGCGAGCACGCCGCCGACACCGCCCGGCGCTGGTCGATCAGCCGTGAGGCCCAGGACGCGCTGGCGCTCGCCTCGCACCAGCGGCTCGCCGCCGCCTACGACGCGGGCTTCTTCGACGACCTCGTCACCCCGTACCTGGGCCTGGCGCGCGACCAGAACCTGCGCGCCGACACGTCGCCGGAGAAGCTGGCCGCGCTGCGTCCGGTGTTCGGCGCCCGGGGCCCGCACGCCGCCGAGGCCACGATGACGGCCGGAAACTCCTCGCCGCTCACCGACGGGGCTGCTGTCGTCCTGTTGGCCTCGCCGGAGTGGGCGGCCGCCCACAGCCTGCCGGTCCTGGCCTACCTGGACGACGCTGAGACTGCGGCGGTTGACTTCGTTCACGGCGCCGAGGGCCTGCTCATGGCCCCGGTGTACGCGGTCCCGCGGCTGCTGGCGCGCAATGGCCTGGCGTTGGCCGACTTCGACTACTACGAGCTGCACGAGGCGTTCGCCTCGCAGGTGTTGGCGACCTTGGCCGCGTGGGAGTCGCCGGAGTTCTGCAAGGAGAAGCTGGGCCTGGACGCGCCGTTGGGGCGGATCGTCCGGGACCGGCTGAACGTCCACGGTTCGTCGCTGGCCGCCGGACACCCGTTCGCCGCCACCGGCGGCCGGATCGTCGCGACGCTCGCGAAGCTGCTGTCCCGGCTCGACAAGCCGGGCCGGGGTCTCATCTCGATCTGCGCCGCCGGCGGGCAGGGCGTCACCGCGCTGCTGTCAACCCCGCGCTGACCGAGATGGTCCAGCGTTGACCGCTCCCGTGCCGGCTCAGCCCGCGGCGGCGACAGGGGCCGCGTGCGCGCCTGACGGCTTGACCGCGACCACTACTGCCGTCCCGTAGGCGCAGATCTCGATCCAGGCCGCGGTGAGGTCGCGGTGGTCGAAGCGCATCCCGACGACGGCGTTGGCGCCGCGGTGGCGGGCGTTCTGGGCCATCCGCTCGACCGCCTCCTCCCGCCACCGGGTGAGCGACTCGAACATCTTGGGGTTCGTTCCGCCGTGAAGCGACTTGATGCCCTCCGCGAACGGGTTGTTGGAGCGCGCGGTGATGCCGATCACCTCGCCGAGGACCTCGCAGATCTCGTAACCGGGAAGGCTGTCCGTGGTAGCGACCAACATGTCCGAACGGTACCGACGCCGCGGCCGCTATAGAGCCTTTTCCCGCTATTGTCGGTTTTTGGGACGATCAATTACTTAGAGTGATGGTGGCTGTGGTTGTTGCGTTCACCGGCGCCTCCCGGCGCGCGTCCAGGGGTCGTCGGAGCCGTGCAAGGATGTCGGGCGTGACCAAGCCAGCCATGCCCAACGTGCTCGCCGCCCGCTACGCCTCGGCCGACCTGGTCGCTCTGTGGTCGCCGGAGGAGAAGGTCCGGACGGAGCGCCGCCTCTGGCTTGCCGTCCTACGCGCCCAACGTGACCTGGGAGTTCCGCTGCCGGACGGGGTCGTCGAGGCGTACGAGCGGGTGCTCGACAACGTCGACCTCAACTCCATCGCCGCCCGCGAGCGGGTCACCCGCCACGACGTGAAAGCCCGGATCGAGGAGTTCAGCGCCCTCGCCGGCCACGAGCACATCCACAAGGGAATGACGTCCCGTGACCTCACCGAGAACGTCGAGCAGCTCCAGATCCGCGCGTCGCTGGAACTCGTCCGCGACCGCATGATCGCCGCGATGGCCCGCCTCGGGGCCCGCGCCGCCGAGTACTCGGATCTGGTCATGACCGGGCGCTCGCACAACGTCGCCGCCCAGGCGACCACCCTCGGTAAGCGGTTCGCCTCCGCCGCCGAGGAGATGCTCATCGCCCATGAGCGGATAACGGACCTCATCGACCGCTACCCGCTGCGCGGCATCAAGGGCCCGGTCGGCACCGCCGCCGACCAGCTCGACCTCTTCGACGGCGACGAGGAGAAGATCCGGACGCTGGAGCAGCGGGTCGCCGAGCACCTGGGCTTCAAACGGGTCCTCGACAGCGTCGGGCAGGTGTACCCGCGCTCGCTGGACTTCGACGTGGTCGCGGCCCTCGCCCAGGCCGCCGCCGGTCCGTCCTCGTTGGCTACGACGATCCGGCTCATGGTCGGCCAGGAGCTGGCCACCGAGGGCTTCAGGAAGGGCCAGGTCGGCTCGTCGGCGATGCCGCACAAGATGAACACCCGTTCGTCGGAGCGGATCAACGGTTTTGCCGTGATCATCCGGGGCTATCTGTCGATGGTCGGCGAGCTGGCCGGCGACCAATGGAACGAGGGCGACGTGTCGTGCTCGGTGGTCCGCCGGGTCGCCCTGCCGGACGCCTTCTTCGCGTTGGACGGCCTCTTCCAGACCTTCCTCACCGTGCTCGACGAGTTCGGCGCCTACCCGGCGGTCATCGCCCGCGAGCTCGACCGGTTCCTGCCTTTCCTGGCCACCACGAAGATTCTGGTCGGCGCGACGCGTCGTGGCGTCGGCCGCGAGGTCGCCCACGAGGCCATCAAGGAGCACGCGGTGGCGGTCGCGCTGGCGATGCGGGAGAAGGGCGCTACCGAGAACGACCTCCTCGACCGCCTCGCCGCCGACGAACGGTTGCGGCTGACCCGCGCCGACATCGACCTGCTGGTGGTCAGCCGGACGGCGTTCATCGGTGCGGCGGCATCGCAGATCGAGTCGGTGCTGCGGCGGGTCGGCGAGGTCGTCGACGCCAATCCGGTGGCGTCGATGTACGCGCCGGCGCCGATCCTGTAGCCGTTGGGGGGGTAGCGCTGTAGCCGTGGGGAGTGGCGGTCCGGTGGCGGGCGCCGTGGCGAAGGAGCTGTGATGGACGCCGTTCTCATCGCGTTGACGGCATTCGTGCTGATTCTGCCGGTGGAGCTGCCGGACAAGACCTTCGTCGCCACCCTCGTGCTCAGCACCCGCTATCCGCCCCTGCCGGTCTGGCTCGGCGTCGTCGCCGCGTTCGGCGTCCAGTGCCTCATCGCCGTCACTGCCGGCCACTGGCTCGGCAAGCTGCCGCAGTTGCCGGTGTCGCTGGCCGCCGCCGCGCTGTTCCTGGTCGGGGCTGTCGTGCTGGCGCGTGGGGCCAGGAGCGCCGACGCGGAGGAGGCTGAGCAGGAGGCCGAGTTCTCGGCCAAGGTCGCCGGCGGCGCGAAAGGGTGGCGGGCCGCGGCGGCCAGTTTCGTCGTCCTGTTCACCGCTGAGTGGGGCGATCTGTCGCAGTTCCTGGTCGCCGGTCTCGTGGCCAAGGGTCAGCCCGCCGTGCCGGTGTTCTTCGGGGCCTGGGCGGCGCTGGCGACCATCTCCGGCCTGGCGGTGTTGTTCGGCCGGGTGCTGCTCGCCAGGGTGCGGCTGGCCATTGTCCGGTACGTGGCCGCCGGGGTGTGCGCAACGCTCGCGGTGATCACCGTGGTGACGGCGTTCACGTCCTGACCAGGGCAGTCACCCTGCCGGTGCAGAACTCGCCCGTCCGGGTAGGCTGGGCCCGGTTCAATCAGCGCCCAACCCGCAGTTACGCAGGACCAACACGCCGGACCGGCGCGGCGCGGGGATCAGACGCCGTGCGCCGGCAACGCGCACCGCGCAGGACGTAGTCAGGAGTACCGCCAGTGGCTCGCGTCGTCGTTGACGTCATGCTCAAGCCCGAGATCCTCGACCCGCAGGGTCAGGCCGTGGCCAACGCCCTGCCGCGGCTGGGCATCGCCGGGGTCGCCTCGGTGCGGATCGGCCGGCACGTCGAGATCGAGTTCGATGGGGACGTCGACCTGGAGAAGGCCCGCGAGATCGCCGACAAGCTGCTCGCCAACCCTGTCATCGAGGACTTCGAGGTCTCGGTTCAGGAAGCTGGTCTGGGCACGTGAGCGCGCGCGTCGGTGTAGTCACCTTCCCCGGTTCGCTCGACGACGGCGACGCCGCCCGGGCCGTCCGGTTGGCCGGCGCGGAAGCGGTGCGCCTGTGGCACGCGGACGCCGACCTGCACGGCGTCGACGCGGTCGTCCTGCCTGGTGGGTTCTCGTACGGCGACTACCTGCGCTGCGGCGCGATCGCCCGGTTTGCCCCGGTCATGCAGACCTTGGCGGACGCCGCCCGGGGCGGCCTGCCGGTCCTCGGCATCTGCAACGGCTTCCAGATTCTGTGCGAGGCGCACCTGTTGCCCGGCGCGCTGACCCGCAACCAGCACCTGCATTTCCGTAACCGGGACCAGATGCTGCGGATCGAGTCGACCGCGACGGCGTTCACCAACGGCTTCGAGCCCGGCCAGGAGATCCTCATTCCGGTAAAGAACGGCGAGGGCTGCTACGTCGCTGACGAGCGCACCCTCGACGAGTTGGAGGCGACCGGCCGGGTCGTCGCCCGCTACCTGCAGGGCAATCCGAACGGCTCGCAGCGCGACATCGCCGCGATCGCCAACGAGGCGGGCAACGTCGTCGGCATCATGCCGCACCCGGAGCACGCCGTGGAGGCGTTGACCGGTCCGTCGCTGGACGGGCTGGGCTTCTTCACCTCGGTCCTCACGCATCTCGCCGGCACGGCCGCCCTGCCAGCCGGCGCCAACGCCTCGGGAGTCTCCGCATGACCACCGAACCCGCAACCCCGCAGCCGGCGCCGCCGGTGGTGGTCGAGGGACCGGCCGTCGACCAGCCCCCGGCCGTCGAACAGCCCGCCGCGGGTGGCTTCGCCGACGTGGCCATCGATGCTGAGCCAGCCGATGTGGACACGGTCGAGCGCGCCGCCGGCACCCCCGAGGAATCGCAGCCGTACGCCGAGTTGGGCCTCCAGGACGACGAGTACGAGCGGATCCGGGAGATCCTGGGCCGTCGTCCCACCCAGGCCGAGCTGGCCATGTACTCGATCATGTGGAGCGAGCACTGCTCCTACAAGTCGAGCAAGGTGCACCTGCGCCAGTTCGGGGAGAAGGCCCCCAAGAGCGACCGGATGCTCGCCGGCATCGGCGAGAACGCCGGCGTCGTGCGGATCACCGACGAGTTGGCGGTCACCTTCAAGGTCGAGTCGCACAACCACCCGAGCTTCGTCGAGCCGTACCAGGGCGCGGCGACCGGCGTCGGCGGCATCGTCCGCGACATCCTCGCCATGGGCGCCCGTCCGGTCGCGGTGATGGACCCGCTGCGCTTCGGCGCGGCCGACCACCCCGACACCGCGCGCGTCTTTCCTGGCGTCGTCGCCGGCATCGGCGGCTACGGCAACTGCCTCGGTCTGCCCAACATCGGCGGCGAGGTCGTCTTCGACCCCTGCTACCAGGGCAACCCGTTGGTGAACGCGTTGTCGATCGGCGTGCTGCCGGTGTCGCGACTGCAGAACAAGGCTGCCGCGGGCGTCGGCAACGTCGTCATCCTCATGGGCGCCAAGACCGGCCGCGACGGTATCGGCGGCGTCTCGGTGCTCGCCAGCGCCACCTTCGACGAGGAGAGCGAGCAGCGTCGCCCGTCGGTGCAGGTCGGTGACCCGTTCATCGAGAAGCTGCTCATCGAGTCCTGTCTGGAGATCTACGACGCGGGTCTGGTCACCGGCATCCAGGATCTCGGCGGCGCCGGCCTGACCTGCGCGCTGACCGAAACGGCGGCCGCCGCCGGCACCGGCATGCGGGTGGAGCTGGAGAAGGTTCCGCTGCGCGAGGCGTCAATGGAGCCGCACGAGATCCTGGCCAGCGAATCCCAGGAGCGGATGCTGCTCATCATCGAGCCGGCCAAGCTCGACGCGGTATTGGCGATCGCCGACAAGTGGGGCGTGCTCGCCACCGCGATCGGCGTTGTCACCGAACCGGACCCCGATGCCAAGTCCGGCCGGCTGATCATCACTTGGCGTGGGCAGATCGTTGTGGACGCTCCCCCCGGGTCCCTGGCCGACGACGGCCCGGTGTACGCCCGGCCGATGCGCGAGCCCTCGGACCTCATCCTGCTCCAGGCGGACCGCGCCGAGACCCTGCCCCGTCCGGCCACCCCGGGCGAGCTGCGGCAGACCCTGCTGACGATGATCGGGTCGCCGAACCTGTGCGACAAGTCCTGGGTCACCGAGCAGTACGACCGCTACGTCCTGGGCAACACCGTGCTCGCCCAACCAGAGGACGCCGGTGTCATCCGCATCGACGAGGAGTCCGGCGTCGGCGTCGCCATCTCGCTGGACGGCAACGGCCGGTACGCGCGCCTCGATCCGTACAACGGGGCGAAGCTGGCGCTGGCCGAGTCGTACCGGAACGTGGCCGTCGCCGGCGGCACCCCCATCGCGGTGACGAACTGCCTGAACTTCGGCTCGCCGGAGGACCCGGGCGTCATGTGGCAGTTCGCCGAGGCGGTACGCGGTCTCGCCGACGGCTGCCAGGAGCTGGGAATCCCGGTCACCGGCGGCAACGTGTCGTTCTACAACCAGACCGGCTCGGTCGCCATCCACCCGACGCCGGTGGTCGGCGTGCTCGGCCTGGTCGAGGACGTCAACGCCCGGGTTCCGATGGGCTTCGGCTCGGATGGCGACGTCATCATGCTGCTCGGCGAGACCCGCACTGAGCTGTCTGGCTCGGAGTGGGCCTGGGTGACCCACCAGCACCTCGGCGGCCAGCCGCCGAAGGTCGACCTGGCGGCTGAGCGGGCGCTGGCCACGCTCATGGGACAGGCGGCGAGGTCAGGGCTGGTGAGCACCGCCCACGACCTGTCCGACGGCGGCCTCGCCCAGGCGTTGGTCGAGTCGTGCCTGCGGCGTGGTTTCGGCGCCCAGATCGCGCTGCCGGAGGGCCTTGACCCGTTCGTCCAGCTGTTCTCCGAGTCCACTGCCCGGGCGGTGGTGGCGGTGCCGCGCGGCCACGAGAAGGCCTTCGCCGCGCTCTGCGACGAGCAGGGCGTACCGTGGTCGGCTCTCGGCGTCGTCGATTCGGCGAGCAGGTCCCTGTCCTTCCGTGACCTGTTCTCGGTGAGCATGGACGAGCTGCGCGAGGCTCACACGGCGACGCTGCCACGCCTGTTCGGCGCCGCCGCGACCGACGCCGGCGCCGAGGCCGACGACGCCGGCGCCGTGGCCGCGCCTTCGCCGAAGGCGGCGGAGACCACGACCGACGCCGAGCCCGCGACCGGCGCCGACGGCGAGCCCGCCGAGCCGGAGCCGGTCCAGTCCGCTGACGCCCCCTCGGCGCCTGGCGGGACGGACCAGGATGGCGACGCGCGCGGCTGACCCCACCTACGGCCAGGATGGCGCCGGCGTCCGCTTCGACTGGGGCGTCGCCGGCGCCGCGGCGCTCTCCAAGGGCTGTCGGGCGCTGGTGGTGGTCGATGTCCTGTCGTTCACCACGGCGGTGGACATCGCCGTCAGCCGCGGAATCCGGGTGCACCCGTTCCCCTGGGGGGCTCAGGCCCACGAATATGGGCGTCGCGTGGGCGCGGCGGTCGCTGTCGGCCGCGGCGCCGGCGACGCGGAGCACCCGTGGACGTTGTCCCCGGCCGCGCTGGCCACCGCGCCGTTCGTGGAGAACCTTGTGCTGCCGTCGCCGAACGGATCGGCGATCTGCGCCACCGCCAGCGCGACCGGGCTGCCGGTGCTGGCCGCCTGCGCCCGCAACGCCGGGGCAGTGGCGCGGTGGCTCCGCTCGCACGGTTTCGGCGCCATGGACGCCCCGGTCGGCGTGGTCGCCGCCGGCGAGCAGTGGCCGGATGGTCGACTGCGACCATGCGTCGCCGACCTGCTGGGCGCCGCGCTGGTCCTGGACGGTCTGGTGGATTCGCCCGGTGGACTCTCCGTGGAGGCCGCCATGACTGTGGCGACGCTCGCGGCCCGGCCGGACGTGTCGGCCGCGATCCGGGGCTGCGTCTCGGGTCGGGAACTGGCCCAGCTCGGGTACCCGCTCGATGTCGAAGCGGCGGCCGCGGTGGGGGTCTCCGAGGTGGCGCCGTTGCTACGGGACGGGGCGTTCCACCCCGCCGTTCGCTAGAGCGTGTCTCGCGGATGATGGAGTGTGGTCAGGGCCGCGCTCGTGCGATCCACGAGTCGTCGACCATCCACTTCTGGATGCCCTACGCGGCGAGCAAAGGACGTCACCGTGACGATTCGCCCGCCGGCCGCCCGACCACATGCCTCCTCCGGGGCGGTCTTCTTTGATGAGCGCGGCCACCTGTTGTTGGTTGACCCTGTGTACAAGCCGTATTGGAATCTGGTCGGCGGCGCGATCGACGCCGGCGAGACGCCTCGGTCGGCGTGCGCACGGGAGGTGCATGAGGAGCTGGGGGTCCGGTTCCCGATCGGCGACCTGCTGGTCAGCGCCTGGCTGACGTTCCCTGATCGGCAGCATTTCTACTTCGTCTTCGACGGCGCGACGCTCACCAGTGCGGATATCGATGCCATCCGGCTCGACCCCGCGGAGCTGGGCGCGAAGAGGTTCGTGACCGCGGATGCTGCGAGGGTCTTGGTTCCGCCGTGGCTCGTTCCGGTCATCGACGCCGTGCTCGACGCCCGCAGCACGGGTGGGCAGCGGTATCTGGAACTGGACGGCAGGTAGCGGCCGAAAGCCGCAGCGTGAATCTGTAGCCGCGGTCCTCGTGGCGTCAGTGGCGTCCGGTCGACGGTCAGGCGCCCAGCCGGGCGCCGGTGTCCGGATGGAACAGGTACAGCCGGCTGGCGTCCACCCAGATCCGTAGCCGGTCGCCGACCCGGGCGGCGGACTGGCCGCCGAGCCGGGTGACCAGGCGGTTGCGATTGGAGTCCAGAGCGGCGCCGCCGATCTCCGCGTTCAGTTCGGCCAGCTCCGCCGACTCGACCCGGTCGCCTTCCACGCCGACATGGACGTAGGTGTCGGAGCCCAAGGACTCGACCATCTCCGCCTCGGCCTCGAACTTTGCCCCTGGGGCACGCGCCGTGTCATCGACGAGCCGGGAGTCCTCGAAGTGCTCCGGTCGCAGCCCCACCACGACGCGGGCCGGCCGGCCCGCCGCGTCCCAGTCACGGGCGAGCGGGGCGGACATCGGCAGGTCACCCAGCGGGCAACGCACCCGGCCCTCCTCGGCCATCCCTGGCAGGAAGTTCATCGCCGGCGATCCGATGAAGCCGGCGACGAAGAGGTTCACCGGCCGCTCGTACAGCTCCCTCGGCGCGGCGACCTGTTGCACGGCGCCGGATCGCATCACCACCACCCGGTCTCCGAGCGTCATCGCCTCGACCTGGTCGTGGGTGACGTAGACGGTGGTGGTGCCCAGGCGACGCTGAAGCCGGGACACCACGGCCCGCATCTGCACCCGAAGTTTGGCGTCGAGGTTGGACAGCGGCTCGTCCATGAGGAAGGCGCGCGGTCGGCGGACGATGGCCCGGCCCATCGCCACCCGCTGCCGCTGGCCGCCGGAGAGGTTCGCCGGCCGGCGGTCCAGCAGGCTCTCCAGCTCCAGCAGGGCGGCGACCTCCGCGACCCGCGCGGCGACCGACGGCTTGTCGAGCCTGGCCAGGCGCAGCGGGAAGGCGATGTTCTCGGCGACCGTCAGGTGCGGGTAGAGGGCGTAGGACTGGAACACCATCGCGATGTCGCGCTCGCGGGGGGCGCGCTCGTTCACCCGCTCACCGCCGATCAGCAGGTCGCCGGAGGTGATGTCATCCAGCCCCGCGACCATGTTGAGCGTGGTCGACTTGCCGCAGCCAGACGGCCCGACCAGGATCACAAACTCGCCGTCGGCGATCTCCAGGTCCACATCGCGCACGACCGCCGTGCCGTCCCCGAACATCTTGGACACTTTGCGCAGCACGATGTCGGCCATCGCTACCCCTCAGCCCTTGACCGCGCCGGACGTGAGTCCCGCGACGATCCGCCGCTGGAACACGAGCACGAACACGATGATCGGAATGGTGATCACCACGGCGGCCGCAGAGATCGCCCCGGTGGGGTCCTCGAACTGCGATTCGCCGGTGAAGAACGACAGGGCCACCGGCACCGTCCGGGAGCGCTCCGTCGAGGTCAGCGACACCGCGAACAGGAAATCGTTCCAACAGAAGATGAAGACGAGGATAGCGCTGGTGACCAGACCCGGCGCGGCCAGCGGAGCGATCACGCGGCGGAACGCCTGGCCAGGCGTCGCGCCGTCCATCGTGGCGGCCCGCTCCAGGTCCCACGGGATCTGCCGGAAGAACGCCGACAGCGTGTAGATCGCCAGCGGCAGCGCGAACGTGATGTAAGGCAGGATCAGCCCGGGCCAGGTATCGAACAGACCGAGCCGGCGCTCGATGTCGAACAGCGGCGAGATCAGCGACACCTGCGGGAACATCGCCACCAACAGGGAGACGCCGACCAGCAGCCGCCGCCCGGGGAAATCCAGCCGCGCGACGGCGTACGCCGCCAGCGCCCCGAGCACCACCGCGACGAGCGTGGCGATCAGGGCGATCCCGATGGAGTTGACCAGCGCCTGGACGAACTGGTCGGTGCGGAAGATCGCCCGGTAGTTGTCCAGGGTCCACTCGCGTGGCACGAAAGCGCCGTCGCCGAGCGTGGTTGGGGTCTTGAGCGAGAGGGAGGCGATCCACAGCACCGGCGTCAGGGCGAAGACCAGGACGGCCAGGTCGAGCAGACCCCAGCGCCAGCGGGCCGCGGTGTCGGACATCAGCGCCGCTCCTCCCCGTCGCCGCTGGGGGCGGCGGCGCCGAACAGCCTCACGAAGACGAGGGCGACCAGCGCCACCATGATGAAGATCAGGACCGACATCGTGGATCCGATGCCGAGGTTCAGTCCCTTGATCAGGTTGTTGTAGGTGGTCATCGAGACGGAGGAGGTCTGGTTGGCCCCCGACGTCAGCACATAGATGTGGTCGAAGACGCGGAACGCGTCCAGGGTGCGGAAGAGCAGCGCGACCAGGATCGCCGGCCGCATCGCCGGCAGGGTCACCCGGGTGAATCGCTGCCACGCCGTCGCTCCGTCGGTGGCGGCGGCGCGCAGCAGGTCCTCGGAGACCAGCGCCAGGCCCGCCATCAGCAGCAGCGCCATGAACGGTGTGGTCTTCCAGATCTCGGCCAGCATGATCACCGCCAGGGCGCTGGCGCGTTCGGTCAGCGGGTCCCCGTTGGCGAAGGCGTTGGCCAGGTAGCCGGTGCCCGGCGTCCAGGCGTAGCGCCAGGAGAACGCGGCCACGACGGTGACGATCCCGTACGGGATCAGCGCCACGGTGCGGACCAGGCCCCGGCCGACCAGGGTGCGGTGCATGACCAGTGCCAGTCCCATGCCGAGCACCAGCTCGACGGCGACCGTGACCACCGTGATCAGCCCGGTGACGCTCAGCGCGGTCCACCAGGCGTCGCTACTGAGGACGGCGGCATAGTTGTCCAGGCCGACGAAGCGGCGCTGATCGGGGAACTTCAGGTCGAAGCGCTGCAACGACAGCCAGAAGGAGTAGACGATCGGATAGCCGGTGACGGCGAGCATGACCAGTGCGGCTGGCGCGCAGAGCAGCCAGCCCAGCCGGCGCTCGTCCCGCCGTCCCCGCGACAGGCGCGTGCTCACGGCAGCACCCCCTTGGAGTCCAGGGCGGCCTGGACGGCGTCGCGTAGCTCCTCGACGGTGTCCGGGCCGATACGCGAGGGCGGGGAGAGCGCGGCGGCCAGGACGGTGGAGACGTTCTGGTAGGCCGGGGTGAGCGGTCGGTTCGCCGCGTCGCGCAGCTCGGCCAGGATCGTATCGCGCATCGGGTACGCCTCGGCCATCTGCGGGTCGGCGTAGACGCTCTCGATCGTCGGCGGCACGCCGTCGTTGATGGCCGAGTGCTTCTGGTGCGCGGCGCTGCGCAGACACAGCGCCGCCTCGAACGCCTGGGCCGGGCGCCGGCTGTACCGGCTGACCGCGAGGTTGTATCCGCCGATGGTGACCCGGCTGGGCCGGCTATGGTCCAGCGCCGGGAAGCGCGCCCAGCGCACCTTCGCCGCCAGTTCTGGCGCTCCCTCTCTCATCGCCGGGTAGACGAACGGCCAGTTGAGCTGGAACGCCCCGCCGCCGGACTGGAACTCCAGACGTGCCGCGTCCTCCATGGCGTTGCTGAACGACGGGCTGGTCACGCCGGCGGTGGCCAGCCGTCGCAGGGCGTCCGCGGCCCGCTCGACCGAGGCGTCGACGACCACCCGGGCGCCGGGGTCCGGGACGAGTTGGCCGCCGGCGCTGGCGACCAGGGTGTTGAACAGCACGACCAGGCCCTCGTACTGCGCACCCATCGTGATCACCCGGTGGGTACGCCCCTGCGCCTTGAGACGCAGGGCCGTGTCGATCATCTCGTCCCAGGTGCGCGGCGGGCTGGTGACCAGGTCGGCGCGGTACCAGAGCAGCTGGACGTTGGTGTTCTTTGGCGCGGCGTAGAGGGCGCCGCGGTACGTCGCGGACTCCAGCGGCCCAGCCAGGGTGCCGCGGCGCGCCTCCGCCGCGGAAGCGTCGTCCCACGGGCGGATCCAGCGGGCGCCGGCGAACTCGGCAGTCCACGTGACGTCGAGCCCCAGAATGTCCATGCTGGTGTCGGCGGCGGCCAGCCGCCGCACCATCTGCACGCGCTGGTCGTCGGCTCCACGCGGAAGCACCCGGTGGACGATCCGGTACCGGCCGCCGGCCTGCGCGGTGCAGGCCGCCACGACGGCGCCCAGGTTCTCCTCGGGAGCGTAGTACAGGTTGATCGTCGGCAGACCGTCGTCGGCCGCGCCGCCGCAGCCGGCGAGGGCGACCACAGTGGCCGCGGCGAGGGCGGCCGACGCAGCGCGGCGGCGCAGCGTGCTGGCGCTACCCGGTCGGCCCATCACCTGGCCTCTCCGCCGGCCCGGCCCCTGCGGGCCATCCCGGCATTCTCTCCGTCACCTACCCGTTGACGCAGCCGTGACGCACGGGCCAGGCCGCCTGCGGCGGTAGCAGGACGTGCGCCGGCACGGGCACCGATACGGTGGCGTACGTCGATGCCTTGCGCCTGAGTATAGGGAGAGACGCTCGATATGGGGCGATTCGATCATGCTCTGCCGTTCAGCCCGTGCCTCGGCGCGACGTGCCATGGCGTCCGAGGCCGGCCGACGGCGCGCGGCTCAGCGCTTGACCAGGCCCGCCCGTTCGAGCGCCGACGCCCAGCCGCGGATGGTGGGCGCCTCGGCCAGGTCGGCGAAGCTGATCTCGGCGCCCCGGGCCCGCCACCCTTCGACCAGCGTCATCACCCGGACCGAGTCCAGGCCGTGATCGAGCAGGTCATCGTCGACGTCGATCTCATCGGCGGCCACCCCCAGCGCCGTCGCGATCTGCTCCCGCAGCTGGTCCATCAGCTCACTCACTAATCCGCTCCTTTCCTCAGCCACGGCCCGAGCGCCACTCGCGTAGCAGCAACCAGGCCAGATACACCCCGCCGATGGCGCCGGTCACGACGCCCACGGGCAACTCGACGGGCGCGGTGAGCCGCTGCGCGACCACGTCGCCGACCAGCAGCAGCAGACCCCCCATAGCGGCCGCCGGCAGCATTCCGGGGCCGGTGGACCGGGTCAGCCGGCGGGCCACCTGGGGAGCGACCAGCGCGACGAACGCCACCGGCCCGGCGCAGGCGGTGGCCACCGCCGTCAACGCGACCGCCACCCCCAGGGCCGCCAGACGTACCCGGGACACCCGGACGCCGAGGCCGCCGGCCAGTTCGTCGCCCACCTCCAGCATGGACAGCGTCCGCTGCAACGCCAGCGCCGCCGGCAGCAGGACCGCCAGCGCCGCCCCCATTAGCGCGGCCTCGGGCCAGCGTCGCTCGTAGAGGCTGCCGACGACCCACATGGTGGCCAGCTTGGCGTCGCTCAGCTCAGCCCGGCTGACCAGGAAATTGTTGTAGGCGACCAGCATGGCGCTGACTCCGATGCCGACGAGCACCAGCAGGTAACCTTGCGCCCCGCCCCGCAGCGCCAGCAGGTAGACCACCGCCGCGGTGGTCAACCCACCGAGGAACGCCCCAACGGTCGCCTCGGCGGTCCCGCCGCCGAGGACCAGCAGGACCGTCACGGCGCCGGCGGCGGCGCCCTGCCCGAAGCCGATGATGTCCGGGCTGCCGAGCGGGTTTCGGGTCAGCGTCTGGAAGATCGCCCCGGCGACTCCGAGGGCCGCGCCCACCGCCAACGCGGTCAACGCCCGGGGCAGCCGGCGCCGGGTGACGAACAGCTCGGCCATCGGGGAGCCCTCGCCGACGATCGCGCGCGCCGCGTCACCCAGTGGCACCCGATAGTCGCCGACAGACGCCGCGAGGACCAACGCGGCCAGGCACAGCACGAGCAGGAGCAGGCCGACCACCAGCGGCCGCCAGCGGATCCGGAACGAGATCCGTTCCCCGAACAGCCGCACCGGCGCCGCCGGACGTTGCCGGCTTCGGACGACGTCGGCGTTCACAGCTGCGCCATCCGGCGCCGGCGGATGAGCGCGATGAACAGCGGCGCGCCGACGAACGCGGTCACGAGTCCGGCCTCCAGCTCGCCGAGGTCGAGCAGCACCCGCCCGGTGACGTCGGCGGCGAGG
Source organism: Pilimelia columellifera subsp. columellifera (assembly GCF_039532605.1). Classification (NCBI taxonomy): domain Bacteria; kingdom Bacillati; phylum Actinomycetota; class Actinomycetes; order Micromonosporales; family Micromonosporaceae; genus Pilimelia; species Pilimelia columellifera. Next base: position 572,321 of record NZ_BAAARY010000001.1, read on the forward strand.
ACCAGGCACGGCCCCAGCAGCGCCGAGTAGGCGAGCACCCAGCGTTGGTCCGGCCCGACCAGCGCCCGGGCGGCGTGCGGGACGGCCAGGCCGACGAACGAGAACGGGCCGGCCGCGGCGGTGGCGGCGCCGCAGAGGACGGTGATGACCCCGGCGGCGGCGAGTCGGGTGTGGCCCAGCCGTAGCCCCAGCGCCCGGCTGGTGTCGTCGCCGAGGGCGAGGACGTTGAGCGGCCAGGCCAGCGCCAGGCCGGCAAGGACCCCCAAGGCCAGGAACGGCGCCATCGGAACGAGAACGTCCAGGCCACGGCCGGCCAGGCCGCCGACGATCCAGAACCGGAACTGGTCCAGCGCCTTGTCATCAGCCAGCTGAACGGCCCAGGTGTAGGCGATGAGGGCGGCGCTGACAGCGGTGCCGGCCAGTGCCAGCCGCACTGGGCCGGTGGCCCGACCGGTGGCGCCGATCGTGTAGACGATTACCGCCGCCGCGCCGGCGCCAGCGAAGGCGAACCAGATGTACTCCAGCGGACTGGTGAGACCGAGAAAGCTGATCGCCGAGACGACCGCGGCAGCCGCCCCGCCGTTGACGCCGAGCAGGCCCGGGTCGGCGAGCGGGTTTCGGGTCAGCGCCTGCATGAGCGCCCCCGCGACGCCGAGCGCGGCGCCGACGGCGATCGCGAGCACCGTCCGGGGGACCCGCTGGCGCGCCACCACGGCGGCGTCGTAGGAGCCGTCCGGGGCCAGCAGGGCGTCCAGGACGGTCGACAGCGGAAGCGAACGTGCCCCGACGGCCACGCTAGCCAACGCGAGCACGACCAGCAGCGCCAGGCACAGCGCCAGCCCGGCGATCCGGGCGGCGCCGTGCTGGCCGCTGTTGGCCGCCGCTGGCGCGGCCGTCGAGGTTGCGCTGGTCACCGCTGTCGACCAGGCCAGTCAGGCGCCGAGGGCCTTGCTGATGTCGTCGAGCACGACGGTGGCGGCGATGGGCCCGCCGCGGGAGGTCCACGGCACGCCGTCCACAGTGACGACCTTCTTGGCCTGGACGACCTTGAGCTTGGACCAGACCGGGTTCTTCTCGGCCTGGGCCAGCGCCGCCGCCCCGTCGTTGTTCAGGGTGCCCAGGAACAGCCAGTCGGCGTCGAGGACGTCCAGCTTCTCCAGGCTCACCGGATCGGAAGGCCCGGTGCCCTCGGTGAGTTGGCCCGCCGGCCGGCCGAGGCCCAGATCGGCGACGATGGTGCTGGCGAAGTGCTGCTTCTGGAGGTAGGACGGGCCCTGCGGGTTCCACCGGACGAGGCTGACGTCGGCCTTGGCGTTCTTGGCGATCGCGGTCTTGACCTCGCCGACCTTCGCGTCATACGTGGCCAGGACCTCGTTCGCCTTGTCGTTGCGGTTCAGCGCCTCGGCCACGCCCTTAAGGCTGGTCTTCCAGTCGTCCTCGACGGTGCTGGTGACCACGGTCGGGGCGATCGCGTTGAGGTCGGCGATCTGCTTGGGGTCCGGCTTGACGAAGTGGCCGTACAGGATGACGTCCGGTTTCGGGCTCAGCGCGGCGATAGCCTCGACATTCGGCTTGATGATCTCGCCGACGATGGTCGCGCCAGGCGCCTTGTCCTTCAGATAGCCGGCGATGCTGTTGCCCTGGCGGGACTTGCTAGCGCCGATCGGCGTGACGCCGAGAGCGATGGCGGCGTCCAGGTCGGTCTCCGCGAGCGCCACGACGTTGGTCGGCTTGACCGGAACCTTGACCTGCGCGCCGGTCGCGTCGGTGACGGTGCGGGTTTCGCCGGTCGCGGCTGGCGCGGTGGTGTCGCCGCCGCCGCCACAGCCAGCGAGCGCTACCACGCCGGCCACTGCCAACGCGGTGAGCCGCGCCGGCGCGAGGAGCTTGCGAATCATGGTTCTCCCAATCAGGTGAAGGGCGAGCGCCGGCAGGCTAGCAGGCCAGGCGAGCCTTACCTAATCAGGCGACGAGGTCGCGAGGCATCGGGAGGGCTCGCCGTCATGCATCGATACCCCTCCCTGCCCATGCGCCCCATCGGCCGCCGCGGCTAGGGGACCCGAACTCATGATCAACTAACCCGCTGCCCGCTACTGACCCACGCTCCTAGCGTTACCGCCGACAGCAACGTTCTCGGTAGTGCCATAGGTGGCGGCGGTCTGATGGGATTGGGTATCTATCCATGCCAGCCGAAATGGGGTCCGATGGCCGGTTCGCTGGAGCCCCGCTCCGCACCTGTACAGGCGCTGCGCCCGGCGCCGATCGCTTACACCGTCGGCCTCAGAAAGGTCTACGGTGAGGGCGAGTCGCAAGTCCTCGCACTGTGCAATGTAGACATACAGCTTCAGGCGGCCGAGTTCACCGCCATCATGGGTCCGTCGGGATCCGGGAAGTCCACACTGCTGCAGTGCATGGCCGGTCTCGACCATCCCACAGGCGGTCAGGTGGTGGTCGAGGGTGTGGATCTCGGTCGACTGTCCCCGGGTAGGCTCACCGACCTACGCAGGGACCGACTCGGCTTCGTGTTCCAGTCGTTCAACCTGATTCCTCAGCTCACCGCGTTGGAGAATCTGACGCTGTCCGAACGGCTGGGCGGCGCCCGCGTCGACCCCGCCTGGCTGTCGCACCTGACCACGGCCTTCGGCCTGACCGATCGGCTGCACCATCGGCCGGCACAGCTATCCGGCGGCCAGCAGCAGAGGGTGGCGGTAGCGCGTGCGCTGGCCCACCGGCCGGCGATCGTTTTCGCCGACGAGCCGACCGGCAATCTCGATTCCCGTACCGGCGCAGAGGTCTTACGCCTGCTGCGAAACGCTGTCGCGCAGACTGGGCAGACCGTGGCGATGGTGACCCACGACCCCGTCGCCGCCGCGTATGCGCACCGCGTCGTGTTTCTGCGCGACGGCGCTGTTGTCGCCCATCTGGCCTCACCGACCGCAGAAGCCGTGCTGCAGCGGCTTGCCATCTTGGAGGGTTGACATGGTCCTAATGGCGTGGCGGAGCCTGCGTTCGCGGTGGGTCGCCACTCTCGCCTCCCTGCTGGCGGTCGTCGTTGGCACGGCGTTGGTGGTGGCGGCGTTGGTGGTCGGCGCCTCGGCCGAGGCGGGGGGTGCGGCGCAGGCGCAACGGCAGTGGCGGCTGGACGGCGCGGATCTTGTGGTCCGGGTGGGTGCCTCTCTCGAGACGTCGGCCGGCTTGGCGGTGGCGCTCAATGAGAGGCCACGGCTGTCGGAGGCGCAACTTGTGGCTGTCGCGGGGGTCCCCGGTGTGGGTGACCTCGCATTGGACGCCGGCTTCTCGGCATTCGTCGTGCATAACGGTACGCACGTCGGGAACGGCGCCGTCCGCTCCTGGGGGCACTCCTGGGCGACTGCGGTGGCCGATCCGGTCCGTCTGACCAGCGGCGCGGCGCCACAGGGTCGGGACGAGGTAGCGGTGGACGAGGCGGTCGCCCGGGCCGCCGGCCGGAGCGTCGGCGACCGGATCGACGTCCTCACGGCAACGGGTGTCCACCAGTACCGCCTGTCCGGGATTGTGGCGCGAGCAGGCCAGGAGTCCGCGTACGCGGTCTTCTTCGATAACAGCACGGCGGCCGAGCTCGGCGGTGCCCCGACTGTCGGCCTGGTCCGGCTGGACCCGGGTGCCTCTGCGGCCGACGTGACCCGGCGGATTCGCGCGTCGGTGCCAGGCGTCGAGGTGCTGTCCGGCGCCGACAAGGGCGCGACGATGCTGGGACCCACGGAGACGGAAGCCCTCGCCGGCGGCATGGGTCAGTTCATCGGAACGATGTCGGCTTGCGCGCTGTTGATCACCGTGTTCGTGATCGCGAGTACCTTGTCGCTGTCGGTGGCGCAGCGGCGGCGGGAGCTGGCCATGCTGCGCGCGGTGGGGGCCTCACCGGGCCGGGTTCGCCGGCTGGTTCTCGGTGAGGCTGCCCTGCTGGGCATCGTCGGCGGTTTGCTGGGCGCTCTGGCCGGCGTCGCGCTGGCGGCGGCAGGCCTACGGCTGTTCGCCGGTGCCGGGCTCATGCCGGAGGGCCTGCCGTTGGCCGGGGTGCCCAGCGGGGTTCTGGCCGGCCTGGCCGCCGCTGGGCTCACCACGATCGTCGCCGGCAGCCTGCCGGCCTGGCGGGCTTCCCAAGTGGCTCCGAGCGAGGCGTTGCGCGCGGTCTACGCCCCGCCGCGCCGTCTCGGCGCGGCACGCACCGTGCTCGGCGTCGTCTCAGCCGCCGTGGGGGTCCTTCTTCTCGTAACCAGCGCGGTGCTGCAGTCGCCGGTGAACACCCTCAAGGGGGCCATCGCCACATCACTGATCTTCACGGCGGCGCCGTTCCTGGTTCTGGGAGCGTCCTTGTTGGGCCCGGTGACAGTCGGCGTGTTACTGCGCCTCGCCGCTCCGGTGCTGGGACGCACCGCTGGCGGATTCCTGGCTGCCCGGTCGATCGCCGCAGACCGGCGGCGGGCGGTCGGACTTGCAACGCCGCTGATGTTGATGGTTGCGGTGGCGTGTGTGCTCCTGTTCCAGGATTGGGCGACGTTCGCCGGCAAATCGCGCAACTACGAGCAGCGCTTGGCGGCCGAGCTGGTGGTAGCCGGGCCGCACATGCTCGGGGTTCCGTCCGTGGTCGAGCAACGGGTGGCCACTGTGCCGCACGTCGCGGCGGCCTCGGGCACGGTCAGCTCATGGGTGTACGCCACCAGCAAAGGCAGCGCCCCACCCAACGTCGAGGCGCTGGGCGTCAATCCGCGTACGATCTCGGAGGTCCTGGACCTCCCAACGGTCTCGGGCTCGTGGAAGTCCTTCGATAACGAGGCGGTGGCGGTCTCGGAAGCCACTGCCACCGAGCGTGGTTGGCGGCCAGGCGTAATGATCGACTATCGGCTGCCTGACGGCGTTCCGGCGAAGGCGACCGTCGCCGTCGTCTACCGCGGCGACAACACGCTCGCCGGGATGCTCGTGCCGCGTCGCGTACTCCTACCGCACCTGCGTGATCAGTTCGACACCGCCGTCTACCTGCGATTGCGGCCCGGGGTAGAGGTCGCCGCAGCGAGGAAGACGGTGTCCGAGAAACTCGCCGACATCCCGGGTGCAGCCGTGCAGAATCGTTCGGTCCATCTGGACACCATGTCGCAGCAGAGCACGGGCGACAACTGGATCGTGTACCTGTTCGTCGCGATGCTGGCCGGCTACGCCGGGATCGCGGCCATCAACGCGCTCATCGGCTCGTCGGTCGGTCAGGCTCCTCTCTTCGCGATGGCGCGCCTAGCCGGCGCCAAGACGCGACACGTGTTGGGCTGGATCGGCGCCGAGGCCGGATTCGCCGCGCTCTCTGGCGTAGTGCAGGGCACGGTGATCGCCGCCGCGGTGATGATTTCCTACGGATACCTGTTGACATCCGAGCTGTGGCTGCCGTTTCCCGGCGGGCAATACCTGTTGATCTGCGCGACAGCGCTCCTAGTCGCGGCTGTGGGAGCGCTCGCGCCGGCCAGGTTGGCAGTCAGTGCCCAATCCCGTGACTTAACGCAGGGCCGATGACAGATTGACACCGGGGCGGAGCGGGGGCTTGCCCCGGATCTTGAACACGGGGGTTATGCGGCTGCTGCGAGCGTAGCCGGGGGATCGGCGAACGCGCGTCGGCCTTGCGGGGTTTCGCGTTTGAAGGTCGCGTTAAACGACTCGGTGAGGGCGTTGTCGGCCGAGTTGCCCACGGCGCTCATCGATTGGCGGACTCCGGCGGTCTCGCAGGCGGCGGCGAAGGCCTTGGAGATGTATTGGGCGCGTTCAACCCCCCGGTGGCTGGCCCAGCATCCTCGCCTGATGCTGATCACCGGGTGGTCCGCTGCAGCCCCCAAGACAAGCCCGTCGAACGCATCTGGGCCGCGTTGAAAGAACACATCGCCAACACCGCTTCCGCCATCATGGCCGACCGGATACGACAAGCCCAAACGTTTCTTCCGCAACCGCACCACCACCAGAACCTCACCACCGCCGCGCCGTAGGCCACCCGCTACGACTGTGAGGATCCTGCTCCAGGCAACCCTCACGATCGCCTCGATCATGGATGGCTACGACCTACACCTGCCTCAAGATCCACCAGATTGGCCTAGTCCTGCTCGGCGTGGTGATCGAAGTTGGTCTCTCCGCGCTTCCAGTACCCGTCGACCACGAACGCGTCCTTCGGGAGACGTTCCCGCAGGTGGCGGCGGATCGGCCGCAGTGACCCCGCCTCGCCGGCGACCCAGGCGAAACCGTCGCCGGGTGGCAGGTCGAAGGTCGTGACGGCCTCGGCGAGGAGATTGGTCCCGGCCGGCGCGCGGTCGCGCCGGAGCCAGGTGACGGTCGCCGCCGCGGCCGTCGGCAACGACTGTTCCTCGGTCGCGTCGGCCACCTCGACGAACACGTAGGCCCGCGCTCCCGCCGGCAACCACTCCAGCCAACGCGACAGGGCGGGCAGTGCCGTCTCGTCGCCGCCGAGCAGATACCAGTCCAGGCCGACGGGAGGGAGGACCGAGCCGCGTGGGCCAAGGACCCCCACAGCGTCGCCGGGTCGGGCGTTGTCAGCCCAGGTGGCGGCGGGACCGGTTCCGTGGACGACGAAGTCGATGTCCAGCTCGCCGTCGGCCGGCCAGTACGCCCGCACCGTGTAGTCCCGGAACACGTGCCGGGCGTCCCGCTCCAGACCGCGCGGGCCGACGGTCGGCATCAGCGGCGGCTCGCCGCGGCGCTCGGGGAAGAACAGCTTCACATGGTCGGCGGGCGCCTGCTCCTGGAAGCCGGCGAGGTCAGGGCCGGCGAGGGTGACCCGGATCATCCGGGGTGAGATCCGCTCGGTCCGACGCACCCGCAGCAGTCGCGGAACAAGGTCATATCGGACGACCCTGGTCGTGGGCGCCGCGCTCATGCCGGGTCTGCCTGGATGACGCGGTTCGCACCGCGGTTGTTGCTCATGATTGTTCCGTTTCTGCACGCAATGCCTGTTCAGGCAATGCTTCCGAAATATCCCAGGGGCGACGACGGAGGCGGCCCCTGATTTCCCTGCCGCGACGCCAAGGATTACCTTAGGCCAGGCTCTCCTAATATAGAGCCTCATCGAGGGGGTCAACCATGTACGGCGACAGTTTCCGCGGTCGCGTCGCCCTGGTGACCGGCGCGGCCGGCGGCATCGGCGCCGCGGTGGCGGCCGCCCTCGCCGAGCACGGCGCGGCCGTCGCCAGCGTCGACATCGACGCCGACGGACTCAGCCGCGACGCCGGGCGCCCGAACTGCCGGCACTACGTCTGCGACGTCAGCGACGCCGCGCAGGTGGCGGACACCGTCCGCCGGGTCGAACAGGATCTGGGCCCGGTGGACATCTGCGTCAACGCCGCCGGCGTGCTGCGGCCGGGGCCGGCAGCGTGGATCAGCGACGCCGACTGGGCCGCCACCTTCGCCGTCAACGTCACCGGCGTCATGCAGGTCAGCCGGGCGGTCGCCGGACAGATGACCCGGCGGCGGCGCGGCGTCATCATCACCGTGTCGTCGAACGCCGGGGGAGTGCCCCGCGCCGGCATGGCCGCCTACGCCGCGTCCAAGGCAGCCTCGACGATGTTCACCAAGTGCCTCGGCCTGGAGCTGGCCCGGCACGGTGTGCGGTGCAACGTGGTCGCCCCCGGCTCCACCGACACCGCCATGGGCCGCCAACTGTGGACCGACGACCGCGGCGCCGACGCGGTCATCGCCGGCGATCCGGACGCGTTCCGGGTCGGGATCCCCCTGGGCCGGATCGCCGACCCGGCCGACATCGCCGACGCCGTCGTCTTCCTCGCCTCCGACGCGGCCCGGCAGATCACCATGCACGACCTGTACGTCGACGGCGGCGCCAGCCTGCGCGCCTGAGCCCACAGCGAAGGACTCCCCCATGACCGTCGCACCCTGCCCCGCCGACGCCACCGCCACCGAACTGCTCGCCCGGCACACCGCCGACGACGCCTTCTACTTCGCTTCGCCGACCGGCGGGCTCCTGGCCAGCCAGGCCGGCGCCGTCCTCGACGTCGGCGGGGAGCTGACCGACATCGCCGGCGCCGTCGACACCGCCCTCGCAGCCCACCCCGCCGACCGGGTCGTCGTCGGCGCCGTCGGGTTCGACCCGGCCACCCGCGTCCGGCTCAGCGTCCCGGAGCAGGTGTGGCGCAGCGGGCCGTTGCCCACCGGCCTGGCCATTCCGGCCCAGCGGCCCGGAGGGGGGATGCGCGCGCGCCGGGAGTTGCCCAGCTGCGCCCGTTACGCCGCCGGAGTCCAGGCGGCGGTGGCCGAGATGGCCGCCGGCGGGCTGTCCAAGGTGGTCCTCGCCCGGGCGTTGGAGATCACCACCGCGGCGCCCGTCGACACGGCGCTGCTGCTGCGCCGGCTCGCGGCCCGTGACCCCGGCGGGTACCTGTTCGCCGTCGACACCGGGGGCGGGTCGACGCTGGTCGGCAGCAGTCCGGAGTTGTTGGTGTCCCGACGCGGGGCCGAGGTGGTGGCCAATCCGTTGGCCGGTTCGACGCCCCGATCGGCCGACCCGGTCGAGGACGCCCGCCGGGCGCGGGCCCTCCTGACGTCGGAGAAGGACCAGCGCGAGCACGCGGTCGTTGTCGCCGCCGTCCGGGGCGCGCTCGGCCGGCTCGGCGTGGACCTGCGGCCGCCGGCCGCTCCGACGCTCGTGAGCACCACCGCGATGTGGCACCTGGGCACCACCGTCCGCGGCCGGGTCGCCGACCCGTCGGTGTCGGCCCTTCGACTGGCCGCCGCGTTGCACCCCACCCCGGCCGTGTGCGGAACGCCGCCGGAGCGGGCCCGCGAGGTCATCGCGGCCCACGAGTCGGCTGACCGTGGGTTCTTCGCCGGGCTCACCGGGTGGCAGGACGCCGCCGGCGACGGCGAGTGGGCCGTCACGCTCCGCTGCGCCCAGGTACGTGGCGACCAGGTGCTGCTGTACGCCGGCGCAGGGGTGGTGCCGGGCAGCCAGCCCGAGGCCGAGCTCGCCGAGACCGAGGCCAAGTTGGGCACCGTCCTGAACGGACTCGGACTGTGACCGCCGTGTCGGACGGTCCTGAGCTGACCCGGTGGCCGGCCGCCGTGGCGGCGGCGTACCGGACGGCCGGGTACTGGCGCGGCCAGTCGTTCGGGGCAGCGCTGCGCGAATGGGCCCGGCGGTCCGGCGACCGTCCGGCGGCGCTCGACGGCGACCGGACGCTCAGCTACGCCGCCCTGGACGCCGCCGCCGACCGGTTCGCGGCCGGCCTGGTCGCCCTCGGCGTCAGGGCGGGCCAGCGGGTCGTCGTGCAGCTGCCCAACACCGCCGACTTCCTCCCGGTGGTGTTCGGCCTGTGGCGCGCCGGGGCCGTGCCGGTCTTCGCCCTGCCGGCGCACCGGCACAGCGAGCTGGGCTACTTCTGCCGGCACAGCGACGCCGTGGCGCTCATCATCCCGGACCGGATCGGGGGCTTCGACCACAGGAGCATGGTCGACGCCATCCGGGCGCAGGCCCCGACGCTGCGGCATGTCATCGTCGCCGGCGAGCCGGGCCCGCACACCGCGCTGTCCGACATCGACGTCGAGCCGGTGGAGTTGGCTGATCCGGACCCGTCCGGCCTGGCCTTCCTCAACCTTTCCGGGGGCAGCACCGGCCTGCCGAAACTGATCCCCCGGACCGCCGACGACTACCTGTACAGCGTCCGGGTCAGCGTCGAGATCTGCCGACTGGGCCCGGAAACCCGGTACCTGTGCGCGCTGCCGGTGGCGCACAACTTCACCCTCAGCTCCCCGGGCGTGCTGGGCGTGCTCATGGCGGGCGGGACCGTCATCATGTGTCCGAACCCGGCCCCGGACACGGCCTTTCCGCTGATCGAGCGGCGCCGGGCGACGATGACCGCATTGGTGCCGCCGCTGGCGTTGCTGTGGCTGAACGCCGACCGGTCCGGGGTGGACCTGTCGTCGCTGCGGCTGCTCCAGGTGGGCGGGGCCCGGCTACCGGACGAGGCGGCCCGGCGGGTACGCGGCGAGCTGGGCTGCGCGTTGCAGCAGGTGTTCGGGATGGCCGAAGGGTTGGTCAACTACACCCGGCTGGACGACCCGGACGAGGTGGTCAACACCACCCAGGGCCGGCCGATGTCACCGGCGGACGAGGTCCGGATCGTCGACGACGCCGACCGGGAGGTGCCCGACGGGCAGGTCGGGCACCTGCTCACCCGGGGGCCGTACACCGTCCGTGGGTACTTCCGGGCGGCCGCCCACAACGCCACCGCGTTCACCGCCGAGGGCTTCTACCGCACCGGGGACCTGGTCCGGCGCACCCCCGACGGCAACCTCGTCGTCACCGGCCGGGCCAAGGACCAGATCAACCGCGGCGGCGAGAAGATCGCCGTGGACGAGATCGAGGCGCACCTGCTGGCCCACGACGCGGTGCACGACGCGGTCCTGGTCGGGGTGCCGGACCAGCACCTGGGCGAGCGTAGCTGCGCCGTAGTCGTCCTGCGCCCGAAGGCGCAGCGGCCGAGCCCGGCGGCGCTCCGGCGGTTCGTCCGCGAGCGGGGCCTGGCCGGGTACAAGACGCCGGACCGGATCGAGATCGTCGACGAGTTCCCGGTCACCGGGGTCGGCAAGATCAGCAGAGCGGCGCTGCGTGCCGCCCTGCGCCGCACGTTCACCGAGGAAAGGTAGGCCCGTCGTGGCGCTTCCCGCCATCTCCGCGTACCCGCTGCCGCGCGCCGAAGAGCTGCCGGCCAGCGGCTGGTCGTGGCGACTCCACCCGCGTCGGGCGGTGCTGCTCGTCCACGACATGCAGCGGTACTTCACCCGCCCGTTCGCCGGCGCCGAGCCGCTGGGGGCCGCCGTGGCGAACATCGACCGGCTGCGCCGCGCCTGCGCCGACGCGGGCGTGCCCGTCATCTACACCCGCCAGCCCGGCGGGCAGAGCCGGGCCGAGCGCGGCCTGTTGCAGGACGTGTGGGGGCCCGGCCTGCCGGCCGATCCGGAGCTGGAGACGATCGTGGCCGAGCTGACGCCGGCGCCAGGCGACACGGTCCTGACGAAGCGCCGTTACAGCGCGTTCCTCGGCACCGACCTGGCTGACCGGCTCGCCGGCCGCGACCAGATGATCATCACGGGGATCTACGCCCACATCGGAGTGACCGCGACCGCCGTCGAGGCGTTCTCCCGCGACATCGCCCCGTTCCTGGTCGGCGACGCGGTCGCCGACTTCAACGCCGCACACCACGCCGACGCGCTGCGCTACGTGGCCGGCCGGTGCGGGGTGGTCGTCGACACCGACGCAGCCGTGACGGCCCTGGTCGGCGTGCCGGCATGACCACCGGCAGCGTTGCCCGCCCCGCCGCGCCGGCCGGTCCGGCCCAGCCGACTGCCGTCGTCGAGGCGCTCCCCAGCTTGGCGGCGTTGGAGGCGGCGGCGCCGCTGTCCGCGCTGCGGGCTCAGGTGACCGCGCAACGGCGACAGACCAGGGCGGTCCTCGACGGCCACGACGACCGTCTCATGGTCATCGTCGGACCGTGCTCGGTACACGACCCGGCCGCCGGGCTGGAGTACGCCGCCCGGCTGGCCGAAGCGGCCCGGGCGTACCGCGACGACCTGTTCGTGGTGCTGCGTGCCTACCTGGAGAAGCCGCGCTCGGTGCTCGGCTGGCGGGGCCTGGTGCCCGACCCCGGCCTCGACGGCGGCGGCGACCTGACCCGCGGCCTGGTGCTCGGCCGGCGGTTCCTGGCCGACGCGGCCGGGCACGGCCTGCCGCTGGCCACCGAGTTCGTGGACCCGATGCTCGCCCCGCTGCTGGCCGACGCGATCAGCTGGGGCTCGGTCGGCGCCCGCACCGTCCACAGCCAACCGCACCGGGCGCTCGCGGCGGGCCTGCCGATGCCGGTCGGGTTCAAGAACGCCCTGGACGGCGATGTCGGCGCCGCGGTGGACGCCGTCCGGGCGGCGGCGGCCATCCATGTCTATCCGGCCCTCGACGCCGACGGGGCCGCGGTGATCGTGCGCGCGGCCGGCAACCGGGACGGCCACGTCGTGCTGCGCGGCGGCGCCCACGGACCTAACCACGACGCCCATTCGGTGAGCATGGCGCAGGATCTGCTCCGGGCGGCCGGGCTGCCCGTCCGGTTGGTCGTCGACGCCTCGCACGGCAACAGCGGCAAGGATTACCGGCGCCAGCCGGCGGTCGTTGGGGACCTGGCTGACCAGGTCGGCGCCGGGGACCGGGGCTTGGTCGGCGTCATGATCGAGTCGTTCCTGGTCGGCGGCCGGCAGGAGCGGCCCGATCGGTACGGCGTCTCCATCACCGATGGCTGCCTGGGCTGGGACGACACCGCCGCGGCGCTGCGGGTGTTGGCGGCGGCCGCGCGGAGCCGTCGGTGAGCGCCCGCAAGGCCCGCCGGGGCCTGGCGGCGACGACCGTCGCGGCGCTGGCCGCCGTCGTCGCCGTGGTCGCCGCCGGGTGCGACGACAGCGCCGCGGCGCCGCCAGCACCCGCGGCGCCGCGGGTCGCGGACCCGTCCGGCCTGGTCACGACGGTGCGGACCGCCGCCGACGGCGTCCGCGTCGCCGACCTGATCAACCGGCCCCGGGTCGCCGGCGCCTGGCCCAGCGAGGCCGGCGCGTCCGGGGTCAACGGCGACCCTTTGATCGACAAAGCGTCGGTGGAGAACTTCTGCCGGTGGCGCGGCCGCCGGTGCGCGATCGCGCACGCCTTCACCGACCGGCGCGGCTGGGCCCCGATGACCACCGGCAGCGGCTGGATGTTCCAGGCGTTCGCCGGCTTCGAGGGCGCGCTGGTGATCTCACAGGGCCTGGTGCCGGAGGGCCGCGCCGACGACCTGGACGACTGCGCCGCCGGCCAGTTTGACCACCTGTGGCACGGGTTCGGCAAGCTCATGGTCGACCACCGCCGGGCCAGCTCCGTGGTCCGGCTGGGCTGGGAGTTCAACGGCGCGTTCATGCCCTGGCACGGCGGCGACCCGGCCACCTGGACCGCCTGCTACCGCCGGGCCGCCGGACAGATCCGTGCCGCGAACCCCGAGGTGGTCCTGGACTGGACCATCAACGCCCACACCACGCCCCCGAACATCTGCGGCGGTGTCAGCACCGGCTGCTACCCGGGCGACGAATGGGTGGACATCATCGGTATCGACAACTACGACCACTATCCGTCGTCGGCCGACAGGGCCGAGTTCGACCGGGTGGCCCAGGCGCCCGAGGGCCTGTCCTGGCTGTACCGGTTCGCCGTCCGCCGGGGCAAGCTGTTCTCGGTCGGCGAGTGGGGCATCGCCCCCGGGTCGGCCGGCAACCCGAGCCGGGAGAACCCGCAGTTCGTCGACTGGATGCACCAGTGGTTCGCCGCCCACTCCGACCGACTGGCCTACGAGGCGTACTTCCACAGCTGCCACGCCGGGGGCATCCAGTCCACTCTCATCGGACCGGCGTCGGCCGGCTGCCGGCAGAACCCGAACGCCGCCGCCCGCTACCGGACGCTGTTCGGCCGATGAACGACCAGACCAGCGCCGTGCCCGCGATCCCCCCGCTGACCGCCGGGCCGTGGGACGGCTCGACCCTGGACCGGCTGGCCGACATCGCCGCCGCCGCGCCCCACCGCCCGGCCCTGTGCGCCGGCGGCGAGCGCGTCAGCTACGCCGAGCTGCTGCGTCGGGCCGGGCGGATCGCCGCCACGGTTCCGGCGGCCCCGCCGGGCGAGCCGGTGGCCACGCTCGTCCCGCAGACCGTCGCCGGGCTGGTCGGCATCGTCGGCGCGCTGACCACCGGGCGCCCGGTGGCGTTGCTGGACCCGATGCTGCCGGCCGAACGGATCGCGCTCATCGCCGCCCGGGCCGGCGCCAGGACGTGCCTGACCGATCCGGCGCTGCGGCCGCTGGCCGAGGCGGCCGGGCTCACCGCCGTCCACATCGACCCGGCGGCGGGCGGGCCCACCGCCGGCGAAGCAGGCCGGACGGTCCCGTCTCCGCCCGCGGCAGCGCCGACCGACCCGGCGTTCATCGTCTTCACCTCCGGGTCCACCGGGCGACCCAAAGGCGTCTCCGTCAGCCACGCCATGCTCGCCAATGAGGCGTACGGGGGCCGTGAGCGGCTCGGCGTCGGCCCGGCCGACCGGGTGGCGCTGGTGCTGCCGGTGGCGTTCATGGCCGGGCTCACCGTGCTGGCGTTCGGCCTGCTCAACGGGGCCACGGTCTGCCCGCACGACCCGCGCGACGGCGGCGTCCGGACGCTGCCGGACTGGTTGGACGCCGCCGCGCCCACCACGGTCCACTGCACGCCGTCGCTGCTGCGCTCGCTGTTGGCGGTGCTGGACCAGGGGCGACGGTTCCCTTCGGTGCGGCTGGTCACCACCTGCGGGGAGGCGGTGCACGCCCGGGACGTGGCGGCGCTGCGCCCCCACCTCGGCGACACCGCCACTTTCACGAGCTGGTCCGGCTCGTCGGAGATCGGACACCTGGCGTTCCTGCCGATCCCGGCCGGCGCCGCCATGCCGGACGGGATCGTGCCGGTCGGCCGGCCGGCCCCGGGCAAGGAGGTGACAGTCGTCGGCGACGATGGCGCTGTCCTGCCGGCGGGGGCGACCGGCGAGGTCGTCGTCACCTCCGCTTACCTGTCCGGCGGCTACTGGGGCGACCCGGAGCTGACCGCGGCCCGGTTCCGGCGGCTGCCGGACGGCCGGACCGTGTACCGCACCGGCGACCTCGGCCGCTTCGACGCCGACGGGACGCTGCGGCTGCTCGGCCGGCTCGACTCCGCGGTGAAGATCCGCGGCTATCTCGTGGAGCCGGCCGAGGTCGAGGCCGCGCTCCTGGCCTGCCCCCAGGTGTCCGAGGCGGCCGTGGTCCCGGTGCGGCGACCGGACGCCCCGGTGGCGCTGGCCGGCTACGTGTCGGTGCGTCCGGGCGCCGCCACCCCGGCGCCGGCGACGCTGCGCCGTCAGCTCGCCGAGCGGCTGCCCAGCTGGATGACGCCGGCCACGATCACCGTGCTGGCCGCCCTGCCCCGCAACGAGCGCGGCAAACTGGACCGGGCGGCGCTGCCGCCGGCCACCCCGCCAGCCGACGGTCCGGCCCCGCGCGACTCGTGGGAAGCGCTCACCGCGGACCTCTGGGCGCAGGTGCTGGAGTTGGACCGGGCGCCCGTCGACGCCGACTTCCTCGACCTCGGCGGCGACTCGCTGACCGCCGAGGAGCTGCTGGCGGCGGCCCAGCAACGGTTCGGGGTGGCGTTGGACGCCGCTGACCTGGCCGCCGCGCCGACCGTCGCGGGGTTCGCCGCCCGGCTCGCCGCCGGCGCCCGCCGCCGGGCCACCCACCCGACGATGACGACCCTGCGTGAGGGCGAGGGCCCGGCGGTGTGGTGCTTCGCCGGGGCGGGGGGTCTCGGCTTCGGGTTCCTGCCGCTGGCCCGACGCCTCGGCGACCAGCCGGTGGTCGCGTTCCACGCGCACGGCCTGGAACGGCGCGGCCGTCCCGACTGGACGGTGGCGGCCGCCGCCCGCCGGCACGTGCGCGACCTGCTGCGCCGCCAACCCGACGGACCCTACGTCCTGGTCGGACACTCGCTCGGTGGGCTGATCGCGCTGGCGGCGGCCCAGCTGCTGCGGGCCAGCGGCAGCCAGGTGGCTCTGGTGGCGCTGCTCGACACGTACCTGCCCGACCAGGCAGGCACGATGGCCTACCAGGGACCGTCCGCCGCCGACCCCGCCCCCGCCGCCGGTGCCCGTCGGGTCGGGCGCTGGACCGGCGCCGTCCGGGCGCTGCTGGGCGACGACCGGCGGCTGTGGTCGCACCGCCTGCGGCTGCCGCTGGCCGGCGTGGCGCAGTTCGACGGCATCACCCAGTACGGAGTCTTCTTCCAACAGGGTCACCTGCTCACGCGGCTGCACCGCCCTCGGCCGTGGGACGGGCCGGCGCTGCTGCTGCTGGCCGGCGACAACCCCGCCAACCAGGACCGTTGGTCGACCGTCCTCACCGGCCCCACCGAGCTGCGGCGCCTGGACTGCGACCACCCGTCGATCCTGCGTGAGCCGCACGTCGCCCTGGTCGCCGAGGCGATCGCCGGGCGGCTGGGCGCCGCTGCCGGGGCGGCCCGGTGACCGCCGTCCGGACGCGTTGGCTCCGTGGGCGTCGCCGGCTCGGCTGTCCTGCTGGACCGCTGGTGGGGGAGCCGCTCGGGCGGCTGGTCCAGCTGGTCCTGCGCGGCGACGGGCTGACCACCACCGCGCTGGAGATCCTCACCGGTCAGCCGGTCCAGGTGGTGGTCCGGCAGCACTGCCGGCAACCGCTGCCGTCCGCGGGGGCCGCTGACGCCCCCGGGTACACCGGGGTGCTCGGCGTCGACGCCGGGGACGAGGCGGCCGCGCTGGAGCTGACCGCGGGCGACGACGTGCTCGTCCGCGAGGTCCTGCTCATCGGCGCCGACGGCCTGCGTTACGGCGCCGCCCGACTGGTGGCCGCCGCCGGCCGGCTGCCGACGCCACTGGCCCACCGGCTGGCCACCACCGACGAGCCGATCGGCAGGCTGTTGGCGGCAGCTGGCGTGCCGGTGGTCCGGCAGCTGCGGGACTGGGGTCTGCGTCGGGCCGGCGACCGGGCCCCGCTGCTGGTCGGCGACCTTCTCCCGGACGCGCGGGTGCCGGCGCGCACCTACCTCATGCGCCTGCGTGACGGCGCCCCGCTCGCGCTCATCACCGAGTGGTTCGCCCCGACGGTGTTCGCCGCAGACCATCCGACCGGCGGCGCCCGGTGACCCGGACGCAGGTCGCGATCGTCGGCGCCGGCCCGGCCGGGCTGACCCTGGCGCACCTGCTGCGCCGCCAGGGCGTCGAGGCCGTGGTGCTGGAACGCCGGACCCGCGCGCACGTGGAGTCCCGGCTGCGGGCCGGCGTCCTGGAGCAGCCGACGGTCGACCTGCTGCGCGAGCTGGGTCTGGCCGCCCGCCTTGATGCTGAGGCGATGACCCACCGCGGGGTGCGCCTCCGGTTCGCCGGGGCCACCCACCGGCTGGACCTGTCCGGTCTGACCGGCGGGCGGGCGATCACGATCTACGGCCAGCACGAGCTGGTCAAGGACCTCATCGCCGCCCGGCTCGCCGACGGCGACCCGATCCTGTTCGAGGTCGACGAGGTGGAGCTGTCCGGTCTGGACGCCGATCCCGTGGTGAGGTACCTGCGCCACGGACGCCGCCGCGAGCTGCGCTGCTCCATCGTCGCCGGCGCCGACGGCTTCCGCGGGGTCACCCGCGGCTACCTGCCGGGGACGGTGTTCGAGCAACTCCAGCCGTTCGCCTGGCTGGGCATCCTGGCCCGGACCGCGCCGTCGTCCGACGAGCTGGTCTACGCCGCGCACGAGGACGGTTTCGCCCTGCACAGCATGCGCGGCCCGGCGCTGACCCGCCAGTACGTGCAGGTCCCGCCGGACGTCGACGTCGCGGCCTGGCCGGCCGAGCGGATCTGGCAGACCCTGCGCCGCCGGCTCGGCCACGGCGACGGCCTCGACCTGCCCGTCGGCCCGATCCTGGACGTGACCGTGGCGGCGATGCGGGCGGTGGTGACCGAGCCGATGCGGCACGGCCGGCTGTTCCTGCTCGGCGACGCCGCGCACATCGTCCCGGCCACCGGCGCCAAGGGGCTGAACCTGGCCGTCGCTGACGCGGCCGCTCTCTCCTACGCGATCGGCGCCTGGGCGGGCGGGGCGCCGGCGGAGCTGGACCGCTACAGCAGCCGCTGCCTGGACCGGGTGTGGCGCACTCAGCGTTTCTCGGTCTGGCTCAGCCAGCTCACCCACCGTCTGCCCGGCGAGGACGCCGTCGACCGGCGGCTCCGCGAGACTGCCCTGTCCGAGCTGGTCAGCTGCCCGCACACCGGCGCTGCGTTCGCTGAGCGTTACGTCGGCCAGCCCCTGCCGACCCCGTGGTGGTGGAACGGGTGAGCGTCCCTCGGCTGTCGGTGGTCATCCCCAGCTACGGGCGCCCGGGACTGCTGGCCCGGGTCGTCCCGGCGTACCTTTCGCAGCGGCCGGACGAGGTGGTCGTCGTGCTCGACGGGCCGCAGCCGCAGGCGCGGGCGGTCCTCGACGCGCTGACCGACGCCCGGCTCCGGGTGCTGGAGCTGCCGACCAACCGGGGAGCGGCCGCCGCCCGGGCCGCCGGAGCGCGGGCGGCCATCGGCGACCTGGTGCTGATCAGCGACGACGACATCCTGCCGGGGCCCGGGATGCTGGACCGGCACCGCGCCTTCCACCGCCGGGTCCGGCACGGGGTGCTGGCCGGGTACCTGCCGGTGGAGCTGGGCGCGCGCGGTCCCGGCCAGGTGGCCGCCCGGCTGTACGCCGCGGACTACGAGCGGGCCGCCCGCTGTTGGCGGCGGCGGCCCGAACAGGTGCTCGACGGGTTGTGGGGCGGCAACGTCAGCCTGCCGCGGTCGCTGTACCTGGCCGCCAGCGCCGACCCGGACGGGCCGGCCGGCTACTTCGAGGACATGGAGTTGGGCCTACGGCTGCGCGCGCTGGGGGCGACCGGCCACTTCGACCCGGACGCCGTCGGCGCCCACCTGTACCGCAAGTCGTCCCGGGATCTGGTCGCCGACGCGGCTGCCCGGGGCGCGGCCGCCCGGTTGATGCGTCACCGGTGGCAGGGTCAGGTGGGTCTGCTGCACGCCGCTGACGAGCCCGCCTGGGTGCGGGCGCTGCGTCGCGCGGTGGCCGTGGCCAGCCAGGTCCCCGGGATGGTCCCGGCGGTGGTGTGGCCGCTGCGGGCGGCGTTGGCCGGCTGCGGGCGGCTGCGCCGTTGGCGGGCCGAGGAGCTGACCGGTCGCCTGCTGCGCGGGGTGGTGGAGACCCACGCCTATGCCAGGGCGGGACGGGCGGCGGGGTCAGCCGGTCGGCCGGTCGAGCAGCCGGGACGCCCATGAGCCGAGCCGCCACCGCACCGGCGCCGGCAGCACGAGCAGGAGCGCGAAGGTCGACAGCGCGGGCAGACCGGGCCGCCCGCGGAGCACCGCGTCGCGGGCGATCCGTAGCGCCGGGCCGAGCTGGCCGTCAGCGACCGCCATCGGACCGCTGACGGTCAGCAGGAAGTCGCCCAGGGTGCGTCGGTCCAGGCCGGCGGCGTGGGCGAACGCGACGCTGCGCCGCCATCCGTCGGCGGGCGAGCCCGCGGACGTCCCGGGCGGGTTGACCCGGTACCGCACCAGCGGCGCCTCGACGATGACGACGCCGGCGTCGGGGCGCCTGTCCACCCGCAGCAGCCACTCCCAGTCCTCGTGCAGGGCCAGATCCTCGCGCAGCGGCTCGGCCAGTAGCAGCTCCCGGTCACACAGGATGGTGGAGGAGCCGCCGAGGCCGGTGCGCTGGCGCAGCGAGCACCGTCGGAACAGCCGGTGCGGCAGCGGAGCGCCGGCCGGTAGCCCGCCGCCGGGGACCGGCTCGAACAGGGTCCGCCCGGCGGCGTCGACGTCCCGGCACAGGCTGATCACGGCCGGCCGGCGAGTGGGCGCCGCCTGGTAGGCGGCCACCTGTTGGGACAGTTTCGACGGGAGCCACTCGTCGTCGTCGTCGCAGAAGGCGACGAGGTCCCCGACCGCGGCCCGGGCGCCGGTCATCCGCATCGCGGCCGGGCCGGCGCCGTGACCGGGCAGCGCCCGCGCCCGCGGATCGGCGAACGTCGGCGGCGGGCCGTCGCCGTCCACCACGACCAGCACCTCCACCGGCGGACGGGACTGCGCCAGGGCGGCTGCCACCGCCCGTCCCAGGGTGTCGCGGCCGACCGTGGGGATGACGACGCTGACGGTGGGAGCGGCGGCGGTCATGCCGGTTCCCGGGCGGCGCGGCGCTGCCCCGGCGGTCGCCACCGCGGCCCGGGCGGCCAACGCCGCAGCCCGGCCGCCCCGGCCACCATCGGCCACATCAACACCGCCTGCGCGCACACAGCGACCATCATGCCCGCGGCGACCCCGGTGACCCCGTGTCGGGCGCCGTACCACCCGGCGGCGATCTCCACGGCGGACGAGCCGACCGTGGCGGCGCCGGCCAGTCCGAGCCGGCCGCGGACCCGGCAGACGGAGATGAACAGCGCCTTGATCCCCGCCGGCAGGGTCATCGCGGCCATGAGGACCAGCGCCGCCCAGGCGTGCGGGTACGCCGGCCCCAGCAGGCCGAGCACCCACCGGCCGAGGACGGCCGCGCCGACCACGCCGGCCACGGTCACCGCCGCCGTCACCGCCAGCGACAGCCGTAGGTCCCGGCGCAGCCGGTCCTGTTCCCGGGCGGAGACGGCGAACAGCGCGGTGGACAGGTGCGTGGTGATCGCCCAGCCGAACGAGGCGATCTGCATGGCCAGGTAGAAGCCGGCGTTGCGGGCGTTGCCCAGCAGACTCGCCACCAGCATCGGCAGGACCAGCGACGGCACGTGCGCGGAGACGTTGATGATGTGGTGGCCGAACGCCTGCCCGCCCAGACCCCGCAGCGCCACCGGCCCGGCCGGCCTCCGCAGCCAGCGCCGTCGCGCCGGGGTGCGGGCCAACACGACGAGCACGGAGGCGACCGAGCCCGCCACCCAGCAGCCGAACACCGCCGTGGCGGACAGGTTCCCCAGCGCCGCCACCGGCAGCAGCAGGGCCAGCTTGCCGGCGGCGAAGGCCGCGTTGCGCAGCAGCTGCCACCCGGGGCGGCCGGCGCCGACCAGCGCGAGGTCAAGCACGTTGGTGGCGGCCTGCGCGGCGCAGCCGACGGCGAACAGGGCCACCCCGGCGGCGCTGGTGTAGAGGGCCGACCCACCGGCCGCCGGCGCCCAGCCGCCGGCCGACAGCCACCCGTACCCGCCCGCGCCGAGGCCGCCGACCAGGAGTCCGGCCCCGGCGCTGACCAGCAGCGCGGCGCTGACCAGCCGGAACCGCGCGGCGCGGTCGCGCCCCAGCTCGCTGATGAGCAGGCTGCCCAGGCCGAGGGTGCAGGCCGACCCGATCAGCTGCATGGCCGCGATCGCGGCGGCGGCGGCGCCGACCTGGGCGGGGATGGCCAGCCGCGCCGACAGGGCCCAGAACGCGAACCCCAGCGCGGCGGTGACCACGGTGGACCCGTAGAGGGCGGCCGCTCCGCGCAGCACCTGGCTGGACCGGGCGGCGAGTCCGGCCGCCGCCGCGCTCACAGCAGCACCGCCGACACCTCGTACCGGCCGGCGGCCCCGCCGGAGATCCGGGCCCGGACAGTCCCGGCCCGGTCCGCGGTCAGCGTGCGGGTCCACGACCGGCCGGCCGGGACGGTGACGTAGTCGCTGGCCGGCTGGCTGCCCGGCAGCTCGACGACGACCACGTAGCTCACCGGGCGTCCCTCCCGGTTGGTCAGGGACAGCTCCACCGTGCGGGACGCGCCGGGCGTCGGAGTCAACCCCACCTGGGTGATAACCGCGGCGTCCGCCCGCCGTTCGCTGTGGACGGCCACCGCCAACGCGCTGGCGCCGAGCACGACGGCCGCCACGACCCCGGCCACGGCGGCAACGGTGGGCGCGCTGGCACGGCCCGGCTGGCCGGGCGTCGCCGGCCGGCCGGGCGCCCCCCGGCGGCAGCGGATCAGGTCGATGACGGCCAGCGTCCCTGTTACCAGGCACAGCGCGCCGACCGTCCAACCCCGACTCGCGGGGACGTCGAACAGCTCGGCCAGCAGCGGCAGCGCCATGCTCAGGCACAGCGACCCGGCGACCGCCAGCGCGGCCCGGCGGCCGGCCGGGCCGCCGACCCCGGCGACCCGCAGCGCCAGCCATCCGGGCACGAAGCCGGCCAGGGCCAGCCCGGACGGGACCTGGACGAGCGGGAGACGCGCGACGACGCCGACGGCGTACAACGCGCACAGAACCAACGCCGCCACCGCCGGCCCGCCAGCGCGCGCTCGGCTCACCAGGCGTACCGCGAGTTCGACAGGTCGTAGACCCGGATGACTCCGTCGTCGAAGGTGACGCCGACGCCCTCGACGGCCGCGAACTTCTCCAGCGCCCCGGCCGGCAACGGACGCGTCGGGTCGGCGTCCGACGGCGGCGGGTCGAGGAAGTAGCTGCCCCGCGGCGCGGGGACCTGGGTGAGACGCCGGTCGGCCACCACGTAGCGGATCCGCAGATCCTGCACGGCGCTGCGGTCGGCGTAGTCGAACCCCGGCCGGTGGAACAGGGCGGCGGCGTGGCCGACCGGGTCGAGGCCGCCGATCGTGCCGACGACGGTCTGGTTGCCGAAGTCGGCGACGAACCGTCCGCCGGCGGGCAGGCGCCGGCGGGACCACCAGCCGAGCTCCATGGTCCGGGTGTCGACCGCGGCCTCGTAACCGGCGGGCAGGTGCCGGCCGGGCAGACGTAGCCAGTACGGCGGCCACCCCGCGGTGAGGCCGCCGCAGAACACCACCATCAGCGCCGCGCCGACGCCGAGGCGCCACCGGCGGCCCGCCAGCGTCGCCGGCGGCAGCTGGGCGAGTCCGAGGGCCAGCGCCAACGCCACCAGCAGCGTCAGGTACGCCGGGGCGCGACCGGCCAGCTCCTCCCCGCGCGGGCTGACCACCCGGATGACGACGATGGCGCCCTCGACGGCGGTGACCGCCGCCATCGTCGCCGCGAGCAGCAGCCGGCGGGCCCGCAGCGCCCACCACCCCAGCGCCGCCGTGGCGCCGGCCAGCACCAGGATCGCCGCCAGCGACAGCGCCGTCTCCACCAGCGGCTTGGCGCCGGCCGAGCCGGCTACAACGTCCGGACGGACCGCGCCGAGCCGGGCGAACGTCTGAGCCAGGGCCACCAACGGCCCGCCCAGGTAGTCGACCACCTGCGGGGCGACCAGCCAGACCCAGGCCGCGGCGAGCGCCCAGGCCCCGCCGGCCAGCGTCGCCAGCGGCCGAGCCGCCGGCCGCAGTCGCCGGATCGCCGCCCCGGCCGCCGCGGCCAGCGTCAGCAGCGCGAGGGCGACGACCATCGTCAGGTGGTGGGCGACCACGACGGCCCCGGCGAACAGCAGCCCGGCCGCCAGCCGTCGCGCCGGTCCGGCCGGCTGTCGGAGCAGGCTGACGGCCTGGGTCAGGCACAGCGCCAGCATCGGCAACGCCGGCGCGGTGTAGAGGAACATGGCGGTGAAGAAGCCGTGGTTGGGGTTGCACAGGTACACCAGGGCGGCCAGCGTCAACAGCTCCGGCCGGCTGGTGACCTCGCGCAGCAACAGCAGCAGCGCCGCGGTCAGCAGCATGGCGCTCGCGGCGCAGACCAGCACCGCTGCCGGGTGAAACGACAGGCCGGTGGCACGCATGACGGTCAGGGTCAGCGTCTCCAGGCCCGGGAAGCGGGGGCTGATCGGCAGGCTGTGGTTGGTCGGGAACTGGCGTCCGGCGTCGGCCATGCCGAGGGTGGTCTGCCAGTGCTGTAGCTCGTCGGCGAACCGGAAACGCAGCGGCGCGTACGCGAGCTTGATGACGAACTGGGCGGCGGTGAAGCCGAACACCGCCAGCAGCCGCCCGGCTGGCGAGACGCGTGGGCTGAGCACTGCCGCCGCGACGGCCCCGATGAGCAGCAGCTGGCCCGCCCAGTAGACCGGGTGCGCCCAGCCGGCCCCGGCGCGCGCGGCGGCGAACGCCACGCTGACGGTCAGCGCGGCCAGCCCGGCGCCGACCAGCGGCGCCACCGCCGGCCCCGCCAGCCGCCCGGGCGGCGCCGACGCCGGGGCGGTCGGCTCAGCCACGGCGTCCGCCGAGGACACCGCGGACGTACCGCCACGGTCCGACGGCCATGCCCCGCAGGTTCGCCCGCATCAGCTCCGGCGGCATGCCGTCCCGGACGCCCACGTTGCGCAGGCTGCCCGGCGACGCGACATCCCGCAGCGCGGTCGGCGCCAGGCCCAGCAGCGGCCACAGCAGACCGGGGCGACGGCGCAGGAGGCTGGCGTAGAAGGCGGTGAGGGCGACGCCGTAGCCGTGCAGCTGGGCGTGCAGGGCGGCCTCGTCCCGGCGGTGGAAGTGCCGCACCACCGCCGACGGCCGGTACAGCATCGTCCGGCCGGTCAGCAGCAGCCAGGTGAAGATCGCGGTGTCCTCGCCGCCGCAGGCGGGGGCGCCGGCGCCCAGGGCCGGGTCGAACCCGCCGATGTCCCGCAACGCCGCGGTCCGGAACGCCATGTTGGCGCCGACGCCGAACGGCGGCAGCGGGTACAGCGGGCTCTGCCGCATCTGTCCCGGATCGAACACCGCCGGGGTGAATCCGCGACCCTTGCTGTGCCCGCCGAACGCCTCGTACCAGGCCTGCGCCGCGGTGGCGATCTCGGCGGGGACGACCAGGCCGGACATGCCGGCGGCGTCCGGGCGTTCGGCGAAGCCGCGGACCACCTCGGTCACCCAGTGCCGGTCGGCGATCTCGTCGTCGTCGATCCAGGCGACCAGTTCGGTGTCCACCTCGGCCAGCGCCCGGTTACGGGCATGCGAGAGCCCTGGTGTCGTGGCCACGATCCGCCGCACCGGATGTGGTCCGGTGTGCGCGGCGACCACCTCGGCGGTGGCGGCGGAGGTGGGGGCGTTGTCGACGACCAGGATCCGGGTCCGCGGGTAGGTCTGCCGGGCGAGGCTGTCCAGGCAGACGCGCAGCGGCCCGGGGCGCTCCCGGGTGCAGACGACGACGGTCACCGCCGGCCCGTCGTCCAGCGCCGCCCGCCGGCCGGCCGGGAACGCGGTCGGGCCGGCCGGACCGGCCCCGGACACCAGTCGGCCCGGGTCGGCGTCCGGCCATCGTCGGGTGATCGCCTCCGAGCACTGTCGCCACACGGCGGCGGCGATGTCGGCGGCGGCCAGTCCGTCGCCCAGGGGCACGGTGACCAGCCCCAACGGCTCGGTGTGCAGGCGCGCCAGCAGCCAAGCCCGGCCACGGCGGACGCCGTCCGGGCCGGGGTTGGGCAGGTCGGCCATGCCGTCGGCCAGCTCCACATCGGCGACCAGGTCCGGCGGGGCGCCGACGTCGGGACCGGCCGGTTGGGGCGCGTTCACGCGGCGGCCGGCTTGGCGCGGTCGCCGGTGACCTCGGCGAACAGACGGTGGTAGGCGTCGACGACCTCGGTCCAACTACGCGGGTCCGCGAACCGGCCGCCGGCCAGCGGCAGCGCCCGGCAGATCGCCGCGGCCAGGGCGTCCGGATCAGCGGGGGGAGCGAAGACCGCACCGGCGTAACCCTCGGCCGCCTCGCGCAGCCCGCCCACGTCGCTGACGACCACCGGCAGGCCGGCAGCCATGGCGACGTGCAGCGGACCGGACGCTGACGAGCGCCGGTACGGCAGCGCCACGACGTCGGCGGCGGCGAAGTGCCCGGCCACCTCGGCGTCGGTGACGTACCGGTTCACCACGGTGATCCGGTCCCGGCGCGGCGAGCGTTCGACGGCGGTCAGCGGCGCGGTCCACCCTTCCCACGTCTCGCCGACGATGACCAGCCGGAGCCGGTCGGCCACCGGCGCGTCTAGCCGCTCGAACGCCGCCACCAGGTCCTCCACCCCCTTGTAGGGGCGGATCACGCCGAAGTAGAGCAGGGTGATGATCCCGTCGTCGGCGGCCTGCGGACGTGGCGCCGGCCGGTGGTGGTCGTACGGGCCGTGCGGGGCCAGGGCGGTGGGCGCGGCGGCGATGGGGTAGTGCCGGGCGAGCTCGCGGCGGTCGAAGTCGCTGTGCACGACATGGCCGTCGACGTTCCTGAGCAGGAGGCCCATCACCGTCTGCACATAACGGCGGGCGCCGGGGATCCGCAGCTCGCCGGTGTCCTGGACCTCGTGCCACTCCAGTAGCACCCGGGCGCCGCGACGACGGGCGTACCAGGCCAGCAACGCGTAGCTGTGCAGGACAGCGCCGGTCCACCACTGGAGCACCAGCAGGTCCGGCGCCTGCCGGCGCAGGAACCGCAGCGCCGCTGGCAGGGTGCGCCACCAGCTCCAGTCGAGTCCGTCGTGGACGGCCACCGCGGGATCGTAGCGCAGGTCATGAACGGGCACCCCGACCCGGCGCCGACCCGGGTAGAGCACGGCCGGGATGAGCTGGCGCATGAGCAGGGCGGAGACCGCGCCCCGTTCGGCGAGGGCGTTGGCCACCCGGCAGGTGTAGTAACTGATCCCGGAGGTGAACCGGAACCCGGCGCCCACCACCGTGACCCGTCGGGGTGGGCTCATCGGCTGGACGCGGCGTCGACCGGTCGCGCCGCGCACTCACAGGCCGCCACCGCGACGGCGGCGGGAGCGGCGGCGGGCCGGGCCGCGTCGCCGCGACGGCGCAGCCGCTCGGTGAGCAGCGTGCGTAACACCCGCAGGCCGTCGCGGGGGGCGCTGAGGTTGCTGACCCCGTGCAGCCGGCACAGCTCCACGCTGGCCACCTCCCGCACCCGCAGACCGGCCAGCGCCACCCGGCAGTTGAGGACGGTCTCGATCTCGAAGCCGTCGCCCCAGCGCAGCCGATCACCGGCCGGGTAGTGGTCCGGCAGCCGCAGCGCCGGCAGGATGTCCCGCCAGAACGCGTTGTAGCCGTAACACAGATCGGTGTAACGGGTCCGGTACAGCAGGTTGGTAAGCCAGGTCAGCGCCTGGTTCCCCCAACCCCGGACCCGGGTCAGATCCTCGCTGCCGCCGCCGGCGACGGCCCGGCTGCCCTTGGCGAAGTCGGCGCCGTCGCGCAACGCCGCCACGAACCGCGGGATCTCGGCCGGGTCGGCCGAGCCGTCGGCGTCGAACATGACGACGATGTCACCGGTGGCCGCGGCGAAGCCACAGACCAGGGCGTTGCCCTTGCCACGGCGGGTCTGCTGGACCACCACCGCGTCCGGGCGGGCACGTAGCGCGGCGGCGATGGTGTCGTCGTCGGAGTGTCCGTCGACGATGACCACCTGGTGCTCGGCGGGAAGTCGGGGCAGCACCACGGCGAGGTTGCGGGCCTCGTTGCGGGCCGGCACGACCACCGTGACCGTCGGGCACTCGGGGGGGCGCGGACGGTCAGCGTGGGCGCCGGCCGGGACACCACCACCGACGCCGGAACCGCGGGCACCGGTCCGGTCCGCAGTGCGCGCAGTCGGCGCCGGGCCGGTAGTGCTGGTGCGCGCGGCGGGAGTGGCCGCAGACGCAGACGCCGAACACCGACAGGCACCTCCGCTGGACGAGTCGAGCCCGTCCAGGGTAGGGCGTGGCGGCCAGGTCGACGTCCTGCCGCGGGGGACGGCGCGCCGGCTGCCGGTCACGTCAGATCGACCGCGGCGACGACGCCGCCGGTCTGACTGGCCGCGTACACCCGGTCGCGGGTGGCGTCGATCGCCAGGCCGAGGGTGGCCGGCACGGCGTCGACCCGGCGGACGGTGTGGGTGTCGCTGTCGATGATCGACACACCGCCGGCGGGGGTGAAGTGGGCGACATAGATCCTGTTGGTAAGTGGGTTGGCCTCGACGGACACCGGGGCCTCGCCGACGGTCGCCCGGCCGACCACGGTGTGTGAGCCGCCGTCGAGCACGCTCACCGTGCCGCTGGCGTAGTTGGAGACGTACACCTTCCCGGTGACCGGGTTGACCGCGATGCCCAGCGCGTACGGCTCGACCGGGACCGTGTCGATGACCTGGTCGGTGTCGCCGTCGATGACCGAGACCGAGGTGCCGTCGGCGCGGCGGGCGGCGTTGGCGACGTACACCCGGTTGGTCTCAGGGTTGACCGCCACCTTGGCCGGCTCGACCGGGCCAATCGTGATCATCTTGAGCAGGTTCAGGGTGCGGGCGTCGAGGACGGCGACCTGACCCTGGTTGGTCAGGGTGACGTACAGCTTGCCGGTGGCGGGGTTGACCGCCATGCCCCGGGGCTGGCCGTCGAGCGTGACGCCGGCCGTGACCTGTAGCCCCCGGGCGTCGATCTTGACGACGGAACGGGTGAAGAGCTGGTCACCGGCGTACAACAGCGGCTTGGTCGGGTGGGCGGTGAGGCCGAAGGGGCTGACCTGGCCTAGGTCGATCTCCCCGACGACGGCGCTGGCGTCGCCGTCGATGGCGAAGACACGGCGGCGCGGCTCGCGGTCGCTGACCCGCCACGGGTTGCCGACGAAGACCTGGCCCAGCGACGGGACGGCGGCCAGCTCGTACAGGGCGCTCCCGTCGGTGACGACCTGAACCTGGTTGTCGCGACGGCGGCGGGCGGGCGCGGCGGTAGCTGCACCGGGCAGGGTCACGGCCGTGGCTGCCACGACGGCGCCGGCCAGAATCGAGCGACGGGAGAGGCTGACGGTGGCGTGGGGGTGCGGCACGACGTGCTCCTCGCGTAGGAACAATGACGGGCGTCAACGTAGCTAAGGCTTGCCTTATCTGTCCAACCGTGGGATGAGGCTCACGTCACCGCAGCCGTTCGGCGATCGCCGCGCCGATCCGGGCCAACTGCGCCGGCTGGACCAACTGCGGATGAGTGCATTCCAGATCCAGACTGACCAGCCCACCGGTGACATAGGGCAACCAGCCGGACCGGGTCAGCCAGGTCTCCGGACGCGGCGCGACAGCCGCCACGAACAACGCGTCGCCGTCGAACACCTCGTGCCGGTGTTCCCGCATCAGCCGGGCGTTGAGCCCGACGACCGTGGCCACCGCGTCCAACGCCGCGGGGTCCAGGGTGGCCATGGCGTTGCCCCGATCACGTAGCGCCGCCAGCACCGCGTCCCGGGTGACCGGCGCGCCGTCGAGAACCGACTCGTCGCTGCCGGCCATGTGCAGCAGGGCCCGCAGCATCGCTGACTCGTCCGGGGCGGGCAGGTCCCGCCACTGGTCAGCCGGGTAGGCGTCCAGCAGGGCCAGCAATGGCACCCGCTCGCCGCCCCGGCGTAGGCGGGCGGCCATCGCCTGGGCGATCACGCCACCGACGGACCAGCCCGCCAACCGGTACGGGCCCGCCGGCTGAACCCGCCGGATCTGGTCCACATAGTCGTCGGCCATCTGGTCGATGCTGGTCGGCGCGGCGGTCGGGTCCAGCAACGCCCGCGACTGTAGGCCGTACACCGGCACCTGTCTCGGCAGTGTGGCGAGCAGGCCGGCGTAGCTCCAGGCCAGCCCGCCGGCGGGATGAACGCAGAACAACGGCGGCCCGGCGTCCGCGGTGGCCGGGCGTAACGGCAACAGCACCCCCAGCGCCCCGTCGCTGACTGTGGGGTCCGCCAACGCCCGGGCCAACCCGGCGGCGGTCGGAGCCGCGAAGACCGCGCCGAGCGTCAATGCGACGCCCAGGGTCGCCCGTACCTCGGACACCAACGCCGCGGCCCGCAGCGAGTGCCCGCCGAGGTCGAAGAAGTTGTCCGTCGGTCCCACCCTCGGCACGC
Source organism: Pilimelia columellifera subsp. columellifera (assembly GCF_039532605.1). Lineage (NCBI taxonomy): Bacteria > Bacillati > Actinomycetota > Actinomycetes > Micromonosporales > Micromonosporaceae > Pilimelia > Pilimelia columellifera. Next base: position 601,648 of record NZ_BAAARY010000001.1, read on the forward strand.
CGAGCGCCCGGGCCACCAGCTGACACAGCAACTCCTCGTGCGGGTTCCGCGGCGCCTGGGTCCCGCTGGCGACCCAGCGCGGCGGCGGCAGCGCGCCGCGGTCGAGTTTGCCGCTGGTGTTCAGCGGCAGCTCCGCCAGGAGGGTGACCGTGGCCGGGACCAGGTGGTCCGGCAGCCGCTGCGCCACCCGGGACCGGACCGCCTCAGGGTCGCAGTCGGCATCGGGCGCGGCGGTCACGTAGCCGCAGAGCCGGTCCGGGGCGTCCGGCCAGGTGAGCACGGCAGCGGCGGCCACGGTCGGGTCGGCGGTCAGCGCCGCCTCGATCTCGGCCGGTTCGATCCGGAAGCCCCGGACCTTGATCTGCCGGTCGGCCCGGCCGTGGAACTCCAGGGCCCCGTCACGGCGCCAGCGGGCCAGGTCGCCGGTGCGGTACATCCGTTCGCCCGGCCCGCCGAACGGGTCGCCGACGAACCGCTCCGCGGTGAGGTCCGGCCGGCCCAGATAGCCGGTGGCCAGCTGCGCGCCGGCCAGGTACAGCTCGCCGATCACCCCGGGCGGCGCCGGCCGGCCGGCCGGGTCCAGCACGTACAGGCGGGTGTTGTCCACCGGCCGGCCGATCGGCACCGGGCCCGGCTCGTCCGGGGCGCAGTCGTGGCAGGTGACGTCGACCGACGCTTCGGTCGGCCCGTACAGGTTGTGCAGCGGCGCTCCGACCTGCCGTGTGAACGTTCTGACCAGCTCGGCCGGCAGCTCCTCGCCGCTGCACACCACCCGGCGCAGCGTCCGACCGCACGCGCCGGCCTGACCGGCGTCGAGGAAGGCCCGCAGCATCGACGGCACGAAGTGGACGGTGGTGATCCCGGCGTCGCGGATCAGCTCGGCGAGGTAATCCGGGTCCCGGTGACCGTCCGGGCGGGCCAGGACCACCGTGGCGCCCTCGGTCAGCGGCCAGAAGAACTCCCACACCGACACGTCGAATCCGTACGGCGTCTTCTGCAACACCCGGTCGTCCGGCGCCAGACCGAAGTGCCGTTGCATCCACAACAGCCGGTTGACGATCCCCCGGTGCGGGACGACGACGCCTTTGGGCGCCCCGGTCGACCCGGAGGTGTAGATGACGTACGCCGGGTCCTCCGGCGTGGCCGGTCGAATGCGGACCGGGGCGGCGGCGCCGGTCACCGCCGCCGGGTCCAGCCAGGGCGTGGCGCCGGCCCGCTCGACGGCGGTCGCGGCGTGGGCGAGCAGGCACACCGGCGCGGCGGCGGCCAGCAGCTGCGCGGTCCGCGCCGGGGGATGACTCAGCTCCAGCGGCAGGTACGCCGCCCCGGCCTTGAGCGTGGCCAGCAACGCCACCATCAGGTCCAGGCCGCGCGGCAGCGCCAGCGCCACCAACGACCCCGGCCCGGCCCCGCGGGCGACCAGCTCGACAGCCAGCCGGTCCGCACTGCGGTGCAGCTCGACGTAGCTGAGTTGGCCGTCCGGCGCCACCACCGCCAGGTCGTCGCTGGTCGCGTGGCGTTCCAGCAGCTCGGTGAGCGTGACCGGCGGCAGCGGCGCGTCGGTGTCGTTGAAGTCCCGTAGCACCTGACGACGCTCCGCCGGTGTGGCGATCTCCAGCTCGGCCAGCGGCGCGTCGGGGTCGGCGGCGGCGAGCTGGTCCAGCAGGTGGGACAGCCTGTCCCGGTGGGCAGCCACGGTCGCGGCGTCGTAGGCGGCCGGGTTGGCCGCCGCGGACAGGCGCACCCGATCGCCGGCGGGGTCGGGCCACAGGCTGAACTCCAGATCGGGCACCGGCCCGGTGGCCAGGGCTGTCACCTCCGCGAGGGCGTCGCCGAAGCGCAGCGGCTCCGGGTAGGGCTTGATGTTGACGCTGGGCCCGGCCAGCCGACGCCCGCCGCCGACCAGCCCCAACTCGCGTTGCAGATCCTCGTACCGGTAGCGGCCGTGGCGGCGTAGCTCGCGCAGCGCGGCCCGCACCTGCCGGACCAGCGCGCGCAGGCTCCCGCGGTCGTCAATGACGAGCCACAAGGGCAGGACGTTGACCACGGTGGACGGGATCCGGGCCGCGGCCGACCCGAGCCGGTTCATCAACGGCAGGCCGACCGCCACCTCGCTGGACCCGGTCACCCGGCGCAGGTAGACCGCGGTGGCGATCATCGCCAGCTCGGCCCAGGCCACCCCGAGGCTGTCGGCGACCGCGCGCAGGCCGGCGCAGGTGTCGGCAGACAGGACTCCGGCGACCCGGTGCGGGACGTCGGGCGCGGCCACCACCTCGGACAACGACATCGCCGGGGGACGGGCGGCGAGGTGGGCGTGCCAGTGCTCCCGGTCGGCGATCCGTCGGGGCGAGTCCCGGTACGCCCGCTCGTCGGCGACCAGCCGCTCGGCGGGCGGAAACCCGACCACGGTCGTCTCGTCCCGGTAGACGGCGGCGACCCGGTCGGCCAGCAGGGTGAACCCGTATCCGTCGAGCAGCAGGTGATGGGCGCGCAGATACCAGACGACGTGGTCCTCGGCCAGGATCAGCAGCGCCTGGGCGAACATGCCGGGGCGGTCCATCGGCACGCCGGTGGTGTGGTCGGCCCTCATCCAGGCCGCGGCGGCGCCGGCCGGGTCGGGCTCGGCGCGCAGGTCGCGGATCGGGCAGCCGGTCGGCGGGCCGGCCGTCGCCCGCTGGCCGTCCGGGCTGTCCCGCACTGTGATCCACAAGTTGGCGGCGGCTGCCGTGACCGTGTCGATGGCGGCCAGCAGCCGCGCCGTCCGGACGGCGCCGCGCAGGCTGACGGCGTGCGCGCACAGGTAGGCGGGGTTGGCCGGCGCCAGCTGTTGGGCGTACCAGAGCGCCTGCTCGGCCGTGGTCAGCGGGCGACCTTCGGCGCTGCGGTTCAACGGTGACCTCCGGGGTGGTCGGAACGTCCGGACGACAACCGCGTCCGGGCGCGGTTAGGCTAACCTAATCGATTGGCGACGATCCTGTCCCATCCGCGAAGGCCGATACGTGACCAGCTACCCGCCCGTTGGCGATCCCCGTTCCTGCGTGCCGCCGGACCGGCCCCGTCCGGATCCGCCGCCGTTGGCGCAGAGCCCGGCCGTGGCGGCGCTGACCCGCGACCCGTCACGGCTGCCGGAGTTCTGGGCGGACGTGGTTCGGGCCGGCACACCGCTGATCGAGCCGGACCCCGTGGATCCGGGGCACGTCATCGTCACGTTCCTCTGGCGCGGCCGGGCCGGCGAGGTGCTGGTGCTGGCCAACAAGCTGACCGACCGGTTCGACCTGGCCGCCAGCCGGATGCGGCGGCTCGACGGCGCCGACCTGTGGTGGTTGTCGTACCGCCTGCCGCGAGGCTGGCGGGGCAGCTACCACTTCGCGGTCCGGGCCAGCGCCGGCCACGGGTTCGGCTGGGTGCGCTCCAGTCTGCGCCCGGACCCGCACAACGACCGCGTGCTGCCCCGCGACCACGGCCCGCCGGCCTCGATCGCCGAGACCGTCGCCCTGACCGGGGGACGTCCATGGCAGGCCCGGCCTGGCGTGCCGACCGGCATGCTGACGGTCGGTGACGTTCCGAGCGCGCGCCTCGCCGGCGCCAGACGGGTGTGGCGGTACGTTCCGGCAGCGTCCGGGCCGTACCGGACGCTGGTGCTGCTCGACGGCCAGATCTGGGGGCCGTTGCTGCCGGTGGCCCCGCTGCTGGACAACCTCATCGCCGACGGCGCCCTGCCGCCGGTGGTGGTCCTCATGCCCGACTCGGGCGAGGGGCCGGGGCGGGCCGGCGACTACGCCTGCCGGGACGCGTTCGCCGACTTCCTGGCCGACGAGGTCATCTCGGCTGCCGGGCTGCCGCTGGTCGGCGGTCCGGACGGGACAGTGGTGGCCGGACAGAGCCTGGGCGGGTTGGCCGCCGCGCACGCAGCGTTACGGCGGCCGGACCGGTTCGGTGCGGTTCTCACCCACTCCGGGGCCTACTGGTGGCCCAACGCCGAGGGCGCGGAACCGCAGTGGCTCGCTGAGGAGATCCGCCGGCGCCGACGGGCCCCGCTGCGCTGGGACCTCTCGGTCGGCCAGAACGAGTGGATCAGTCTGACGCCGCACCGTCGACTGCGTGACGCGCTCATCGATGCCGGCCACCGGGTCCATTACGAGGAGTACCCCGGTGGTCACGACCGGGCCTGCTGGCGTGAGCTGCTCGGGCCGGCGTTGGCCCGGGTGTTCGGCGACGGCCCGGGCCTCGGCGTCTAGTCGTCCATCCACTCCATCATGCGACGTTCGTACTGCTCACGGGGGCTGGGCTGCGGCTGTCGGCCGTCCGGGTCGTAGCCGGGCAGCCGCCGGTCGGACGGTTCCGGCGAGGTCCCCACGGCGCCCAGGTAGGAGCCGGGTGTCAACGGCTGGCTGGTCTGCCCGGTGAAACGCCCGGTCGGCTCGTCGTACAGCTGGGTGGCCCCGGCGTCCTGCTGGCGCTCAGGTCGCGCGTGGGACGTCCCGTATCCCTCGCCGTAGGCGGGCGGGGTCGTCTGGGTCGGCATGTCCCCGTAGGCAGGGATCGGGGCCAGCGTGGCCGTGTGCGGCGGCACGCCCTGGACACCGGGCGGGAGCCCGTACGGGTCGGCGTACTCGTCGCGGATCGCCGGCTGGACGACGGTCGGCGCGTTGGACAGCGCCGACGACGGCAGCGCCGCCGTGTGCGCCGGGGGCCCCGGTGGCTGGCGCGGGAAGTGGGGCTGCGCCCCGACGCCGGAGGCGCCGTTGCGGTCCTGCCGGCGCCGCAGGATGAGCAGCACGAGCGCGCCCACGCCGAGCGCCAACATGAGCCCGCCGACGAGGATGAGGATCCAGGTCAGCGGGCCGGAGGAGTCGGAGCTGGTGTTCCGGGCGCCGCCCGGGCCCGGCTCCTCCGCCGGAGGCTCGGCGGGCTCCTCGGTGGGCTCGACGCTGGGTTGGGCGCTCGGGCTCGGACTGGGACTGGACTGGGCCTGTGGCCGCAGCGTCAGCCGGACGTCACGCCGGTCCTCGCGGGGGGCGATCCGGATGGTCTGCCGGGTGGTGGTGAAGGTGGCGGCGGAGGCGGTGAGGACGATCTGTCCGGCGTACAACGGTCGGTCGTTGCGGGGCCGTAGCCAGTACCGCCCCTCCCCGTCGGTCTCCACGGTGAGGAAGTTGCCGACGGAGTCCTGTCCTTTGACGAGGGCGCCGGCGACTCCGTTGCCGCTGTCGGCATGGGCGACCCGCCCGCTGATCTGCCCGACGGACTGGGGTCGGTCAGGCCCGACGACCTCCATCTGCACATCGCGGCGCGCGTTGCCCGCCGAGATGGCGATGCCGGTGCGTCGGCGTTCCCCGGCGGGCACATCGCCGGCGGTGATCTTCGCGGAGAAGGTCTGCCGCTCTCCCGAGTCGAGGGTGAGGAACCGCCCGCACTGCCCGGAGCAGCGCAGGTTGTCGCCGGTGCGGATACCCACCTGGCCGACGAACATGGTGCCGTTGTTGGCGACCTCGTAGCTGACGTTGGCCTGTCCGCCGCTTCTGAGCTCGACGGAGTCCACGTCGACGGTGAGCTCGATCTGCGGCTCGGCGGCCTGCGCGCGGGCCGGGGTCGCCACCGGCGCGACGGAGGGCTTGGCCGCCGCGGGACCCGCGCCGACGAGGGCGACAGTGGCGAGGCCGCCGATCGTTACTGCGATCGTCGCGACCAGCCGCAGCCCCGTCGTCGGCCGGGCGCCGTTCGACTGTTGCCTCGTGCCTACCTGCGACGTGCTCACCCGCCACCGCCTTCCGGTACCAGCTCCACGGTCACACCGGTGGTCACTATGCCCCGCGTTGGCGACGATGCGCCATCCCGGGGTCGGCGGACTCTTCGTCGTCGGCGCGTCGTATCGTCCCTGCGTGCCCGAGGAGAGCGGAACGACGCCGGCCGTCTCGGGGGTCCTCGCCGCTCTCGACGCGGGAGAGTCACCCGACCTGGCCGTGCTCCGGGACGCCGTCCGAGCGCTGTTGGGCGAGCTGGCGCGGCGGTCGCCGGGGCGGTCCGTCGAGGTGCGGGTCCCACCCTACGGCGCGGTGCAGTGCGGGCCGGGCCCGCGTCACACGCGGGGCACGCCGGCCAACGTGGTGGAGATGGATGCGCTCACCTGGGTTTTGCTCGCCACCGGGCGGCTGACCTGGGTGGACGCCGTCGGTCAGGGCCGGGTGGCCGCCAGCGGGACGCGATCGGACATCTCGGTTTTTTTACCCTAAATAGTGATCTAAGGGACCGCAGTGCCGGGCCAGCCGGCCTCGGCCGTCGCCCGCGGCCTCGCGTACACTCGCCAGTAACCCCCGCTCGCCGCGTTCAGCCCGTGACCAGCCGAACTGTCCCGCCTCCGAGCGCCGATCCCGGCGCGGTCGCGGGCCAGCCAGGCCGGCAGCCCGGAGCCGACGCACGACCAGCACGAGGAGCCGCAGGTGCCCCGAGGCGACGGCCGGTTGAGCCACGACCTCGACCCCCAGGAACCCGGCCCCAAGGACGAGTGCGGCGTCTTCGCCGTCTGGGCGCCGGGCGAAGAGGTCGCCAAGCTCACCTACTACGGTCTGTACGCGCTCCAGCACCGCGGTCAGGAGGCGGCCGGAATGGCCGTCGGCGACGGGTCACGGGTCGTCGTCTTCAAAGAGGTCGGCCTGGTCTCGCAGGTCTTCGACGAGGCCACCCTCGCCAGCCTCAACGGCCACCAGGCCATCGGCCACACCCGTTACTCCACCACCGGCGGGTCGACCTGGGAGAACTCCCAGCCCACGCTGCGTGGAACGGGTTCCGGCACCCTCGCCCTCGCCCACAACGGCAACCTCGTCAACACCGCCGAGCTGCACGCCGAGGCGCGCAGGCGCGGCCTCAAGGTCGAAGGCAGCTCCGACACCCACGTCATCACCGCGCTGCTGGCCAGCCGCCCCGACCTGCCGATCGAGGCCGCGGCGCTCCAGGTCCTGCCGACGGTGCGGGGGGCGTTCAGCTTCGTCTTCATGGACGAGACCACCCTCTACGCCGCCCGCGACCCACACGGCGTCCGGCCGCTGGTGCTCGGCCGTCTGGAGCGCGGCTGGGCGGTGGCCAGCGAACAGGCAGCGCTGGACATCGTCGGCGCCAGCTTCGTCCGCGAAGTCGAGCCCGGCGAACTGCTCACCATCGACGAGAACGGCCTGCGGTCCAGCCGGTTCGCCGCGGCCGAGCCCAAGGGCTGCGTCTTCGAGTACGTGTACGTGGCCCGCCCCGACGCCACCATCGCCGGCCGCAACGTCTACGCCGCCCGCGTCGAGGTGGGCCGCCGGTTGGCTGCCGAACACCCCGTCGAGGCCGACCTGGTCATGCCGGTCCCGGAGTCCGGCGTCCCGGCCGCGATCGGCTACGCGGAAGCGTCCGGCATCCCGTTCGGCCACGGCCTCACCAAGAACGCCTATGTCGGACGGACCTTCATCCAGCCCTCGCAGACCATCCGGCAGCTGGGCATCCGGCTCAAACTCAACCCGCTGCGCGACGTCATCCGGGGCAAGCGCCTCGTCGTCGTCGACGACTCGATCGTGCGGGGCAACACCCAGCGCGCCCTCATCCGGATGCTGCGCGAGGCGGGCGCCCTTGAGGTGCACATCCGCATCTCGTCGCCGCCGGTGAGCTGGCCCTGTTTCTACGGCATCGACTTCGCCACCCGCGCCGAGCTGATCGCCACCGGCGCCGACGTCGACGGCGTGCGCCGGTCCATCGGCGCCGACTCGCTCGGCTACGTGTCGCTGGACGGTCTGGTCGCCGCGACCGAGCAGCCGAAGACGCGGCTGTGCCGGGCGTGTTTCGATGGCGTGTACCCGATTGAGCTGCCGGCGTCCGAGCTCGGCAAGCACCTTCTGGAGGGCGCCCCGGACCGGGTCGCCGCAGAGCCGCAGCCGGACCGTCCCGGCCTGCCGGACGGCGCCACGCCGTTGCTGGCCAGCCAGGGCGCCGGGGACGCCCTGCGCCGTCCGTAGCCGCCGGCGTCGGGCAGGCCGACCGCCGATCGACGCGGACCAGCCGCGTACAGGAAAAAGGGGAGAACCGTGACGCAGGTGACCGAGCGCGCTGCCGGCCGGCAGCGGTCAGCGACGTACGCTGCCGCCGGAGTGTCGATCGAGGCCGGTGACAGGGCCGTCGAGCTGCTCAAGGGTCAGGTTCAGCGCACGATGCGCCCCGAGGTGATGGGCAACATCGGCGGGTTCGCCGGCCTGTTCCGCCTCGACCTCACCAAGTACCGCAACCCCGTGCTGTCGGCGTCCACCGACGGCGTCGGCACGAAGCTGGTCATCGCCCAGCAGATGGACATCCACGACACGGTCGGCATCGACCTGGTCGCGATGGTGGTGGACGACCTGGTCGCCTGCGGCGCCGAGCCGCTGTTCCTACAGGACTACATCGCCACCGGCGAGGTCGTCCCGGAGCGGATCGCCGAGATCGGCGCGGGCATCGCCGACGGCTGCCGGTACGCCGGCTGCGCGCTGCTGGGCGGCGAGACCGCCGAGCACCCGGGCGTCATGCGTCCGCACGAGTACGACATCTCCGCCACCGGTGTCGGCGTCGTCGAGGAGGACGCGATCCTCGGCCGTGACAAGGTCGAGATCGGTGACGCGGTCATCGCGATGCGCTCGTCCGGCCTGCACTCCAACGGCTACTCGCTGGTCCGCCACGTGCTGCTGGGCGCCGGCCGGATGCGGCTGGACACCCTCGTCGAGGAGTTCGGAGCGCAGCGCACCCTCGGCGAGGAGCTGCTGACCCCGACGACGATCTACGCCAAGACCTGCCTCGACCTCATGGTCGAGACGGATCTGCACGCGCTGTGCCACGTCACCGGCGGCGGCATTCCCGGCAACCTGGTCCGGGTGCTGCCGGACGGCGTCGACGCGATCGTGGACCGTTCCACCTGGCGTCCGCAGCCGATCTTCGAGCTGGTCCAGACCAGGGGCCGGATCGACGACCCGGAGATGGACGCCACCTTCAACATGGGCGTGGGCATGTTCGCGATCGTCAACGGCGAGGACGCCGACCGGGCGCTGGCCTTCCTGGCCGGCCGGGGCGTCGAGGCGTGGCAGACCGGCGAGATCGTCGAGGGCGACGGCCAGGTACGGACGGTCGGGTCGCACACCCGCGGCTGATGTGACCACCACACGGGGGGCGTTCTCCGGGATGCGCGGCATCGCGGAGACGCCCTCGTACGTGGTCATGCAGCCGACCACCCTCTGCAACCTCGACTGCGCCTACTGTTACCTGCCGTGGCGCGCGGCGGACCGTCGGATGTCGGTGGAGGTGGCCGAGGCGGTCGCCGCGGGCGTCGGGGACTGGGCCGAGGCCGGACGATTCTCGGTGGTCTGGCACGGCGGCGAGCCGCTGGCGGCCGGGCGCGAACACCTGGCCGCGCTGATGGCCCCGTTCCCCGCCGGTGTCGAGCACCATGTGCAGACCAACGCCACCCTCGTCGACGACGCCTGGTGCGAGTTCTTCCTGGCCACCGGGATGCGGGTCAGCGTGAGCGTGGACGGCCCCCGCGAACGCAACGGTGACCGGGTCAACCGCGGTGGCCAGCCCGCCTACGACCGGATCATGCGCGGCATCGGGGTGCTGCGCCGGCACGGGATCGGTTTCTCGGCGCTGTGCGTCGTACCGGAGCCGACCCCGGACCGGGCCGTCGAGCTGTACGCGTACTTCCTCGACCTGGGCTGCGATGTCCTGGGCATCAACATCGAGGAGCAGGAGGGGGTCAATGCCCGGGTCAATGACCACGCCGCCGCCGACGTGCGCGGTTTCTGGTCGGCGCTCACCGCCGCCTGGCGACGTGACCCCCGCCTGCACCTGCGGGAGATCGAGTGGTCGCTGCGGTACGCGGCCGCGGTCCTTGACGGCGATGAGGACGCTGTCCTGCCCAGGCAGCTCGACCCGATTCCCACCGTCGCCCACGACGGCGCCGTGATTCTCCTGTCACCGGAGTTGGCTGGGTTCTCCCATCCCCGGTACGGCGACTTCTCCACCGGGAACGTGCTGGCCACGCCGTTGCCGGAATTGCTGCGGGGCGCCGTGGCCACCCCATGGATCGCCGAGTTCCTCACCGGCGTCGAACGGTGCCGATCGGAATGCGCGTACTTCGGTTTCTGCGGCGGCGCTCACGCTGCGAACCGCTACTTCGAAATCGGCCGATTCGACGGTACGGTGACCAATCACTGCCGAAACAGCAAGATGCGCCTCTGGGAGGGAGTTCTCGACCATGTCGAGGAGCACGAACAGCCCGGGCCTCGAACCGCCGCACGTCCATGACCCGCTCCGGGACCGGGTCATGGCGACCCGCGACGGCCTGACCGCCCTGCTCGCCGAGGCCGCGACCGCCCGGGGCGCCCGCGCGGAGGCCGGCGGCGACGGCTCGGCGGTGTGCGCGTGGAACCACTTCGAGAACATCCCGACCTTCTACAACTGGAACAACCGCCCTCGTTGATCGACCCGGCGTGCCGGGGCGAACCAGGACCGTCGATGTCGTCCGCGACAGCCGCGCGGCAGGCGCCGGTATCGTTGGGGGAATGTGGTCTCGGGTGGCATTGGTCGGTGTCCTGGCGGCGACGATGGTCGGCTGCGGCAGCCGGCAGGACGAAGCGGACGACGGCCCGACTGTGGTGGCGTCTACCACCTGGGCCGGCGCCTACGCCAAGGCCGCCGGCGCGACGGACGTCAGGGTTCTCAACGGCGCTGTCCAGACTGACCCGCTGCGCACGCCGCAGCCGTCGGAGTTGGCGACCGCCGCCGCCGCGGACTTCGTCGTCTTCGCCGAGTCAGATCCGTTCGCGGCCGAGTTGAAGGCGGCGGCCGGCGACGCCGTCCTGGTGCCGGTGACCCTGCGCTACGACCGTGCCGTCATCAGCGACGAGGTGACGCGCCTCGGCGGCATCCTCGGCGCCAGCGTCGCCGCCCAGCAGTGGGTGACCGACTTCCAGGCCACCTGGGACGGTATCCAGGTCGCCGGTCGTAGCCTCAACCCGATCCCGCCGTGGCGGGTCGTCGCTGAGGAGAACGTCGCCGACTGGGCCCGCTTCATGGGCCTGAACCTCGTCGGCGTCTACCAGCGGGGCGCGGTGGCAGCGCCCCAGCTGGCGAGGCTGCGCGCCGCCCGACCGAAACTCCAGGTCGACGACGCGGACAAGCTGGGGGCGCCCCCGGAGCTGGGAACGCCGAACGTCGCGGTGTCGAACTTTCCGCAGGACGACCTGGACATGGTCCCGTTGATCCGCCGGAACACGGAAATCTTCACCGACGCGTTTAACAGCTGAGTCGGTGGGCGTCGGCCGGGTGCGAGGCGAGATCAGCGGGAGGGACTGGCCCAGTCGTCCGCTTCGTCTACGTCTTCGTCCGGGTCGAGCTCGTCGACGTCGTGAGCCGACTTGCGGCTACCGTCGGAAAGCTCGCGCTGCAGCGCAGTGAGATCGGTGTTCGGGGAGTGGTATTTCAGCTCCCGGGCCACCTTCGTCTGCTTCGCCTTTGCACGGCCGCGCCCCATGGCGACCCCCTCGCACAAATGACGGGGCAGCACGAAGGCAGGCCCCGATAAAGTCCGGCATCTCTCGTGGTTCATACGGTACATGGGTACGGCGTGCTTCGGCACCTCGGGGCCGGAGCCGTGATCGAAGCCGGACCGTGGCTGTCGGGCAACCGGAGCGGTGGCCCGACAGCCGGAGCGTGGCCGGTCAGGGCAGTCGGATCGTCCGGAGGCGTCCGATATCGGCCATTCGACGCTCAGCGAGGCGGTCGGCGGCCGCCGCGGGGGGCACGCCGTCGGCGTCGGCGAGCCGCATAATCTGTCGGGTGGTGTCGAAGATCTGGGTGGCGCGCTGCTTGGCCCGGGCGAAGTTGAAGCCCTCGATCTCGTCAGCCACCTGGATCACGCCGCCGGCGTTGACCACGTAGTCGGGGGCGTAGAGGATGCCGCGGTCGGCGACGAGCTTCTCGACGCCCTCGTGGGCGAGCTGGTTGTTGGCGGCGCCGGCGACCACCTTGGCGCGCAGCACCGGAACCGTGTCGTCGTTGAGCGCCCCGCCGAGCGCGCACGGCGCGTACACGTCGATGTCCGAGGTGATGAGCGCGTGGGTGTCGGCGACCAGGTCGACCTGTGGATGGGTCTGCCGGGCCCAGTCCAGCGCCCTCTCCGAGACGTCAGTGGCGACGACCTCCGCCCCGTCCTCCAGCAGGTGGCCGACCAGGTAACGGCCGACCTTGCCGAGGCCGGCGACGCCGACCCGCCTGCCGCGCAGCGTCGGCTCGCCCCAGGCGTGTTCGGCCGCCGCGCGCATGCCCTGGAAGACGCCCCAGGCAGTCAGCACCGAGGAGTCGCCGGCGCCGCCGTGCGCCTCGGACCGGCCGGTGACGAAGTCGGTCTCCCTGGCGATGATGTCCATGTCCTGCACGTAGGTGCCGACGTCACAGGCGGTGTAGTAACGGCCGCCAAGGGACTCGACGAACCTGCCGTAGGCGCGCAGCAGCGCCTCGGACTTCATCTGGTCCGGCTCCCCCCAGATGACCGCCTTGCCTCCGCCGAGGTCGAGGTTGGCCAGGGCGTTCTTGTACGCCATGCCACGCGAGAGGTCCAGCACGTCGGCGACGGCGTCGGCCTCGCTGGCGTACGGGTAGAACCGGGTTCCGCCCAGCGCCGGACCGAGCGCGGTGGAGTAGATGCCGATAATTGCCTTGAGCCCGGACTGTTTGTCCTGGCAGAACACGACCTGTTCGTGGCCGGCGGTCTCCGGTCCGGTGGTGCTGAATACGCCCATGACTGCTCCAACTGCTCGTTCCGCGACGCCTTCGGGTGGCGCCGCCGTCCAGGGTCTCCGGCCTGGGTGGCGCCGGTTGCATGGTGAGCGTAATGGGAGTTAGGGCCGCGGCACGGACCACGTCGACCGGCGCTTTCGCAGGTCCGCGTGCGAAGATCTCGCGGTGCCGTCGCAGTTCGCCTCCTATCTCCGCGTCTACGAGCCTCTCGCCGCCTTCGACCGGCCGCGGCAGGAGCGGTGGCGGCGGTACATCGACGGTGGTCACGTCGTTGCCCAGTCGGAGGGGCCGGTCCGGCAACGGGCGGCCGTCTGGTCGGCGATGGGGGCGGTCTGGGCCCGGTTGCCTGAGTTGCCGGACGAGGCATATGTGCTGGAGGTCGCCGGCGCCACCCTGGTCTGCCCGTGGAATCTGCGGGTTCGGGTGGCGCAGGCAGCGTTGGTGGCGCGTGACGGCGTGCCCCCGGTGCTCGCGGACGCGTTCGTGCCGCCGGCGCTGGTGAGCCAGGCGCAGCTGCTCGTGGACGAGTGGCGCGACAGCGACGCGGCCGGGGCGGCCGGCGGCCGGCTGCACGAGCAGGTGGCGACCTGGGGCGTTCCGCTGCGCTGGTTCGTGTTCGTGGAGCAGTCCGAGCGGGAGCTGTCGTTGCGGGCGCCGCGCTTCCTGCGGTACCGCACCGAGATCTCCAAGGCCCGGCGCCGGGCGCACCGGGGGGTGTCCGTGCTCCGCAAGTCGGTGGGCGATGCGCCGATCACCGACGCTTTGGAGGAGAGCGCCCGATGGCTGGAGGAGTTCCACCCGCGGTCGGTGGTCGAGTTGGATTACGGCGGCCTGGTCGATCTGCTCACCGACGAGGAGTTGACCGACGACGACTCGCCGAGGCTGGCCGCTGCGGGGCTGACTGGGCTGGGCCGCGGGGAGGCCGGATCGGCGACGTCGGCGTACGAGAAACTGGTCGATCGTTGGCGTGCGGTTCAACTCCAGGAGCGGTGCAACTAATCTTGATATTCCCGCCGGACCGCGGGGCCGGGTAGTCTCACGCTGAACCTGAGTCACGTTCGCGACAGGCGCGCCGTCGTCGAAGCGAGCGCGAGCGGCGACGAGGGCTGCCGTTGACCGGCGCTGGCGGCGTTTGCCGTTGAGCTGGCCAGGGTATCGACGACCGCGATGACGCCCGAGTCGTGTGGATGGTTTCAGCTGGTAAACCGCTGAATAGCAGCGGTCTATTTACCTGCATTTAGATGGATTCGCGGGATAAAACCTGTCAAAAAATGGTCAATCATCATCCATCCATCCACGTACCTTCGACCGTTCGGCCCATGTCGGACATCGTGGACTAGCCGGACCATGAATATGCGTCGACCGGCGGGACCCCGGTTGTCGTTTCATCCCCTTTGGAGGAACTCGATGGCATCGCGTACCCACGAACCAGAGCCGCTGCTGACCCCGGCCGAGGTCGCGTCGATGTTCCGCGTCGACCCGAAGACCGTGACCCGGTGGGCGAAGGCGGGCAAGCTCAGCGCTATCCGGACTCTGGGCGGTCACCGCCGGTACCGGGAGTCCGAGGTACGCGCTCTGTTGCAGGGGCAGATCCCGATGCAGCGTCAGGGCGACTGAACGACGCGATCACCGATCCTGCGCCGGCTGGCGCGTCCGGTGTGAACCTGCTGGGCTGGTGGAAGCGCGGGGCAAATCCGCGCCGCCACCAGCCCTGACGCTTCCACGGGACTGTCCGCGTCAGGCCGCTCCACTCGCGACCTGGTCGGGACCGTGGCGCGTTCGGTGCGGATCAGGCGTCCCCATGGTGGCAATTGCATGAAGGGCGCCCGGCGACTACAACGTTCCGGCGAGGCTTTGGTTACGGGTGTGCGAGCCCTCGGGTCAGTCGCGCCAGCGGCGCGGGTCCAGCAGCTGCGCCGGCAGCTCGGGGATACCGGAGCGGACCCACTCGCGCTCGCTGGTCGTCAACGGATCGCGGCGGGCGAGCAGCACATGGGCGCGCAGTTGGCCGGCGGTCTCCGCACCCACCACCAGGGACGTCACCCAGGGCAGTGACAGCACGTACGCCAGGCACAGGTCGTCCCGGCCGGCGCGGCCGAGTTCGTCGGACATCTTGTCCAACGTCGAGATGAGACTATCGCGGTCCCCGTCGTCAAGCTTGGGCCAGCGCACCGAACGGCCAGCTGCCAGCAGGCCCTGGAGGAAGACGCTGCGGGCCGTCACGACCAGGTCCGGCCGAGCCAGGAGGGCTGTGGTCAGCCCCGGGTCGAGCCACCGGCCGTCGAGGATGTTGCAGGGGAGCTGCAAGTAACCCAGCTCGGGAAGCTCCAGCGCCAACCGCAGCTCCGACGGGTCCTGGACGGAGACCCCGATCCGGTGCGCCTGGCCGTCGGCCAGGTAACGCCGTAGTCGTTGCCAGGCGGCGCCGTGGGCGTACGCGGCGTCCGCGGCGCGGTGCAGCAGCAGGGTGAGCCCGCGTTCCCGGCCGAGTTCGCCCATGCTCCGTCCGACGCTGGCTTCGACCGCCGCCGCGGCGGCCAGGTCCGGCGCGAGACCGACGAATCGCTCGCCGGCGAGCACCTCGGCCAGCGGCGCGATCTTCGTGACGACGTCCAGTCGGGTCGCCGCTTCGAGCTGGTCCGAGGCGAGCGCCCGGAGCGCCGTGCCGACGCGACGTTCGCTGAGGCCGTAGGCGCGGGCGGTGTCGATGTGGGTGACGCCGACCGAGGCCGCGGTTCGCAACAGCTCGACCGTCGTGGGGTCGGCGCCGTCAACGGGTGGGGCCCCGTAGGCGCCGCCGAGCTGGGCGGCGCCGAGCAGCAGCACGGACTGCCGGTATCCGCCGCGCCACCGCTCGGGTAGCCGGGTCGGGAGGGCGGCGGGGGCGTGCGGCATGGGGTCCTCCGTTGCTGTTTTGAGACGGAATAACGGTACCAACACCATTTTTCTATGAATCGTGCCGGTTAGATGGGTTTGGTCCCTAATCTCGCTGTGGTGGCCGCCCACCCCCGGCTGCTGAACCTCATCGGCAGCCTCTGCGTCGGCGGCGTCGCCGCCGCCATGGCCCTTGGCCTGCCCGCGCTCGATCGGGCGCTGCCCGCCGAACGTCGACCGCCCGCCGACCGTCCTTACCTGGTCGGCGCCGGGGTCCGCCTGCTCCCACCCGAAGGCGCCCTCCTCGACCTCACCGCGACCCGGCCCGGACCGCGCGCCGGCGCGGTCCGGTTCCAGCTGGGCGCGGTCCGGATCGTCGTCGTCGCCGGCCCGTTCAGCGGCGACCTGGCAGCCGCCGAGCGGCGCCTCCGCCGCAAGATCACTGCGCGACGCGGTGTGCAGGTGACCGGGCCGCAGGCCCCCACCAGCACCGATGCCGGCGTGCCCGGTCTGAGCGGCGGATACGCCAGCCCAGGCCGGATCGGCCGGTTCCAGGTCTTCCTGCACCGGGGCATCGCCGTCGAGATCACCGTCAGCGGTGCTGAGAGCGACCTGGGGGCCGTCATCGACCGCGTGGACGCCAGCGCCCGCTCGCTCGCCTTCCGGACCGGACGGTGAGCATCGAACCGGACCCACCGGCAGCCATCGGGCCGAACGCGACAGTCGACATCGGCCCGAGACAGATCAGCAACGTCGGCCTGGCCCGCAGCGCCCGCAGCGCCCCGGTCCGACCCGCGCCGCCCGGCCTCGACCTCGGCAACCCGCTGCTGCTGCCTGCGTTCTGGCTCACCATCATCCTGATGGGACTGGGCGCGGCCAAGGTCGGCGGTGTGCTGCACGAGGCCGGGCAACGGCACCCCACCGCCACCGCGGCGGCCATCATCATGTTCGCCATCTACGCCGTGCCGTTCTGGAGTCTGCTCGGCGCCCTCGACTATCTCGAACGCGAGCCACCCGCGCTCACCGCCACCGCCTTCGCCTGGGGATGCCTGGTCGCCACCGCGCTCGCTCTGGACGCCGGAACCGCCCTCCACGACATCATCGCCAAGACGATCTCCCCGGCGTTCGCTGTCGAGTGGGGGCCCGCGTTGGCCGGGGCCGCTGTCGAGGAGGTAGCCAAGCTGCTCGGCATCCTGGTGATAGTCCTGATCGCCCGGGAACACATCAACAGCGTCCTCGACGGTTTCGTGTACGGAGCGCTGGTCGGGCTGGGGTTCCAGATCGTCGAGAACATGATCTACGCGACGAGCGCGGTGGCGCTCGCCGGCCGCGGCGACCAGATCGACCCGGTCGTCACCACTTTCCTGCTCCGTGGATTCCTCGCCGGGCTGTGGAGCCACACGCTGTTCAGTGGGCTTGCCGGGCTGGGGGTGGGGTACTTCGTGGTCCGGACCCAGCGGTCCCGCCCCACCCGGATCGCCATGATCGGGCTGGCGCTGCTCGGCGCCTGGGCCTGTCACGCCTTGTGGAACAGCCCGTTCTGGGCTGACGGCTTCGGGCAGGGCCCGCTGGGCATCCTGGTGGTGCTTGTCCTCAAAGGAAGCCCGGCTCTGGGCATGATCCTGCTGGTGGTGTGGTCGGCGCACTCCCGCGAGGCCGCCTACTACCTGCACCAACTCGACGCGCTCGGGGACCGGCATGTCATCACCCCCGACGAGCTGCGCGCCCTCGGCAGCGGTCGGCTGCGGGCGCAGGCCCGACGCCGGGCGTCGGCGCGGGCAGGACACCGGGCGGCCCGCGCCGTGCGCGGTCTCCAGACGGCACAGGCACGGCTGGCGGTGGCCCTCAGCCGAGCAGCCGTCGCCGGCCCGGAGTCGACGCAGGCCGACGCGGATGTCAGCCACTGTCATCGTGAGGTGCTGCTGCGCCGGGCGAGACTGGAGGAGCTCGGACACCCGGAAGCGACTGCTGGAAACGTCAGCGCCGTGCTGCCGCGGATGGCGATCGCCACCGCCGTCGGGCTCGTCGCGCTGGCCGCGATCTGGGCGGCTATCCAGGCCATCGGGCCGGCCTGAGCGGCCCACGCGACGCGGGTCCGCAGGACCGCCCGGCCCGGAGCCAGGTCCCGTCAGCGGCGCCGGTTCAGGACCGAAGGTTGATGTTCTCCTGCGCCATGGCCCGGATGACGGCGGCTGACTCGGACAGTCCGATCACGAGGACCGAGTCGGGGGCGAACCCGCGGACCTCGCGGGCGCCGGCGCCGAAGTCGACCGGGCCGTCGCCGGTCAGCGGGTACCGCATCGTCTTGATGTGATCCTCGGAACGCCCGGCGCTCAGCAGCGCGGCGCGGACGTTCTCCTGTAGGCCCACCCCGTACGCGTCGTCCCGGGCGATGATGACGACCTTCTGGGCGCCGTCCCGCATGATCACGTCAGCGAGGGCGGTGCCCTGGAGGGCGTCCGAGGGCGCGGTCCGGAAGTACAGGCCCTCGTCCTGCGCCGAGCTGAGATCGGCCGCGGTGTTCGACGGGGAGAAGAGCACGAGGCCGGCGCGGACCACGTCCGGCAGCACCGCCCGCGCCACACCCGACGTGGCCGGGCCGATGATGACGTTGACATCCCGGGCGATGTGGGCAGCGACCGTGCGCTTCGCCACCTCCGGCTTGGTGCCGTCGTCGCCGTCCAGCCACTGGACCGAGGCGCCGAGCGCCCCACCGGCGGCGTTGACCTCCTGGATCGCCAGGGCCGCGCCGGCGCGCATCGGCGGGAAGACGTTCGCGCCGTCGCCGGTCTGCGGCAGCAGCCCGCCGATCCGCAGCGGCCCCCCGCCCGAGGCGGTCCCGGATGTCGCCGGCGCCTGGGCCCGGCTGCTGGCCGTCTCGTCCCCCGCGCCGACGAACTCGGTCTTGCCGTCGTCGATCTGGTCCCGTTCGCCGAAGTGCAGGGTGGCGTACGAGGCGGTCGACGGCTCGCCGGCGTCAGTGAAGCCCGAACGGCGCAACGACATGCCCCGATAGCGGAGGTCACGCCCCTTGGTCGCCAGTTTCAGACATGACTTGACGGTGTCGCACAGCTCGCCGCCGTTGGTGACGGAGTTGACGAACCTCGCCAGTTGCCGGGAGTCGCTGGTGCCGGCCAGCTCCGCGGCCAGGACGCTGATGACGACCGCGTCGTACGCCTCGGCGGAGTAGGTGAAGTCGGTGAGCTTGTCGTCGACCGCGCGTAGGCGGCTCTTGAAGTCCTCCGGCAGCTGGGTCAGCGGTGTGGTGCCCTTCATGCCGGCGAGCGCGCCCGGGGTCTGGGCGAACGACTCGCCGAACGAGTTGTTCATGTTGCCGTCGGCGCCGTAGATGCGGACGTTCATCGGGGCGCCGCGACCCTCCGCGGAGCTGTCAGAGCAGCCGCCAGCGGCGAGCAGCGTCAGCGACGCGGCCAGGAGGGCGGCGCCTGCCGAGCGACGAGATCGCATGAACGACTGTCTCCCTCCCGAAGAGTCACCAGCGAAGATTACCCCTCGCCGATGGGTTGCGCACCGGCTGATCGGGGGTGTGATTAGAGCCGGGTTGACCTCGCTCCCTACCGTGGCAGGCGTGATCCAGTTGAGTGATGACGCGGTGTGCGATGCGACACAGATTCTGGCGTACGCCGCGGACGGGGATCATCCGGCGGTCGTGCTCCAAGAGGTACGGAGCGTGATCGAACGGTCAGGTTTGGGCGCCGTCTATGATGTCGTGTTATGTCTGGCCGACACTGTGCTCAGTGACCGGACCCTCGCCGGCCCGCCGGCGGCCGGGTGCGCGCTGAGCTTCCCGGGCATCGATGCCGCGCCCTACGACCTGCGTTGGACCGCCCGCTTCCTCAGCGCTTACGCCTGCGCCGACGCCGACACCCACGCCGCCCTGTTCGGGGCCGCCGCGGACGACGGCCGGCTAGTCGAGTGCGTCGCCGCCCTGGCCGCCTCCACGGTGGCCACGCTGCGGCTGGCGGCCTGACGTCCAGACCGCGCCCGCGCTGGCCGCGACCACCAGAGCCACCGCCGCCCAGCCGCCGGGCCCCAGCATCTGCCCCAACAGCAGCCAGCCCGCCAGCGCCGCCACCGCCGGCGCCAGGCTCATCAGCACCGCAAATGTCGCGGCGGGCAGCCGTCGCAGCGCCAGCAGCTCCAATGAGTACGGCAGCGCCGAGGAAAGCAAGGCGACCACCGCGCCCCAACCCAGAACGGCCGGACGAAGGAGGTCGGCGCCGGCGGTCGCGATTCCCAGCGGCAGACTCAGCACAGCGCCGACCGTCATCGCCATCGCCAGGCCGTCGACCCGGGGGAACCTCGCCCCCGCCCGCGCGGACAGCAGGATGTAGGCGGCCCACATGGCCGCCGCCCCGAGCGCGAAGGCCGTCCCCGCCGCCGTCAGCTCTCCGTAACCCCCACCGCCGAGTAGCGCGACCCCGGCGAGCGCCAGACCCGCCCACAGCCAGCGGACGGCCCCCCGGGAGCCGAACACCGCGACAGCCAACGGGCCCAGCACCTCGATCGTCACCGCCGGTCCAAGCGGAATCCGGGCGATGGCCTCATAGAAGAGCAGGTTCATGGCGCCGAGCGCCGTGCCGAAACCAGCCACCACCGCCCAGTCGGACCGACCGTGGCCGCGGAGCCTGGGCCGGAACAGGACCAGCAGCAGGACCGCCGAGACGGACAACCGCAACGCCGCGACGCCGGTGGGCCCCACCTGCGGAAAGAGCAGCGTGGCGACGGCGGACCCGACCTGTTGCCCAGCCATCCCGCCGGCGACCAGCCCGACAGCCTTGGCCGTCCCGGCCACCGGGGCGGCGCCCGGTGGGGCGGCGCCGGACGGCCCCGCCGGTCCCGGCAGCTGCTCCATGCGCCGAGGTTAGCGTCCCGGACGAGCCGACAATGACGGCCCTGCGGCCGGTGTGGTGACGGTCGTCAGCTCCGGGCTCTGTCGATGGCCGACTGGAGCGAATCGCGGTACGAACTGCTGGTGAAGGTGGCACCGGAGACGGCGTCGATGGCGGCGCTCTGCGCGGTGAGCACCGCCGCGTTCAGCCGGGGCACAGCCCGGCTGTTGATCAGCGCTGAGGTCGGCGCGTTGTCGGGGAAGGTCGCCGTCGACCTGATGATCCTGCCGTTGTCGACGATGATGGTGACCTGGACGGTCCCGTACACGTTTCTGTCGCCGTCACCCCGGAAGACGCCGCTGGGCTCGCTCGGCCGGCTGGGGGTCCGGCTCGGCGTCGGCCTGGACGTGGGTTCGCCGGTAGGCGACGGGCTCGGCCGGTCGCTCGGCGAGCTGGTCGGCTCAGCCGACGAGCTTTCCGACGGCGATGCCGACGGCGACAATGACGCCGAGGGCGACGGCGAGGCGTCGTCGCGGCCGGGGTTCCCGTCAACCGGCAGGGTGCTGGGCTGGTCGTCGGCCGCGGGCCGTCCGGCATCGTCGGCTGCGAGCGCCACCGGCGTGACCCCGAGCTTGGCGCCGGCCAGGATCGCGACGCCGGCCAACGCGCCGATAATCGCCCCTGTGGTCCGGTTCATGGCGCGCCTCCTGAATTTCAGTTCTCGAATGGATCGACGTGGATCTGCCGCCTGGGCACCCCGAGCCGGCGCAGGGTACGGACCAGCCTCCGGATCAGCTTGGGCGGCCCGCAGAGGTAGACATCGCGCTCAGGCAGGCGTGGCGCCAGGTCCCGCAGGCCGTCGGCGCTGAAGGCGTACCGGGGTTCGCGGTCCTTGCGGCCGCCGGTGACGTAACGGACGGTCAGTCCGCGCTGGACCTTCAGGCCCTGCAACTCCCTGTCGAAGATCACGTCGCGGGTGTCGCGGGCCCGGTACACAAGAACGGTGTCCGGGGGCATCTTCTCGGCAAGCGCACGGATCGGCGCGATCCCGTCGCCGACAGCCACCAGCAGGGCGCGGTCGCGTACCCGCCGATCGGGAGTGAAGTCGCCGCCCGGTCCGTACGCCCAGACCCGCGTGCCGGCCCGGAGGCTCTTGAAACGCGCGGCCCGGCGGCCGACCACCCTGACAGTGATCCGTAGCCACTGCTCATCCGGCGGCGCCGAGAGCGAGAGCGGGCGTGCGTGCCGCCACAGGCCGCCGGTGAGGAAACGCCATCGGAAATGCTGTCCGGCCTGGCCGAACCGGTCGAGCCGCCGGCCCGTCAGGTAGATCGAGACAGTGTCGGGGGATTCGGTCCGCACATGGGACACCCGCAACCGGTGCCGCAGGTTGAACCAGATCGGGGCAATGAACCGCCCCCAGACCAGGCAGGCCAGAGCCGTCGCGTAGAGGCCGACCCAATACCAGTAGCCATAGCCCTCCCGGACGTCGGCCCCGCCAGCGAACTGGTGTCCGAACCCCAGCAGGAGCACCGCGTAGGTGCCGCGGTGCAGCAGCAGCCGGACCCCGTACGGCAGGCAACGCCGGACGACGCGGATCGCGGTCAACGCGATCACCGCCAGGAGGCCCGCGGCGACGAAAGCGTTCCGCAGGTCGTCGTCGGCGCCGATGAGGCCCTTGCCCGCCGCGACGACGTCGACCCCCTGGGCGGTGGCCCTCGGCACGACGATTACGGCGGCGTGCGCGAGGGTGACGAGCAGCAACGGCAGGCCCAGTCCGTGGCGCCACCGCAGCAGGTCACGGGACCCGACGGAGTTCTCCAACCAGGCCATGCGGCTCGCCAGAACAACCTGCGTCAGCAGCAGTTGGCCGGTGACCAACCCGGTGACCCGCGCCAGCGCCCCGAGCCGCAGGTCCGGATCGAGCAGGTCGGCCGGATCGCTGCGGAGCCACCACACCGCGACGCTGCCGGCCAACGTCGCCCAGAACAGGAGGACGAGCAGAATCCGGTCGCCGGCGCGGTTGACGGGCCGCGACGGCGCTGGCGCGGCGGGGGCCGCGGGCGCCCGGCGTTTCGCCCGCGGCGTCGACGTGACGGGGACCCGTGGCCGGTGCGGACGCACGTTCGGCTCGCCGACTCGGTGCCGGCCCGACGTGGGCGCCTCGGCGACCCGGTGCTGGCCCGTGGCCGGCGGCTCGCCGAACAGCCCCACGCGCGGAGCATGGTGGAAGCCCATGTAGTCACCCGCCTTCCGCGCCGCCGACACCGCCCTGAACTGGGCTGACGTCCACACAAAGACTCACGCGGTTCTACGGGTGTTGGTTCGGAACAGGGCCGACGGATGTCGGTCAGCCCACGGGACGATCAAGCACTTCCTGGACCATCGCCAGCAAATCGGTCTCGGTGAAGGGCTTCGACAACAGGACCACGCCGTCGTCCAGCGTCCCCTGGGCCGTGAGCACCGGCTCGGCGTACCCGGACATGAACATCACCCGCAGGCCGGGCCGCAGCGCCGTCGCCCGCTCGGCGACCTCCCGCCCCAGCATCGTCGGCATGATCACATCGGTGATGAGCAGTTCGATCGCCCGGTCGGGCTGCTCCAGCAGCCGCAGCGCGTCGGGGCCGTTGTCGGTGGTCAGCACCACGTAATTGTGGCGCTCCAGGATCCGGCGGGTGACCTCGCCCAGCGCTCGCTCGTCCTCGACGACCAACACCGTCTCCCCCCGGCCCCGCCGCGGCCGGGCGACCGCCGGCGGCGGAGGCTCCGCGGCATCGTCGGTGACAGGAAACAACGCCGTCACCGTCGTGCCGCGCGCCGTCTCCGAGCGCAGCCACACATGGCCGCCGGCCTGCGTGATGATCCCGTACACGGTGGCGAGCCCCAAACCCGTCCCCTCGCCCTTGGGCTTGGTCGTGAAGAACGGGTCGAACGCGTGGGCGGCGACCTCCGGAGGCATCCCCGTGCCGGAGTCGGTCACCCGCAGCCGCACATAACGGCCCGGCTGGACAGACGGCTGCTGGGACTGGAACGCCCCGTCCACCTCAAGATTGTCGGTCTCGATCACCAGCCGGCCGCCGGACGGCATCGCGTACCGGGAGTTCACCGCCAGGTTCATCAGGACCTGCTCCAACTGACCCGGGTCCGCCCGCACCAGCCACAGGTCGTGCCCCAGCGACGTGCTCAGCTCCACATGCTCGGCCAGCGTCCGCCGCAACAGCGCCTGGACCTCCTCCACCGCGGCGTTCAACGAGATCACCTGCGGTCGGACGACCTCGCGGCGTCCGAACGTCAGCAGTTGATGCGTGAGGGCGCTCGCCCGCCTCGCCGCCCGCTGGATCTGCTCCAGGTCCCGACGCGCGTCCTGCCACCGCAGATCACCCTCGTCCATCGCCTGGTTCAACTCCTCGGCGATGAACTCCCCGTAGTTGAGGATCACGCCGAGCAGGTTGTTGAAGTCGTGGGCGACCCCACCGGCGAGCTGCCCCAGACTCTCCAACCGCTGGGTCTGCTGCAGCCGGGACTCCAGACGCTCGCGCTCGGCCTGAGCCTTGAGGCGCTCGCGTTCGACGGTCGCCTCGATCCGGTCGGTCACGTCGCGAATCGACGCCGACACCAGCAGACCGTCCTCGGACTCGAACGAGCTGAGGCTGATCTCGGCCGGGAACTCGCTGCCGTCCTTGCGCCGGGCCCACAGCTGCTTGTTGTTGTGCCCCATCGGACGGGGGCGCGGGTCGGCGAAGTAGCGATCCCGCAGCTGAGGGTGCGACGGTCGGTTGCCGGTCGGCACCAGCGTCTCGACGGGCTGTCCGAGCAGCTCGTCCCGCCGGTAGCCGAGCAGCGCCTCGGCCTGGGCGTTGGCCAACACGATCCTGCCGTCCACCGCGACCCCGACGATCGCGTCCGGGGCGGCTTCCAGGAGACCCTGGAACTTCGCCTCGGAGAGCTCCTGCTTGGTGAGGTCGCGGGAGACCGAGGCGGCGCCGATGATCCGCCCGAGCCGGTCGTAGACGGGCGAGATGCTCACTGAAACGATCATTATTCGGCCATCGGCGTTGCGACGGCGCATCCGGCGCCGGTCGATCCGCTCGCCCCGGGCGATCCGGTCCAGCAACTCCCGCTCCTGGTCGTGCTGGTCATCAGGGACGATCGCGAAGATCCGCTTGCCGACGATCTCGGCCGCCGGGTACCCGTAGATCCGCTCCGCGGCGGCGTTCCAGCTGGTAATTGTCCCGTCGAGGGTGCGGCTGACCACGGCGTCGTGCGAAGATTCGACGATCGACGCGAGCAACGCCTGGGCCTGGGCCTGGGCGAGCCGGTCGGAGACGTCACGGACCGCCGCGGCGACCATCCGGCCATGTGGCGTGGCGATCGTCGAGAGGCTTATCTCGGCCGGGAACTCAGTGCCGCCCTTGCGCCGGGCTGCCAGCGGAGCGCCATGCCCCATCGGCCGCGGCCGGCCGTCGAGCTGGTACTCGTGGCGATGGCTCGGGTGCTGGCTCCGCGCGGCGTCCGGGACCAGAATCTCGACCAGCTCGCCGACCAACTCGTCGCGACGGTAGCCGAACAGCCGCTCCGCCTGGGCGTTGATCAGCTGGATGTAACCCGTTTCGTCCACCAGCAGAATGGCGTCAGGAGCGGCCTCGAGGAGTTGGGCCGTCAGCAGCTGGTTCTGCTCCACGGGCACCTCCAAGAGCTGCTTCGTTACCGTGTGATTTCAACCATATACTCAGGGTAAACTGGTGGCGAGAGATGTTCGTTTATCGGCCCTCTTCGGGCAGACCACAGATCGCATCCAACGCAGCGCGCCGAACCGCTCCACCCCGGCGGCCAGACGCCCCGCTACCGTGAGCCGGTGGCTAGCTTCCGAGGTACCGGCTCCCTGATCCTCTCCGACGGCGCCACCGTGCCCGTCACCGTCGACCTGCGCTCGCGCACCGACGGAACCGTCAGAGTCTGGGGTGGCCACATCACCGCCGTCGATGACCTGACCGCTGCCGCCCTCACCCGCAACATCGGCAACGTCATCACGCTGACCCTCGACATCGGAGAGCAGGGACAAGTCCTCATCCGTCAGCTCGACAACGGCGCCGCCGAGGTCGCAGGGGCCGGCCCCGCCCCGTTCTGAGCCGCGGGCAGGACAACGGCCGGTGTCGCCCCGGCGCGACCGGTGACTGGGCAGGCTGGCTGACCCACAGCGCAGGGCGGCGCCACCAGACAGGCGCTGACGCGTCGCAGCGCCACCTGGCCGTCGCGCCGCCCGCCCAGGTCCGGGTTGGACCAGATTCGTCAGCGCGCTCGCATTCCAGTGCGGGACTCCGGTGACGTCGCGCTCCGCGAGCAGCGCACGGGAACCCCGACATCGTTCGTTCTTGCGGGTCGAGCTGAACCGTCGCATCGGATCGTGCCGCAGCCGGAACCGGTCGTGGACGGTGCCCCGCCAAACTGCCGGCGAGCCGAAGATCGGCATCGTCGTCCCACTGTGGCAACGCGAAGGTCGTGTAGTGACCGCCCAAATGAGACAACGACCGACTGGAGCCTGTCCCTGCGCAGGGCCGCTCCAGCTCCGGGCTGGCGTGCGCGCCGACGGCGCGGTCCCCGCCTATGGGTTGCCGAACGCCAGCCGGCCCGGCTGGCGGATTGCCACCCGTTTCCAGATGCCACTGACATACAGATGATGGGGAGTGCGCCGGCTACCACGGAACGACCAGATGGTCCGGCGCCCGGGGCGCTCCTGTCGAGACTGAGCAGGGGCGGCTCGTTCCTGGCGCAACGCCTCGGCCACCGTGCCCAGAATGCTCTTGCTGGCGATGCGGCTGGTGTGTTGCTGCGAGGTTCGTGGTGGCCAGGGGCGGGGTCGAACCGCCGACCTTCCGATTTTCAGTCGGACGCTCGTACCAACTGAGCTACCTGGCCGTGTGCGCATGCGCCGGGTAAGGATAACAGAGCCCGTGGTGTGTCCTTGGCGGGGGGCCAGCGGCGGAGTCGCGCGCTTTGCCCCGCTTGCTGTGACGTTCAGTAGCGAAACCTGCCCTTCGTCGTTACGTGTTGTGATTGTGTTGTGGGTGAGTTGCCCGTGCTGTTCCCGGGTCCGGGCAGCGGTGTGCGTGTCCCGGTTGGGCGATGTTTGTGGGTGGGGAATCCGTGCTGGTGGGCGCTGGTCCGTCTGGGCGCCTGTCGGTGGGTCGACATCCGAGCACGTGGGGAGCACGCGGGAGACCAGTGTGGTCGGTCAACGTTGGTTGCTGTGGGCGACGAGTAGACCGTGGGCCAAGCGCTGACTGTGGCGCACGGGTGCCGGTTCTTCGTCTGTCCGGCCTGCGGGATTGGACTCGAACGCCGAGGGTTGTGGGTAGGCCCTCAGGTGGGTGGGGGGTTAGAGTTGTGACCGGCTGCGGCGGGGTGCGTTGACGGGGGCGGTGGCCGTCTCGTGGCAACTCGCGGGCCGCTTCGCTGACGGCCAGTTCATGGAGGTTCCCGGGGTGGGTGTCCTGCCGGTCGTGGCGGCGGGCGCGATGAGGGTAGTGCTGGCCACTACGAACCCCATGATCCGCGAGACACGCCCTAGCCGGGTGTCTGACCGTGATGGCGATTGTCTCCAGCGGCGAGCCCTTGTTGAGCTTGGTCATCCGCTTCTGGCTTGACGAGAGGTGCGTCCGCTCGTGCCGAGGAACGAGTGTCCACCCTTTGGTTGGATGAGGCCATGGAAACGAGCGACGCCGAGCCGTCCCCAGATTGTTTTCGGCTCACGGTAGACGGTGATGTCTTCGACGTTGCGTACGACCCGACGCAGCCAGGCGCCTATCACTACACCCGAGTCACCGGCCCTGCGCCGGGTTATGGGTTCACCAGCCGGCGGTCGGATCACGGCAGAAACACGACAGCGGAGCACGTGGAGGCTATTCGGTCCTTCCTCGACGTGTTGGACCCCGTGACCGGTTACATGGAGGATGACCCAGACGACGACGGCGAGGATGACACCGTCGAGCAGTGACGCTGCGCCGGTGCTCCAATTGGCCGGACCCCTACACGGTCCCATCCGCCCATGCCGCTGGTGGCGCGGTGAGCCGCCCAAGGAGTTGACTGGTCACATGCGTATCTCACGAGTGGTCCCGAACCTGACTGTCAGCACCCGTGATGACCTCGACGAAGCAGTAACGCGACACTCAGTGGTCCTCGGCCTGCGGGTACTTATGGACCACGGCTGGATCGTGACCCTCGGGGACGGTGAGGGACACCAACTCAGCGTCATGACGCGCGACGCGTCCGCACCGCTAAACCCAGACGTATCGATCTTCGTGGACGGCGTCCACGAAGCCTACGAGCGGGCGATCTCAGCGGGCGTGGAGGTCGTGCACCCGGTCACCGAGGAGGCTTGGGGCGTGACGAGGTTCTTCTACCGTGACCACACCGGCCGCGTGATCAACGTCGGTATGCACTCCATGCAGGGGCAGGCCAGCTGAACAGACGACTCTGCCGCATGGAGGCGCGCGGTCCAGTCACGCCACACCTCCGGCGAGGGGTGGTCCAGCGGCCCTACCCTTACCTCATGCGGGTTACAGGAACCGATGAGCGGAACCTGGTCCAAGAGGGCGCCGGTGCGAACTTCGTGGTGTTCATCTACGAGGGTGGTGACGGGGCGAACGAGCCCTGGTCGGTGGACAGCTACTTGCTGACTGACACAGACCTGCCCCA